>JAUSAW010000013.1 GCA_030652335.1 Gammaproteobacteria bacterium
CAAGAGACTTCCTCAAAATGGCTATGGCAGTATAATAACCAGCGGCCTCATATGGCTTTGAATGGTAAAACTCCCATTCAAAAACTGCATGAAGCTGCTTAACCTCTACTTGTGAACTCCATTAATAATGGGGGGATTACCCTAAAACCATGTGGCAAGGAGCCAAAAGCAGTACACAAAGAAGTCGCGACCTAAGGGCTAAAAGACGGGCTTTAGGATTAATTCAACTTAGAGTATGGATAAGAAAGCAAGATGAGCCTTTAGCAAAAGAGATTATGAAATCCTTTGAGCTGGCCGCTTTTGCCGAGCCCATAAATGAACGTAACGAAGTAAACGAGGAAAGCATCAAGCTTGATGTTGAAAAATGGCGGCAATGGTTAAATAGCCATGATGTACCAATGGAGAAAAAATTTAGCAGCATAAATCAAAGACTTTATGCCTATCAGTTAGCACGGGCAGCCCAGATTCCTTTACCCGATGATTTGATTTTTACTGATCGTCATTTATTAAAAAATTGGATAAAGGACAAGCTCAAAAAATACAATAAGCGTCACCAGGTTGATAGCTTTATTTCTGAAATGGAAGCACCGCTTCCCGATCAAACTATCATTAAGTGAGTGCTTTTTTCTTCGCGCCACATCGTTGCTGGCAACGGCGATGTATAAGCGCGCACTTCAAACTTTTGAAGTGACTTTTTAAGCCGTCAATCAATGAAAATCTTACTAAAATAAGTTATGAAATATTGCCTGCTGAATAATTAGTTTCCCATTCAGTGTAAAATTCTTGCAGGTATTGCTCCATGAAATTATGCTTCCTTTCGGCAAGCAATTTACCTGTCTGGGTATTCATATTGTCTTTCAAAAGTAGCAGCTTTTCATAAAAATGATTGATAGTGGGGCTTTGATTGCTTTTATATTCTTCAAAAGAATTATGAAGTTGAGGTTTAATGTCAGGCTCATACATCGACCGTCCTTTATGCCCGCCATAAGCAAAAGCTCTTGCAATACCAATTGCGCCTATAGCATCTAAACGGTCAGCATCTTGAACAATTAACCCTTCGAGGGTTAAAGGCTCAGGGTTTACATTTGCCCCTTTGAATGAGGTGTTTTCAACAATATGGCAAACATGATCGATTGTTTCAGAATCGATATCATTTTCTAATAGCCAGCCTCTTGTGATTCTAGCACCAGCTTTAAGGTCACCATTATGAAATTTCCAATCCGCTATGTCATGCAATAAAGCAGCTAACTCAACCACTAATAAGTTTGCTTTTTCATACTGCCCGATGAATTTTGCGTTTTTCCACACTCGGTAGATATGCCACCAATCATGCGAACTGTCATTTTTTAAAGTATTTTGCACATAGAGTGTTGTTTGAGTAATTATATCTATTGATTTATCAGGCATAAGCTTCATTTAATTGTTTCATCAATGTTATAACAGGCACAGCATCTGTGGATTTGTAGCAGCCGGTAGAATTATCACAGAAGTATTCAAGCCATTTTTCAGCTAAAGCAAGCTGATCTGTAACCGATACTTCTACTACACTACTTGATAAGCTGCCTTGGATAAGCATTCTTACGCCCAATAATATTTCCGCTTGAATTAAGGCCATGACTGGCCCAACTAGACTTTTATCTATTGCAAAATTAATTGGCTGGCCTTCTGCTGCAAGATAAATAGATTTATTGTTGCGGCCCACATAAAGGTCAAGGTTACTGATAATTTGCTGTTTTTTAAAATTCCTTTCTAAATAGTCCAGATCAAACTCAACCTTTTTAGAGCTACAGCTCACCAAAATTGCGCCATGTGGCAATAAATTGAAATCTTGGCCTGTGACTGAACAGGTACCTGTTGCACCAAAAATTATATGAGCCTGTTGAAAAGCGGCGGCTTTTTCAGGAACTTTAAACCCTTCAACTAATGCCTGAACTCGTTTAGCTGGGTCAATATCATAAACTCGTACTGAGTAATTTTGCTGCCTTAGTGCATAAGCTAAGCCTTTACCGATTTTGCCAAATCCCACAACGAGCACATCTTTGTTTTGAGTTGGATGGCCTAGCTTTCTTAAAAGTCTTTCAAATGAATGCAAGCATGAGGAACCCACTAAGAAATCCTCTTTTTCTTTTAACAAACTACGTGCCATTGAAACAACAGGGCATGAGAGATTAGTAGAATTTAAATATCTTCTATGACCTGCTTCTGTATCTTCAATGACACCAAGAAGCTTGCCATCTAATACTTTTTGTAGTTTATGAGTAATATTTGAAAAATAACCCCCAACTTCAATCAATATGGCAGGTTTTTCGCTATCAATCTGGTTGCCAACAACTTGGCATAATACTTCTGAATCAAGCAATTGCTCCAGTGATAGGTCAATAATTTTGTATTTATCTTTAAGAGAATTATATGTGCTCATATCCAAAGAATATGGAATGGCAATAATTAAACTGATTGGGGATATCTTATTAATAGCCTCTAGCACTTCTGGCATATCGGGTACTATATGAGCTATGACAACGAATTGCCCTTTGAATGCAGGGATTTTCTTAGCAATATCAGTAAAATACCGCTTTCGGTTTTTTTTAAAAAAATCACGCATTTTTTAAATTTCCCTCATTCAAGGAAAATTCATAATATCAGATAACATCCTACATTATCTATATTTTTATGACGATATTCTAATGCAACCCCTTAAAAACGAGCCATTATCAGCAAAAGAACGCTTTTCATCTTTTATAGAAGAATGTAACAATGATTGATCATTATTTGGCATTTCCGAGGTCGGTCGAATACCGCTCCCTTGAGCAAAAGTATCGGTATGAAAGCAATTAAAATGTACTTGCTTGATAACATCATTAAAGGCCTGTCCGTTAATCCAAATGCCCGAAAAGTCTTGATGTAAAAAATAGGTCATTATTTCTTTGAGTTCTCTAATATCTTCAATATTGCTGGTAACATTTCTTGTTTTAGGAGCAGAAGATAGTAAGGTTGGAGTTTGAAGCGAATAATATACGGACTTTCCAGACTTTAGATCAAAACTTTTTGGCTGCATAATAGTAGGTATGTATTCCTTAAGGCCATAAATTTCAGTATAGGCTTTCTGAATCCCTGATACGGGCCCTGCATCATCATTAATAGCTGGTGCAAATCCAGAAATATTGCCTAAAGCCACAAAAATCAAATGCTTTAGCGTATCAATTACATAAGGGTTAGGCTTCATGCCTTTTCTGGTCAGGGTTTGTGCGATAATTTCCCAGGCCGAATCCATAATAACTTTATTTCGGCCAATCCCTGAATGTTCCCAACCTTTAGTCAAGATAAGATTAAGCAGCCTTATCCACTTTTTATCCTTACTAACAAGCTTTTGATGCCACTTTCTACCTAGGAATATAATGCTGCAATGCCATTTATCTTCAAATCGGCTACTATCAGCTATTTCTCTAAAAATAGCCCAATGATCATAAAGGCATTTAGGGGCAAGTAGCTTAATGTCGTAATATTTTCTTAATTTATTATGGGATTCAGCCTTTGAAATCCTTGGCACCATATAAAGTGACCTTGCACCAGAAGAAACCGTGTATGGCGTACTCCAGCCAAAATATTCCCAAATTCCTAGCTCTAAGCCCGCCGCTGGGTTTGAAAGGGATAATGAAAAGATTTTTTCCTCATTGTCAGCGTAAATTTCTATTGATTTATCGGTAATGATTCCCAAAGGGCATAATAAATAATTTAAATCTTTAGACAAACCCTCTGGGATGCTTTTATTTGATAAGGGCATTGAACCCTTATTTGTCGGCAAATAGAACTCTTTATTATCAAGAATTTTAGCTCCAAATGGATATTTAGCTTTATATAGCTTAAACGAAGCATCTGGGTCAATTTCGTCAATAATTTCCCTCAAGAGCGGCGAGGCAAGGCCTGCTTCTTCACGTATGTCAGACCACGTTAGTTCTTGTATTACAAGCTCATGATTACTCATTTTTTAACGCTCTTTGCTATGGGTATTGTAAATATAGACAACGATTTAGGATTGTTCAATAAAAGCTCTAAATAAATACATATAAAAAACAGAAGCATTTATCGGGGGCTATAAATCCAAGAACTTTACCCACTGAGATTAAATACTCAGGTTGCCTATATTAACCTTAAGGTTTTCTTAAGAGCGAGGACGCAAGCGTGAAAAGATCAATAAAAGTGATAGCTGAACTGGGTAATGATGAACACAAGGCTCTATTAATAGAGCTGCCACAAGATATGGTAAGCGGTTTAAAGGTCGCTATGGATGGCACAGTCGACACTAAATGCTTGCTTGGCATGCTTCTGATGATGGAGCAAGAAAATGCTTTAGAAGCAAGTAATGAAGAGCCTTTACACGAGCAATTAGATTTATTGCTGAATATTTATGATCAAAGCCGTGCAGTTGAGTTTAACCCAAAGACTGCTAGCTAAAGTTCACGGAGCTGTATCACCAAGGATGGCCAAATTGATGTGCTCATATGAGCTTGTCTAACTAGTTGGCACTTTGTAGAGATGCTTTTTTGCACCCTCATTGAAGCATCACTCCCGCACGAGTTCTCTACAAGTTGCCGCCCCATAGGCCTACTAAGGAATTATAAGTGAATAAACCTACCAATAAGGTCTACAGGAAGCTTGCGTCTAAAACCGACCCCAGAGTAAGCTTACGAGTGCCAGAAGACGTACATAATGATTTGATTAGTTATGCAGGAATAAATGCTCGGACTAAATCAGAAGAAATTATCGCCAGGCTGATTGTAACGCTTCAAAATAATGATGAGTTTATGGCTAGAGATCGCATGATGAGATTGATCTATAGCAAAAAGCTAGCTCATAAAGGCGATAGTAATAACAAGGCTTAAGTAATGGAAACTGTCGAATCTTTAACATGGAGGATACATCACATGAAAGTGCAATTAACTACCTTTGATTTATATGCCAATGGCTTTCAACAAATGCTGCCGGTTTTATTGGACTCTTACAAAAAGGCCAAAGCTAATCATTTAATCGAAAGTGAGCTTAACCCTGTGGAAGAACAAGCTCTTGAAACTCTGCCGTTTGATATGCACGAAGTCATTATGGGTATTAGGCAATTGGCTCACTAAAACTATGCACTCCACAATAATAAAAATAAGGAGTAAGTCATGAATATTAAAAAGGTTTTGTTTGTAGTTCTTCTATTTGGCTTAATGCGGCTTAGTCACGCAGCGGACATGCCAATATTACATACTACAAATTTTGAGTTGCCGCCAAGCAATAGTAACCAAGTAAGTGTTTATCCTTGCTTGGGCTACCCTTGTTTTCCTAATGCCCATACGAATACCAATTGCTTAAACTACGCCTTACAATAAGGCGGAATCGGCGTACATATCATATTTTAATTGGGCATGGAGCTTAAAATGACGTGTTATATCTATAAGAATTCTGCCGCAGTCGTTTGCAACAAAGAAAATGAAGCATTACAGCAGTATATTGAGCTAAATGCTTTAAAGGACGTAAATGGTATTGTTGACCCTAATTCAACAAAAATAAACTGGAATAAAAGGTCAATAGCTAGGTTAATCGCCAAGGCCAAAAAAGGTGACTGCATAGTGGCATTTAATGGTACAAGCCTGGCTTGCTCTGTTTCACAAATTATCGAAATTCTAAAAGCTGCTGCAAAGGCTAATATTAATCTCCACTTTGTGAAACATTCTATTCAACTGGATAACCAAACTTCACAAATTAATACTCAAACTGTGTTAAGGCTTCTAGGCTTGATCGAAAGTGATTTTATTTCAGAGCGAACTACTCAAGCCTTAGCAAAACGCAAAGCTGCTGGCTTGGCCCTAGGAAGGCCCGTGGGAAGCAGGAATAAAAATACAAAGCACTAACTTTAATCGGAAGTTCGACCTATTAACGTATAGTCAAATTTAGTAGCGCAGCTAGCATGCCGACATTAAAAACCACCAATTTTCAGTTACCACCAAGCACTAGTAGCCAAGTATCAGCTTACCCTTGTGTAGGCTGTCCTAAAGTCCACAGAAATAGCAACTACTTAAACTATGCTTTACAGCATGGTGAATTGGGCGTGCATATTACTTTTTAATCACACGAGCGATTGATTTTTAATAGCTCAGCCCCCATATAATAAATGCCAATGATGGCGTTTATTTAGAGGTGGTTATGGACAAAATAAAAGAACTCAAAGCTATAGTCGAACATTCAAATTATACAACCAGCGATTTATTGAGAGCTAACATATTAGATGGTGCTTCCATTTGTGTAGCACGAGCTCAAGAAGCGGTGCAGCAATTTAGGGATGAAAACCTTGATATAGAAGCAAAAATATCCAAGTTTGTTGATGGTATTGAAACCATGCTTAATACTGCTTCTGATGCTATAGAGGAAGGTCATGTTGAAAAAGCTCGACACATGCTTACTAATAGGCTTGAAAGTTGGCTGCGTTATAATGGCTTATGCCCAATTACTCGGGAAGAAATGGAAGGTTCTGGCCTAGAACCAAACTAAAATAATAAGTCAGTTTGTTTTCAAACTGGCTTTAATGCTTTGCGTGCCTTTCTAAATAATGTCCCCAATCCTGCATCATCTTAGCACGTTGCCCCAGGAATTTTGCCCTATCATAAGCGGCGTCATTCTTACTCTTGGGCGCGTGAGTCAACTGCCTATCTACTATTTCATGCGGATAGCCTAAATTTTCTTTAATTACTGTCATAGCCAAAGCTCTAAAGCCGTGGCCTGTGGTTTTTTCTTTATAACCCATCCGCCTAATAGCCATTAATATTGCGCCGTTACTCATTGGCTTATTATTGTTAGCCCAGCCAGTCAGTATGTATTCTTTATCGCCATTAATAGCTTTCAATTTATACAGCAAGTCAACAACCTGCGTAGATAATGGCACAATATGATCTCGGCGCATTTTCATACGTTCGGCAGGAATAATCCATAAAGCGTTTTCTAAATCAAATTCAGACCACTTCGCAAGGATTAGCTCGCTTGTTCTAACAAAGGTAAGCAATAGAAGCTCAACAGCAATTTGAGTCTGAGGAAATAGTCTTGCCTCATTACTGGCTAATTTTTTAAGAAAGCCAGGTAAATCTTTTGCATCCATAGCGGCGTAGTGGCTGTGTTTCACTGGCACTAATGCGCCCTTTAGCTCGCTTGCTGGGTTATGCCTTGCTATACCAGAAGCAATTGCATACCTAAATACCTGCCCGCAGCTTTGCATCACACGATGAGCAATCTCATGAGCGCCCCGCACTTCAATTTTACGTAAAACCTCTAATAATTCTGGCGGGTCAATTTCTGAAATAGACCGGTGACCAACGGCGGGAAATATATCAATTTCAAGCCTTCTAATCACATAATCAGCATGGCGAGGAACCCATATTTTAGATTGCTTGCTGTGCCACTCCCTAGCAACAGCTTCAAAATTATTAGCCGATTTGATTCGATTTAAACGCTTAGTATCTTTTTTTGCCTGGGACGGGTCTTTATCTTGAGTAAGTAACTTTCTTGCTTCAAGACATTTGTTACGAGCTATAGCTAAAGTGGTTTCAGGGTAAATACCAAGAGCCAGCAATTTTTCTTTGCCAGCAATCCGATATTTCATCCGCCAGTACCTTGAGCCATTAGGCTGCACTAGCAAATACATTCCGTTACCGTCCGATAACTTATAGGGCTTGTCTTTTGGCTTAGAAGCCTTGCAGTTTGTATCGGTGAGAGACATGGGGGTATCCTTTTTACAAGGAGTTGAACATACCCCCGATAATACCCCCAATTTTCCTGGCTTAAAGAGATCAGCCCGTAACCATGCGCACAATGTTATGGGGTGTATCTATTGATTTATCTAGCATCTCACACTTAGGCGCACCACCTAAAACTACCATATGGCGGAGAGAGAGGGATTCGAACCCCCGGACCTGTGAAGGTCAACGGTTTTCAAGACCGCCGCATTAAACCGCTCTGCCATCTCTCCATAAACTGTATTTTACTTCCACTCGGAAGAACCGATGACCTTGGTCAAGCGGTTTTTTTGTCATCCTCGCGAATCGGTAGTCCAGGTTTTATAACTGGATTCCCGCCTTCGCGGGAATGACAACGAGAAAGGCATCCCCCTCTCCCACGCTGGGAAGAGGTAAATAGCTTACGCCGCGTATAATACCTAATTTCTTTCCTTAAAAAAAGCCCAACCTGAGCAAAAACTAATAATAAGCGCTCTTTTTATCATTCTGGGTGCAAAAATTGATTCGATGGTTATAATACCCTTCAGTATAAACCTGGCAGGCAATGACTTTATGAAGACTACAACCTTTACTCGAATTCAACCTTGGCTTGTGGTTTTTTCGGCGGCCTTGTTCTTTTTATTTGAATTTATCAATATGAATAGCTTTAACGCCTTAAACGATGATTTGCGCCAGTCATTTAATGTGACCGCTTTGCAAATCAGCAATTTATCCGCGATGTACTTTTATGCCAATGTACTATTTTTAATTCCGGTTGGGTTATGCTTAGATCGCCTGTCCACTCGCAAAATGCTATTAATTGCCATGACGGTATGTATTGCCAGCACCTTTGCATTTGCAGCGACTCATAACTTTGTAATCGCTCAGATTTGCCGATTTGTAACAGGCATGGGCAGCACCTTATGTTTATTAAGCTGCGCACAATTGACCTCCCGCTGGTTTCCACCCCGATTATCTGGTCTCGTTATTGGTTTAGTCGTGACCATGGCGATGATGGGCGGGATGATCGCCCAACAAATTGCGCTGCTCACCCAGCTATTGGGCTCTTGGCGCTACACTCTCGATATTATCGCCTGCATCGGCATAGTTTTTTTGATTATTATCTGGGTTTTTGTACGTGATTACCCTAGCAATACCGAGTCCATTCATAACAAAGAACATCAGGTTTTGCATAACATGGGTTTTTGGAAAAGCTTTGGTCAAGCCCTTAGCAATAAACAAACCTGGTTTGCGGGCCTCTATACTAACCTTATGACTATCCCCGTTATCGTATTAGGCGCGCTCTGGGGTAAAGATTATTTAATTCAATTGCACAATCTACCCTCCAATCAAGCTGCCAACGTATCCTCAATGATATTTTTAGGCATGATTATAGGCTCGCCTTTAAGCGGCTTTATCTCAGATAGATTATGTCGCCGTAAGATGCCTATGGTAATAGGGGCTATCTTGACCTTAGCAACCGCCCTAGTAATACTATATGACCATACCTTAGACTATGAAACCTTGTTAAGCCTGTTTTTCTTGCTTGGTTTATTTACAGGCACTCAAATTATTACCTTCCCATTAATAATTGAAAGCAACCCAAGCTATCTAACCGGCAGTAGTGAAGGCTTAAGTGCGACGCTTATTATGTCTTGCGGGGCGATCTTTCAACCTTTGTTTGGTTATATTTTACAACGCAATTGGTCGGGCCAAATGCTAAATGGGGTGGCGACTTATAGCGATAGCGCCTATCAACATGCAGCTTTAATCCTGCCCTTCGCTTTTGCAGTCAGCATCTTGCTGGCCTGCTTAATTAAAGAAACCTATTGTAAATCCATCTATTAAGGCTACATATGAGTCGTTCTATTCAGGTTATCGGCAGCACATTAATTTTAATCGGCACAGCAATTGGCGCGGGGATGTTAGCCCTGCCCTTAATTTCGGCCCAGGCAGGTTTTATTCCGGCTTTGATTTTATTGGTTGGCATTTGGGGCTTAATGACTATGACCGCCCTATTGGTTTTAGAGGTCAATCTGGCCTTTCCTGTTAATAAGAATAATTTTAATACCATGGCAATGGAAACGCTTGGGCCTGTCGGTCGATTCGTCGCCTGGCTAACCTGTCTATTATTGCTATACGCCCTTACATCAGCTTATATCGCTGGAAATGCTTCACTGTTTGCTCAGGCTTCACAGACCTTTTTGCATAAATCTTTGCCATTGCCTGCCAATGCGATTTTATTTACCGCTGTATTTGGTGGCGCGGTATTTTTAAGCACTCGCAGCGTGGATATAGTTAATCGTTGGTTAATTTCGATTAAGGGACTGACCCTGGTTTTAGTGCTGATATTGCTGCTTCCACATGTGAATATGCAACAGCTTATCGAGCAACCGGGGCATGCTAAATACTTATGGGCGGCGGCCCCGATATTTTTAACCTCATTTGGCTTTCATACCGTTATTCCAAGCTTAAGCAGCTATCTCAATAAAGAGGCTAAAACGCTTAAAAATATTATAGTGGTCGGCGCGACTATTCCCTTGGTCATCTATTGCTTATGGCTCATCTGTACCTTAGGCATTATTCCTTTGGTTGGCAGCAATAGCTTTGCCCAAATTGCCGCTCATCATAATTCAGTGGGCGACTTTATTGGCACCTTAGATACCATCGTCAATAGTCATTGGGTTACGGCTGGCGTAGATGGCTTTTCTAATATCGCCATGACCACTTCGTTTTTAGGTGTGACTTTGGGGCTATTTGACTTTTTAGCCGAGGGTTTTAAACGTAAAGACCATAGATTGGGCCGAGCTCAAACGGCTATATTAACCTTTATTCCGCCCTTGGCTTTTGCCATTTATTATCCTAAAGGTTTTATTATGGCCCTAGGATATGGCGCTATTTTCGTGGCTATTTTGGAAATTATCCTTCCGGTGTTAATGGTCTATCGCTTGCGTAAAAGCACTGTGTTGCACTCGACTTACCGTGCGCCGATTGGCAATGGTTTAATGCTGCTTATTTTAGTAGCCGGCTTTGTATTAATAGGCATACAGCTTGTTAGTTCGTTTCGCTAGCCGAATGGTGTTCTTGCTGGCGCAAGCATAGTTGGTTATATTGTGATCTCATGCTTTAACTATAATGGTGCTCTCTTGAATACTGCAAATGAAAATCGCCCCCTTAATGCCGACGCTTTATCGGTATTGCGGCATACTTTTGGCTTTAATAGCTTTCGTTCTCTGCAAGGCGATATTATCGAGCGAGTCATCGCAGGTGAAGATAATTTCGTATTGATGCCAACAGGTGGCGGTAAATCATTATGCTATCAGATTCCAGCGCTAGTGAGACCTGGCGTGGCTATCATAGTATCTCCCTTGATCTCATTGATGCAGGATCAGGTTCAAGCGCTTAAGGCCAATGGCGTGGCGGCTGAATTTTATAATTCTTCGCTTAGCAGTAACGATGCTAAACGTGTTTTAGCCCAGCTACACAATAATGAATTAAATCTGTTGTATGTGGCTCCCGAGCGTTTAATGACTGAAGGGTTTTTAGCGCGATTGGATGAGATCGACATCGCCCTGTTTGCTATCGATGAGGCGCACTGCGTCTCTCAATGGGGGCATGACTTTCGCCCAGAATACTTATCGATGGGTAAACTTAAATCGCTTTACCCTAGCGTGCCTATTATTGCCTTGACGGCGACGGCTGACAAACAAACCCGCAATGACATTTTGCAACGCCTAGGATTGCAACATGCCGCTGTGCATATAGCCAGTTTCAATCGACCCAATATTCGCTATACCGTGCTTGAGAAGCAAAAACCTTTTAATCAACTTAGCCATTTTTTAAAGCAATATCAGGATCAAGCGGGCATTATTTATTGCCTGAGCCGCAAACGAGTAGAAGAACTTAGCGCCAAATTACAGAAAGCCGGATTTTCAGCCCTGCCTTATCACGCCGGCTTGCCCGCAGAGCAACGTCAAAAAAATCAGGATGCCTTTAGGCGTGATGAAGTCAATATCATGGTTGCCACCGTGGCCTTTGGTATGGGGATCGATAAACCGAATGTGCGATTTGTAGTGCATTATGATTTACCTAAAAATATTGAGGGGTATTATCAAGAAACCGGGCGGGCTGGGCGAGATGGATTGCCTGCCGAGGCGCTGTTGCTATATGGACTGGGCGACACTATCCTTGTTAAGGCTTTAATTGAAAACAATCAAAATCCAGAGCAAAAACGCGTTGAATTGCATAAGCTCAATTGCATGACGGCCTTTGCCGAAGCACTCACCTGCCGGCGTCGGGTTTTGCTTAATTATTTCAATGAGCAGCTGGCTGATAATTGCGGCAACTGTGATATTTGCTTAAACCCACCCGAAACCTATGATGCCACCGTTCATGCGCAAAAAGCCCTGTCCTGTGTATATCGTTTAAACCAGCGCTTTGGGGTCAGTTACGTTATCGATGTACTAAGAGGCAAAGATAACGAAAGGATTAAGCATTTGGCTCATGACACCCTGTCCACCTATGGGATAGGTAAAGATTTAAGCCAGGAGGAATGGCATAGTTTATTCCGTCAGCTTATTCATCTAGGCTTGCTCGAGCAAGATATCGCTCATTATTCCATATTGCTATTAGGTAATGAGGCTAAAGAGGTGTTGCGTAACGAGAGGCAGCTAATCTTAGCTAAACCGCGCTTTAAAGCCATGGCGCCTAAAAAGACGACTAAAAAATCAGCAACTGAGCATCTGGACTATGATCATGAGCTATTTGAGCGCTTGCGACAATTACGCAAATCATTTGCTCAAAAACTGTCGGTACCGCCCTTCGTGATCTTTAGCGATGCAAGCCTGATGCATATGGCCGCAGATAAGCCTAAAACGGTGGAAGAATTTTTAGCGGTGCACGGCGTCGGTCAGAAAAAACTAGAAAACTTTGGTGAAGATTTCTTAAAAGCCATTGCAGATTAAATACCAACAGCCTTAGTGCTTAAGCCTAGCCTTATTTTTTGATAATAAGCTATAGGCGACCGGCACGACAAATAGCGAAAAGAACGTTCCCACTAGTAATCCGGCGACGATGACCCAGCCAATTTGTTCACGGCCATTTGCATCGGTGCCGGTGGCGAATAGTAGTGGAATGGCGCCTAATACCATGGTGGCGGTGGTCATTAAGATTGGGCGTAGGCGAATACTCGCGGCTTGAATCAAAGCCTCATTCAATTCCATGCCTTCTGAGCGAAGCTGATTAGCAAACTGAGTAATCAATACTCCATGCTTAGAGACCAGGCCGATTAAAGTCACTAAGCCAATACCGGTATACATATTAAGTGAGCCACCAGTAAGCCTTAAGGCCACTAAGGCGCCGGTAATACAAAGCGGTATGGTTAGTAAAATTATCAATGGATCGATAAAGCTTTCAAATAAGGCCGCCAGCACCAAATAAATAAATAGAATGCCGAGCATAAAGAGTAGATTTAAACTCTGACCGTTCTGCAGCATGTTTCTAGCGTCTCCACCAAATACGATTTGCATGCCACTTGGCAGGGTATTTTTTGCGATGGCTTGAATCGCATCCACTACCTGCCCCATGGTATAACCTGGGTTAATATTCGCATCCACCTCGCCTGCTCGCAATTGATTGATATGAAAGCGATCAGACAAATCTAATGAAGTAGTAATGGTGACAAATCGAGATGCAGGTATCAAAGCCCCGGTATTCGATTTAACATAAATTTTATTTAGTATGCTAAGGTCGGTTAAATCACTTTTAGCTAATTGCAATATTATGGGATAACCCTGGCCGCCCGCCTGATACTGGCTCACCAAGGTTTTCCCTCCTAACATAGTAGAAATTGCATCGGTTAAATCGCTGATATTGACGCCTAATTCAGCCACTAAATTTCGATTAATACTCAAATTATAGGATTGGCTATTAAACTGCAAATCGTTATTAAGATTGCTTAAGCCAGGGTAGCTATTGAGCTGAACGATTAAATTATCGATGGCTTGACTAATATCTTGGAAACTTCCTAAACCCGTTACATAGAAAAATAAATTACCTTTCTGACTAGATGAACTATTAGAGTTGGCATCTATAACCGTGGCAGCCCCTGATAAAGCTGGGGTCTGATTTAATAAGGCATTGATAGAGGCCACAATTTGATCATTGGTTTCCTTGCGCTGATTTTGTGGTGTTAGCTGTAAAAAATTATAGCTAAGATTGCTTGGATTGCTCCTGCCGCCTATATAAGTAAAGCTGTTCATCACCGAAGGGTTGCTGGTAATTTTCTGCATGAATGCAGTGTTAGGTGCCTGCATCATCTCTTGGCTAGCCGTTGCTGGCCCTGTCAGTATCATGCGGATAAAATTCAATTCGCTTTTTGGCAACAAATTGGAAGGCAGTTTATAAAAATTATAGCCACCCAAACTTAATATAATAAAAAATATAATGATGCAGGTTTTGCGATGATTCAACACCCAGGCTAAGGCTACACGATAACGATCGCGCAGAGCATTAGTAAAATTATTTAAACCGTTTTCATAGCGTGAAGGCTTATGCACCTTAATAATATGCGCGCACATCATAGGCGATAGACTTAGCGCTAAAAAGCCTGAAATTAATACACAACCTGCCAGGGTAAAGGCAAATTCTTTAAAGTAGATAGCTGCCATACCTGCCGGTAATAATCCTGCTGGGGCATAAACAGCTACTAGACAGATGGTAATACCGATGATGGCAAAACTGATTTCATTGATGCTTCTTTTAGATGCGGCTAAGGGGCTTAATCCAGATTCAATATGCCGATAGCAATTTTCTAATACCACGATAGCATCATCTACCACTAAACCCACCGCCAATACTAAAGCCAATAAGGTCATTACATTAATGCTAAAGCCAAATACCAGCATAATGGCAAATGCGGCAGTTAAAGAAATAGGTATGGTGACGATTGGAATTAATGTGGCGCGCCAATTGCCCAAACAAATTAAGGTAATGGCAATGACTAAGAAAATCGCCTCAATGATACTTAAAAAGACTTCATGAATAGCATCTTGTAATGGCTGGCCTAAATCGAAAATAACCTCTGCCTTCATGCCATCGGGAAAGCTTTGAGATAATTGTTGCATCAGCACTTTGGCAGCCGCCGCAGTCGCCATAGGGTTAGCATCATCGGACGGTTGAATACCAAAGTCAATTCCAGGCTTACCATTAATTTGAGTAGACCATCCACCAACATAGTCTAAACCAAAATTTACCGTAGCAACGTTACTTAAACGAATTAGCCTGCTATTGCTATTACTGATGACTAAATTTTGAAAGGCATTTATATCAGGCAAACTAATACTGGCATTAACAGGCAAAGTTTGATTTTTATTAAATACCTGCCCTGCCGAAAAAGAAGTATTGTTATTTTCTAAGGCCAATTCGATATCACTTACCGTAATACCCATCGAGGCCATTTTCATAGGCTGCAAGGAGACAACCAAGGCTTGATTAGGGGATTCGACATACGCTTGCGCTACCCCAGGTATTTGTTGAAATCGATTGACGATAAAACTATTAGCATAGTCGACTAACTGTTCGAGGGTTAAATTGGGATCGGTAATGCCAAAATCCATTAACTCAGAATCATCATTACTGATTTGGACCTGTGGTTTTTCAGCGGCCAAAGGCAGATTAGTCTCTGAAATCTCTTGCATGACTTGAGATTGAGCAACAATAAATTGCTCTTCACTTAAGGAGTTAAAATCGAGAGTGATTCGGCTTACACTTTGCGATGACTGAGAACGCATCGAATCAAGATTAGGAGTAGCCGCTAAACTGGATTCTAAATTTTGCGTAACCGTTTGCTCGATTAAAGCTGGTGAGGCTCCAGTATAATTTGTTATGACTATAAGATGTGGTTTAAATACTAGTGGCTGAAACCTAATTTCAAGCAATTGAAAACTTAACACGCCTAAAATAATCAAAATTAAGCTTAATACAACGGTAAAGACCGGCCGCTTTATACAGAGTTGCGAAAACTTCATGAGGAAGTCACTATATTAACGCTAGCGCCAGGTTTTACTTTTTGTTGCCCTTCTGAAATCACAGCTTGACCGGCTGTTAAACCACCCAGGACTTCTACCCATTGATTATATTGCTGACCGATAACGATAAAGGCTTCAGCTACTTTATTATCTTTTACAATATAGACGCCATACCCTGATACTTCTGGAATTAAGCTAATCGCTGGGATAGCCAAGACTTTGTGGATAGGCGCTAATATATGCACCACCGACATTAACATACCGGGAGAAAGTGTATCATCTACATTAGGGACTTTGGCTCGAACGGTAAAAGTGCGGTTTACGGAGTCTATCTGCGGTGAGATATAATTGACCGTCGCATTAAACGTTTTGCTAGGATATACATCGGTTTTCATCTGTATCGCCTGCCCTACCTTGGCATAAGCAAAATCGGTTTCGGGCAGCACGTATTCGATAACGATATTTTCAAGGTTTACGATCGGCACCAGGTCAGTGCCTACCTGTACAAAGCTACCTAGCGCTAAATTGGTAGTACCTAATTTACCATCGAAGGGGGCGGTAATTTTAGTTTCGGCTAAGTTTTCCTGGGCTTGCTTAAAGACAGCCTGAGCTTGTTTGTAAGTACTTTCTACTAAGTCGTAGGCAGACTGTGAAATGACCGTGCCAGGCTGCTTGGCTAAAATTTGATAACGGCGGTATTGCTCTTTAGCCTGTAAATAGGCCGCTTGAGCCTTTGATAACGCAGCTTGTTGCTGCACATTATCCAAAGTAAATAGCAAGTCGCCCTTTTTCACCTGTTGACCGCTAGCAAAATAAATCCCGGTTACTATTCCTACTTGCTGAGCTTCGAGAGTAGTTGACTGAGGCGCGAGTAGTGTCCCCATGGCATTTGCCACGATGGGAATATTTTGCACCCGAGCTACCGTGGTGGACACTGCCATGGTAGGAGGAATAATAACTAGTGGCGTTTGTGACTGATAATAGTAATATCCTACTCCTACCGCTATCACTAGTATCACCGCTGCCGCGATCCACTTCTTTTTCATATCACTCGCCTACCGTGCATTTTTATGAATTATAGGTCAAAATCATTAACAAAACGACAGCCATTTCGTTACGCGTGAGGGATTTTAAGGGGAGAGATGCGCTTCTCTCACCTTAATGTAAGCACGAATTCACTTCGAGCGCAGCATTAAATCTCGGGAAGAAATTTCGCTATTTATAGCGGAATTTCTGGTAAAACGAGCTTCTTTAACAGTTCGATATGAGCATGACTCACATTTAAGGCGGGAATATAATGAAATTCTTGTCCACCGTTTTCAATAAAGATATCCCGATTTTGCATGGCGATCTCCTCTAGTGTCTCCAAGCAATCCGATGGAAAACCGGGGCAGACTACATGAATATTTTTTATCCCATCGGCTGGCAAACTTGCCATAGTCTTATCGGTATAGGGCTGCAACCATGGCTCGACGCCTAGCCTCGACTGAAAGGTTATTTGCCACTCTTTGCTATCGAGCTTGAGCAAGGCAGCAATTTTAGTGGCCGTGCCTATGCATTGATCATAATAAGGATCGCCCTTATCGACATAGGACTGCGGCAGACCATGAAATGACATCAGTAATTTGTCAGGCTTGCCATGCTCAGCCCAAAACTTCGAAATACTATCGGCCACAGTCTGTAAATAGAGGGGGTCATCGTAATAGGTATGGATACATTGCATAACAGGAGGCTTAGGCCATAAGACCAACAATCTGCCAATCTCATCATAAGTACTGGCGGTTGTCGTCATCGAGTATTGGGGATAGAGAGGGAGCACTACAATCTTGTTCACTCCTGATTTATAAAGCTCTAGCATCGCCTCGGCTAAACTTGGCCTGCCATAACGCATACCCAATACCACATGGTAATTTTCACCCAGCTCCGCTTGCAGCAGCTTAACCTGCTGCTTGCTATACACCAATAAAGGCGAGCCTTCTGCCATCCAAATCTTTTGATAGGCATGGGCGGAACGCTTAGGGCGAATTCGTAAGATAATACCGTGCAAAATCGGCCACCATAGCCAAGTAGGCTTTGTAATAACGCGCTTATCGCTTAAAAACTGTGCCAGGTATTTGCGCACTGCTTTTGGGGTAGGAGCCTCTGGAGTGCCGAGGTTTGAAACTAAGATACCGATTTTAGGAGCGCTCATAAATAAAATTACCTTTTTTAAATAGTCATTCTCAAACGATTTATAGTGTCATTCCCGCGAAAGCGGGAATCCAGAAATTAAAAACCTGGGTCCCCGATCAAGTCGAGGACGACTCGTTCGAAGAAACTGAATGTACTTCATCGATTAACGTCGCCACATGATCGGGATTAATGCCGGGATGGATGCCATGACCCAAGTTAAAAATATGCCCAGGATGCCGGCCAAATTCATGGATAATTCGCGCTGCCTCACTACGAATCTTGGTAGGCTCAGCATATAAAACAGAAGGATCGAGATTACCTTGCAAGGCCACCTTGTTGCCGACCAATTTCCGGGCCTTTCCAATGGAAGTCGTCCAATCGATACCTAAAGCGCTGGCGCCAGTATCGGCCATTTCAGTCAAGGAGTGCGCACAGCCCTTACTAAATAAAATAATCGGGATAGCCGGGTAGCGGGATTTAAGCGTCGATACCACCTGCTGCATATAATGCAATGAAAATTCGCGATAGCACTCTGGAGTCAATAGGCCGCCCCAGGTATCGAATATCATGACTACATCGACTCCGGCGTCAATTTGCGCCGCCAAATAATCGGTGACCGCCTGGCTTAAGCTCGTCAATAAAGCTTTCATAATCTCAGGCGCCTTATAGAGCATGGCTTTGGCCTGATTAAAGTCCTTGCTGCTGCCACCTTCGATCATATAGGTGGCCAAGGTCCAAGGGCTACCACTAAATCCGATTAAGGGGACTTTATTATGTAATTCCCGTTTAATGGTTTTCACGGCCTGCATCACATAGCCTAAGTCACGATTAGGATCTAAAATTGGCAAAGCCTTAACATCGGCCATAGATCGAATGGTCTTAGCAAAATGCGGACCCTCGCCTTCTAAAAAGCTTAACCCTAAACCCATAGCGTCGGGAATGGTTAATATATCCGAAAATAAAATGGCCGCATCTAAATCAAAACGGCGAATCGGCTGCATAGTGGCTTCGCAGGCCAGCTCGGGGTTTTTACAGAGACTTAAAAAGTCGCCGGCTTTTTTGCGCAATTCACGGTATTCAGGCAAATATCGCCCGGCCTGGCGCATAATCCAAATAGGAGTATGGTCAACGGGTTCTCTGCGTAAGGCTTTTAAAAATCGATCATTCTGTATTGCTTTCATTTAGGCTAAACCTGCTATTTTTTTAATAAGTCGTCTTTGAATCCATTTGTGTGAAACGATATGTTTAAGCACTATATTCCGTAAAAAACAGGCCCATGGATTTTGTAGAGTCGCTGTTTTAAATAAACCATTGGTAAACTCTATTACCTTTTTACCCACCGGATGGCGCATCGAGTTATAACGATCAACCTGTCCTTTATCGATTAAATCGGCCAATACACAGGCATCTTCTATGCCTAAATTCATGCCACGGCCGCCGGCTGGGGAATGAATGTGGGCCGCATCGCCCATTAAACATACTCGCCCAACTCGATAGTCGGATACTTGCCTACAACTTACTTTAAAATCGGACTGCCAAAATATCTCACCAATCTTCGCCTCTTTTGGAAGGTATTGCAAGGCATTAGGCACGTTAGTTATAACGCGGAAACGTCCCTTTGCAATCTTTATAATAAGCAGCACTACGCCCTCTTTTAACATATAAATATTGCTATCGCTGAAGCCTGCCGGCCAGTCGATCATAAGATCGGCAAGGTTCCAATGGTCGTCGAAGGCAACCCCAGAGAAACCAACGTTTAAAGTGTGGCGTACCGCGCTATGCGCCCCATCGGCAGCGATTAAGTATTCCGCGGCAATCGATTCTATGCCAAGCGGAGTATTAATCTCAGCCACTATGGAATGAGTATTTTGTTGCAGGCCGATAAATTCCTTGCCGCGTTCAATCTGCACACCAAACCCTGCCAAAATTTCCGTTAAAATGCGTTCGGTAATGCATTGCGATAAGGCTAACATAAAGGGATAGCGGTCTTTCAAAAGATCGAGCTGGACCTTAACTAAAAGCTTGCCATTCGAATCGTGCATGCATAAAGAGGGAAGTTTAATACCCTCAGCTAGGAGCTTAACGGTGGCTCCAGAAGCTTCGAGCAAATGAAGTGTTCTGGGATTAATAACGATGGCCTTACTGTAAGGCGAGGCTTCAAGCGCTTTGTCAATAATTCTGACTTTATGGCCTAATCGGCTTAGTTCGATGGCATGGCTTAAACCAGCCGGCCCCGCGCCTATAATCAGTATTACCATTTATTTTCCTAATAACTTGTTTTAATTAAATCACTCACAAAGCTTAAGGGGACATCGCC
Source organism: Gammaproteobacteria bacterium (assembly GCA_030652335.1). Classification (GTDB taxonomy): domain Bacteria; phylum Pseudomonadota; class Gammaproteobacteria; order Francisellales; family CACEW01; genus JAQSYQ01. The sequence goes on from JAUSAW010000013.1 coordinate 20,259, forward strand.
TTTAATAAGGGCACGGCCTAAATCTTCTAAAACGATGAAACGTAAACTATCGCCAGCTTTCTTTTTATCGCGCTCCATGGCATCTAGCATGGGCTCGATTTTACACTGTTGTGGAATGTAGATAGGCAACTGCATAGCATTAAGCCAGCTTTCCAACCGTTCCACTAGATGATAATGCACCAGTCCTAATTGTTCGGATAACTTTGTAGCTAATACCATACCAATCGCTACCGCTTCGCCATGCAAAATCTCTCCATGCCCTAAAGTGGTTTCGATGGCATGGGCAAAGGTATGACCAAAATTTAAAATCATTCGAATATGGGATTCACGCTCATCTTGAGCGACGATATCGGCTTTAATCTGACAACAACGTTCGATCATTTGGCTTAAAATTGCCGTATCTCGACTTTTAATAGCGTCTGCATGTTGCTCTAACCAGGCAAAAAAGTTGGCATCGTAGATAAGGCCGTATTTAATCACTTCGGCTAGGCCGGCAGCAAATTCACGTTTAGGCAGAGTGGCTAAGGTATCGACATCGATAATAACGGCTTTAGGCTGATAAAATGCGCCTATCATATTTTTGCCAAGCGGGTGATTAACAGCCGTTTTCCCACCTACCGATGAATCGACTTGAGCTAATAAAGTCGTAGGAACTTGAATATAGTCGACGCCGCGTTGATAGCAGGAGGCGGCAAAGCCCGTTATATCTCCTACCACTCCGCCACCCAGGGCGATTAGGGTGCATTGCCGGCTAAATTTAGCTTTTAACAATGCATCGATAATAATATTCATACTATCTAGCGTTTTAAAGGCTTCGCCATCGGGGATAATCACCGATTCACAGCGTTTGCCCAGCAAGGCTTTTTCAAGCTTAGCTAAATAATGCTGGGCTACCGTTGGGTTGGATACGATCATCACTTCAGAGTAAACAATATGTGGCAGTATCGATTCAAAGCTTGCACTACCTGACCCAATATAAATGGGATAGGAACTTGCCCCGATTGCTACGACAAGCTTATGCATTTTATTCTTCTGTCATAATTTTAACAATTTCGGCCGCAACGGTTCGTACGCCACGTTGATCGGTTTCTACTACATAATCCGCCACTTCTTCATATAAGGCTTGACGTTCAGTATTCAGTCTTTCCAAGGTTTCGCGTGGATCGCTGGTTTGTAATAGAGGACGAGTCTTATCTCTTGAAGTGCGATCGAGCAATTGGTCGACTGTAGCTTTTAAGTATACTACCGAGCCTCGGGCAGATAGTCGTGAACGGTTAGCTGCGGAATTAACGATACCTCCGCCAGTTGCCAACACTATACCTTGTAATTCGGTTAATTCTTGTACGACTTTTTCTTCTCGCTTACGAAAACCTTCTTCGCCTTCTAAATCAAAAATCCAATTAATGTCGGCACCACATTTTCGTTCAATTTCGGTGTCGGTGTCATAAAAATTCATTTTAAGCATGTCAGCAAGCTGCCGACCAATGGTGCTTTTACCTGCGCCCATAGGGCCAATTAAAAATATATTCCGCGATCTTTTCATTGTTGTGGGTATTCCTTTATCGGCGCGTTAAAAACTAACATGGATGAAACCGCTTAATTGTAGCGAAAATAATGAATTTATTCCAGTTTTAGCGCGTAATTTTTGGAGTGATGAAAACCACCAGCTCAGTTTTGCGGCTTACATCCGTGCTATGCCTAAATAACCACCCCACCCCTGGCATCGCATCGAGATAAGGAATACCACGTCTATCGTGTCTAGTTTCTGCAATATGAATGCCGCCCAGCACCACGGTTTTGCCATTAGCCACTAAGACCTTAGTGCGCAGCTTAGACGTGGCTATGATCGGAGTTTGACCGGCTGTGGTTTCATTATTGACGATAGCATCATCGTTAACCTGTAAATCCAGCAACACTTGATTATCGCTGCTGATATGCGGGGTAACTTCAAGACCTAATACCGCCTTTTTAAATTCAATTTGAGTGGCGCCACTAGAGGTTGAGGTTTGAAAAGGAATTTCGTTGCCCTGCTCGATGCTAGCCTGCTGATTATCCGAAACCAATAGCTTAGGCGAGGAGATAATCTCCCCTTGACCCTGGGCCTCCAGAGCTTGTAATTCTAAATCGATAGAACTGCCATCTGGCCAATGACCAATATGTATCCCAATACTTCCTGCCGGATTATCCACCGGAAGATCGATCTTGGCCCCGTTTATGCCTGGCAAGCGCTGTAATAAAGCGTCAGAACCATTCCCCATTATCACGCCTAGCTGCTGCATGGCCGATCGATCGATTACCGCAATCCTAGCTTCGATTAGCACCTGGCGCATCGGAATATCCACTCGCCTTATAAGTTGCGTAATTTGCGCTAGCTGCATGGTTGTGGCTTTAATAATGAGCATATTGCTTCGCGCATCCAAGCTTACGCTTATTCCAGGAAAATTTTGTTTTAATGTATAAGCCAGCGACTTAGTATCACTATAATGCAGATGAAAATACTGAGTCTGTAGCGGCTGACCTACCTGCTCTTGCGCGGCGATTTCCGTTTGTAATTTTTCTTGGGCCAGGATGCTGGCTTGCGGCGCAACATACCAGGCGCCATTAACCTGTCTGGCGGCTAAGTTTTGGGTCTGTAAAATAATCGTGAAAGCCTGTTTCCAGCTTACTTTTTCCAGATGGATACTCATCTTGCCAGATACTTCGTCACTGCTAATAATATTGATATGGGCAGATTCAGCCAGCACTTGCAGCAAGGCCCTGACTGGAATACTTTGAAAATTTATAGTAAGTACGGCCACCGGATTAGTGCCGGGGAATATTTTGACTAGCACCCTATTATTTAATTGGCTATGGCTAAACTGGCAGCCTGGCTTAAGGTTAATGATAAATTCTGCCTTAGACTTACCTTCGATACTGAGCACACAACTATGTAAATACCTGAGATCCATAGTATGTTGCCACTTCTCGGCCAATTCGCCCCCCGAGATATCAATCTGTATTCCTAAGCCCTTTGGCTTAATGGTATAAGGCATATTAGCCCTTGGTAAATCGATAGTAAATTCAGCCTTTGAACCTTGAGCATGGAAGCTAATGGTTTGAATTGATGCAGGCAGGCCATAACTAAAGGTAATCATTACGCTTAGCAAGCTCATACAGATAATAATAGCTAGTCTTTTCATTTTTTCGATAACTCCATACACTCCACCCTGCCATCTTTGCGCTTAAGGCTTACACCATCAGCTTGAATTCCCTCGACCCTAGACTGATCCTTAGCAATTCGCATGCCTGGTTTTATGGAATATACCTGCCCATAAGGATCCATAATGATGGCAGTAAGAATTTGACCCTGGGCAATGATTCCGACTAGTTGCAACTCTTTAAGCTGATAATCACGTAATGACTTTGGCTTCATAACCCTAACTAGACTTTTATAAAAAGGATCGACAATAATTGAGTAATCGGCAAAATTAGCCTTATGCAACTGCCAGCCTACCGGGGCAGAAAAAGCCTGTAAATGAAGCTGCATCGTAACCGAACCACGCTCTCCTCGCTCTATAACTAGGCTCCGTATGATCATTGAATGTAAAGGCGCCTCTAAGCAAGCCAGGATTGTGGCGTAACTCCCTTGCAAACTTATGCTTACCACTTGCTTTGGCAATCTCTTTAGTGCAGTCAATTCAACATTTTTAGTAGCGCATACCTTAATAAGTTGAGTGAAAGAACCCGATGAATCCGCCGTGGTGAGCGGCTGTAAGACCTTGGGGCTATTTTCCTGCCTAAGCATAAGTGCTGCATGGGCTTGGCCGACCTTAACTTGCAATAAGCCTATTTCCTGCTTAATCGCGCTATTCTCAATGCTTAGGGGCCTTAACAGTAGTAAATAAGCCGTTAGTATCATTAGGCCTAGCCCTGCGAGACATAACATTAGCTTTAACTTTAAGGAGTAGCGTAGCAAGCGATCTTCAATTAGCTCCAGTAGCCTCATTTAGCCTAGCCTCGATAGTAAAATTTTGTAATGTCGAATCTGTAGGGCTTTGAATATTTTGAATCTGCACCGCACTTAAAACGGGAATCGCTTTTAAGATTTCTGTAAATAAGGTTATTTTTTCAGGGCCTAGGGCTTGCCCGCTGAAGTGGATTTTTCCATCGCTAAATTGCCAACGGCTAATGTTCATTCCTGAGGGCATAACCGAGCCTAAATAAATTAGGCTGGAGAATAGCGCCTGTTGATGCTGCCGATTAGCATAAAACCTAGCCTCGTGCTCTTTAGTTATTTGCAAGGCCTGCTCTTGCTTTGCCAGCTTATGATCATTAAGGCTAATAGCGGCAATTCTGCTTAGGAGTTGCTGCTGCCTAGTCAGACTGTCATTCAGCTCAAGGCTTATAGAGTGATAGCAATAGGCAATACCCGCTATGCTCACGGTCAAGGGAACCAGAATTATTACCGCTATCTCCCGATATACCTGGCGGCGACGCCAGACTCTCCATGGCAATAAATTAAACATCTTCCGCCTCCCACTCTCGCAATGCGGCTCCACAGCAAATACTAAATTCAGAGTCCATTTCTTCTGGAAGAGTAGACATGGTTTTTGTCATGAAACGATGGTTAGAATGCTCTGCCAATTCCAGGGCCTTAACATTAAGTCTATAACTCTTTAAGGCCAGCAGATAAGGCTGAACTTGAGATTTTTCAACCCAGACAATCATGACCTCTGTATGCTCAGCATCACTTATTTTCGACTGCACTATATAATATTCGAGAAAGATCTCATCCAATGGTCTCTCAATAGATTCAATGGCTCGGGCAAAAATATAATCATCAATAACATAAGGCCGCAGTCGCAAAATATCGCCTTCAATATTTAAAGTGCATCGATTCACTAATGGCCCTGAAAGACTCATATAAGTTGGCAACCGCGCCAGTTGCAATTGAGGCGCACCCTTACTTAAGTCAGCAATCAGAGCGCGAATGCTTTTAACAGGCGGCCCCATCAGGCAGTGGATAGATTTCGCCATTATTCTACAGCGCTTTTCAGATCGTTGGATCCATACTGCCTTAAGCTTGTTATTGCTAAGTTCGATACCTAAACTATCATTGCCTTGACCCTTCATTTTTATGCCTTATTATATCGCCATAATTTATTGTATGAATATTGATCAATATATGCAAGCCATGATATTCGCCACATCCAGGACAGTGAACTTCTTGACATAAGCTTGTTTTTGCATTAACGTTGTATTTATGTACTGTAATAAAGAACGTACTGAAGAAGATTTCTAACCTACATTATTTAGTCGAATGAGGAGAAATAAATGTCAGTAAAAAACTTTATGACAGCCAGCCAAATTATCGGACAGAATGTGATTAATTCACATGGTGAAGATATAGGCAAAATTAAAGATCTCGTCGTTAATATTCGCTCCGATGAAATCGCATATGCCGTGCTGTCTTTCGGTGGTTTTTTAGGAATGGGTGATAAGCTGTTTGCGATCCCGTTCCAATTGATGAAGATTAATCCGAAAAAAGACTTTGTTGTGCTGGATATGAAAAAGTCTGTTTTGGAAAAAGCACCAGGCTTCGACAAACAGAATTGGCCTGATTTTAACAATAGTAAGTGGATAGATACCATTGAAACTTATTACGTCGCTTCATTCGAAGCATTTAGAGAAGAAGAGTTAATTTAGATCTAATTAACTTAATCATTAACCAAGGAGAGTCACTATGCCAAATGATAACGTTCAACAAGCTAAAAGCCACTTGGAAGCTGCAGGCCGCAACGCAAAAGATGAAGTAAAAGACCGCGCTGAGGACCTTAAAGATAGTTATAAAGATGCAAAAAATGAAATCAAATCTAAGCTAAGCGATGGCCTAGGTGATGCGGCTTCAAAGCTTCAAGATAAGTGTGAGAAAGTAACGGGTTATGTCAAAAAGAATCCGCTTACCGCATTAGGAATTGCTGCTGCAATCGGCGTTGGCATTGCGACACTACTCAAAAGAAAATAAAACTTACCTTCGGGGCCTCACTCCTCTCTTTAGTCGCAAGACTATTGCCTGAGGCCCCAATTTCTGGAGCTCCCATGCATTCACAAATTGAAAACCATGAAACAGCTTCATCCGAATCGTTTATACATACTAGCAATACTTTATTGCAATCTACCCTATCCTTATTCTCTGGATTATTTGCGCTTGCTAACTTAGAAGCCAAACTCAGTATTCGTCATATTCTTATTGCCTTCGGCCTTGTTATCTTTTCAGCCTTATTAATAATGAGTGGCTGGTTAGTATTTTTAGCAGGACTTATTGTCTTGCTGCATGGTCTTGGCCTAAGCCTTGCCTACAGTATTCTTTCCGTAATTGGCATTAATATACTATTATTAATTCTCTGCTTGATAGCGATTAAAGCCTACTCGCAAGACATTGGGCTTTCGCGGACCCTCAAACAATTACAGTCACTGCAGCGAGGTCAAGATGAGCCAGCTTAAAAAACTAATACAAGCTCAAGAGAATGAAATAGCCTTTCATAGAGCTGAAATTTTTAAATCGGTGCAGACACTTAAGCAGCATTCGGTGGATACCATAAGCTCTAGCAATGCTTTAATTTGGAGCGCCATCACTGGCTTTTTCTTTGCGGAATTTTTCCACCCCAGCGCTCGTAATATCCTTATCGGTTTTTGGCCCTTATTAAGGAAATTCGGCCAGCCCTTATATGAAAAAGTATTAACGTTTATTAACCCTAAAGGAGATGAAGATGAGAAATAAATTATTATCAGTATTAGCAGTAGTCGCACTTGGACTTGGCTTAGCAGCTTGCCATCAAGGCCCAGCTCAAAATGCAGGCGAAGCCGTTGACCATGCCGCCACTCAAGCCAGCAATGCCGTAGGAAATGCCACCGGAGCCAATGGCCCAGTAGAAAAAGCCGGCCAAAAAGTGGATAACGCGGTCTACAACGCTAAACACTCTTAACCATTACTGAGGAAAGTCCCTCATGAAAAAGACTGTCTATATTACCGATCCTGAGGTTCTTGCCATTGCTATTAAAGAATGTCATGAACCTCTAATCGATCTGAAACAATACCCTAGCCTAGCTTTTGGCCCTCCCCCTGAAAATGAATGGACTCGCGACTGCTATACCAAGCTTCGCCGCTCGGTATATCTAAAATTACTAGCAGCCGAGAGCGAACTGCCTCATGGTTGGCGCTTTCGACTCTATGAAGGTTTTCGCAGCCTTAAAGTCCAAAAAATGTTATTTGATTGTGAATATAAACGTGTTGCCCTAAGACATCCTAATCTGACAAAATCTGAACGGTTTCGAGAAACTACCAGACTAGTATCCCCGGTCATTAATCCGGATGGTTCAAAAAATATTCCAGCACATAACACTGGAGGCGCCATCGATATCGAAATTATCGATTCTAACGGTCAAGTAATCGATATGGGCATGGAGGCTAAAGACTGGGGAGTGGTTAAACCCGAACTCTGCCTGACTAGCTATAAAAATCTTAGCAAAGAAGTTAAGCAAAATAGGCAGCTGTTACTGGACTTATTAACGAGCCATGGCTTTGTAAATTATCCAACGGAGTGGTGGCATTTTTCCTATGGAGATCGCTACTGGGCTTACCATCAACATAAATGCCATGCCATTTACGGCTCGGCCGATGCTCTTATTTGGGAAAAGAAGCCAGTTTATCAATAGGGCGCCCTACTTCGGCAGCACTAGCTATAACTAAAGCTGATCCTGGCCTTGCAGCTAAGACAGAAACCGGTACATCACGCCCTTTAATTTTATATGCCATAAAATCATTTAATTGCGCAATAGTGGCCTCACTATCATGTGGCTTCGTTAACTCTATTTCCGTATAGGGTTTTTTCACCGGCCCTTGAAATACAGGTAGCTTCCAACAAAACAAAGTACCGGCATCTAATCCTGCCACAAATTTTTTCAGGCTTTTGCTTATATAAATGCCAGCAAATTTTTCGCATACTCTGCCATAATCCACCTGATCTGAATCGGTGGCTTTATAAAATGCATAGAAATTTTGCCAAGAGTTTTCTTGGGTTATTTTCAAAACTAAACCGCTATTATCAGGGATAGCGCTAAAGGTGCCTGCGAGAAAAGCAGCACTCTTATCGCTTAGCGTCGGTAATGCTAGCCGATAGGCATGGGTATAGCTGGTTTCGCCTAGTTCAGTATAAGAATATTTGTACCAAACAGAACTCTGGCACGCACATAATATCTCCGTGGCAAATAGGCGCTGACTAGGTTTAATGATAGACCCTTCGCTAAGGATGGCCTTGGAAATATCACTAGGCTCAACCTTTGGTGCGGGCATCCCAATTGACTTCGCGCGGGCGGCGAAAGAAGCATTATATTCTGCCAGTATTTTTTCATCTTCAAGGCATTTCGTTCTACTAGCTGCCATTTCTTCATACTGCTGCTTTAGATTTCCTGGCAAATAATCGGCTTTAGCAGGTATTTTAAATTCATGGATAGGTCTTCGCGAAAGGTGAAGATAAGTTTCAATCGTATAGCTCTCAATGCTTCCATGCATAACATCACTCCTTAATTATGACAGAACATCTACCCCAGCAGGAGGTGCAAAGTTAAATAAACTAGCAGGCAGCGCGGGATTAAGCTTAACGTCAGTAAAATCAATCTGGGTAATTTGGCCCATATTATTCGTTAACATAAGCGAGGCTAGCTTACCGTCTTTATCGAAGCCTATCACTATCGACTGCAATAGACTATCGGGTTGTTTTGGCGTTAGCTGATAATGATAGGGATCCATGGCCTGAATGCTAAACAAGGATTTAAGCTGAGTCACTTCCCCGCTTAATAACAACATCGGTGTAGAACTGAGTTGCTTAGAGATAGGACTGACGGTAACCTGCTCTAAATCTTCTTCATAATTCCACAGATTTTTACCATCGGCGACAAATAGCTGCGGATTAGGCTGGCTAATCTGCCAGCGAAAACGATTAGGCTTTTGAATATCCAGGGTGCCGCTTACCTGAGAAGGCGCCTGGCCCTGAGTTTGGCTGACCTGCACAAAATTAGCCTGCAAGCTTTGAAAATTGGACAATAAACTATCCAAAGAGACCGTATTGGCCGCAAATGCTATGCTGCAGCTGGACAATAACAGGATGGCTATTTTTTTGAACATCGTTGTCTTACCACTTCAAAAAGGGTCACTCCGGTGGCGACCGACACATTTAAGCTCGATACGCTGCCCGACATAGGGATATAGGCCAAAAAGTCACAATGCTCTTTGGTTAAACGGCGCAGGCCATCACCTTCCGCCCCCATTACGATCACGGTAGGTCCGGTAAAATCCATCTCATACAATGACTGATCGGCTTCTCCCGCCAATCCGACTGACCAGCAACCTTGCTTTTGTAACAACTCAAGGGTCCTGGCTAAATTGGTAACGGAAATAAAAGGCACATGCTCAGCACCGCCACAAGCCACTTTTTTCGCCACGGCCGTCAAAGAGCTTGAACGGTCTTTAGGCGCTATAATAAAATGCACACCAGCCGCATCGGCGCTACGAATACAAGCCCCTAAATTATGGGGATCTTCCACCCCATCCAACACTAAAATAAGTGGACGGCCTTCGATTGATTCTAATAACTTAGGGATATCCGCTTCGGTATAAATATTGCTTGGCTCACAGATAGCCACAACGCCTTGATGGTTTTCACCCGCGGACTTATCATCTAAGGCCTTACGATCACAAAAGCTTACTCGAATGCCGGCATTTTTAGCCGCATTTAAAATTTGTTGCATTCTTTGATCTTTACGGCCTTCTAAAATGTAAATATCATGTATAGTGTTGGAAGCACTATCTAATTTTGCATTCACTGAATGCAGGCCAAAAATTGTTTCTAACTTCGACATATATTATTCTTCTGGGTCCAATTGAAAGTTGAGGCATTATACCATGAGCAATGCTCACAAATCGATTGCGATTTACTGTCAAAGCATAAGTTTAATGCTTACCGCTAAAAAAATAGCCGATCAATTTGGCTTTGAATGGATGGCTACGCCGCCTGAAAACCAGGAATTTTATTTAGAATATTCCGAGCAAGGCCTTATGCTACATCATATCACCGAACATAAATCCAAACCCTTGCTCTTGGATTTCACTCAAGGAAAAAGCTTATATAGACGATTAAAGGGTGGCGGGAAAAATCAAGCGATTGCCAGAGCTATTGGTATTAAATCGCAGTATCGCCCCGTCGTAATCGATGCCACAGCAGGATTGGCCCAAGATAGTTTTGTATTAGCAAGCCTAGGCTGTGAGGTTTATTTAATCGAACGCAGCCCAATTATTGCGGCTTTATTGCAAGATGCACTTAATCGAGCCAGCCTCGACAATGAAACGGCTGGGATTATTGCTAGGATGCATCTACAGTATGGAGACGCTAAAGCGTTAATCCCCACCTTGCCAAGCGCCGATGTCATTTATCTCGACCCGATGTTTCCTCATGAGAAAAAATCAGCCTTAGCTAAAAAAGGCATGCAAGTTTTACAAGCCTTACTAGGCGAATCAGATGAAGATATATTGCTAGATATTGCCATAAATCATGCCAAGCGGGTCGTCGTTAAACGCCCTAAAACCGGCCCTTTTTTAAATGACAAGCAGCCCAGCTTTCAAATGATAGGCAGCAGCAACCGATTCGATCTTTACTTAAGATAAGCTAAGTATGGCCACCTGTGTTTTGCCATAAACTTATGCGATAATAAAGCATCCAAATACAAAATGGAGCGTTTGTATGTTTGATAGGGACCTTAAAGAAACCCTACAGTTTTTCTACCAGGCGTTTATAAGCCATTTACCGCAAATTGTATTTGCTGCCATAATTTTAGTATTAGGCTGGTGGCTAGCCAAACTCATCAACCGGCTTTTATCGGCGATGATGCGCCACCGCCAGGTAGATATAACGGTTGCCTTATTTACCAGTAAATTTATCTATATCGCCATTATTACGTTTACCATAATAGCGGCCTTAGCCCAGCTTGGGGTGCAAACTAACTCTGTGGTGGCCTTAATAGCAGCCTCAGGCTTAGCCGTTGGCTTGGCCCTGCGCAATGCTCTTTCTAATCTTGCCTCTGGAATCTTGCTTATCGCTTTTCGCCCACCTTTTAAGGTTGGGGATGTTATCGAGGTAAATAAGCAAATCGGCCAGGTTAAAGATGTGCATTTTCTATTTACCATCATGCAAAATTCTGAAAAGAAAATAATTGCCATCCCTAACGGCTTATTAATGAATATGCCAATTATTAACTACTGGGCAAACCCCGCTCGTTCAACCGATGTAGTGTTTACCATTGACTATAAATCTGACTTACGCAAAGCCAAGGCCTTATTGCTTGACCTCGCCAATAAACAGGCTGGCGTCCTGCAGGACCCAATGCCTTTTGTTGCCGTCAATGACTTAACGGATACTGGAGTCGCTATTTTTGCAAGGATTAGCATTAACAATGATGTCTATGACACTACAGTCTGGGCCTTTAAAGAAGCAGTAAAACTTAGCTTTGATGAAAATGACATTAAATTTGCTTATTATACGGACAATTGTCATCCCCGCACAAATGGAGGATGACAGTAAGCTAGCGCTATCAGAATGACGTTAGCGCTAGCAGGCTTCTAATCAATTCAGCAAAACTCACCACAACTTGCGGCTTATCTTCGCGCAAGAATTTAATCGTTGCTACACTACTCGCCATTTCATCATCACCGATAATAATAGCCAGCCTAGCACCACTTTTATCCGCTCGCTTGAATTGGTTTTTCATGCTAGCCGTACCTGCATTCATCATAATTTTTAATTGAGGCAGACTATCGCGCAATTGTTCCGCCAGCTTAAATCCATAAGCTTCAGCCTGCTCACCTACTAAGATGAGATAAATATCTGGGTTATTAGCTGGGATCGTTAATAGATTATTAGCTTCCATTAATAACAGCATACGCTCAACCCCAATAGCAAAACCGATGGCTGGTGTACTGCTGCCGCCGAGCTTTTCTACTAAACCATTATAGCGTCCGCCTGCACAAACAGTACCTTGCGAGCCTAAAGCATCGGTGACCCATTCAAATACGGTATGAGAATAATAATCCAAGCCTCTCACTAAATAAGGATTCACCTCATATTCAACACCGATGCTATCGAGGTAGCCTTTTAGTTGATTAAAATGACCCCGTGATTCCGCATCGAGATGATCGGTTAATTTAGGTGCTTTTTCGATAAGCTCCCGCATAGCAGGATTTTTACTATCGAGGATTCGTAAAGGATTGGATTGTAAACGACGCTGGCTATCTTCATCCAATTGCCATTGATGCGTTGAAAAATACGCAATCAGCTTTTCACGATAAGCCGCACGCGAAGCTAAGCTGCCTAAAGAATTAATCTGTAATTTAACCTGGGCGCTTAAGCCTAATTTTTTCCAGAGCCTTGCCAACATCGCCAGCATTTCTGCATCGATATCGGGACCCATTAAGCCAAAGGTTTCCACGCCGATTTGATAAAATTGACGGTAACGCCCTTTTTGCGGACGTTCATACCGAAACATAGGCCCCATATACCATAGGCGCTGAACCTGGTTATGCAACAAACCATGCTCGATACCGGCTCGCACACAGCCTGCGGTACCTTCTGGGCGCAGAGTAAGACTATCCCCATTGCGATCTTCGAAACTATACATTTCCTTTTCGACTACATCGGTCACTTCGCCGATGCTACGCAGGAAAAGCTCGGTTTTTTCGAGTATGGGTAAAGTTATAGAGTGGTAATCATATTGCTCGAGCACTTCACGTACCGCCTGCTCTAAGACCTGTATCAGTCTAGCCTGAGCGGGTAATAAATCGTTAAAGCCTCGAACGGCTTGAATCTTTGCCATGGCCTACCTATAAATTACGCGAAAACTGTTTCAAGGTCAGATTAGCATTCGCTGAGCTATCTGGGTTTCCGGCTGAGGTATATAAAATAACCTGGGTCATAGCCTGATTTTGTTTTAAGTATAACAAGACTGCATCGGCATCATTATTATCGCCCTCTAATGCAATAAAATAATAGCCTTTTGGTTTTTCAGAATTCACGATACGAAAGCCTGATTTTTTAATGGCTAGAGCCATTTGGTTCCAGCTAATATCAAATGGCGCGTTAATTTCAAGCACTGGGACATTAGCATCGGTACGGACGATTTGAGCGCTAAGTTTCATCGATGTTTTGGCTGGGGCTGTCAGCGACTGAGCAGTAGTATTAGGCTTGCTAATAGATACAGTTTTAGCCGAACCATTGCTTATAGGGCTTGCCTGTTTGGCTTTAGCATCGATTTGAAAGGTATCATTATAATTAGGCGGAGTCATAACCGGCATAGGGCTTGGCGGATAAGAATCCACTCCAGCGGGAAGACTTAATGCTGGCTGAAAATCAGGTGAGGTCACGCCGGCAGGAATCTTTAAAGGCGGCACTTGTTTAACATCTGTCCTGGTATAATCGAAAGCGCGGTTTCTAAACGTACCACCACAACCGGTTAATAACAAAACACTGCTGGCTATTAAAGCTAATCCTATGATTTTTTTCATTTACTCACTCATTTAGTTCTATTTATAAACGATTATACACACTGGCGCTAATGAGAACTAGTATTTCGATTAAGCGATCTACTATAATCATCTCATTTGCGATTTATGGTAAAGGATAGATTATGGATAAGAAATTAGCTTGTGCGGGCCTAATCGCCCTAGTATCAACCTTCGGCCTATCGGGTTGTTTTGCCCCCTTGATTATTGCAGGGGTAGCAGGAGCCGGGGCAGCTAATGTAGCAGGAAGCAATGTGCCAGTAAGCGCGCAGATTAATGATACCAAAATAAAAACTCAAGTAATCAGCATCTTGAATCAAATGGATGCGCAATTAGCCTATAAGTCTAATGTGGAAGTAACGGTATATGATGGCATCGTATTATTATTAGGCCAGGTGCCTACAAAAACTATTAGGCATAGCATCGCCCAACAAACCTCTGTAATTAATGGGGTGAAATTGGTTTATAATCAATTAACCGTCGGACCTAGCGTATCATTTGGCACCTATAGCAATGATGCCTGGATCACCACGAAGGTGAAGGCTAATATGGTAGGAACGGTTGATCCCTTGCATTTTAAAGTCGTCACCCAGCGTGGCGTGGTTTATTTAATGGGACAAGTGACTAAAGTGGAAGGCAATTTAGCCGCTACTATCGCTCGTCAAACCGATGGCGTTGACCGAGTGGTAGAAGTATTTACTTATATTGCCGCGCCTGCCGTACAAAACAATCCCCCTGCCGATAACCCTCCTAGCGCTTCAGCTTCGCAATCCTTTGCGCCGCAAACCGACAATTCGGCTCCCGATGATAATAACCCTGCCCCAGTATCCTCTAATAATGGCGCAGGATCAGATGCTTCAGATTGATGCCGCTCCAGCATTTAAAACAGCGGCTATCCTGACGGCGGATTGATCGGTTAATATGCTGGATAAGTTTAAGCTTATATCTTTAGCGCTCGAGGGAAGCTGTGCTTTTAATAGTTCGAGATTCATTTCATTCTCCTTATAAAGTTTGATCGCCTGGCTGCCAATTGCAGGGGCAAAGCTCATCAGTTTGCAAGGCATCTAATACCCGCAGGACTTCTTTGGTATTTCGACCGACATTATGATCGGTGACCATACTAAATCGAATAATTCCTGTGGGGTCGACGATAAAGGTGGCTCGCATAGCGACCCCCTCTTTTGGATCGAGTATGCCTAAGCTGCTGGATAGTTCCCGCTTGATATCGGCCAGCATAGGAAATGGCAAATCTTTTAGCTTTTCAGTATGTTGTCTCCAGGCTAGATGTACAAATTCGGAATCGATGCTGGCACCTAATAATTGAGCGTCTCGATCTAGAAAATCCGCATTTAACTTACCGAATTCGGCGATTTCAGTGGGACAGACAAAGGTAAAGTCTTTGGGCCAAAAAAACACCACCAGCCATTTACCTGCATAGGTTTGATTCGTGATATCGACAAAAGCCTGATTAAGATCGCTTGAGACCGTGGCTTTTACATTGAATTGAGGGAAGGCATTGCCAATCGTTAACATAGTTATTCTCCATTCGGGTTACTGATAAGATCAGTTTAACCCGGGTTGGAGTGTAAATATATTTGATTGTTTTTATGATAACGATAAACGAAATTGATTAGTTTGGATCGCTTTTACTATAGGTATAACCGCCAGCCGCTCCGCCAGTTGCACCGACTATTAACGGAAAACAGCCCGATAAAAATTGAGCCAACACAAGTATTACGCCTATATAGAGTATCGATTTAGTTTTCATAGTAAGCCTTATCTGTTTTTTTGAAGTATAGGAGGCAACTTATGATTTGTATTGGAGATTCATTTTTTGAATTCTGAGAGCCTTAGCCAATTGCCTATAGGATGCGGGGCTGTGCTCCCAGGAAAAAATCAGGCTGCGAAGTTTTACTTCATGCTCATTTCTTGCATGCAGACAAATTACCCTGCTAGTCACTATGGTATCCGATGCAATCTGTAAATTATGCATTTCCCCGTTGTAACTTAGACCATGCCAGCTAGCTCTAGAGCCTAGACTTATTGTGATTAAAGAATGTGGAAGTTTGCGGCGCGCATAGGCTAGGCTATGCATAAAACTTACGCCAATCGATACCCAGGTAATGAATTTTATCCACAGCGAGAGCGGCAGGTTCCAGACTATGATTAGCGCCAAAAAATGTAATAGCACCAGAATAATCCAGAGGCTTTTAGAGGAGTTTAATTTAATCGTGAATAGTGTGCTCAAGTAAGATTTTCACCATCTGAGTATGTTGTGGAGGGCAGGTTTGGCGCTTAACCAGCCAGTCAAAAAGCTCTTGGTCATGAGAATCCAATAGCCGCTGGAAACTTTCCTGCTCTTCTTTTGACGCTTCGGAATAATGCTTATTAACATAGGCCTCAAATATAAGATCAAGCTCAAGCATTCCTCTACGGCATGCCCAACGTAATTGTGGTAATTCCATCTCCGATCCTCTGTTTATTTTTCATACTAAATGTACCATAAATTAAGCCTTATGATAAGATAAATCAGCCATAAAGGAAAACCCATGCCAATATCAGCTCTCGCACTTAGTGAAACCACTCATCTTAAAATCAGCGGCCCCGATGTTAGAAAGTTTTTGCAGGGCCAGTTTACCTGTGATATTAACGACGTTAGCGCTAATCAAACTCGACTCGCGGCGCATTGTAGCCCACAAGGTAGGATGTTGGCTTTAGGACGGCTCTATCAGTATGGTGATGGGATTTATTTTAGCCTGCCTACTTCTATAGCCACTACCTGCATGCAAAACCTGAAACCCTATGCCATGTTCTCTAAAACCAGCCTGACTGAAGCCCCGCTTCATAGCATTGGCATCATGGGCGATGAGGCTCGTACTGCTTTAAGCACACTAATCAACCTGCCAGAGCTGCCTGATACTTGTGTCGTGCATGAGTCATTGCTGATTATAAAAGTTCGCGGCAATCCTGAGCGTTATGAAATTATTGGCCCGGCTGAATCACTCAGCCGTTTTACCAATAGCCTTGGTCTAAAAATTGAAAGCAATGCCGCACTTTGGTGGCAGGCCGATATTGAGGCTGGCCAGGCTTTCCTATGCCCCGAAACCCTAGGGAAATTTTTACCCCACGACATCCAATTGCCTGAAAATAATGGGGTAAGCTATACCAAGGGTTGCTATATTGGCCAAGAAATTATCGCCAGGATGCATTATTTAGGGAAATTAAAGAAACAATTATGGCTGATTAGCCTTTTGAGCAAAGACTTACCGCAAGCCGGATTAAAAATTCTCGACACAGATAATAAAGCTCAAGCCGAGCTAATTTGCGTGGCGGCTACAGAAAATGAAAGCTATCTGGGGCTTGCGATATTTAATCAAGCCCCTCAAGCAAATGCCTATCTACTAGAAAACCACTCTGGCAGCATCAGCCTTATTCACGCTATCGGCTAAGTGGTTTCATCGTCGCTCAATAAGCCTAACTCACGTAAACGCTCATCGAGATAGGAACCCGCGGTATAACGATCGGATATTTTAACATCGGCCTTAGCATGCACAAACATTGGCATAGATAATCGAGGCTTATTGGCTGCGCCTCCTGCCGGGTTAATGACTCGATGAGTGGTCGATCGATAAAAACCATCGGTGGCTTCTTGCAGCATATCGCCAATATTAACGATTAAAGTCTGAGGGTCAATTTGGACATTATGCCAATTCCCCGCCATATCTTTTACTTGTAAGCCAGGCTCGGTCGCTGCAGGCAACAAGGTAATTAAATTAATATCTTCATGGGCCGCGGCGCGAATGGCACCGGCTTGCTCACCGCCCGCTAAGGGTGGGTAATGCAAAATTCTAAATAGCGTACGATCCAGGCTCATCATTTCAGGCAATGGACGGGATAATTTGCGTCGAATATCTTCAGGCAAACCCTGTTCAATCCAGGAAAGCAATTCATGACCCAGTGCGAACATAGCATCAAACAATTTTTTAGTGTCCTGGCTAATAGAGCTAGGATAGCGGCCATGCGGGAAATAGAGATGATAAAATTCTTTTAAATCCTTAATGCTATGACCTTTAGCGGTTTCAGATAATTCAGTGGGAATATACCCGTCCTGAAGTTTAGGATTAAAGGGATAATTAAAACGATCTTCTGAATTAAAAAAGGCAAACCATTCTGCGTAAACCTTTTCGATTTCAGACCAAATTAAGGGGTGATGGGACAATACAGCGAAACCTGTGTGTTGCAAGGATTCAGAAAATTTAGCGGCGGCATCTGCCTGGCGATAGTCTACGGTCAAGACTTGCATTTAACTCTCCATTCGATCGAATTACAAACGCCGCCAGTATATCATCTAAAAGATGTAATACTAAGCGGCGTTTGAAAAGGAGCGAGCTAATCGCTTATTCTACGAAGCATGCTCACAAGAGGAAATGCCAGCGCCACCAGCAGGGCTTGGGGCCGGATCAAGTGCTCTGCTAGCCCTAGCGATAGCTAAAGCATTCGTTCCAGCCGGAGCAGCCACAAGAGTTCTTTCGCGGCTAACCTTATTTAAAAAGATCTCCACATCATCACGGTTTTTATCACTTACTGTAAGGAAGTATTTGTTTTCTTTAGGGTGCCCATCATCGCCCGCGTAACTATGGTCAAATACTGGAAAGCCATATTTAATAGCATTGCTCTTAATGATGCTATAAAACTCTTTTCCGGCAGCTCCATGACCCTCTAAGGCCAAAACAAGCCCTGGATCAATGCCAGTAAAACAAAGCGATGTAAATACATGCAGTGAAGGAGTATTAAATCGAGCGGCTAAATCAGCATTCTTTTTTGTTTGCAGCTTAATATCATTGAATTTATTTTGAACACATTTCCGTGCCTGCTCAATCAATTCCTTTGCTTTAGCGTCCGACAATGATTCTATTGCCTTACTATCGATTACGTTAAAATTAGTACGACCTTTGTGTGCTATTTCCACCCTTAATTCCAAAGCGGCGAATATTTCATCCATTAACATTGAAGGGAAATGAAACAATCTTACATGTTCAGCAGGCAATTTTGCTGACTTGCCTGCTTCTATAAACTCAGCAGTAACAAGCGGACGAGTAGTTATTTTTGCTGATTGAAGATCCGTTAAAAAACTATTGAGCATAGTCAGTATTTGATCAATAAATGCTTCCACTTTCATTTTTATTTCCTTAAGTCATTGCGATAATTTAGCAATATTATCTTAAAAATTCTACTATAACACAATCCAACGCTGGCAATATCAATTTAGCATGATTCCAGCTAGACTAATCGGGACTTAACTTTAGAGAATTATAATGGATACCCTACTTCACCTTGTTCATATCATATTGCATTTAAATTTATATCTAGGCGAGCTTATCGACCAATATGGTGCATGGACTTTTGCCATATTGTTTTTAATTATCTTTTGCGAAACCGGCCTGGTTGTCACCCCCTTCCTGCCTGGTGACTCTTTGCTATTTGCCGCCGGCGCTATTATCGCGTCTACGCATCTTAGTGTGAATTTCTTGGTGCCTTTGCTAATAGTAGCCGCCTTCCTTGGCGATAATAGCAATTATTGGATTGGACGATGGGTAGGCCCCAGGGTTTTTACCGAACATTCGAAGTTATTTAAACCTAAGTACTGGCAATCGACCAAAAACTTTTACCAAACCTATGGTGGCAAGGCCATTATTATGGCGCGCTTTTTACCTTTATTTAGAACCTTTGTGCCATTTTTCGCTGGCGTTAGCCAAATGAGCTATCCCAAATATTTAGCTTATAGCATCTGTAGCGCCGTTATTTGGGTAAGCCTCTTAACCTATGCCGGATATCTATTTGGTAATATTGCAGTGGTAAAAGACAATTTTGGGATTGCCATTATGGGAATTATCCTTATATCCGTTTTACCAGCAGGGTTTGAGATGTTACGTAAGCTATACTTTGTTAAAAAATAGGAGCGATTTATGATGAAAAACTGGAGCATCAAAACTCGCATGGTCTTGCTGACCCTATTGCCTACCATGACCGTCACCATCCTATTAGGCGCCTATTTTATTCATAGCCGCTTAATTACCATGGATGAAAACTTACAGTATGCAGGCTCCAGCATTACTGAACAATTAACCTCACAAGCGTCTATTAGCCTTTATCATCGAGATACTGATAGGCTGCAGCAACTTATTAATAAAACCTTAATCGAATACGATACCGTGCTATCAGTCTCTACCTTTTCACCCGATGCAGAGATATTAGCCACCTCAGGCGATAAACCAGCTATAACCTCCGCTGATATTATCAAGCTTGGACATCCTGTTAATGATAACGTTATTATAATAGATCACCCCAATAGCCTGACCTTTATTGAGCCGGTTATGGTGGAATCCCTGCATTTTGCAAGTACCGGGGTGCATCAAATTAAACCCAATCAACTAGGCGGCTGGGTCGTCGTCGACTTCAGTAAAGAGCATATCTTAATTAGCGAATATCGCGCCATATTTACTACCATACTCGTGGCCTTATTAGGCCTTATGATTAGCATTCTGCTTGGCTTTAGAATCGCCAGAGATATTACCCACCCCTTAGATGAGATTATTGATACCTTGGGTGATATTCGCGACGGTGATTTCAATGCCCGAGTCACCACCAATGCCCAAGGTGAGCTTAAAGTCTTAAAAGCCGGCATTAATAGCATGGCCAATGCCTTAAGTATTAGTCATGAACAGTTACAGCAAAATATCGAACAAGCTACCTCTGAACTCAGGCAAACCCTTAAAACCATCGAAATCCAAAATCAAGAATTAGATCAAGCCCGCCAACAAGCCTTAGTGGCGAGCCAGGCTAAATCCAATTTCTTGGCTAATATGAGCCATGAAATTCGCACCCCAATGAATGCCATAGTAGGCTTTACCGATTTATTGCTTAAAACGCCCGTCATGCCGGACCAGCGCGATTATCTCAATACCATTTATAAATCCTCACAAAATCTACTGCGCATTATTAACGATATTTTAGACTTTTCAAAAATTGAAGCCGGCAAATTAGAATTAGTCCGCGCCCCTATGAACCTAAGAGAATGCATCGAAGACGTTTTAGTCTTATTAGCGCCATTAGCCCGTGAAAAATCCCTCGAACTTGCCTTGCTAATTTATAGCAATGTGCCCTTAAATCTTATGGCTGACAGCTTAAGACTAAGACAAGTGCTAATGAACTTAATTCATAATAGCATTAAGTTTACTGCAGAAGGCAGCATCAGTATTAGAGTCATGCTCGAACAGGAAAGCGAACAAAAAGTCGGCATTCGAGTTGAAATTACCGATACCGGTATAGGCTTATCTGAAGAGGCCCAGCGTAAATTGTTTCAAGCCTTTAGCCAGGGCGATGCTTCAACCACTCGCAATTTTGGGGGTACCGGCTTAGGCCTGGTAATCTGTAAAAGCCTTGTTCAAAAAATGCATGGTGATATCGGCTTAAAAAGCATCGTGAATAAGGGATCCACCTTTTGGTTTACCTTCCGCTGCCAGATGCTGGAAGATCAAACCTATCTTAAACTCCCAGCACTGCAATCTTTAAAAGTAGCCATCTGCGAACCTTTTTCATTAAGCCGCGTGGCGCTTATGCAATCCTTGGAAGAGCAAGATATGGAAGTCATGGCTTTTAATGAAGCCTCTCAGTTAATTAAGCATTGCCAAATCAACTCAAACTCATTTGCGGCCATTTTACTCAGCGCACCAATAGAGCTAAATGAAAGCTTTAAGCAAGATGTCATCGCTAAACTTAAGGGGGATGACCCCATTATTCTAATGGCCAATGCCAGCGAAGAGACCTTACAACGATATGCGCAAAGCTGTGGCTTAAGCCATACTCTCTCCAAACCCTTTACCCAACATAAGCTCTACCAACAGCTGATCCAAATTTTAGGACTACCCACCACGCTTGAGCCTCAAGTTACCAGTACCAGCTCAGAAAATAATATAGACCTTAAGCATATCAAAGTCTTGGCTGTCGATGATTACCCAGCCAATCTAAAATTACTGCAAGTCATATTAGAAGAGATGGGAGTAACCGTATTTACGGCCAGCAGTGGACAACAAGCAATTGATATTGCCTCAGCCCAACAAATCGATTTGATTTTAATGGATATTCAAATGCCTGAAATGAGCGGGGTTGAGGCGATGAAAATTATCCGTCAACTTAACCCTTCACATCATATTCCTATCGTCGCTGTTACGGCAGATGTCATGGATGGGCAGCAGGAATATTTATTAAATGAAGGCATGGATGATTATCAAATTAAACCCATTAATGAAGCGCAACTTCGCCATATTATTTTAAAATGGGTGGTGATTAAGCGCTCCGATATCACGCCTGCTGATGACATGCTAATCGATCTTAAACTCGGTAAAAATTTAGCGGGCGGCAATGAGAGCCTAGCCAAAGAAATGTTAGAATTATTGCTCAATTCATTGCCTCAAGAGTTGGCTCTTATGGAAGAGGCTTATGCCAAAAAAGACTGGCAGGCCCTGCTAGCCTATGCCCATAAACTGCATGGTGCCACCTGTTATTGTGGCACCCCTGCGCTTAAAGGCAAAACCAAGGCACTTGAGCAGGCTTTAAAACAACAGCAATACGAAGACATCGACGACTTATATACCGCATTCAAGCTCTGCGCTAGCGAGACCCAAACGGCGGCTAAAGGTTTAGCGCAGTGATATTTTAGCGTTGATTTTACCAGGCTTAGTAAATACTAGGCTTTGATGCAATACAAATTGCGCCGTTTTGCCTGAAGTCTGCACGACTAGCTTATAACTACCATTGGGATACGAACTGGTATCGATGATATATAAGCCAGGCTTAGCATAACTAATCTTCGCAATTACTTTATCACCCTGATAAATAGTGGCTCTAGAAGGACTACCTAAATCCAAGCTAATGCTATTATCGGCCGGGGCTTGAGTACTAGGTTTTAGCTGAGCATCTATAGGACTAGTAGAGTGACAGCCTGCTGTTAGCAAAGCCATTGAAAGTAGACTGGCGCTTATTATTAATGATACGGTTTTCATGATGTGCTCCTTTATTTACTCATCATTATAGACCTAGATCCTGTGGCTCGCTTGCGCGATCACAGCCTGGATCCTGATGAATGCGCTTAGCGCATTATCAGGATGACAATTGCCTAAGTGATTTCATCACTAAGGCAATTGTCACTTTCCAGGTTTATCTTGCCATAGAATTTTATGCAATTGAATCTGGAACCTAACCTGTAATTGATCTGTTACTATCCAATCAGCCAAAATAGTGCCTGGTAAATCTTGATAGCTTGGCGAAAACAGCACTTCGCATTTATTCGCTAGTTGATAACGATTCATAATCTCAACCGACCAGTCATAATCCTCGCGATTACAGATTACAAATTTCACCTGATCTTTCGCATCGATATAGTCGATATTTTCATAAAGATTTTTAGCACATTCTAGAGAGCCTGGGGTTTTTAAATCGACTATTTTAACCACGCGAGTATCGACAGCAGAAACATCTAAGGCCCCGCTAGTCTCCAAAGAAACACTATAACCCTCATCGCATAAACGCTGCAAAAGAGGCAGGCAATTGGGTTGCGCCAAAGGCTCACCGCCGGTCACCGTAATATAGCGAGTCTTGTATTTTTTAACTTCAGCCAAAATTTCATCGAGGCTTATTTTCTTACCGCCTTTAAAAGCATAAGCCGTATCGCAATAACCGCAGCGCAATGGGCAGCCGGTTAATCGGATAAATACGGTAGGCAAACCTACGGTGCGGGTTTCACCCTGTAGCGATAAAAAAATCTCGGTTATGCGTAAGTCCAAATCCTGACCCCTATATTTTTGCAGGCAAATAATAGCATAGTCCGCTGCCGAGTGCAGCCTATCCCCACCCTGTTGTAAAACTAAGGCTGCGCGGTTAAGTCGAATCTAAGAACGCGTTATACTATAAAGACTCCTTATTATCTAAGAGTGCCCCCATGATAAAAAATATCGAATATAAGTACTGGCTCGTTATTATTTATACTGTTGTGCTGTTCTTGGATCGACTAGACCTTAGCATCGTCAATATTACGTTGCCCACTCTAGCGCAATACTTTAATGCCAGCATCACTCAAACCCAATGGGTAAGCACCGCTTTTTTACTGGCCTTAGCTATCTCTATTCCGATTAGTGGCTGGCTGGGTGATAAGTTTGGATTAAAGAAGGTTTTCATTATAGCCATTAGCTTATATGGGGCGAGTTCAAGCTTATGTGCTTTAGCACCTAGCATGAATATAATTTTGGCTTTGCGGTTTTTGCAAGGGATCGGTGGGGGCTTGATTATTCCGGTAGGCATGACCCTGGTCTACCGGGCCTTTCATCCTTCTGAATATGCGCGTATTACAGCCATTACTTTTCTACCCTCGCTGTTAGCCCCAGCATTAGCGCCATTTATAGGCGGAATATTGTTGCAATCCTTAGGTTGGCAATGGGTTTTTTCTTTAGTCGGGCCCATCTGTTTAGTGGCAGTAGTGGCAGCTCTACTTATTATTAAAGAACAAAAGCATGACGTAAAACCTCTCGATTGGCTAGGATTTATATTGGCCTCGGCCTTTTTAATTATGCTGCTTTATAGCGTATCCATACTAGAAAAGCATGGATTAGATGCCTATACAGTATCATTACTATTAACGACCCTATGCCTAATCATTGGATTAATTCTTTATGAAAAGAGATGCCCCCACCCGCTTATTAATCTGAATTTTTTTAAAAGTCATCTATTCGTTCAAGCCAATCTCATTCAATTGGCCTTTCAAATATCCCACTATGGCGCTATTTTTTTAATAGCCTTGTACTTGCAACTTGGACTAGGCTTTACTGTGATGCAAAGCGGCCTTATCCTCGGATTACAGGCTATTGGCGCTATGCTAGGCTGTCACTACTCACCTAAATTGTTTAATCGCTTTGGCCCAAGCTTCCCTTTAGCTATTGGCTTATTAGGAATTAGCATTAGTACGCCTTTAATTTTATGCCTAACTAGCCCAGATCAAATTATGTTAGGGATAGGCTTATTAGTATGCCGAGGTATCTTTATAGGCTTATGTGGGCCTGCCATACAAACCTCTGGCATGCTGGATTTTGATAATAAACACGTGAGTCGAGCTAGCGCTATTTTTACGGCGGGACGACAAATCTCGATTAGTATTGGGTTATGTCTTTCTTCATTGCTGATTTCATATGGGCTAGCTCAAAATGAAGTCAGGCTTTCAGACATTAGCCCTAGCATCGCTTATGCTATATTTCATTATGCATTTTTTATGATATCGATAGCCTCAATTTTAGGGGCTATTGTCACCCTTACTATCGATAATCGAAGCGTATTAAATAAAATCAAACCATGCTGATTATTGCATGCTCTTAAGCTGAGCCTGGGCGGCCGTGGCCGATGAAGCATTCGGATATTGTTTCACGATTTTTTGGAACATCTGTTTAGCATGTGCCGAATCACCATAGGCTAAATAGATCATGCCAAGCTTTAGCATCGCGTCGGGTGCTTTATCGCTATTTGCTTTGGCAATCACAAGCTGGAAGTTCTGAGAAGCTTGATCTGGCTGACCTTGCACTAGATAAAGTTCACCCAACCAATAATGTGCATCGGGCGCCAACCCGCTTTTTGGATACTGGGTCATAAAGGCGTTAAAAGCCTGAATCGCTTGAGCGTACTGATGTTGTACTAATAAATTATAAGCGGCTTGGAAGGCCGTCATTTCAGCCTTAGAAGCTTGAGCTGCATTCATGGGCTGCGTGTTGGACTTGGTTTTAGTCTCGTCTAGTTTGACTCTAGCCTCGAGCTGAACCACATTTTGTCCTACGAAGGACAATTGTTTTTGCATTTGCTGCACTTGGAAATTGAGCTGTTCAATTTGGCCTTGTAAATTCGTTATATAACTGCCTAGGCTTTTGGCTTGGGCTTGCTGAGCAATCAAATATTGCATCTGATTTTCAACTTGAGAAACACGTTGATCTAAACTTAATGGAGTCGTATTAACCACAGGGCTTGAAGCCTGTGAACTATCGTCTGTGCTGTTATCGCTAACCGCAGTATTACTCTCTGCATCAGTAGCATCGGTAGCAGCACTAGGGCTGCTAACCGATACCGTATTGGTATTAAGATTATAATTCGCAATGGGTGCAGCCGCCAAAGCAGCGCTGGCTACAAGGGATAAAACAAGACCACATCCAATTCGATTATAAATCATTATTGACTGCCTCCTTGGCAGGTTTGTCCGTATACAATTTCAGTACGACGATCTAAAGCATAGGCTTTTTCAACATTGCCACCGAATTGTGCTGGGTTAGCAGCAGGCTTTAATTCACCATAGCTTAAAGTACAGATTTGGCTAGCTGAAACACCTTGTTGCATAAAGTAATCTTTAACGGCATTAGCACGGCGTTGGCCTAAGTGGAAGTTATAATCCTGGCTTCCGCGTGGGTCAGTATTACCGGTCAATAGCGCATGCAAGCTTGGATTTTGCAATAATACTTGCGCATTTTGATTGGCAATATTCGTTGCCTGGCCGTTTAAATTATATTTATCAAAACCGAAATAGATTTTTTTAGGTAATGGCGCGACAGCTTCTTGTTCTGCTGAAGTTAATCCTGCATAAGTGGATTGACCATTAAATTGTGCGCCTGAGGCGACTCCATTTGCTTGGGTTCCATTGTCGGAATTGGAACTGGATTGCCACCAATGACCAGCGCTTCCACCAGGTTTGGTTGCATGGCTACAAGCTGTTAAGGCTAACATGCTAACGGCTAATGCCGCTATTTTTAAGGTCTTGTTCATACTATCTCCTAATAATTAACATCAATTTAAAAATGGGGACCAAGCTGGCGACTGAACCGTGCCTTCTGTTGCCGGCAATCTAAGTTGTACCTTACCGTCCACCGAGGCCTCTGCCAATATCCCTTTCGCACCGTCATAATTGGCATAAATCACCATGCTTCCATCCGGCGACACCGAAGGCGATTTATCTAACTGGCCGCGGGTGATTATACTAATCTTATTCGTTAGTGGATTCAATCTCGCAATTCTAATCGGTCCATTGCCAACCGCCTGATTCATAATAATAAGGTTCTGACCGTTTGGCGTATAAACCGGCGCGAAATTTTGTGCCCCGGTAAACGACAATCGACTAACCTCACGACTGCTTAAGTTTAGTTGATAAATCTGAGGGCTACCACCTCGGTCTGAGTTAAACACCAAAGACTGACCATCCGTAGACCAAAATGGTGAGGTATTATTGGCAAAGCTGGTATAGCGAGTTAGCTTATGATTGCTTAGGCTCATTACATAGATATCGCTATTAGCGCTGTCCCCTTTCGATAATGCCATGGCCATAGACTTGCCATCTGGCGACCAGGAAGGCGCACTATTCATTCCATTGAAATTAGCGATAATTTTACGGCTGCCATTGCTTAAGGTAATCACATATATAGTCATGCGATTATTGGTATAGCTAACATATGCAAGCTTAGTGCCATCCGGGGACCATTGAGGAGTAGCAATTGGAATACCTACCTGGCTTAATAAAACTTGTGGGTCAAACCCGTCTTCATCGGATACCACTAAACGATAGGTTGGATTTTCGGCAGTGGGATTAATGACTTCGACATAGGCCAGACGAGTGCTAAAGTAGCCTCGATTACCGGTAATAGTCTGGAACACGATATCGCTGATATGATGCGCCAAGGCCCGTAACTGACTGGCTGGAACATTATTAAATTTTTCACCGATTAAAGGACGATTGCCTAATAGGCTTAATAAATCGAAGCTCACCTGATAATTACCATTGCCGGTTTGTTGTACCTGACCTAATAGCGCGTATTCGATACCGGTGTTAGCCTCAGTCCAAACCTGCCAGTTAAATTGTGAAGTTTGATGAGGCTGGGAGGGCATTTTGTTAGGCGCTAATAACTGAAAACGCCCAGAATTAAGCAAATCATTGGTAATAACACCGGTCATACCCTGAGGCAAATTAGATGTTTGCACATCGTTGGCAAAAGGCACCACAGCCATCGGGTAAGGCTTATCGACGCCCTGGGTAATATTAATGGTTAAATCCGCATAAGCGAGACTGCTGCATAATAAGACTAGGCTAAGGCCGTATTGTAAAATTTTATGCACGTTAAGTGCCTCCTTGATTGCTAAAGGGTAAGGTTATGCTCAAAAAGTCTTTTAATAAAGTAGGATCTTCTGGCATCGGTAAGGGTGAAGATTTTCGCACCGCCAATATGGCTTGTCGATCAAAGGTTGGATTACCGCTAGTTTGTTCAACACTAACCGATAGCACATTCCCTTGAGGGTCGAGGTCGATATGCAAGGTGGCGGTTAAATTCTGGTCTGGATTAAATTGATTAATCCAATTGGCGCGAATGGTCTGTTGAATAAGCGCCATATATTGTTCTTTTAAACTTAGCAGCCTTTGCTGGGCCGCTGCCGCTGCGGCTTGTTGTTGCTGGCTTTGCACCGCCGATTGAATGCTATTTAAGGCCATGGCTTTTAAGGCGGCAGCCGCTTGTTGCTGTTTTAATGCCGCCTCTTTTTTGGCTAAGGCTTCAGCCTGCTTTTTCAAGGCCTTTTTTTCTGCCTGCATTTTTTTCTGTTGCGCTTTTTTTAAGGCTTTTTGATCGACTGTAGGCTTTTTAATATCGGCCTGTTTGGATTCAATGACGATCATTTTTTTCGGAATAGGTTTAGGTGCAGGTGCTGGTTTCTCCACCGGTTTTGGCAGAGGCTTTGGCGCAGGTTTTGGTGCAGGCTGTGGTTTTACTATAGGCTTAGGCGCCGGTTTCACAATAGGTTTAACCTCGGGTTTAGAAGGCGTTGGTGCAGGCGGAGGTGGTGTGGGCTTAACGACGGGCTTAGGTTGCAACTTAGGCGGCGTAGTTTGCTTAGCCTCAGTATTGATAAAGGTAGCATTAACGATTTGTACCTTAGAGGGGCCGCTAATCTGAAAAATTTTAGGCGTAGTAGGCACGGCAACAATAAGTAGAATAATGAATAGCAGGTGCAAGCCTATCGAGAGCCAACTTGAGCCCTCCAGTTTCTTGAGACATTGTCGCTTAAGCGCTTGTATCTTTAGCCGCATCAGTCATTAATCCTACGCTTGGTGCGCCTGCTTGTTGTAAAATTACCATGGCATCAACGACTTTACCGTATTCCACACCTTGATCGCCGCGCACATAAACTTTACGGTCAGGGGTTTGCTGCAAGGCCCCTCTTACCGACTGGCTTAAGGTGGCTGGAGTAATAGGAAGATCGGGATTGCCGGCTATATTTAAAAAATATAGGCCTTCGGCATTAACGCTAACGATAATCGGAGTAAACTTTTCTTGGACCAGGGCATTAGCCGAGGCTTTAGGTAAGCTTACTTTTACGCCCTGTGAAAGCAAGGGGGTCGTGACCATAAAGATAATCAATAATACCAACATCACGTCGATATAGGGCACCACATTCATCTGAGACATTTTAGGGCGTCGAATACGCTTACGTCGCATTATTCATCTCCTAAGTCAGTCGCCTTACCACCATGCAACTGTCTGGCTAAAATCCCTACAAATTCATCGGCGAAATTATCATCTTCATTTAATAACTCTTCGGCATCGGCCACGAAACAGTTATAAGCAATGCTGGCTGGAATGGCGACAAATAAGCCCATAGCCGTAGCGATTAGGGCCTCTGAGATCCCTGGCGCTACCATGGAAAGCGTGGCTTGTTCTACACTGCCCAAGGCGATAAAGGAATGCATAATTCCCCATACTGTTCCAAATAAACCGACATAAGGACTAACCGATCCGATCGTTGCCAATAGGCTTAGTTTATTTTCAAGGCGATCGGCTTCACGCGCTAAGGCCACTCTTAAGGCACGCTGAACTTCTTCGATAATGCTAGCCACCGGCATTTTAGGTACTTCACGCAGTCTATTATAAGCCTTGTAACCCGCTTGAAATATGGCTTGAACGCCCTGCTCTTTTATGCCCTTGGCAGGCTTATGATACAATTTTGCAATATCGCCACCCGACCAGAATTGCTGTTCGAAGGCCTTATATTCTTCACGGGTCTGACGCAATAATTTTATGCGTTTAAAAATAATGCTCCAGGAAGCAATCGAGGTAATTAGCAGCATTAACATAACAAATTTAACTACGGGATCGGCACTTACGATAAGCGCCCAGATAGAAATAGTATTACTCACTTTGACTCCCAATATTGTCAATTATTTTTAAAATTTCACTCGGCATGCATTTTGGCTTAAGAGCAGCATCAACACAAGCTACCTTTATTTTAGCTTCACAAATAAGATTATGCGGCTCATTTTTACGATAAATCTTTTGTAAAAAAACCATGCTGCACTTTTTAGCTTCAATCACATCGGTATAAACGATAATTTCGTCATCCATTACTAAGGGCCGGCGATAGGCCACTTCAACCGTGCAGACTGGAAATATAATCTCTTGCTGCAATAGGCTTTGCAGGCTTATGCCATGAGAGCATAGCCATTCGGTCCTGGCCCTGGAAAAATAGCTTAAATAGTTGGGATGATACACTATGCCACTCGCATCGGTATCTTCGATATAAATCCTCATACCAAACTCGTGCATGCTCATTCAAAGTCAGCCTTGTTTCTAGGCATTTTCATACTGAAATGCTCGTAGGCGTGACGAGTAGCCACCCTCCCTCTTGGAGTTCTGGCGATAAAACCTTGCTGAATTAAAAAGGGTTCGATGACATCTTCGATAGTGCCGCGCTCTTCGCCGATGGCGGCGGCTATGCTGTCTAATCCCACCGGACCGCCGTCAAATTTTTCTAATACGGCTAATAAAAACTTATGGTCCATTAAATCAAAACCACGTTCATCGACATGCAGCATCTTTAAGGCTTTATCAGCAATATCTTTACTAATGATGCCAGAGGATTTTACCTGGGCATAATCTCTGACTCTTCGCAATAATCGATTAGCTATCCTTGGGGTACCGCGTGAGCGTTTAGCCACTTCTTCGGCTCCATCTGCTTTAAGGTCCATATTTAAAATATGGGCCGAACGCATAATAATGGAGGTTAAATCTTTTACATTATAAAACTCTAAATGTTGAACGATACCAAACCGATCGCGCAAAGGGGATGTTAATAAACCCGCCCGAGTGGTGGCACCGATTAAAGTAAAAGGCTTAAGTTCAATCTTAATGGAACGAGCCGCCGGGCCCTCGCCTATCATAATATCCAGCTGATAGTCTTCCATGGCAGGATATAAGATTTCTTCGACTATCGGGCTTAAGCGATGAATTTCATCGATAAACAATACATCGTTAGCATCCAAATTAGTTAGCAAGGCGGCCACATCGCCGGCTTTTTCAAGCACCGGGCCTGAGGTATGTTTAATGCCAACTCCCATCTCATGCGCGACGATATGCGCCAAGGTGGTCTTACCTAATCCTGGTGGGCCAAAAATCAGTACATGATCCAAGGCTTCTTGCCTGGATTTAGCCGCTTCGATAAAGATGCTCATTTGTTCGCGAACAGCAGGCTGACCTTCGTATTCGGCTAAGCTTTTAGGTCTAATCGCGCGATCTAGCACCCGCTCTTCATCTTGTGGCGCAGGGCCCGCATCAATTATTCGGTCAATTTCAATCATTATGATAAGCCTGATTATAAAGATGCTTAAAGTATACTCGAAACAGCAAACTTGTCATCCTGCTCCGACTTTGCAATGCCAGGCTTCAAACTAAATGGTGGGCTTGTTTTATAATGCTCAATTTTTTTATACTGCACTTTACTTACTGGCTTTTTAACAATTTAAGGAGATTACTATGACTGATGATGACTATCTAAACATCATTATATTGCCAACGATTATTTTGCCTTTATCTTTCTACTCTCAATTTTTTCTCCTTATAGCACAAATTGGCGAGCGTCACTGCTCAGCCTTTCAAAATGGCTATGATATTGGTAAAAATGAGGCATTAAATATATCAGCGCATGGAACTTACAAAGCTAACCCATACCATGAGAAAGCTGGGATTATCCCAGTAATAGGGGCTGTTTTTTTGATGCCATTTATACTGTACTTACATCTTGTAGCATATTATTCAGCAATTAGTAAGGGCCTTAAAAATTGGACAAACTTAATAATGCTAACTCTTGCTGTGCTGGGTTTTTTTATATCTGTTGGATTAGAAAGCTTCTATTACGAAAATGCTAGAAATGATGAAGGCAAATATTTAGGCTATAAAGATGTGTTTTTAAAAGATACCCCTTGCCAAGATCATGTATGCTTTAGCCATCCCAACCCTGACACTAACCAATATCTATTTCTATCATCTAAAACAATGTTATATATCGGTGGTATAAGTCTGTTGATCATGGTTGCAATGTCTATCTTGAGGGGTTGCACCCACCAAGAAAGACCTCCGCTAGCAATCAACCCACCAGCACCGCCCTTACCACTTCCGCTAGCAATCCAGCAACCCCTAGCAGCGCCCTTATTTGACACTTCTTCGATTTCAACTATTAATACTTTTTTGGCCTCAAGCCCTAGAGCCATTGATTCAAGTGAAGGTTCTTTATACGACAAATATCATGAGAGATTAGAAACAACTACTCCAGAATTTGTTTGCCCTATAACATTAGAGGTATTTACCGACCCAGTAACTGTAAGCTTTACTCATAATAACCATCCATATAGCCATACTTATGAACGTAGCGCACTTATTGAATTTTGGCACCGTGAGCAAGAATACCGGGATGGTGTCGCTCCAGAGAGAATTAATTATCGTGACCCTGAAAGCAACGTGAATTTGCCCGGTGCATGCAGCGCTATTAATATTGTTAATAACGATATTTTACAAACACAAATTAGCGACGCCTTGCAAGCTTTTGAGCCAGTGCCATCACAAAACACTCAAATAGTACCTTGGTATCCTTTATTCGCCTTTTCTATGAGAGGATCTGAAGCAGAATTACACCCACATAATGACTAGAACGCTTCTAAAACATGTAAATTAATAGCCACTAAAGACTGCGATTGCTCATTATGGAGTAGGCGTTTTTAGCGGCTTGAGCAAACTTGCCTAACAAAGGTTTCTTGCAAACAAAATTCAGCTCATAGACTTGCGTAGGCGTATTTAAGATTTGCAGCAGATATTCATCGCTAGTTTGAAGCTCATCGATAAGCTTTTTATCCAAAGCCTGAATCCCAAACCAATGCTCGCCGGTTGCCACTTGGTCGATAGCCACTTGCGGGCGATGCATGCTAATAAACTGTTTAAATAAGCCATGCGCCTGTTCTAATTCGGACTGGGCTTTTTGGCGGCCTTTTTCGGTATTTTCACCGAATAGGCTTAGGGTACGCTTATATTCACCCGCGGTTAATTGCTCAAATTCAATGCCATGGTTTTCTAATAAGCGATGAAAGTTGGGCAATTGCATTACAGCGCCTATCGAGCCGATTATGGCAAAAGGTGCGGATATGATGGTATCGGCAATACAGGCCATCATATAGCCACCGCTTGCGGCCACCTTATCGACCGCGATGGTTAAATGGAGTTTATGCTGCTTAATTCTAGCCAATTGCGAAGCCGCTAGACCATAACCGTGAATCATTCCACCTGGGCTTTCTAATCGGACTAAAACTTTATCATTAGGGGTAGCGATCGCTAGTATGGCGGTAATTTCTTCTCGCAAGGATTCCACCTGGGAGGCCTGAATATCGCCTTTGAAATTCAATACAAAAACGCGGGGCTGATCTTCTGCCTTATGGGCCTTATCCGCCTGCTTTATGCTTTTGCACAATTGCTTATAGGCTTTTTTATCGAGGATGTTTTCAGCAACAGCTTGCTTAAGCTCAGAATATTTTTTATGTAGAGGCGTTACTTTTAAATGGCCTTTTCGTAGCTTTTCTTTGCCTTGGCTCGCTAAAAACAATAGGCCTGCAAAACCAAGCAATATAACGGCAACGATGGTTAAAGCTTCTAATACAAATAAAAAATAATGCGCTATAAAATGTAGCATGAGGGCTCCTGATAATTTGTCATTCCCGCGAAGGTGCACTAGTGTCCGGTAAATTTTCATAGGCCTCTCCTCCTGTTTGTTTTAACAAGCGGAGGGGCCAGGGCCTGATAACACTAATGGTTTCATTTAATTCAGCTTGAATGATAATGCTAATCTCTCTTAAGGTATATAGGCTTTGCGTAGTGAATCTTATAAGTCTTAGCACTACATAATAAATCATGACTGTAATTATTTGTAGTTTCACTGCGTTTTCACTTCGCCCCAAAATCGTTTAGCCTTAAGGTTCTGCTTGAGACTTTTAAAGAACAATTCAATTTTCCAGCGCTGTTTATAAAGCTCGGCGATTTTAGTTGCAGGGCTTTGTAAATCATTAGGAACAATAGTAATATTTTTATTCTTATTTAGCTTTAGTGTGATTAACCTTAAGGATTTCTTGAATTTCTTGCCATGAATCGATGTCAACTTGATAAGCTAGTCAACTAGTATAATAGGCGTTTCGGCAGGAAGAGTTTGAACAACAGCAAATGGAGCATCTCTCTTCAATTGCGTCATAACGATACTTTGCTTTTGATCTATTTTGCCCCACCATTGGTAATTATAATAAGCTTTATCAAAAACCAGGAGCTCCCGCTAAAAATAGCGGGAGCTCCTGATCAACGGCTAAATATGACACAAGCTGAGTCTGTAGTCGCACCTGCGCTTGATCTAGCGCCTCCTGTCACACCAGAGGCCTATTTCATAAGCTCATCCAGCACCACTTTGGCGGACTTGGGCCTATCTTCAATTTTCTGTGCCCAACAACGTCCTATTAAACTTGCCAATTTACCAGGGGTTTCCGTAGGAATCGCTTCACGATCACCGTCACTGACCCATTTTACCACCAGGGCCTCACTTCCGCGGGCATCTTTAAAAGGCAAGTCTCGGCTAGCAAGCTCCCAAAACACCATACCCATAGCATAGATATCACTAGACTCTGTGCACTTGCCACCTCTTTTAAATAGCTCGGGCGCCATCCATAAAACACTACCTGCTATCGAAGGTCCTGTTATGGTGCCTGTGGTCCTGGTTGCTATGGTTCCAGTTTTAATATCCGACAAACCAAAATCCGCAAGCTTAGCGCGCATTCTATCATCAAGCAGCACATTCAAGCTTTTTAAATCCCGATGCAATATGCCCTGCTGATGCAGATAGTCAAGACCATTCGCGATATCACGGGCTATCGTTAATCTGACTGAATAAGGCAAGTCTTTGCCATTATGCAATACTGAAAACAATGAGCCGTTTGGCAGCAATTCCATTACCAGCGCATATTTTTTAGGCTCTAAACACACTCCTTTTAACTTCACCACATTGTCATGATGCAGGCCAGCATGTAGGAGGGCTTCGCCTTTAAACTCTGCCGCTAATTTTTCAGGCAAGTCTTTCATCTTAAGGACTTTAACAGCCACATTAATAGAACCCCATTTGGCCTCGTATACGATACCAAAGCCACCATCCCCAAGTTCCCTGCCAAAATTTAAGTCTTTATGGGGAATAATTCTAAAGCTCGAGACAACTACAGGTTTTGCTGCTAGTTCAGCCTCTTTGGCGGCCAGTTGTGCTCTAAGTTTGGCTATTTCATCGCTTGCAGATGAGGATTCAGCTCCAGCCCCCCCAGCGGCTCTTTCAGGTTCTTTAGGGAGTAAAGCTGACGGAGAGACTGCAATCTTGCTAGCTTGGTTGCGAACTAATAGCGTGTTTAGCCAGACATGTTGCTCGTGATTAAATAAGCTTTCCGTGCCTGACCACACTATTTTTTTAAGAGTGTTATTTCCTCTTAAGGCTTCAGATAAAGATAAGAATAAAATTCTGTTTGGCGCTATCGGCCATAGGTTTATCTTGGCATCTGTTGCGCCAGACACCAGGCGGCCATCCGATAACACTGTCAGCGACACCACATCTTCCTCATGCCCCCACAGCGTCGCTTCACATTCCCCACTACTCACGTTCCATAGACGGATCGTACAATCCCTAGATCCTGACGCCAGACGCCCATCCGATAACACCGTCAGCGAAGTCACATCATACTTATGCCCAGACAGCGTCGCTTCACATTTTCCACTACTCACGTTCCATAGACGGATCGTCCTATCACCAGATCCTGACGCCAGACGTCCATCCGATAACACTGTCAGCGACATCACAGCACTATAATGCCCCGACAGCGTCACTTCACATTCTCCACTACTCACGTTCCATAGACGGATAGTCTTATCATAAGATCCTGACGCCAGACGGCCATCCGATAACTCTGTCAGCGAATTCACAACACCATAATGCCCCGACAGCGTCGCTTCACAGGCGCCACTACTCACGTTCCATAGCCGGATCGTATTATCCCAAGATCCTGACGCCAGACGGCCATCCGATAACACTGTCAGCGATCTCACACCATCCTTATGCCCCCACAGCGTCGCTTCACATTTTCCACTACTCACGTTCCATAGACGGATCGTCCTATCACCAGATCCTGACGCCAGACGGCCATCCGATAACTCTGTCAGCGAAAACACACCATACTCATGCCCCAACAACGTCGCTTCACATTCTCCACTACTCACGTTCCATAGCCGGATCGTATCATCCTCAGATCCTGACGCCAGACGTCCATCCGATAACTTTATCAGCGATCTCACCCTATCCATATGCCCCGACAGCGTCGCTAGGCCTTTAAATCCAATGGTCCCCATATCCAATGTTTCTATCCGGTTTTCTCGTAACGCCTTTAATGATGACTCCGGGAATCTATACATTGCTCACTCCTTAATATGGTTTAGCTATAATTAAATCTGCATGCTTACAATAAACGTTAATAGCCTTGTTGTTAAGTCAATCCATAAAAAACCTTCATTATTTCCCGGTAATAGTTTGGCTAAAAATTTAGTCATTCTGGGAGTGCAAAGCAAACCACAGAATCCAGAAAACACAGTAAATCATGACGAACTATACGCAGGATGATAGCGCTACGCGACAACCTTCTGTCGCCATACTAATATAAATACTTGGCGTTAAGCCGCTCTGCTTTTGAAATTCATCGGCAACCTGGGTAGCGAATGGCTCGGCTTGATCTTTTTGTACTAAAGCTATAGCACAGCCCCCAAAACCGGCCCCGGTCATTCTCGCGCCATAACAAGCTGGCAGATTTTGAGCGATATTGACCATGGTATTTAAGCTGCTATGACTATCTACCATTAACTGCCCTAATTTCACCGCATCGTTATTCTGTATGGCGATAACGGCCTCTAGTACGCGATCATTTTCATAGATCACATGATAGGCACGTTTATAGGCAGAGTTAAGTCCAAAGTTTTCGACTCAAGAAATATACATCAAATACTTAGAAACACTGAATGCCCTTTAGAATTCTATCTGGATTATATCAACCATAAAGCGTACAAATTCTGAAAAATGCCCCCCACTAGTATCGTGCTAACCATGCCGAGAAAATGAGGCTTCGCTAATGTCCGGCTAAAACAGGCTGTATGGCTATAAATGCTCAGTTCATTGAAAAGCGAGAACTTTGCTACAGCAGATACTTCATTACTTCAAGATTTGCTCCAGGCAACTTTTGAAGCCGCGAAGGCGAGAATTTAGTGTAAACCTGGGTTCCCGATCAAGCCGGGAACGACAAGGCTGGCGTTTAGCTTGAGCCTAAAGGCATCGTAATCTCACGCACACCTTTTAATTGACGACATCGCTCTGTTTCATCGCGCAGCATCTCTAAAAATTGTTGGCCTCTGCGAAACCCTGTTAATACCATTCTGGGTCTTGCTGGATCATTGGTGCGTAGAATAACACTACCAAATCTAAATATCATACCGAAAAAGGATTCGGAATATTCATAATCGGTTACTCGATAAAGCTCGAGCCGTTCTTGAATCATGCCAACGGGTGTCAATAGATGAATCATTAACTGATCATCCATCACTATATAGCGGGTGACCATGCTTTGTAATAATTTAAATAAAGCATTTATAAACAGCCCAGCCATACAGATATCTAAAATGAGATCGATAATAAGCAGGCTCTGCTGCTGCCAATATGTAGCGAAATAGTATAAATGGATATTGCCTAACCATAACATTGGCGTTAAGCCTAAAAAGAGTTGTAGATGATAGATAAGGAAAATAGCGATAATGGCCAGAGCATAGGAACCGGCATTTTGTAAAAGGGAAGGTCGATCATTCCATAAGGTTTTATGTTGCATAGTTGCACTCCAAGGCGATTAATCTTCTAAATCATAGCAGCTCTTAACAGAGATTTCTGAAAATCATTCAAAAAAACTAGCGTCGCGCATGATCATGTTATAAAATTTGTCACATGTTTGATCGCTCTCGAGTACGCTATTGAAAAGACTATTTAGCCTCTTGCTGCCCTGCCTCTTATTAGGCAGCGTTGTTGCTTATGCAGACGACGCCAATACGGTTAATTTTTACAACTGGGGAGAGTATATCGAACCGGGCTTAGTGCCGACCTTTGAAAAACAGTCAGGCATTACTGTTAACCAAAACTATTTTGATTCGGACGCTACCTTAAAAGCAAAACTGCTAACCGGACACACAGGCTATGACCTGGTTGTGCCTGAGGGTGCTTTTCATCAAGAAATTCAGGCCGGATTATTTTTACCGATCGATCGCTCTAAAATTCCTAATTATAAATTATTAAGCCCGGCTATTTATAAAAAAATGGCCGCATTGGATCCTGGCAATATCTATGGCATCGACTATAGCTGGGGAACGATCGGCATAGCTTATAATGTTCAAAAAATTCGCCAAATTCTAGGTCCTAATGCCCCGGTAAATAGCTGGGAACTGTTAATGAATCCTAAATATTTATCCAAGCTGCAAGGCTGTGGCATCTCCTTTTTAGATGACCCCGTCTTAGTCTACGGAATTACCCTGCACTATTTAGGTCTTAATCCCAATAGCACCAACCCTATCGATTATATTAGGGCTACCGCTTATTTGATGAGCATTCGCCAATACTTTACCTACTTTAGCAATAGCAGCTATATATTTGATCTAGCTGGAGGCAACCTCTGTTTGTCTATGGCTTATTCTGGGGATGCTATGCGCGCTCGCAATTTTGCGAATCAAGCGCATAATGGCATGGATATTAAATATGTGATTCCACAGGGCGGCGCTCCTATGTGGTTTGATATTATGGCTATTCCTAAAGATGCGCCTCATCCCGCCGCTACCTATAAATTCATTAACTATATGCTCGATCCTAAAAACCAAGCGACCTTGAGCAATTATTTATTCCAGCCTAATGCCACCCCGTCTTCAGGGCCATACTTAACTAGCATTATGCAAGACCCTAACGTTACCCCACCTGATAGCGTCATTAACCAGTTATTTATTGTGCAAGTGCCTCCACCTAAAATTGAGGCCCTGGTCAGTAAATTATGGTTGCAAGTTCGATACGGCATTAAAATGGATTAAATAATGGAAAATATTGAAAATACTAATGTAAATCCTATTATTCGCGTTGAAAATGTTTCTAAAATTTTCGACGATCATATTGCCGTGGACCAGGTAAGCCTTAGCATTTATCCAGGCGAATTCTTTTCGCTATTAGGAGGCTCAGGCTCAGGGAAAACCACTTTGCTGCGTATGCTGGCAGGGTTTGAACTGCCAAGCTCGGGTAAAATTTTTATCGACGGTAAAGATATGGCGCATATTCCGCCTTATGCCCGCTCCATTAATATGATGTTCCAATCCTATGCTTTATTCCCGCATATGTCGGTTGAAAGCAATATTGCCTTTGGATTAAAACAAGAGCCGCTAATGCCAAAAGAGGCGATTAGACAGCGCACCATGGAAGTCCTTGAAATGGTACAGATGGCGCACTTAGCCCAAAGAAAACCCCATCAACTTTCAGGCGGCCAAAGACAAAGGGTGGCGCTAGCGCGTTGCCTGGCTAAGAAACCAAAAGTAGTCTTATTAGATGAGCCACTATCCGCTTTAGATAAAAAACTGCGCGAAAAAATGCAGTTTGAATTAGTCGATATCCAAGAAAAAATCGGCACCACCTTTGTAATGGTCACCCATGACCAATCAGAGGCCATGACCATGTCCAGCCGAATCGCTATTATGAACAATGGCGCGCTTGAGCAAGTGGGTCGCCCTAACCAGATTTATGAGTTCCCTCACTCTCGATTTACCGCAAACTTTATCGGCTCGACCAATATGTTTGAAGGCCAAATCGTGCAAAATGAAGGGGATGAAGCAATTATTGCTACCGAAGAAGCGAATTGCTTATTTTATTTAGACCATAGCGTGGAAGGATTTGAAAACCAGAAAATCTGGGTAGCCGTTCGCCCAGAAAAAGTGGATATTAGCGTAGAGCCGCCTGAAGACTATAATCAGGAAAACCCGCATAACTGCGTGCAAGGCGTGGTAGCACAAATTGCGTATATCGGGGGCTTATCGACCTATCACGTTAGATTACCTAATGGGAAAATTTTAAAAGCCACCGACTTTAACGTCGAACGTAAAGCCAATAATCCCACCTGGAACGATGTTGTTTATCTAAGCTGGGAGCCTTCCAATATCATGGTCTTAAGCTCATGAGACTTAATGATTACGATAAGCTCAATTTTATAAGGCGCATGTTTGTCTTAATGCCGCCCTATTTATGGCTATTGGTATTTTTATTTATTCCCTTTTTATTTGTATTAAAGATTAGCTTTGCTCAGCCTATTATCGCCAGCCCGCCTTACACGACTTTGTTAGGCTTTAGCGATAATACTTTGCACCTAACCTTAAACTTTGGCAATTATCTCAGTATATTTACTCATGGCGCCTATTTTATCGCCTTCGTCGATTCTATTAAGATTGCCGCTACCACGACTCTAATCTGTATTTTAGTGGGCTACCCCATCTCTTATGCGATTGCGACCTCCAGCCCTAAGATTCGCAATGTGTTATTTATGATGGTGATTTTACCGTATTGGACGTCCTTTTTATTAAGGGCTTATTCCTGGATTAACATCCTGCAAAATAACGGCATTATTAATCAGTTTCTGCTGAAGCTTCACATTATCGAAACGCCTTTGCATATGATCTACAATAACTTCTCCTTATATTTAGGCCTAACCTACGGCTATTTGCCCTTCTTTATTTTACCGCTGTATGCCACCTTAATTAAAATGGACGGAGCCTTATTAGAAGCCGCCTATGATCTAGGCGCCAGCCCTATTAAATCGTTTATCCAGATTACCCTTCCCCTATCTTTATCGGGCGTATTAGCAGGCGCCTTATTGGTATTTATTCCCTGCGTCGGCGAAGTTGTGATCCCTCAAGTATTAGGCGGTATTAATACCTTAATGATCGGTAATGTCATCTGGCAAGAATTCTTCGTTGCCAATAACTGGTGCGCGGCAGCGGCCCTCGCGGTCGTAATGTTAATCTTATTGGTGGTGCCGGTGGTATTACTCCAAAGGCTGCAATTAAAGCAGGAAGCAAATTAATGAAACAATCATTCTGGCTAAAAGTTGCCTTAAGCTTAGGGCTACTGTTTTTATATTTCCCTATTATTATGATGATAATCTATTCCTTTAATGCCTCGATGTTGGTGAATATCTGGGGAGGCTGGTCGACTAGCTGGTATGGCGTATTGGCCCAGGATAGCGATTTAATTTCAGCCGCCTTATTGAGCATTAAAATTGCCATTTCGGCCTCAAGCATTGCCTTAATCTTGGGAACTATGATTGCCGTTGTGATTAAGCGCTATGGCGCCTTTAAAGGCCGTAACTTTTTCTATGGCATGTCGATTACCCCTATCGTTATGCCAGATGTGGTCACCGGTCTTTCTTTACTATTATTATTTGTAGGGTTAAATAGCTTAACAGGCTTTCCTAACTCTTATGGCTTTATGACCATTTTAATCGGCCATACCACTTTTTGTACGGCTTATGCCACCATCATTATTCAGGCTCGCTTAGGCAGCATCGATCGCTCGATCGAAGAAGCCGCCATGGATTTAGGAGCTAAACCTTCTAAGACCTTTTTCTTAATTACCTTACCGCAAATCGCCTCATCGTTAATCGCGGCCTGGCTATTGGCTTTTACCCTATCGATCGACAACCTGGTTATTACCTCTTTTATTAGTGGACCTGGTAGCACCACCCTGCCACTATATATTTACTCTACTATTCGCAATGGAGTGACTCCAGAAATCAATGCCCTAGCCACGATCATGATCTGTATCGTCATCACGGCTTTAGTATTAGGCACCTGGATTTTAAATAAATATGGAAAAAAGGCCACAAGTTAATCTATGACTTCACATTCAACGCGTAATTATCTGCCCTGGGTAATTTGGCTACTAGGCGCCCTGTTTTTCTTAGCTGAATATTTTGTCAGAATTTCGCCTAGCGTCATTACTCAAAATTTAATGTCTACCTTTCATGTGAGCGCCTTTACGTTAGGGGGCTTATCAGGCTTTTTCTATTACGCCTATATCAGCATGCAGATACCGGTTGGCGTCTTAGTCGATCGCTTTAATTCAAAACGTTTATTAATCGGCGCCAATCTAGTCTGCGCCATAAGCTGCCTATTATTTGCCGGCATGCATAATATCGAGATCGGTTTTCTTAGCCGCTTTTTAATGGGGCTTGGTGCGGCCTTTGCCTTTGTCGGTACCTTAAAGCTAATTTCATTGTGGTTCCCACCAAAACGTTTCGCCTTATTAGCCGGCTGCACTCAAGCCCTCGGCATGCTAGGCGCCGTAATTGGCGATGCACCGATGTCGATGGTATTTAGCCATTTTGGCTGGCGCCAGGCTATGTATGGGATTAGCGGCATATTTATCCTATTAGCCTTACTGATGCTCTTTTTTATCCCGAAAAAACATCCCTTTTCACCAGCCGCGCTAGAGAGCAGCCCGATTAAAGTCTGGCCTAGCCTTGCCACAGTTTTATCCAACCCTCAGACCTGGTTAAACTGCTTATTTATCGGTTTGTTATACGCGCCTACCGCTTGCTTTGGCGAGCTCTGGGGCGTCAATTTCATCTCCAGCTCGCAAGACATTAGCACCACTCAAGCCGCCGCTGAAGTGGGCTTTATATTTATCGGCATGGCAATCGGTTGCCCGCTATTAGGCTTCCTATCCGATCGCCAGGGCAAGCGCTTAATGATTATGCGCCTGTCCTGCATTATCTGTTTTATAGTCATGGGCTTTATTATCTATCACACCTTACTAAGCACTAGACATATTTCGGCGAGCGTATTTAGCCTAGCCTTTTTCATTTACGGCCTGGCTAATAGTGGCATAGTTCCCTCTTATGCTCTATCTTCAGAAATCAATCCGCATAAATTGACCGGAATTGCGCTTGGGGTGACGAATATGGCCTCGGTTTTAATCGGCGCTATTTTTATTCCATTGGTGGGTTGGATACTCGACACCCTATGGAATGGCACAGTCCTTAATGGAGCCCGCGTATTTACCTTACATGATTATCAGATAGCCTTTATTTTATTACCTTTATGTTTTGTGCTGGCCTTGATTAGTAGTGCATTTTTAAACGAAACATTTTGTCAATCTACCGAATAGGAGAGCAGTTTGAATCCAGGATTTTACCAACGCTTAGATCAAGAATTAGAAGCCATAGCCGCAAGCGGTATGTTTAAACAGGAACGCGTGATAGCCTCCCCTCAATCCTCTAAAATCACCCTAGAAAATGGTAAGTCTGTTTTAAATTTCTGTGCCAATAATTATTTAGGACTAGCCGATAATGAAAGCTTAATTAAGGCCGCTCAGACTAATCTAGAAAAATATGGTTATGGCATGGCTTCGGTGCGTTTTATCTGTGGCACCCAGACCATTCATAAACAGCTCGAAAATAAATTAAGCGAATTCTTAGGCATGGAAGACACCATCCTATATAGCTCAGCCTTCGATGCCAATGGCGGCTTATTTGAAACCTTATTAGGCGCCGAAGATGCCATTATTTCAGATGAGCTTAACCATGCCAGCATTATCGATGGCATAAGACTTTGTAAGGCTAAACGCTTTCGCTATAAAAATAATAATATGCAGGATTTAGAAGCCCAATTGCAGGCCGCCGATGCCGATGGCGCGCGCTTTAAAATGATCGCCACCGATGGCGTATTTTCCATGGATGGAATTATCGCCAATCTTTCCACCATCTGCGATTTAGCTGATAAATATAATGCCATCGTTATGGTTGACGACTCCCATGCCACCGGCTTTGTCGGTAAAAATGGCAAAGGAACCCATGAATTTTGTAAGGTTATGGGCAGAGTCGATATCTTAACCGGCACCTTAGGCAAAGGTTTAGGCGGCGCTTCCGGCGGTTATATCTCGGCTAAAAAATCAGTAGTAGCGCTCTTAAAACAACGCTCCAGGCCTTATTTATTCTCCAATACTTTAGCACCGGTTATTGCAGCCACCACCATTACCGCTTTAGAGCTAATCGCAGAGAGCCATGACTTGCGCGATACACTGATTGCTAATCAACAGCGCTTTCGTGCCGGTATGCAAGCCGCAGGATTTGATTTAGTCCCGGGTGAACACCCTATTATTCCGGTGATGCTATATGAAGAAAAAATCGCCGCCGAAATGGCTGAGCGCTTATTAGCAGAAGGCATTTATGTTATCGCCTTCTCCTTCCCAGTCGTAGCGAAAGGCCGCGCGCGTATCCGCACCCAAATGTCAGCGGCCCATACCCCAGAACAAATAGACCACGCCATCGCCGCCTTTACCAAAGTAGGTAAGGCTATGGGTATCATTAACTAGGAATTACAATCATGAGCAAGATGCGCGTATTATCGAAATTGAAAGCGGAGCCCGGCATTTGGATGTCTGAGGCTGATATTCCCAAAATTAATGCTCATGAAGTGTTAATTAAAATTAAAAAAACCGCCATCTGCGGCACCGATCTGCATATCTATAAATGGGATGAATGGGCGCAAAAAACTATTCCAGTCCCGATGCA
The DNA here is from genome assembly GCA_030652335.1 of Gammaproteobacteria bacterium. Classification (GTDB taxonomy): domain Bacteria; phylum Pseudomonadota; class Gammaproteobacteria; order Francisellales; family CACEW01; genus JAQSYQ01. The sequence continues at coordinate 64,916 of JAUSAW010000013.1, forward strand.
TGTGGGCCATGAATTTGTGGGTGTCATCGCCGAAATAGGCGCCGAGGTAAAAGGTTTTAAAATAGGCGACAGAGTTTCAGGTGAAGGTCATATAACCTGTAGCTATTGCCGTAATTGCCGCGGTGGCCGTACGCATCTATGCCGTAATACTGTTGGAGTAGGCGTCAATAGACCAGGCTGTTTTGCTGAATTCTTAGCGATCCCAGCCTTTAATGCCTTTAAAATTCCCGATGATATTTCCGATGATTTAGCCTCCATTTTCGACCCTTTTGGTAACGCCGTACATACCGCCCTATCCTTCAACTTAGTCGGTGAAGATGTATTGATAACTGGCGCCGGCCCTATTGGCATAATGGCAGCTGCCATCTGTCGCCACGTCGGTGCGCGCCACATCGTTATTACCGATGTAAACGACTATCGCTTAAATCTGGCTAAAGAGATGGGTGCTACCCGCGCCGTTAATGTTAAAGACTGCAAAACGGTCGAGGAAACCACTCAATTACTAAAAACGGTAATGACCGAACTTAAAATGACCGAAGGTTATGATGTAGGCCTGGAAATTTCCGGCATTCAAACCGCCATCGCCGCCATGATTAATACCATGAACAATGGCGGGCGCTTAAGCTTACTCGGCTTAGCCGGCAATAGCGTTACCATCGATTGGAACGCCGTTATCTTTAAAGGCCTATTTATGAAAGGCATATATGGTCGTGAGATGTTTGAAACCTGGTATAAGATGGTGAGCTTATTACAAAGTGGCTTGGATATCAGCAAAGTTATTACTCATCATTTTAAAGCGGCTGATTATATCGAAGCCTTTGAGACCGTTAAATCCGGCCAATGCGGGAAAGTGATTTTAGACTGGGAATAATATTGTTTTCTTTGTATTTCCTCAAAAGATGTCCCATAATTACACAAAGATTAATTAGGCAGCTAGTATGACGTTCAAAATTAAAATCCACGGCACCAAACATGAGTTTGATTGTGAAGAAGGTGAAAGCCTTATCGATGCAGCTGGTCGTCATAATATTGATATCCCCTTTAGCTGCCAATCGGGTATCTGCCAAACCTGCAAAGGTCATATTCACTCAGGTGATTATACCTATGGTGATATCGAGCCTATGGTAGAATTAAATGAATCTGAGGCTGAAGCTTTATTGTGTTGCGCTCAAGCCAAAAGCGATCTGGTTATCAGTCACCCTGATTTATTTATTCCTGGCGCGCCTAAAACTCAGCATGCAACCTTAACCATACTCGAAAAAAAAAACGAAATGAACAGCTAATAATCATTACGCTAGAGAAAGGCCCTATCCGCTTTCTTCCCGGTCAATATTTAGAACTCATTATTCATAATAAAGCCTACCCCTATTCTATTGCCAGCTCACCCGATACGGCTCAAATCGAATTACAAATTCAATATAACCCCGATCATCCAGGCTCTATGATCGTAGCGAATGCCATCGAGGCATCCACTGAACTTGAAGTAAACGCGCCTCTTGGTGGGGCTTATCTGCGTCAGCATTCATCGAGACCTATTTTATTAATCGCCGGCGGTACCGGCATCGCCCCACATAAATCGCTAATTGAGTTTTTAGTGCAACATAATACTAAACGTGAGATTTACTTATATTGGGGCGCCAGACAACCTGATTTGCTTTATCTGCATGATCAATTTTTAATGCTGAGCAAGTCTTTAAAGAACTTTCATTATATTCCGGTTATATCCGGCGTTAATGATGCTTGGCATGGCAGAAAAGGCTTGGTTCATCAAATCGCCTTAGAGGACTTTGCCGATATGTCTGCCTTTGATATCTATATCTGCGGTCCGTTTGAAATGTGCTTTATAGCCCGAGAAGATTTTGCTAAGCAAAAGGCTGACCGGGAACACATGTATTCGGATGCGTTTCAGTTTGGCTAAGGCCTCGAGACTAAGGTGCGTATTCAGTATTAGTGCGTGATTGACACAACATTCCGATCCCATACCGAAATAAGCTTAGCGAAGCAAAGGTAATCGCCGATGTTGCGATATTAGCAGCAGCGCTTGAGGCGCTAACTTCAACATGCTCATGAAACATCGTTGCCCCTAATGCAGATCCTGCCATATTAAGGCCTGCAAATAGAGCTAATCTTGCGGTCACGGACAAATCTGTATCAATACGATTTAATCTTGTGGCAAGCCCTAAAGGATAAAGACACGCACAGACCGCTGCATAAATGATTACTGTTCCGGCAGTGCCGGCCGCTATACTCGTCCCACTTGAATCTAGGGACGAATTAATAGCTCCTGAAATTGCGCCTAGCGCAGTTCCAACAATAGCGCCTGGAAGGGAAGAACTAACAGCAGATGAAATCGTGCTCACTGTTCCAAAATAAGTGCTTTGAATAGCATTACTCAAATTAAGATGCTGCATGTCAGAGCTAGAAGACTTCGCGACTGAATCCCCTAATAGTGGCTCTATTTCGTCATTAACAGCTACGATGCTATCATCGCTAGTTGCCTGCTGCATCCTTTATACTCCACATATTATTCGCCCCACTTGGGCATGAGCGATTGTTTTATTTTAAGATGATCTAAAATCCTGGCTACCACAAAGTCTACCAAATCGTTAATGGATTGAGGCTTATTATAAAAACCTGGGCTTGCCGGCATAATTGTCACGCCAATTTGCGATAGCTTAAGCATGTTTTCTAAATGAATAGGCGATAAAGGCATCTCACGAGGCACGATAATTAAGGGCTTGCGCTCCTTAACCATCACATCTGCCCCACGCTCGATTAGGTTATTGCTGGCACCACAGGCAATAGCCGATAAAGTTCCACCACTACAAGGACAAATTACCATAGCATCGGGTGCGTTGGAGCCACTGGCCACTGGCGATAACCAGTCCAGTTTATCCGAACATATAATTTGATTAGATTGCGCCGCATAACGCTCGGTAAAAAAAGCCTGGCGGGCCGAAGCTTCACTGGGAAAGTTTAAGCTCTCCTCAATTTCAAAAACCCGTTCGGCGGCGCTAGAGATTAATAAGTAAATTTGAACATTAGCGGCCACTAAGCATTCCATTAATCGCAATGCATAAGGTGCACCTGAGGCGCCTGTTATGGCAAGAGTAATGCGCTTATTAAACTGGCTCATACCTACTCCATCGATTCGATTTGCTCGGATAATTCTAACCAACTCGCCTCTACTAAAGCCAGCTTATTTTGACAGGTAGTTTGTTTATTCATTAATTCCTGCAAGGCATTAGCCTGGCTATAGCGTTCTGGATGGCTTAAATCTTCCTGCAATAGCTTTAACTCTGCCTGCAAAGCTTCGATTTCAGCCTCGGCCTTTTTTAATTTTTGCAGCAGCGGTTTTTTAGTATTATTGCGCTCTTGCTTAGGCTCAGCCTTAACCGCCGCTATCTTTTTAGGTTTAGCATCTTTTAATTCTTGGGCTAACCAAGCGGAATAATCCTCAATATCGCCATCGAACTGCGCGACTTTACCGGCAAATACCGTATAGAATTGGTCCATGGTGCTGCGCAATAAATGCCTATCATGCGATACGGTAATAACCGCGCCTTCATAGTCCTGCAAGGCGCATACTAGGGCTTCTCGCATATCCATATCTAAATGGTTAGTCGGCTCATCTAATAACAATACATTAGGCTTTTGCCAGACTATAACGGCTAAGGCCAAGCGCGCCTTCTCGCCGCCTGAAAACTTACCGATCGGCTCAAAAGCTCGCTCGCTTACGAAGTCAAAGCTTCCCAAAAAGTTGCGAATATCGAGATCGCGCACCTTGGGAGAAAGCTGTTGTATATGCCAAAATGCCGATTCTTTTTCGTTTAGCGATTCCATCTGGTGCTGGGAAAAATAACCGAGTTTCAACTGATCATTCGCTAATAGCTCGCCTTTTAATAGCGGAATACTTTGCGCCAAGGCTTTAATTAGGGTCGATTTACCTGCACCATTTGGCCCCAATAATCCGATCCTATCACCTGGGGAGATGGCAAAATTAACGTCTTCTAAAATGACTTTCTCGCCATACCCTAAGGTAGCATCTTTAATCTGCAATAAATAAGCTTGCGATTTAAGATGGGTTTCAAAAAAGCTAAAGGTAAAAGGCGAATTAGCATAGATTGGCGCTAAGTCTTCGAAGCGTTCCAGGGCTTTTAAACGGCTCTGCGCCTGACGCGCTTTACTAGCCTTGGCTCTAAAACGGTCTACGAAACTTTGAATATGGGCTTTTTCACGCTGTTGTTTTTCTACAGCCGCCGATTGTTGCATTAATTGTTCAGCATACTGGCGTTCAAAGCTAGTAAAGTCACCCTTAAAGCGGGTCATTTTTTGCTGCTCGATATGAACGATGCTGGTGATAACGTTATCTAAAAACTCTTTATCGTGCGAGATAACCAATAAAATTCCGGGATAGGTCTTAAGCCACTGCTCTAACCAGATAACCGTTTCCATATCCAAATGGTTAGTCGGCTCATCGAGCAGCATAATGTCCGATGGCGCCATTAGAGCTTGAGCCAAGTTTAGGCGCATACGCCACCCACCTGAAAAGCTTTTTACTGGTTGCTCGATCGCTTCATAAGCAAAGCCTAAACCATGCAATAGCTCAGCCGCACGAGATCTGGCAGTATATCCATCGACATTAGCCAGGTCCATATGCAAGTCGGCAATCTTATGACCATCTTCTTCCGCTTCAGCCTTTAGAAGCGCTTGTTCAATTTTCCAATACGCCGTATCGCCCATTAAAACATAATCCACCGCACTGCAATCCAGGCTTGGGGTCTCTTGTTTTACGGTACTGATACAGAGTGAATTCGGGATTTCAGCATCGCCTTTATCGACATGGGCTTCGCCTTGTAAAATAGCAAATAGGCTGGATTTACCCACCCCATTTTTACCGATAATACCGATTTTATCGGAGCGATTAATAATAAGACTGGCATCTTTAAACAAAACTTTGGTGCCTAACTGCAGGGAAATATTTTTTAAATTGATCACAAGCTACTACTTATATGGCTAAATTACAGCGCGTATAGTAACAGTTAATGTGCTGTAGGACAAAGTATTCCGTGATAACCACTCATGATCAGTTCAGATATAATGATACAAATATTACATAGAGATGGGAAAAATAAAATGCATTGCTACACTCTTAGCAGTAAAGGACAAATTACTATTCCGAGTAAAATTAGAGAACAATTTCATTTGAAAGCAGGCGATCGAATCGCAATTAATAAGAGCATCACTAGCTTAAAAGGCTTACTATCCAAGCCAAAAAAGCCTTTAGCTGTAAAGAAATGAACGCTATTATTAGAAAACCATAAGACGCAGTATGCTTAAAATTAACAGCTGAGCCTGAGTTTTAGCTTAGCCCTGATATCGTAATGCTTTTAAAAAAAAACATATCATGCCTTTTAATAAATGCAGGAATTTACTTAAAAGGATAAAAAATGTATTCAACCCTAAGTTCTAATGCTAGCTGTTGAGGCGCCCTTATAGTTGCGGCAGCATGCGCAACCTATCCGACATTTTTTTTCATGCCTACCCAGGTTAGCTTGGCTCCAAATGTAGAGACCCATCCTTTTCTAGGGGTAGATATCTATAACAGTGGCAGCAGTAATCAAAAATATCTCATGCTTGATGGAATTAGTTCGGGCGCTATCAGTGCGGAGCTGAAGAATTAAGCCTCAGCGATTTTAATGTAACTACCGGACAGCACACTTTTACAAGCAGCCGCACTAGCAGCATTGCTGAAACAGCTCTTAGAGGGGCCCTTTCGCTGCTAAAAAAAGTTAAAGCAGAAGCGACTGAGGCGCCCACAGCCTAAAGTCATTATTTATTAATTCATAAGCTAAGCATGCCATTATACGATCACCTTTAAAGCCATGGCTTATTAAGACCAACCTATCTTGAGATAAGCTCTGCAAAATTTTTGACCGGTGCGGCTGTCTATTCAGCACAGGCTACTAACTCACAACATTCATACAATTTAGAAGGCAATAGCTTATCAGTGCTTTACCTTAGTTATAATCTAGTGTTGCATCACGAAAAAAAGTAAACATATAATGCAGGGTGAATTAAACGTATTAAATTATTTAATAATAAACAATCCAATCCTCTTTCATCGAAAAACCATGGAGAAATTTATGCCGGCAAGCACCTCAACAAAATCTGTCAAACTCTTACCTGAACTGCTGATTTGGTTTTTTGTCTTTGCATGTGTAGTTACCCTTCCATCAGATAAAGAACGTACAACAGGCATAATACATAATCCGTTGGCTGCACTTATTTCTGGCCTTAGGATCTCCTGGATTTTATCCAATATGATAGCGAATGCTTTCGAAGCTGCAAAAAACCGACCTTATTCAGCCTGTAATGCTATCGATGTAATGCTAGGCTCGCTGGCGCTAGAGGTATTTGATAAAGCATTTTATGCCCTAGGAAGAAGTGCTCGTGCTGCAGATGAAAATGGTGCGTATTTAGCTATTTTCTCTCTAAAGGTTATAGCAAATATACTCGATGCATCATTAACGATATTATCTATAAAATCATCCTTTAATGATTACATTACAGCAAACCCTATAAGAGATGCTATAACTCAAGAAACTGCTGCCTCACAATTGGAAGACGCAACACTTCCTGACCTAGAAACAGCAGAAGCACACGATCATTAAATTTAATGCGCTACAGCGCCTTCAGTAGGCGCTCGTGGATGTTATCAAAGCCGCCATTGCTCATAATGACAATTTTATCATTAGGCTTAACAAAGGTTTTTAGCCTATCGATAATGTCCTGAACAGTTGGATAAATATCGATGGGCGCCTTACTACCGCTCAAAGCTTCATGCATATTCCACCCTAAATTGGCCGGCTCTAATACAAACACATGATCGGCTAAACGCAAAGAATCCCTAAGCGCTTCACGGAACTGACCCATTCTCATGCTATTTGATCTCGGCTCAATAACGGCAATGACTCGGCCCTGCTTGGTATGGGCCTTTATGCCGTGCAGGGTTTTTTCGATGGCGGTCGGGTGATGCGCGAAGTCATCGAATACTTTAATAGTATTAACCTCGCCCCTTAATTCCAAACGACGCTTTACGCCCTTAAAGGAATTTAAAGCCATTATCGCGTCCAAAGGTTTAATGCCGACATGCTGAGCCGCCGCAATAGCCGCCAGAGCATTATTGACATTGTGTAAGCCTAAAATTTGCCAATCCACGGCGCCGATCTCGATGCCATTATGCATAACGATAAAAGCCGAACCGTCTTCTTGTAATAATTTAACCTGCCACTCGCCTTGCTCACCAAAGGTCTGTCTTGGCGTCCAGCAGCCCATTTCGACCGCTTGTTTTAATAAAGGTTCATCTGAATTTTCAACGATAAGCCCCTCGCTTGGAATAATGCGAATCATATGATGAAATTGTTTTTGAATAGCGGCGACATTATCAAAAATATCGGCGTGGTCGTATTCCAGATTATTTAAGATAACAGTGCGGGGATGGTAATGCACAAACTTAGAGCGCTTATCAAAAAATGCACAATCGTACTCATCGCCCTCGATGACAAAAAAATCGGTGCCGCCTACTCGCGATGAAATTTGGAAATTGACCGGGATTCCACCGATTAAAAAACCGGGATTGTAACCGCATTCATGCAATATATAAGCCAACATGCTGCTGGTCGTCGTTTTACCGTGAGTGCCGGCTACCATTAACACCCATTTGGTGTTCAAACAGTTTTCATAAAGCCATTGAGGGCCAGAGCGATAAGGTAAATTTTTATTCAGCATAGCTTCGATAACAGGCATACCGCGTTTCATGGTATTGCCCACCACGATCATATCCGGAGCCGGATCGAGTTGATCGGCTTCATAACCCTGCATAATCTGAATACCCTGGGATTCCAAATAAGTGCTCATAGGTGGATAGACACTGGTATCGGAGCCGGTTACTTTAAAGCCAAGCTCTCTGGCAATGATGGCCAAACTCCCCATAAAGGTGCCGCAAATTCCTAAAATATGAATGTGTTTCATCGCTGCTCTCGCTAACCTAGGTGTTTGGTAGTTTAGCAGCTTAAATTTAACTAGAAATAAAAAACTTGATAATTCTGCTACACAGTCAGATTATCCGCGTTATAATGACTCTTTTTAAAATTAGGAGCACTCACTATGACGTCCGTTTTTTCTGCTGGTAAAGATGTACCCAACGATATCAATGTCATTATCGAAATCCCTGCCTTAAGCGAACCCGTTAAATATGAGATGGATAAAGAATCCCATTTATTGATGGTAGACCGCTTTATGTCGACCTGCATGCAATACCCAGCAAACTATGGCTTTGTACCGAATACCCTATCTGATGATGGTGACCCGGTTGACGTGTTAGTCGTTACCCCAATCCCCCTTCGTCATGGCTGTATGATTCGTTGCCGCCCTATCGGTATGTTAAAGATGACCGATGAAGCAGGCGAAGATGCTAAAATTATCGCCGTACCACACGACAAGCTCACTCCAATGTATCGCGATGTGCATGAAATTGCCGATTTGCCTGAATTATTGCTTAAACAAATTCAACATTTCTTTGAACATTACAAAGATTTAGAATCCGGCAAATGGGTAAAAATTTCCGGCTGGGCCGATGCTAATGCCGCGAAAAAAGAGATCGTGGATAGCAAGAAAAGGTTTGAAGATTCCTAATCCCTCAACTACTCTGCTAGTGAAGCCCGACTAAAGGATTGCGGAACGTGAAGCGCATCATTAAAATTGCCGTATTAAGTTTAAGTTGCCTGCATTTTGCTTATGCAGGCATGCTTGAACTGACTCAGGCCAGCTTTAGCAACTTGCCTGGCTGGTCTCAGGATACGCAACAAAAAGCCATTCCAGGCTTGCAACTTTCTTGCCAACGTATTGCCGCTGTATTCCCTAACCTTAACAAACGCAACGATATCAGGGCTAGCAGTGCTTGGATTAATGCCTGTCTTGCCGTCGAAAACGCGCCGGATGATATTACAGCAGCTCAAGCCAGAACCTTAATCGAAGATAATTTTACCCCATATTTGGTGACCTCTGAAGGCGTACCCGATGGCTTATTTACTGGATACTATGAACCCACTATTAAAGGCAGCCTAAAGAAGACGGCTTATTATGGCGTGCCTATTTATGCTCGCCCCCGTAATTTAGTTAAAGTACGCTTGGCGAAATTAGGCGGACAACTATCCTATATGCTACGCCTTAAAAAAGGTCATTATGCTGAGCCGCCTACTCGTGAAGAAATAGCTAAGGGTCGCTTATTAAGGCATACCAGAGTTATCGCGTGGATCCATAGCAATGTCGATCGGTTCTTTTTACAAATTCAAGGCTCGGGTCGAGTGGTATTACCAAATGGCACAAGCTTATTAGTAGGATACGATAGCCAAAACGGCCATCCTTATTTCCCCATCGGTAAATACCTAGCCGATACTAACGCCATTCCTAGACAAAGCTTATCTATGCAATCGATTCAAGCCTATCTACAAGCACACCCTACTCAAGCTTCTAAAATTATGAATCTTGACCCCTCCTTCGTGTTTTTTAGAGTGTTAACCACCAATCAACCGATAGGCGCTCAAGGTGTCGAACTTACCCCTAAACGCTCGATGGCGGTGGACCCAAGCTTTATTCCTTATGGCATGCCAATTTGGCTTAGCACTTTTTATCCTGAGCAAACCCCTAACGGTATAGTATCGGGCGCCCCATTACAAAGGCTGATGATTGCACAAGATACAGGCGGCGCCATTAGAGGCCCAGTGCGCGCTGATATTTTCTTCGGTAGTGGTTCTGCTGCTGAATGGAATGCAGGGCATATGCAATCAAAGGGTACTTATTGGTTATTGTTACCTAATGGTGCCAATCCAAGCGAGCTTGAAAAGTCTTAAAAAATAACAATCATTGAGCCCACCTTAAAAAACCCTTATAATCGCCTCAATTTTTCATAGACAGCACAAACAGCTGTTAAAAGGTTAGTAATTATGAGCGGTAAATATTTCGTACAGACCCAGGGCTGCCAGATGAATGAGTATGATTCTCAGAAAATGGCTGACCTCTTAGAAGCAACCTGCAAAATGACCGAGGTGGATAACGCCGATTCCGCCGATGTGGTATTGCTTAACACCTGCTCGATCCGCGAAAAAGCCCAAGAAAAAGTATTTGATCAATTAGGTCGCTGGCGCAAAATTAAAGATAAGAAGCCCGAGTTAATTATCGTCGTAACGGGTTGCGTGGCCAGCCAAGAAGGCGCCAATATCCTTAAACGCGCGCCTTATGTGGACGTGATATTAGGGCCACAAACCATTCATCGTCTTCCTGCTCTATTAGCCCAAAGACAAAGCTCCAGAAAATCGGTAGTGGATATAAGCTTCCCGGAAATCGAAAAGTTCGACCATTTACCCGAGCCTAAAGCCGAAGGCGTAAAAGCCTTTGTATCGATCATGGAAGGATGTAGCAAGTATTGTAGCTATTGCGTAGTGCCCTATACCCGCGGCGAAGAAGTCAGCCGCCCCTTCGATGATGTCTTAGCCGAGATCGCCCAGCTTGCCGAACAAGGTGTAAAAGAAGTCACCCTGCTTGGCCAGAATGTTAACCATTATCTAGGCAAGATGCCCAATGGTGAAATTGCCGATTTAGCTCTGTTAATTCACTATATCGCCGCCATGGATGAAATTGGCCGGATTCGCTTCTTTACCTCTCACCCAGTAGAATTTTCCGATAACTTAATCGAAGCTTATGCCGAAGTGCCTAAGCTTGCTAACCATCTGCATCTACCCGTACAAAGTGGTTCAGATCGCATACTAGCTGCCATGAAACGCGGGCATACCGCCTTAGAATTTAAAAGCAAAATTAGGCAGCTACGTAAGATCCGCCCCGACATCACTATTTCTACCGATATTATCGTAGGCTTTCCGGGCGAAACCGAAAAAGACTTTGAAGCGACTATGAATTTGGTTCAAGATGTGGGCTTTGATCAATCCTTTAGCTTTATATACAGCAAACGTCCCGGCACACCAGCCGCGGAATTAATCGATGAAGTGCCCGTAATCGAACAAAAGCGCCGACTTAAAATATTGCAGGATCGCTTGACCCTACAAGGCATGAGGATTAGCGAATCGATGGTAGGTTCTATTCAAATGATTTTGGTAGATGGCCCCTCTTCTCGCGATTCCGAAGAGTTAGCGGGACGCACCGAGAACAACCGTATCGTCAATTTTAAAGGCGATAAAAGCTTAATCGGTCAGTTTATAGAATGCAAAATTACCGAGGTTTCGGTTAATACTCTGCGCGGTGAATTGCTTTAAATGAGCGCTCTACTGAATGCATTAACGAAGTATGGAGCAAGGCTTCAATGTATTTATACAGACCCTCAAAGTGCGCTTAACTGGATGTTTATACCAGGGGGATTAGGCCTTGGATCAGAATCATTACTTGGATTAACCGCTATACTCAAAGGCCAGATTCCAGGCTCGCTATGGTTATTCGATTTCCCTAACGATGGCTCTAATATTTCCCCAGATCATAGCATTGAAAACTGGGCTGCCGCCCTGCAAGAAGCCGTATTAAGCTTGGAAAATACCGTCATAGTCGCTCATTCCACCGGCGGCATGATAGTGCAAAGCTTAAGCGAGCTGGAGCCATTGCTGACTGGTTTAGTATTGCTCGACAGCGCACCCGATACATCTTGGCAGCTAAGCTTTGCTGATTATGCCGCTAAAAATAGCAGCCCTGAAATTCAAAGCGCCGAGCGGGCCTTTGCATCTGAACCTAATGATGAGACCTTACGTGAGCTAGTTTTAGTTACAGCGCATTATTCCTTTAACGATAATAGCCTCGCGGCAGGATTAACCTTGTTTAGGGGCTTGCCTATTAATTATCGAGCGACCGAATGGATGGCGAAAAATTTTGATTCAAGCTATGTGGCCACATGGATTCCTGCTCAATTACCCACCCTAATACTAGGTGGCAACCAGGACCGAATTATTTCATTAAGCGTATTTACTGATAAAGCGGAATATCACCGCGAGAATATTACATTTAAGCCTATTAGCCAGGCCGGACATTATCCTTGGCACGATAATCCAGAAGAGGTATTAATGAGCTTTAAATCCTATTGCGGGAAACTAAGAGTGTAAAGGGTATACTCACCCTCTATCGATTCGCATTCGATCGAGACACCCGTACTCATAAGGCCCATACGGCAAAAGCCAAGACCTGCGCTAAACGCCTCTTGTCTCACTGAAAAGTAACGCGAGAATATTTTATTCACTTGATCCGCCGTCATTCCACAAGCCGTATCTTTAAAATAAAGCGTGTTTCTGCCTTGTTCGGTGGCTGATGAAATGTAAATATTACCTTTGCCAGCTTTTGCTATAGCACGAGCAGCATTATCCAGTAGGTTCGCCAACAGATCATTCGCAAACACTTCAGGCGCTCGAAATTCAACGTCAGGCTGAATATCTACCTGCACCAGATTCGGTTCAATTTGAGAACGTTTAACAAGCCCAGCCACCCAAGAGCTTGCCTTAATAAGTGGCATTTGATTGACAGGAACCGAAAGCTGATCGATATAGTATAATAAGTCGTTTAGAAACTCTGAAGTGCGATTAATATCATGAGTGATATTGGGAAAAGCAGCCGCCAGCAATTCAAGTCTATTTTCACCGATATCGGAATCGATCAAATTATGCTCAATAGCGAGCTTATGCGATTTAAATAACTCGGGTAATATTTCCTCAATGGCCCCAGCGCCCATGGCCATTGAAGATAGAGGTGTTCGAATTCGGTGAACGATCGCTGATATCAAATGCTTTAAGCTATCGTCATTCGAATTATTTACAGATAACGTTAATTTATTTTCCATTTTAGTATCATCTAATTACGTTAAGGTAAATTATAGATGCTTACGATTCTTATTCAACTAACATTACAAATTAGTTTAGTTTTAATACAGTTAAAATACATATGATTATTTATTAGCAAATAATCAATAAGAAAGTTAACGTTATGCTAGAAATAAAATTTCAAATAGCTTACGATGACTCAAATAAATTTAACTTGATAGCTTATGGACTCATTGAAGATATCAATCGATTTTATCTTTGGAAAATGTACATCTGCCAGGCAATCTCTTATTGCTTATAAATTCATTTATTCACTATCAAAATCAACCATTCCAGGGTGGAAATTATTATGACCACCCTGAAAGCCAAATTATCGCCTTATAGCAAGATCTTCTATAACGAATGGAGAATAAACCCGGATAGGAGCGATTATAATATTGTAGTGGATCAGGAACTATATGGAGAAATTGATATCTCCCGTCTTGATAATGCAATAAAAAGGTTTTCGCAAGATTACCTATTATTTCATAGTATAATCAAAGAAGAAAATGAGCAACTTTATTGGATTGAAGATGAAAAATTTGTAGTAAAAATAGATCGTTTCTCAAAACTTAATCAAATAGACCTACTTAAATATGTTCGCAAGCCATTTGACTTAGAAAATGGCCCGCTGCTAAGAGTCGCCTTAGTTAAAATATCCAAAAATCATTATCGCTTCATCATAATTATGCATCATATTATTATAGATGGCGTAAAAGGATGCTTTTTCTTTGAAACTGTTTCTAATTATTATAATGACGATAGTTATAAAAATAATGTCACCCTAAATAACCAATGCATACAAATACATGAACTAAGCTTGATGCTAGAAAGTCAATTGATAGAAAATGGCATCAATCATCTAAACTTCTGGCAAAGTAAAATACAAGATATTGATGAATTGGATTTGAGATTTTTAAAGCCTGCATTCGATGACACTGATAAAGTTAATGAAAATATATTTGGAGAATATAGGTTCCAGTTTGACGAAAATATCACTGAGCAAGTTCAAAATTTAAAAAGAAAATATAAAATAACACCCTATATATATAGTCAAACTATATTAGCCATTCTGCTTTATCGTTATACCAATCAAAAAAAAATCGGCATAAGTTATCCAATAGCCATACACGAAGGAGCTAATTTTATATACGGGGCCCATATCAATACTAATATAACCCCCTATGAGATTAAACCTGATATGAGCATACTAGAAGTGTTGGAAAACACTAAAATGTATTTTAAAGAGGTTAAGGCTAACAAACACTCCTATTATCCAATACAAGAAATTATAGCTTCGGCTGGTCATCAAAATATTTTAGATGTTAGTTTCATTCAAACTAATATGAGAGACAAAATGTTCGCTTTCATCGGCATAAAAAATGTCAAAACTAACAAGTCTTTATATGTAGACCTGCCAGGAAAATTGTTATTTGAGCAAGAGTTAAAAGTTAACATAATTAATTATCGAGTGCGTTACAATAAGACATTTATAGATCCTGACTTAACTCTAAACTTCATAGAGTCTTATAAAAAGATTTTTATTGAGATTTTGCAAGACTTATCTTACGACAAAGGAGATCGCGGAATATTAGAATATAATATTCCAGATCAAGATCAATACAAAAAAATAGTATTTGATTGGAATAAAACAGAACACAGCTACCCGCAGAATAAAACTATCCATCAACTTTTTGAAGAACAAGTATTAAAAACTCCGACTCATACTGCTTTAGTATATGAAAACATTACACTTACTTATACTGAATTGAATGAGCAGGCTAATCAATTAGCCCACTACTTAATCAAGAATTATAAGATTGGGCCTGATGATTTAATCCTTTTATGCATAGATAGAAGCCAATACATGCTCATAGCAATTCTTGCCATTCTTAAGGCTGGTGGAGCGTATGTCCCCATAGATAGCAGCTATCCTGATTCACGCATAAGCTATATCCTTGAAGACACTAAGGCAAAAGTATTAATAAGCAATCAGATTTACACTGATAGACTGGAAAACATTCATCTGCCACATAAGATGAATATTATAGCTATTGATAGTCATCTAACAGGAACATTCAAAAAACAAAAAAAGAGCAACCCCCAAAGCAAAGTGAAAAGTACGCACCTTGCCTATGTAATATACACAAGTGGAACTACTGGGACGCCTAAAGGTGTCATGCTGGAACATAGGGGAATAGTGAATCGGATTTGCTGGATGAACAATACCTATCCTTTAACAGAAAAAGATAGGATATTACAAAAAACCCCCTATGTTTTTGATGTATCAGCATGGGAATTGTTCTGGGCGAACTGGTATGGAGCCGCTATAGTCTTTGCTAAACCAGACGGGCAAAAAGAACCTAATTACCTTATTGATAGTATCAAAAAGTATAAAGTTAGCGTTATTCACTTTACACCCTCCATGTTGGCGGTATTTTTAGATACTCTAACAAAATTGAATAGCCCTGCTTTATTAAAAAGCCTTAGGTATTTATTTTGCAGTGGCGAAGCCCTAGTTTTAGAAACAGTTAAAAGGTCACATCAATTATTACCTAAAGCAGCAATTCACAACCTGTATGGTCCGACAGAGGCCTCTATTGATGTTTTATATTTTGATTGTACCAATAAAGCTATAAAAGCTGTCTATATAGGCAAACCCATTGCTAACACGCAAATATATATTTTAGACAAGAACCTATCTATATTACCAATTGGCGCTATTGGAGAGTTATATATAGGCGGAATTAATTTGGCCAGGGGCTATTTAAACCGTATTGAGTTAACTCAAGAAAGATTTATTAACAATCCATTTCAGCACAAATCCGATATAAAACTTAGTATAAACAATAAACTCTACAAAACAGGCGATTTGGCAAGATGGCTTCCAGATGGCAATGTAGAATATATAGGACGAAATGACTTCCAAGTAAAAATAAGGGGTTATCGAATTGAACTTGGTGACATTGAAAGTAAGTTGATTTGTCATGAAGACATAAAGCAAGCGGTCGTGATAGCAAAATCACACATAGCGAATCAGAATGAAAAAACCGATAAATACTTAGCAGCTTATTATGTAGCAGATAATAAATTAGATGACTCAAATTTATATGATTTTCTAGCAACTCTGTTACCTGAATATATGTTACCAGCAGTGTTTATACATCTAGATAAATTACCTTTAACTATAAATGGCAAATTAAATACAAAAGCTTTACCTGACCCTAAATTTAACACCACTAATAATTATGTTGCGCCCAGTAATAAACAAGAGCAGCTAATTTGTGAGGCCTTTTCATCTATCTTAAGCATAGAAAAAATTGGCATTAATGATGATTTCTTCAAATTTGGAGGTAATTCAATAAAGACCATAACTTTAGTATCAAGCCTACAAGCTAATTTTAATATTAGCGTTGCAGATATATTTAATCTTAAAACACCCAAACAGATTGCTAAAAACGCCCCTTTTGAAAAGAATGTCTTACAACAAAGACTAAGACAGATCAAAGAAACCTATCAAACTAAATCTCAAAATAAAACAAATAATTCTGGACAACAAAAGCAATTAGATCAATATCATACCGATATATTAACATTGCCAAAATATAATCAAAAAAAACCTATCGCAAATGTTTTGCTTACTGGCGCAACAGGTTATTTAGGATGCAATATTCTCAATCAACTCTTAACATTAACAGACTACAATATAATTTTATTAGTGCGAGCCCCATCCTCTAAAGATGCCTACATTCGAATTAACAAAAAGTTTCAATTTTACTTTGATAAATCCCTTGAAGACTATCGTGGCTTGCGGCTATTTGTATTCGCAGCAGATCTTGAAAAGAAAGACTTAGGGCTACCACCTATGCACTACCATACTTTAGTGGCACAGACAAATAGCATCATTCATGCTGCTGCGCTTACCAAGCATTATGGTGAATATGATAAATTCTATTCGGCTAATGTACAATCAACTATCAACCTATTGGAGTTTGCAAAACAAACAAAGTTGAGAGACTTCCATTATATATCCACTGCCTCTATTTTAAATCAAACTCATCTACCCCCTAATGAACAGCCTATCTATACAGAAAATGATGTTCCAAATTGTTTAATAAATCATGTAAATGTATATATTAGAAGCAAGTATGAGGCTGAAATAGAAACGATTAAGTATCGGGGACAAGGCATAAATACCAACATTTATCGCGTAGGTAATTTAGCCTTTATTTCTTCTAATGGCCGAGTTCAAGAAAACATTGAAGATAATGGTTTTTTCAATCGACTTAAATGCATTCTAAACCTAGGAGTTGCGGGCAGCGAAATAGGGACTTTAGAAATATCCCCCGTTGATCTAACCGCCCAAGCAATTGTAAAATTATTTGAGAAAAAGCAACTTAGTAATAAAATATTTCATTTATTTAATCCCAATTTATGTAATATAAATAAACTTCTTTCTGAATGTAAGGGTGTTTCTATTAAGATCTTACCCATAAACGAATTCATAAGCATATTGCTTAATTATTTAAATAAACCTGAATACCAGAAAAGGGTTGAAAGATTTCTACTACATCAAGGCTGGCTAGAGGAGAACCACGTAGACTCTGGCTCCATTCAAATTTTACAAGACAGAACTAATAGTATTCTTACTCAATTTGGTTTTAAATGGCCAATTATTAAGCCAGGAATGCTTAAAGATTTGATAGAAAAAACCAATATATAAGCTTAGCCTCCTTTTTATTTCGAGATTTTAAAATGCGACATGTCAAAAATGTAAAACGACCTAAAATACTTGATGAACTCCAAAGGATTTCTCAGATTCTTCCTGTGCCTATTTACTGGCTAGATGTAAATAGTGTAGCTATTGGAGGTAATGAAGCAGTTTTTAAAGCTATAGGCGCCTCACAGGATGCTATTGGGAAAACTCCATATGATTTTTATCCCTTTGAACTTGCAGATAATATTGTACGCCATAATGAAGAAGTAATAAGAACTGGTAAAATACTTACTCAGGAAGAGCCCATTAAGGATATGATAACTGGTGAAATTAAATATTTTACTGCTATCAAAGCGCCCCTTCGCGATGATGATGGAAACATAATTGGAATAGTGGGCACATCTATCGATATTACCGCAGAAAAAGATGCTGAAAGATTAAAAATTGAAAATGAATCACATAAAAATTCATTGCAAGAACAAGAAAAATTTAAAAATATTGCGGAGCAAGTTGCTCATGATATTCGATCACCTCTTGCCAGCTTACTAATGATCGTTAAAGCTTGTACTGAAATACCTGAAGCAGAGCGGGTTGCCTTACGAGAAGCAGCTATAAATATCGGTGATATTGCTAACAATCTACTTAATCAATACACCCCTAAAGATGCAGACTCAGCATCTGAATTTGAAGATCGCCAGCCTATCTTAATTTCTGCCACCTTATTGCAACTTTTAGCCGATAAAAAATATCAATACCATGACTTGCCGATAAAATTTGATCATGATTTTAGCCAATATGGCAACTTTGCTTTTATTAAAATTGAACCTTCATCATTTAAACGCATGGTATCAAACCTTATTAACAACTCTGTCGATGCGATTGAAAAAAACTCAGGTAGCATTATGCTTAAACTTGAAACAAGTAAAGAATGGGTGAAAGTCATTATTACTGATAATGGCAAAGGAATGATGCCTGAACTAATTAGTAAAATTATGAATAATATTACAGTAACTGAAGGCAAAGAAGGTGGCCATGGGCTTGGATTGACACAGGTTCGAGAAACTTTGGTACGAAATCAAGGTGAGCTTTCATTTTACTCTTCTGTCGGGAAAGGCACTGAAGTAACAATTAAATTTCCCAGAATTACAGCGCCCGACTGGATCGCTGAAGAAATTAAACTAGGCAACAATGACCTGGTTATTATTCTAGATGATGGGACCTCCATTCATAGGGCCTGGGATAGCCATTTTGAGTCAATTGTGAAAAAAAACCCAGACATTCGATTAAAACATTTTGAAAGGGGTAACGAGGCTCTAGCCTTTATTATGAATTTAAGCCCAACTGAAAAAAAGAAAGTTTTTTTGTTAACAGATTATGAACTCTTAAAACAAGAATTGAATGGCCTGAATGTAATTGAACAAGGAAAAATCAACCGATCTATACTGGTTACAAGTCATTATGCCAACCAAACTGTTAGAGAGCATGCAACTCGAACTGGGACTAAAATTCTACCTAAACAATTGGCGTCTGAAATTTCAATTAACATCGATGCATCAATGGATTATGAAGATCTACTCGATAGTCGCCTATCGAATAAAAAAGTAGATTTAGTCCTTGTCGACGATGATAAAACTTTCGCACAGAACCTTATTTTATTTGCGTTTAGGAATAAAGTTGCAGATCACTATACAAACCCTTCACACTTTTTAAAGAACCTATCGTCCTACCCAAAAGAGACTAGAATTTTTCTTGATAATAACTTTGCCATTGCTGATATAACTGGCATAGAATTAGCAAAACAATTGCATGAGCAAGGCTATAGCCAACTCTATTTATTAACAGGTGATACTTTTAGTAATGGAGATCTCCCTGATTATTTAACAGTAATTCGTAAGGATGATATTAATAGCATCAAAAATCTATAGCTTGCCTGCCGTGGTAACTTACCATAAATGGTTTGCTTAAACATTTTGATTATTTATCTTTATAAGACATCTACAATACGATGTTTTGCAATCTGCTTAAGATAAACTGGCAGTTGATCTTCTTTAAAACCTTTTCCTGAAATTATATAAAGGCACTTATAGTCTTGTTCATGCAGTCGTGTCGCAAGATCAAGGCCATTGATGTGACCTTTCCCCAATAAATATAGACCATCGAATCGAGTAACCAAATAAAGCGGCTTATTAACCAAAATCAGCTAGTGAAATTTCCCAAATATCTGCCACAATAGAAATGTTACCATTACTTTTGGGGTGCCTATTTGAAAACCATCACATTTCAGCTCCAACCCGAAGACAACAACCGATTAAATAACCTCTGTGGTCAACTCGATGAAAACCTTCATCAAATTGAACGCCATCTTGCAGTAGAAATCAACCATCGCAGCCATACCTTTAAAATAATAGGCCCTGAAAAAGCGGCGACTATTGCTCACAATCTTTTAAATAACCTTTATGCCAACCAGATCCCTCACTCACCTAAGGAGCTAGACCTTATGCTGCAGTCCCTGGTCAATCAAACTAAACGCGATCAACCAGACGATGCTCTGGAACAACTTTTAGTCGTTAAAACATCCAAGGCCACACTCAAACCTCGCGGGGCTAACCAACAGCTTTATATTAAACGAATTAATGAGCATGATATTAGCTTTGGGATTGGCCCTGCAGGCACAGGGAAAACCTATATTGCCGTAGCTTGTGCAGTAGCAGCTTTAGAGTCTGAATTGGTGAGCCGGATTGTTTTAGTGCGCCCCGCCGTTGAAGCCGGTGAAAACCTAGGCTTTTTGCCTGGGGATTTATCACAAAAAGTAGATCCTTACTTACGGCCAATGTATGATGCATTGTATGAATTAATGGGTGCTGAAAAAGTAATTAAACTGATTGAAAAAAATGTAATTGAGGTGGCGCCCTTAGCCTATATGCGAGGTCGCACGCTGAATGATGCCTTTATTATTTTGGATGAAAGTCAAAACACCACCAAAGAGCAAATGAAAATGTTTTTGACTCGAATTGGCTTTAACTCTTCCGCCATTATAACCGGGGATATTACTCAAATCGATTTACCTAAAGGCAAGATGTCCGGGCTGCGCCATGTTATCGATATTTTGGCGGAAACACCTGGCATCAGCTTCACGTTTTTTGATTCGCATGACGTGGTGCGCCATCCATTAGTACAAGCTGTGGTTGAGGCCTATCAAGAATATGAAGCACTGCATGGTGTATAATGTATTCTTGTAAAATTCGCGAGGATGACAGCTTGTGAGAAAGTATGATGACTAAGATAACCATTCAAATTGCCTCTGAGGCTCATGCACACCCATCTTCCGCTCAATTACGAAAATGGGCCAAGCTGGTCTTGCAGGCGGAAAAAGCCGATGATAAACAAATTACCTTTAGGGTCGCCGATGCGGATGAAGTTCAGCATCTCAATTTGACTTATCGCCATAAAGACAAACCCACCAATGTATTATCCTTTCCTATGGATGCCCCGCCTGGCGTGCAATTTCCCATGCTTGGTGATATTATTCTATGCAGCGAAGTGATTAACCATGAAGCCAAGACTCAAGGTAAATCTACTGAGGCGCATTGGGCGCATATGGTTGTGCATGGCATCTTACACTTGCTGGGCTTCGATCATATTGAAGATCAAGATGCCGAATTAATGGAAGCGCGTGAAATAATGCTATTAAATCAGCTTGGATTTTCAGATCCCTACGGAGACAATAAAGCGCTATGAAAGAGATGTTAGCAAGCCAATCCTCACCTAAAAAATCCTGGTTTAAAAAACTATGCGCCAGTTTTCAGTCCGAACCTAAAAGCAAAGAGGACTTACTCATCATATTAAGGGCCGCGGCTAAACGTCGGGTGCTCAACAATGAAGCCTTAAAAATGATCGAAGGCGTCATGGATGTATCGAGCATGCAAGTGCGCGATATTATGATTCCTCGCAGTCAAATGACTGTCATCGAAAAAAGCCAACCACTAGAGGATTTTTTACCTAATATGGTGAATGCCTCTCACTCTCGCTTTCCGGTTATCGATGAAAACAAAGAAGATATCATCGGCATATTACTCGCCAAAGACTTATTGCGCTATTGTAGTGCCACCCCTCAAAAAGATTTCGATTGGACCCAATTAATGCGCCCGGCTTTTTTTGTGCCTGAAAGCAAAAGGCTAGACGCCTTGTTAAATGAATTTAGAAGCAGTCATAGCCATCTAGCCATAGTAGTCGATGAATATGGCGGAGTGGCGGGCCTGGTTACTATTGAAGATGTTTTAGAAGAAATCGTCGGCGATATCGAAGATGAATTCGATGAACATAAGGTATTTATTCAAAAGCTTAACGACCAGACATCCCAAGTAAATGCATTGATTTCAATCGAAGAATTTAATGAGCACTTCCAGACCAGCTTTTTAGACGATGAAGTGGACACCATGGGCGGCATCATCGTTCAAGCCATGGGACATGTTCCTAAACCTGGCGAGTCCATTAAAATTCAAGGTCTTGAGTTTAAAGTAAGTAAATCCGACGGGCGTCGCATTCTTATGCTTGAAGTAGTACGCATCGAACCCCTTCATGAAATATCTGAATAAATATCTTCTATGTTTAATTAGCGGAGCGTTATTAACGTTAAGCTTTGCGCCCTTTAATCAGTTTTATTTAGGGATAATTTGTCCTTTAATTTTGTTACTATGCCTTCAACATGCCAGCCCTAAACAGGCTTTTTGGCGAGGCCTTATTTTTGGCATAGGTCTATTTGCCACCGGCATCTCTTGGGTTTATGTCAGCATTCATACTTATGGCAATGCTGATATTCCTTTATCCTTGCTAATTACCGCCTTGCTGGTGCTTATTATGGCTCTCTTCCCAGCCTTAATGGTTTTTAGTCTTGCCAAGTGGAGCAAGCTTAGTCGATTGAACGGCATGCTTTGTGCTTTTCCTGCCGCATGGGTGTTATTTGAGTGGATGCGCTCCTGGATCTTTACGGGCTTTCCCTGGTTGCTATTAGGCTACAGTCAAATAAGCTCCCCATTGGCTGGCTTTGCACCCATTTTAAGTGTATTCGGAGTAAGCTTAGCCGCAGTCTGGACATCGGCAGCACTCTTAGCAGCCTGGCAAAGCCCTAAAAGGGCGCGCCTATTTATTATCATCGCCCTAATTCTAGTCTGGGGCTTGGGTCAAGGCTTGCGATCGGTGCATTGGACTAAGCCTGATGGTTCAGCGGTGAAAGTGAGCATGGTTCAGGGCAATATTTCTCAATCCATTAAATGGTCACAGGCTTAT
Source organism: Gammaproteobacteria bacterium (assembly GCA_030652335.1). GTDB lineage: Bacteria > Pseudomonadota > Gammaproteobacteria > Francisellales > CACEW01 > JAQSYQ01. Next base: position 87,827 of record JAUSAW010000013.1, read on the forward strand.
CAAGATCAAATTTTACAAACCTACCAAAGCTTAAATAAGCAAGCCTGGGGCAGTTCTTTAATTTTTTGGCCGGAAGCTGCTGTACCTTTATTGCCAGAGCAAGTATACGGATATTTAAACAGCCTAAATCAAGCAGCCAAATCTAATCATGCTGCTATATTGCTTGGCTTGCCACTCGATAATGCTACGACGCAACAATACTATAATGGTGCAATTGTAATCGGTAACGGGCAGGGTCTATACTTAAAACGACACCTGGTTCCTTTTGGCGAATATGTACCTTTATTAAATATTTTAGGCCCGCTATTAAACTCCTTAACCATACCGATGTCGAGCTTTAGCGAAGGCCCTGATGCGCAGGCATTGCCGATTATGAATGGCATTTCGGTAGCTGTTTTTATCTGTTATGAGTCGGCCTTCCCTGAAGAGTTTCGGGATACATTACAAAATGCTCAACTGATTGCGACTTTAAGCGACGATAGCTGGTTTGGGCATTCTTTAGGTCTCTACCAACATCAAGAAATGGATCAGATGCGCGCCCTGGAGACTGGTCGTTATCTCGTTAGATCCACCAATAATGGCGGCACTTCGGTTGTAAATCCACAAGGTAAGATTATCGCCAGCCTACCGGCTTTTACCGCAGCCGTGCTAAACGCTCAGATTATTCCCATGACTGGCCGAACCCCTTGGTTAATAATAGGAATTTGGCCATTGTTGGGATTGATTTTAGCGATGCTAATGTTGTCTGTTATAGTGGAGCGCATGCAGACAGCGTCTGCATGCCGCCAACCTAATATTACATAGCTTAGACATGAATATTATTTAATCTCATAATAGCTTCAGGATATCTTAAGCCTTTTGCACCGCTACCAGCGATAGAATCTAGTATTTCTAACTCGGCCGTTGATAATTCAATATCCATGGCGCCCAAATTATCTTCTAAATGTTTGATCTTGCGAGTCCCTGGGATTGGTATAACAAACTCACCTTGAGCTAATACCCAAGCAAGTGCAAGTTGAGGTAAGGTACAGCCTTTTACTTGCGCAAATTCAAATAACGCATCTCTTATGGCTAAATTGGCTATAAAGCATTCGCCCTGAAATCGTGGAAGAAATAACGGTCTAGCATCGCCCTCTGCAAATGGGATGTCTTTGCCTATTTTACCAGGTGGAGACAACAAAGCTCTTGAAAGTGGGCTATAAGGCACAAATGCTATACCTAAATCCTTACAAGCTTGCAGGACACCGTTATGTTTTACATCTAATGTCAGCAAACTAAGCTCAGTTTGAACAGCAATGAACTTCCTGGCATAGCCCTTTGATTCCAAATACTCATATGTATATCGAATAGAGGCTGCATCGGCTTCTGAAAGACCTATATATTTAATAACCCCCTCATCCAAGAGTTCAATTAACCCCTCTATGCTTTGCGCTAATTCTTTATGTGTAGCAGGTATACGATGCAAATAAAGCAAATCGATATAGGACAAGCCTAATTTTTTTAAAGAAGCATAGCATGAAGCTATAACACTTTCTTTGCTTAAATCTAGATTAAAATCGGGCATAAGACCGCATTTAGTCGCAATAATCACAGAATCTCTTTGTGTCACAAAGACTTCACGTAAAGCCTTGCCTATAAGAGCTTCATTATGCCCAATGCCGTATACTGCAGCAGTATCAAAAAAGTTTACGCCTGCATCATAAGCATGTCTAATTAAGGCTATTGATTCTATCTCATCTCTAGGCTCATAATAATCTGACAAGCTCATACAGCCTAAACCTAGCGCTGTGACTTCTGGTCCAGCAACCCCCAATTTTCTTTTATGAGACATTTCCTTCTCCTTTTACATGCGAATTTTAGATCGTTTTTTAATCATTATAAGTTGTTTAAAGATGAAATAAAGCCTCAACTGTGCCATTCCCGCCTTCGCGGGAATGGCAGAGAAGAACACTGATTAAGCTAAGTTTTTCAACACAGTTTGCAAGATACCGCCATTATTGTAGTAATCCACTTCGATTTCATTATCCAAACGAACCAAGGCTTTAAAGCGCTTAAGCTCCCCGGAATCCGAGCGAGTAGTGACTTCAACTTCCTGACGTGGGCTAAGCTTATTGAGGCCTCTTATGGTAAAGACTTCCGAGCCATCTAAATGGATGGTCTCACGGCTTTGGTCTTCTAAGAACTGCAATGGCAATACGCCCATGCCGACTAAGTTGCTACGATGGATACGCTCATAGCTTTCTGCAATCACTACTTTAACACCAAGCAATAAGGTCCCTTTTGCCGCCCAGTCACGTGAGCTGCCGGTGCCGTATTCTTTGCCTGCTACAATCACTAAAGGCGTGTTATTTTCTTTATACTTCATGGCGGCATCATAGATATACATAGTTTCTTTGTTTGGGTGATAAAGCGTAAAGCTACCTTCTTTATTAGGCACTAACAAGTTATGTAAACGTACATTACCAAAGGTCCCGCGCATCATAACCTGATGGTTACCACGGCGTGCGCCATAGGAGTTAAAGTCTTCTTTATCGACTCCATTTTTAATTAAATATTCGCCCGCTGGATAATCGGCTTTAATGCTGCCGGCTGGAGAAATATGGTCGGTCGTGATGCTATCACCAAACATGCCTAATATTCTGGCATCGACTAAATCTGTCGGGCCTTTATTGATTTCGGCATCTTCAAAAAATGGTGGACATTGGATATAAGTAGAATCATTATCCCAGTTATAGAGATTACCTTTTGGTGCATCCAGTTTTTGCCAGAATTCGGTACCATCGAATACGGTGGCGTATTTTTCTTTATACATCTCTGGAGTTACTAAGGCTTCAACGGTCTCTTGGATTTCTCTATTGGAAGGCCAGATATCTTTTAGGAATACTGGATTGCCTTTAGAATCGTTACCGATTGGATCTTTTTCGGCATCGAAGTCTACCGTTCCTGCTAAGGCAAAAGCCACCACATGGATAGGTGAGGCTAAGTAGTTCGCTTTAACGTGAGGATTAATACGGCCTTCAAAGTTACGGTTACCGCTTAATACCGCCGCGACTACTAAATCGCCTTCTTTAATCGCTTCGACGATAGGCTCAGCCAAAGGTCCGCTATTACCGATACAGGTGGTACAACCATAGCCCACCACGTTAAAATGCAGGGCTTCGAGATATTGCATAAGACCGGATTTTTGCAAATACGCGGTTACGACTTGGGACCCTGGCGCTAAGCTGGTTTTGACATAAGGCTTAACGGTTAAACCTTTTTTAACAGCGTTGCGGGCCAATAGACCGGCACCGACCATTACATAAGGATTGGATGTGTTGGTACAAGAAGTAATGGCCGCGATCGCTACCGCTCCATGACCGATTTCAGTACCCATGCCGCTTATTTTTACGCGCTTAGTTAAGTCAGCTTCAGGCACTGCAAAGCCACGCTTATCGACGGGCTGAGTTAAGGACAAGTTAAAGTCAGGCTTTAAAGCATTTAGGCTTATACGATCTTGTGGACGCTTAGGGCCGGCTAAGGTGGACTCTACGGTAGCTAGATCCATTGTTAATACGGCGCTATATTCAGGCTCTTCGGTGGAATCATCACGGAATAATTTTTGGGCTTTCATGCTGGTTTCGACTAAATCGACAAACTGGGATCGGTTAGAGAGCTCCATATAACGCAGAGTTTCATTATCCACTGGGAAGTAGCCCATGGTCGCGCCATATTCTGGAGCCATATTAGCGATAGTCGCTCTATCTGGCAGAGTTAAAGAGCTTAAGCCTTCACCAAAAAATTCAACGAATTTTCCGACTACGCCTTGTTTACGCAACATCTGGGTCACATACAAAACTAAGTCGGTTGCGGTAACGCCTTCTTTCAATTTACCCGTAAACTTCACGCCTACTACATCGGGCAATTCCATATAATACGGCTGGCCTAACATTACGGCCTCGGCTTCAATTCCGCCCACACCCCAGCCTAATACGCCCAAACCATTAATCATGGTGGTATGAGAGTCAGTTCCTACCAAAGTATCGGGATAGGCTACCGTGCCTACGCCTTCGACTTCTTTGGTTAAGGTAACCGGTGCTAAATACTCTAAATTCACCTGATGGATAATCCCCATGCCCGGTGGAACCACTTTAAAGTTATCAAAGGCTTTTTGCGCCCATTTTAATAGGATATAGCGCTCTTTATTACGCTGAAATTCTAAATCGACGTTTTCGGTTAGCGATTTAGGGCCCCCAAAAAAGTCGACCTGGACCGAGTGATCGATTACCAAAGCGGTTTCAACCAAGGGATTAATTTTAGCAGGATCGCCGCCGGCTTTTTTAACCGCATCGCGCATAGCGGCTAGATCGACCACCGCTGGCACGCCGGTAAAATCTTGCATGACGACTCGAGCCGGCATAAAGGGAATTTCTTCACGATTTTTATCGGATGCTTTCCAGTTAAGCGCTTTTAATACATCGGTCTCTTTTACTTTTTTGCCATCGATATTGCGCAATAAGTTTTCAACCAGAATTCGAATAGAATATGGCAGGCGCGACATTTTTTTGCCGGTTAGCTGCTCGAGCTTTTCAAGGCTATAAATAACCACTTCTTTGCCGGATTGGATTTTAAGGTGGGTTTGAGTCTTTGATTTGAAATTGTCGCTCATGAAAGATTAGCTCCTAATGATATAAACTTGAGCTTATTATACGTGAATTCTCATAAGTTTGAATATCAATCAGGAAATTCTATAGTGAATAATCATAAATTATTCAAGGACTGGTGATCTTAAGGCTGTGCCAGCTCCTGCCGCCGCTAAAAAAGGCGCTTGTGCCGCATTAGTTTGGCCCAAGCTTAATCTTGCTGAATAAAGCAGCTCATCTTCAAGAAGATTAAGTTCGTTGGCTATGCTGATTAAATGTGTTAGCGCTTCAAGGGATTTAGCCTTTTGGAGAGGATTAAGTGCTGTGAGCTTTTCATAGGATTCATTCGCTTTCTGAAAAGCTTTATAGGCTTTTATGAGGTATTTTTTTCTGAAAATGTCTAGACCCTTATATTCAGGCAGCTTTTCATAATCAGCATGTTTTAAATAAAGCGTAGCTATTTCGAAATAGCAATTTGCTGTTATATCTATAGGAGCCCATTCAACTTGTGCAAGCCTTGCTCTTATGACTTTGACATCATTAGCCGTATTGATAATCCTATCTTTTCGTCCTGGGCAGACGCGATCCCATGCATTTAATTGATCATTAATAGTAGCCGGGTGGCCTCCATAGGAAATTTTTAGCACATCAGAAAAATCTTCTTTATCATAAAACAGCATATATCTAAAAAAATTTAATTCGCCGCGCCCAATCATAAAGTGATAAATATTTCTATCAAAAGCATCGACATAACTTGGCCTGGTACCAGCCTCCAATAACATAAAGGCGGCCTCATACTGTGGATGATCTTTGATTCTAAAAGCATCGAACAATAAATTACTCCCATAGAAACCAGGGGGAGCTTTAATTACAAATGCTCCCCAATAATCATGAAGGATATAATCGAGCTTATTTCTAGCTTTATAATAATTGATAAATTTTTGGACTTTTATTAAATTTCCGTTAGCAACTGCCTCGCGAAATCTATCAAGACCATATCCAGCTAGATAATCAAACATATCCGCCCCCAGCAATTTATGGCTAGTATAAACTTAACTTTTTCATAAATACATCGCATACACTAACGGGTAATTACTTTATACCATGGCAGGTGCTTCATCGGTAACTATAATCTGAGCTTCAGCTGGGGGCACGATTCGAGGTTCATCTCGGCTAGCTATAGCAAATTCAATATAACCTTTCGTTCTTTTTTCACCATAATGTCTAACCATTATATCCACGGCTACTGACAATATTATGCCTACCCCAATTAAAATCATATAGGGCAACTTTGATTGAAGCTGATCATTATCTTGATACTTGATTGCTGCTAACTTTAAGGCAGGGCTTAGCGCCAACCCTAGAAAACTCAAGATTACTGCTATATAAAAAATAGAATCTGGCTGAACTTTTATTCCTTTTCTGACATCAACATCAGTTCTTGCCCCTACATGGCTTCTAACTATAGCTTCTTGGCGCTTACTGTGCTCCATAAAGCTGCCAACTTTAAACGTAGTCGAAGCAATAGCCCCTGCAAATGCAAAAGCTGAGCCTATTTCTACTGTAGGCTCTGTACTATATAAGAATAACCCTCCAGCAATTGCGGTACAAACATCGGACAGGCGCGAACCAGTAAAGAAATATTCTCCCAAAGATTGTAAAACACATGAATCCGAACGTATTGCTTCAAGCTCTTCTTTCGTCGCAGGCATAATCCCTCCTTAGCAATTCATTGTTCAACATGAAAATACCAATATTTTGAACAAAAAATATACTATTTTATTGGAATATATGCAAGATGAAAAATATCAGCAAACAATAGCTTGCTTCAGTTTTAGGGCTATCGCTAGATATCAGTGAATTACAGTATCAGCCATCTGCATTAACTGAGTTTGCTCGTTTTTAAGGCTTGGGGTGTTCCAGCTAATGCTATATAAAACGCCTTGATCAACCCATTGGATCATCGCCGGCCAATAATCTCCCATAGCGTGGCTTGGAGTAAAATAAGCCGATTGATGATGGACTAAATGTACCTGAACGGTGATAGGCTTCTTAGCCATATCGGTTTGCATTGAAACCTGCCCGCCTTTTTGCGTGCTAAAGCTGCCGACATTACAGGTTTTTATGCCATGACAAGTTGCCGTAGTATCTACGTCGATTCGGTAGCCATTATCATAGCTCGACATGCTAGGTTCAAGGTAGGCATAATATTGTGTAGGCTTAGCAGGCTTAGGCATTTTCTGAGGAAACTGCACGGCTAAATCGCTTTCTTTTTGCAAGCTTGCCAAGACGGTGCTTAAACCATTAATACTGATGCTTGAGACCATCGATTTATTACCATAAGCGTAAGCGCTATTAAAACTTAAGCATGCCAGTGTTACACAGGCTATGATGGAAAATTTTTTAACATTAGCATGAGCCATATTATGCGCCTTATCGTTGTTTAGACATGGAATTTAAGGAGATGATCCTATCGGCTAATCGTGAGAATGGCAAGCTTTGCAGATAGATTTTTCCAGGGCCGGCTAACCTTACAAAAAACACCCCTTCTCCACCAAATAAGGTATTTTTAATACCGCCTACAAATTGAATATCATAGTTTACCGTGGCTTCAAAACCTAATAAGCAGCCTACATCGACTCTTAACTCTTCGCCTGCGGCAAGCTCTTTCTGAATAATCATGCCACCACCATGCACAAATACTAGGCCAGTGCCGCTGAGCTTTTGTAGGATAAAGCCATTGCCGCCAAAAAAACCAGTGCCAAGACGCTGCGTAAAAGCCACTTCAACGGCGACATCATCGCCGGCACATAAAAAGGATTCTTTATGGCAAAGCAGTTGACCGTGGTGTTCAGCTAGATTAATAGCCAGGACCTTGCCAGGATAAGGGGCCGCAAATGCAATCTTGGCTATCTGAGTATCGCTGGTATTGCGAAAGCTATTAAGGAAAAAACCGGCTCCCGATACCATGCGCTTAATACCACCTAATAACCCACCGGGGCTGGTGGTGTCCATGGCTATACTAGGCTGCATATAAATCATAGCGCCTGTTTCGGCTCGAATACCTTCCTGGGGCTTAAGTTTAATTTCGACTAACTGTAAATCGTGTCCGTGAATTTCATAATCCAACATACTGAATCTCCTTACGTAAAAAAGCCGCACTAGGCGGCTTAATTATACTATAACTTGTATTAACAGGCAGTAGCAGCCAATTAACGAGTAATTTGTACTGGTACTGGAACATCAGCTTCGGCACGTCTATTTAAGGTGCGGCCAGCATCTGTTGCGTTATCAGCGATAGGATTGCTGATTCCCATACCTTTAGCGCTTAAGCGTGAAGCGGCGATATGTTTGACATTAACCAAATAGTTTTCAACCATAAGCGCACGTTTGGTGGATAGTGATTGGTTAAATGCTAATGGGCCTTCGCTGCTAGCATAACCGTAAAGAACAGCATCAGTATTTGGATACGCTTTCATAAAGTCGCCTAAACGGGCAATTGGGCCATAAAATTCTGGCTTAATGACGGCTTCATTTTGCTCAAACTTCACATTTAAGTGCATGGTCATTACGTTACCATTAAATGTTACACAACCGGCTTGGTTAGGGGACATTTGTCCATTTTTACAAACAGAAACGCCCTCAGGCAACAGTCCTTTTAGCGCTGACTGGGAATTATCTAACATCGCCTGCTGTCTTGCGGTCAATGCGTTGGTGCTAACAGGTGCGCTGCTCGTCGTATTAACGGCGCCGAAATTCCAGCTTAAACCACCTGTAAATAAGGAGTCTGCTTTACCTTGGCCAAATTGATAAGCCATGCGATAAGTAGCAGTGGCATTTAAATTAGGACCTAGTGCATAAGCTAAACCAACTCCGCCATCGGCCATAGCATTTTTGCTAACCATTTGCATATAACCTGCACCGATTAAAGCATAAGGCATAATGTTGGTTTGAGTCGGCAGGCTAAATTTACCTTCTACGTCGAGCAAGGTTAATCCTTGAGAAGTATTTGAGTTATCTTGAGTAGAGGCGCCGCCGGCATTCGCTTGTACAGCGAAATAAGGGGTTAGGTTATAACCTACGCCGACGCTGCCAAATGCGGCGTTGCTCATATCGCGGGTCACATCTGGATTATATACGCCAAACTCTAGAGGCATATAAATAGTTCCGGCTGTATTAGTCATCGCTATTGCTGAGTGGATACCGCCTAGCGCGACTCCGGTTAATACTAAACTTAATAAGGTTTTTTTCATTATCGGGCTCCTGATTGGACATTTGGCTATTTTTTTCACTGCCTTAGTATAACCAAGTGCTTAAGAAGTGCCAACAACTGTCAGTACTTTATTTTCAAAATAAAAAAATCGTTAAAGCAAAGACGGTGCTAGTCGCTGACAGCATGCTTATTGTGGTTAAGCCTAATAATATTTTTTTCATTAGATTCTCCCTTTTGCCAATCGAACAATCATTTCAATAGTAACGAATTAAGCAATCTAAAACCATTGAGTCACAGAAAAGCTGGATCATGCCATCTTTGCCCCTTATACTACTGAGGAATTAAATTAAGGCTATTGAGTAGAAAATGCGGCGTTATTTATCAATTTTCTCACAGGCAAACGTTACGCTAATCCCAAATATATGGGACATTTTGGCCTTAGTTATAGTCCTTAGTCTGATGCTTGCAATGGGCTGGGCGGCTTCACATATGGCCCTACCCTTTCACGTAGGCCAAGAAATTCCTATTACACTAAACATCTCTTCCCTGCCTAACTATGCTCTACAAACCACGATTAGAATGTTTATCGCCTTGTTTTTTTCCTTTATATTCAGCCTGATTGTGGCAACAGTGGCCGCTAAAAGTGAACGAGCCGGAAAATTAATTATCCCACTAATCGATATTTTACAATCGGTGCCCATACTAGCCTTTCTTGCTATTAGCGTGACAGGCTTTATCGCCCTATTCCCTAACTCCATGCTCGGGCCAGAATGTGCGGCTATTTTCGTGGTATTTACCTCGCAAGTCTGGAATATGACCTTAAGCTTTTATCAATCGCTTCGCACCGTGCCTAAAGAACTGGTGGAAGCCGGACATATGTATCAGCTATCGAGTTGGCAGCGATTTTGGCGAATCGAAGCGCCATTTGGTATGCCAGGCCTATTATGGAATGCCATGATGTCCATGTCCGGGGGCTGGTTTTTTATTGTGGCCGCCGAAGCAATCTCCGTTGCCCATCAAAATATTACCCTGCCTGGCATTGGCTCTTATATTGCTCTAGCTATCGATCAACGAAATATGCATGCCATTATTTATTCTATTATTACCATGATGATCGTTATCGCCCTGTACGATCAGTTATTATTTCGTCCCCTGGTTAGCTGGTCTGAAAAATTCAAATGCGGCGACATCTCAGAAGATACTTCTCAGTCCTGGGTATTAGACTTATTAAAACGCACGCGTTTTTTACATATGGTTGGTTTAAGCCTACAACGATTATTCGAAGCTTTTGTTAATTTTCCCTTATTTAGTAAGCGCAAATATCATGGCAAACACCATGCCATGGCTAAGGCCCCGCCCTGCATAGTAGAAAATGTATTGTGGTATGCGGTGCTGATGACAATGGTAATAGGCATGGCACTGTTTGCCTGGCATTTTATTTTTCAAAATATTCCCTTATCTGAAACCTGGCAGGTCTTTGTCCTTGGGGCTTATACCGCCCTTAGGGTCTTCGTGCTTATTATGATCTGTTCCTTAATTTGGCTACCCGTTGGCTTATGGGTAGGTACTCGGCCTCGCGTCACTCAATATGTCCAACCTATTGCACAATTCTTAGCCGCCTTCCCGGCTAACTTGTTCTTTCCTATCTTCGTCATACTCATCGTAAAATATAATTTGAATGTAGAGATTTGGACCGCCCCCTTAATGGTGCTAGGGACGCAATGGTATATCCTATTTAACGTTATTGCCGGCGCCTCCGCTATTCCAAGAGAACTCACCCTGGCCGCAGAAAATATGCAGCTTAAAGGCTGGATAAAATGGAAACGCTTTTTATTGCCAGCCGTATTCCCCTACTATGTGACAGGCGCTATTACGGCCGCTGGCGGTTCATGGAATGCCAGTATCGTGGCAGAGGTCATACACTGGGGACATATTACTCTACAGGCCCATGGCCTAGGCGCGTATATTGCGGCTAACACTGAATCGGGAAACTTCACCCACCTAGCCTTAGGCGTGGTTGTGATGTGTATCTGGGTAACAGCAATTAACTTATTATTTTGGCGACGTCTGTATAACTACGCAGAACAACGCTATAACTTAAACTAGGACGGCCCAATGAATAACGCTAGCCCAGCCTTAATCGACATTAAGAATATTAGAAAGTCCTTTAAAAAACCGGATAAACAAGAATTATTGGTTATCGATCACGTTAGCCTAACCATGCATGAGGGCGATGTCGTTGCCTTATTGGGTAAATCAGGTTCGGGCAAGTCGACTCTGTTGCGAATTATCGCTGGCCTAACAGCGCCAAGCTCAGGCGAGGTGCTCTATCGTGGCAAACCGGTTTATTCCCCCATTCCTGGCATTTCTATGGTGTTTCAAAATTTCGCTTTAATGCCCTGGCTAACGGTATTGCAAAATGTAGAACTCGGCCTAGAAGCCCTGGGAGTTTCACACAAAGAACGTCGTGAACGTGCCTTAAGAGCCATCGACATGATCGGTATGGATGGATTTGAAAGCGCTTTTCCTAAAGAACTCTCGGGCGGTATGCGCCAAAGAGTAGGCTTTGCCAGAGCTTTAGTGGTGAAACCAGACCTATTAATAATGGATGAGCCATTCTCAGCCTTAGATGTATTGACAGCAGAAAGTTTAAGAAATGACTTACTGGAACTATGGCATGATCCTGAGACTCGATTAAAAGGCATTTTATTCGTTACCCATAATATTGAAGAGGCGGTATTGGTCGCCGATCGAATCGTGGTATTTGGCAGCAACCCAGGCTTTATCCGTGGCGAACTTAAAATCGATCTGCCACACCCTCGCAATAGCCAAGACCCTGCCGTATTAAATTTAATCGATGATGTCTATACGGTTATGACCAGTGCCGAACATGAAAATATTAAAGCCTTTGCAACTAAACGCAAACTGGTTGGCTTAGATTACCGTTTACCTGAAGTGGGCGTTGCCGAGCTGATCGGTTTATTAGAAGAAGTGGATGAGCTGCAACAAAAAGGCCCGGTGGACTTGCCCGATTTGGCCAATGTGGTAAGGCTGGATATCGATACTCTCTTCCCGGTATTAGAAGCATTATCCGTGCTGAATTTAGCGAAAGTATCCGAAGGCGATATCGCGATGACCAGTCGAGGCAAGGAATTGCTGGCGGCCGATATTACCGACAAGAAAGTTATTTTTGCAAAATTGCTCTTGCAACATATTCCGCTGGCCCAACACGTGCTTGAAGTATTGCAAAGCCGGCCTCATCATCGTATTTCTGAGACCTATTTTAAAAATGAGCTGGAAGATTATTTTGTAGAGGATGAAGCGGAACGCGTATTAACGGCGCTTATAAACTGGGCCCGCTATGCAGAAATTTTTGCCTATGACTATAATACGGGCATGTTAAGCTTAGAAGATGTTAAGTAAGGCCCTATTGAAAACGAATAATTGGAATAAGCCCTACTCCCTATATCTTAAGAATTAAGGCCTACTGAAATAGCTTGGCTAGAATGCGTGCTATGCCTAACCCATGCGCTTACTACGGCCTTAACTAAGGTTGCCAATGGAATGGCGAAGAATAAGCCCCAGAAACCCCAAATTCCACCAAAGAATAATACCGCCACGATAATGGCGACCGGGTGTAGGTTAACGGCTTCTGAAAACAATAATGGCACCAAAACATTAGCATCCATTAATTGAATAAAGAGATAGACTCCAAACATACATAAAAACTCGGTATCGATACCCCACTGCAATATCCCTACTATAGCCACAGGGATGGTCACCACGATAAAACCCACATAAGGCACGATAACCGATAGGCCTACCAAAGACCCCAATAGGGATGGATAATTTAAGCCAAAAGCCCTAAAGGTTAGATAAGAGGCAAAGCCTATTATCAATAGCTCTATAAATTTACCACGCACATAACGGGCTAGCTGCGAACGCATCTCATGCCAAACTTCGATAATAAGCCCACGTTGCACCGGCATATAATTATCGCTCCAGGTCACTAGCTGCCTTTTATCTTTCAAAAAGAAAAACACCAATAAAGGCACTAAAAATACATAGACCATCCAGGTGACGATGCTTGGAATCGAAGCCATCGAAACACTAAGGAAAGTCTTACCAAGATTAGCAAAATTATTTGGATTCATCTGTGCATTGTTAAGGATCGATTGCACCATCTTATTCGAAACAAAATCAGGATAGCGAGCAGGCAACATAATTAAAGAATTATGTAATTGGCTGGAGATAAGCGGAAGCTCATCTAAAAGCTGAGAAAACTGCTTATAGATAATGGGAAACAGTCCAATCACCGCTAAGACAAGCAAACTTACAAATAGCCCATAAACAAACGTTACAGCCAACCATCGTGGGAACTTTAGGGTGCGCTGCAGTCGGCTAACAATAATCTCGAGCAGATAGGCGATAACGATCCCGATCAATAATGGGGCTAAAATTTTGCCGAATAGCATAATGACCAAAAAGCTTATTACCAATGCAATGAGTAAAATCGATGCTTCAGGATCAGAAAAGTATTTACTAAACCAGCGTTTTAAGACTTCAAACATAATTATGCCTTATTATTGTTGGATTACACCATCTTGAATATGCAATACCCTATCCATTTTAGCGGCTAGAGTGGAATCATGGGTGACTATTAACAAGCTGGTGCCGAAATTCTGATTTAATTCCAACATTAACTGATAGATTTCATTAGCATTATGCCGGTCTAAATTACCGGTTGGCTCATCAGCCAGGATACACACTGGCTTCGTTACTAAGGCTCGGGCTATTGCCGTGCGCTGGCGCTCTCCGCCTGATAATTCTGAAGGCCTATGCATGAGTCGATGCTCGAGACCCACGGCCTTTAATACCGAGCTTGCCTGCATTTGGGCCTCTGAAACCGGTAGCTTGCGCAATAGTAGAGGCATCATCACATTTTCTAGGGCGGTAAATTCCGGCAACAGATGGTGAAATTGATACACGAAACCAAGATTCTGGTTACGCATAGCGCTAAGCTGATTATCATTCATAGTGGATAAAGGCTGTTCATTAACCCAAACCTCGCCTTCGGTCGGTTTATCTAAGCCACCTAAAATATGTAATAAGGTGCTTTTGCCCGAACCTGAGGTGCCTATTATCGCCACACGTTCTTTAGCCTGAATAGTAAAATTTATTTCATGCAATACCGGGGTGCGTAACTTGCCTTCGATATAGGTCTTGCTTAATTTTTCACAGCGTAAAATATTATTCATAGCGCAATGCCTCTGCCGGCTTAATTTTTGATGCTCGCCAAGCGGGATAAATGGTGGCCAATAGACTTAACCCAAAGGCGACTAGGCTGACATGAATCACATCGCTTGGCACTAGTTCGGAGGGTAGGAAGTTAATATAGTACACACTGGAATTTAAAAATTGCACATGGAATAGATTTTGGATCTGGTTAACCAAGGCGGTGATATTAAGCGATAGCACCACCCCTAAAAATGTGCCTAATAAGGTGCCGAATAGACCGGTTAAAGAGCCTTGCACCATAAATATGGCAATAATAGTTTTAGAGCTAGCTCCGATAGTCCTTAAAATAGCAATGTCGGACTGTTTATCGGTAACCATCATTACCAATGAAGACAGCATATTAAAGGCGGCCACGGCGATAATCAGGACTAAGATTAAAAACATCATTAGCTTTTCCATAGCCAAGGCTTGGAAGAAATTGCTATTTTCATCGATCCAGCTAAACGTTTGATAACTTGATGGCAGACTATTATTAAGATTAGCTACCACTTGTGGCGCTAAAAACAAGTCGCTTAATTTTAGTTGTAAGCCTGAAACATTATTACCCATGATTAAAAGGTTGCCCGCATCTTTAATATTAACTAAGGCATAGGTGCTATCGTACTGGTAACCCGTGACAAAAATTCCGGTGACGGTAAATTGCTTCAATCGCGGCAAAATTCCGGCAATAGACATGGTGGTTTTAGGCACATATACCGTCACTTTATCGCCAATAGTCACGCCAAGCGATGAGGCTAAGTCCTGGCCTAATATAATATGATATTGGCCGGCAACGAGATCATTTAAGCTGCCGACAGTGACTTTGCTGCCAATCGGGGAAACTTGATTTTCTAAGGTGGGATCGATGCCTTGCAACATGCCAAAAGCTGTCATACCACCATGTGACATCATAGCTTGACCCTGGATGACAGGAGCGGCCCCCACTATATTGGGCTGACCTTTAATCTGTGCTGCTAAGCCTTGCCAATCCTGTAATTGCCCGCCCCATTGACTAACCGTTACTTGTGGCACCATGCTTAATATACGAGTTTTAATCTGCTGGTCGAAGCCATTCATGACCGACAACACCGTAATGAGCACGGCAACGCCTAAGGCAATTCCCATCACCGATACCAGGGAAATAAAGGAAATAAAATGATTGCGTTTATGGGCTCTCGTATACCGTAGACCAATAAATAATGCTAATGGTTTAAACATAGGGATAATCGTTCACTAAATTATTTGAATGCATCATAGCAGCCGCTACGCTACATTACAAAGAAAAGCGTGGATCCCGGGAGCCAACACAGACTTTACTCTGGATTAAGCTTCAGGTCCTGCTTTAACAATTCGATTATCGCTTGCATATCCTCTGGAATATCCGCCTCCCAGGTCATGCGTTCAGCGCTAACGGGATGCAATAAACTTAATCGCCTGGCATGTAAGGCTTGATGCTTATAGCCTCTTAAGGCTTCCGATAATTCTTCGCTGGCATTTTTTGGAAGCACCAACCGCTTACCATACACGCCATCCCCTAATAAGGGATAATTGCGATGTGATAGATGCACTCGGATCTGATGGGTGCGGCCCGTTTCAAGTTTCACACGTAAATGACAATACTGACGATACCGGGCCAAAATCCTTACATGAGTAATCGCTTCTTTACCCCCTTCTTTTAATACCGCCATTTTGGTCCTTTGGGTAGGATGGCGTCCAATCGGCAAATCAACGCTAAAGCCTGAAGTCATGACCCCGGTGGCAATCGCCTCATATTCACGCGAAACGGATCGGTTTTGCAATTGGTCCACCAGGGAATGATGGGATTGTAGGGTCTTAGCCACCACCATCAAGCCGCTGGTATCCTTATCCAAGCGATGGACAATTCCGGCCCGAGGCAGCTCGCCTAAACTAGGAATATGATGCAACAAGGCATTTAATAGGGTGCCTTCTGAATTGCCCGCGCCTGGGTGGACGACCAAACCGACCGGCTTATTGATGACTAATAGAGAGTCATCTTCATATACGATAGTTAGCGCTATATCTTCAGCCTGCCATGATGGCTCGGCGATCATTTCAGCCTCCACGATAATGCGCTCGCCGCCAATCACTTTATCTTTAGCGCGTTTTATTTTATCATCGACCTTTATTTGGCCAGCTTTTAGCCATAATTGTAACCTGGAACGAGAGTAATCCGGGAAAAGTTCTGCCAGGACTTGGTCCAAACGCTTTCCGTAGAACTCATGGGGGATTGTGGCAGAGGCTTGAATAATGGTCATTAGCAAGGTTTACTCATAAGGGTATTAAGGGCGCTATCATACAAAAGTATCATAAAGTAGTCGACCCCAAAGCTTTGTGCCGCTACAATAAGTGAAATTTTGATGGATAAAGACGAAACCAAAATGAAAAAAATTCTCTTAACTTCGCTCGCTTGTGCCAGCCTCTTATTAACCGCTTGTAGCTCAGGCGTTAAGGCCGACCCTTATACCGGCGATAACCAAGTTTATATTTATGCCAAGGCTCAAGCTTACTTGCAAAAGAATGATTATTCGGATGCTATTACCGCTTATCAATCATTAGATGCGCAATATCCCTTTGAAGAGTACAGCCAAAAAGGCGACTTATCATTAATATACGCTTATTATATGAGCGACCAAGCAGCATTAGCGCTAACCTCTGCCGATCGTTATATTCATCTTTATCCTAGCGACCCTACAGTAGCCTATGCTTATTATATGATTGGCGTAGTGGATTTTGAAAATGGCCGCGGCTTTTTACAAAGACGCCTGCCTTACGATATGGCCCAACATAATCCCGATAATTATACGGTCGCCTTTAACAGCTTTAAACAGGTAGTAAGCAATTATCCCGATAGCGCGTATAGCGCCGATTCCCGTCATCGTATGATGTATATCAATAATACCTTAGCCCAATATCAGCTTAATGTAGCAAACTTCTATTTAAGCCGTAAAGCTTATGTAGCCGCCGCTAGCAGAGCACAAAATGTCTTGATTAATTATCCACAGACTCCTGCCGTTCAAGGTGCCTTAGAAGTAATGGTTCAATCCTATAAAGCCCTTGGATTACCTGATCTGGAGAAGAATTCACAGGCCATTTTAGCCACAAACTTCCCCTCAGATCCCCTGGCAAATTAAATCGATAAATACCTGTTTTGAGTGAAATTTATACAGGTATTTATGATTCTCTTAAGAAAACCTTAAGGTTTCATCCTTACAATAGCTCCATGAGTTTTATTACTTTTTACTAGTGATATTGCAAACGGAGACTATAACATGGCTAATCAATATACCGGCAGTTTAGAACATAAAGTCAAACTAAAATTTGGCTGCAGCGCTCTAGAGCTTTTGCAACAGTGCTTGGCTGATGACCTTAGCTATAACGAGGTCCAATCCAGACTAGGTGTTACTCAAGGCACTATTCGTAAATGGGCTCGTCGTTATGGAGTTGAACTGCGCTCTGACAAAGTGTGCCAGATCGAAGATGATAAATCCCAGTTGTTTTTTTCGGCTGAGATTAACGCTTATAACTTCCTAAGCCGCAAATGGCATGAGTACGCATAATCCAGCAATTTAAGGAATTCACGCTATTTTATAGCGGGAATTCCTGCGCATAATCGATAAAACTATAAGTTTTAATCTATAGCCTTTATAATATTGCCATCCCATACATCAATAAGCGATACAATATGAAAATTGCTCTAGCTCAATTAAACTTATCGATCGGTGGTATCGAAGCGAACGCCGATAAAATCATCCACAGCATTAACCATGCTCGCGACTCTCTTCAGGCTGATTTAATCGTATTCAGTGAGTTAGCGCTTACTGGCTATCCTCCAGAAGATTTACTGTTTAACCATGCCTGCCAAGCGCGAGTCGCTAAAGCCTTAGCAAGCATAATTCATGCCACTCAAGGCATCGATGTAGTATTAGGCTACCCCCGCTATGCTAATAATGTCATTTATAACTCGGCCTGCCTGATTCAAAATGGTCGCCTTGAAGCCTCCTACGACAAACAACTCTTGCCGAATTATGCGGTATTCGATGAAAGGCGCTATTTTAAACCAGGATCCCACCCCCTAGTTTTTAGCTCCAATGGCATTAAATTTGGTCTATTAATTTGTGAAGATATCTGGGGGTCAAGGCCTGCCACTCTCGCTAAACAGGCGGGGGCAGAGATTTTACTAAGCATTCATGCCTCCCCCTTTGAATCCGGCAAATCGGCAAAAAGACATCGCGTTGCCAGAAAGCGCGTAATCGAAACCAATCTAGCGCTAATTTACCTACCTTCTGTGGGCGGGCAAGATGAGCTTGTCTTTGATGGCGCTGGATTTGCCATGAACAGCAAAGGGGACATCGCTCACTCCCTGCCTCAATTTGCCGAAGCTATTACGGTTATTAACGTGGAAAAAAGCGTATCAGGCGTCGAGCCATTAGCAGGAACTACAGCAGCAACCTTAGCTCCACTCGATGAAATCTATCAAGCCCTTGTGTTCGCCCTACATGATTATATCGAAAAAAATCATTTCCCTGGAGTATTGATAGGCTTATCCGGTGGCATCGATTCTGCACTAACCTTAGCCATTGCCGTAGATGCCTTAGGGGCAGATCGAGTCGAAGCCATCCTAATGCCTTCGCGCTATACCGCCGACATGAGCAATGAAGATGCTATTGCTCAGGCTAAAGCCATGCAGGTGGCTTATCAGGTTATCCCTATCGAACCGATATTTGAAAGCTTTACTCAAAGCTTAAGCCAAGTATTTGCAGGTCAGCCCCTTGATTTAACCGAAGAAAACCTACAAGCCCGCTGCCGCGGCACTCTGCTTATGGCCTTATCGAACAAATTTGGAAAGCTGGTCTTAACTACCAGCAATAAGAGTGAGTCCGCTGTTGGTTATTCGACCCTGTATGGCGATATGGCAGGTGGCTTTAGCCTGTTAAAAGACATCTATAAAACCGAAGTCTATCAACTTGCAAAGTTTAGAAACGCCATTAGTCCTATTATCCCAGAGCGAGTCATCACCCGAGCGCCCTCCGCCGAGCTTCGCAGCAATCAAACCGATCAGGATAGCCTGCCTGATTACGGCGTATTAGACTCTATAATTAAAGCCTATATAGAGGATAACTTATCCGAAACTGAGATTGTGGCTCAAGGCCATGCCTTTGATACCGTTACCAAGGTGATTAGGTTGATTAAACGCAGTGAATATAAAAGACGCCAAGCCCCTATTGGCCCTAAAATTAGCATTAGGGCCTTTGGAAAAGATTGGCGAGCACCTATTAGCTCGGGTTTCTAACAGCTACAGCTTGGCCTAACGTTTATATTTCTTGAATGTAGCAGACTATAACTACTATACTAGTAGCGATTTTACATAAACTACAATAAAGGAATCATCATGTTAAAAAGAATTACATTAATTGCAGCTTCAGTAGCTGTATTAAGCTTAAGCGCACACGCATTTGCAGTTACTGCACAGTCAGGCGTATATGTTGGTGGCAATGCCGGTTGGTCATTTGCTAAAGACACCAGCAATTCCAATATGGGCGCATCCAATAAATCAAATAAAAATTATGTTTTAGGCGGCACAGTCGGTTATGACTACGCTTTAAATCAAAATGTATTGGTTGGTGCTGAATTTAACTATTCAAACTTTGGCAAAACAAGCTATACCAACGCTGGCGTAAATAACGTATCTGCTTATGAAAAGAATGCCGGCTATCAAATTTTAGCAACCAGCACTTATTTGTTCTCAAACAACTGGAACGTATTTGGTAAAGTAGGTGGAATTAAAGAAAAAACATCTTTTGATGACACTGGAACCATAGCGGGTGTTAACATCGACAACTCTGGCGATGTTAGCAAATGGATACCAGCTGCTGCAATTGGCGCGGGTTATAATGTTAACCAAAATCTAGAAGTTGCTTTACAAGTGGAGCATACTTTTGGCCAAAACTGGAATGTAAGCGCAACCAGTTCTGCTCCATCCAAACCAATGACCCAAAACGCTGTAACACTAGGCGCTACCTACAAATTCGCAATGTAATATTATTGCCTATTATAAAATACCCGGCCGGTCCGGGTATTTTTTTAGCTATGCACTGAACAAATTTTAACCTTTTCTTGCTATAATGACTTGAAATTCAATTGAGTCTGTGCCAATATTGCCACGAATTTGTCAATCAATGAGAGAAGAGAACCATGAAAAAATTAACTATTTTAGCCTCGGCTATCGCTTTAATTGCATCGGCTAGCGCTTTTGCAGTAACCGCACAATCAGGTGTCTATGTTCAAGGTACAGGCGGTTGGGCTGTATCAGCTAAGCCAGGGATTGATGATCAGTCTGAGGCCCTGCTACAAGCAACCAAATTGGTAAACAAGACCTATGCACTAGGCGCTAATATCGGTTATGACTATGCATTAAATCAAAATGTAATGGTCGGCATTGAAGGCGGTTATCTAAACTTAGGCAGCACCAACTATGAATACCCTACTACCGCAGGAGCGACTGGCTCTGGCGGTGGCAGCTATGGTAAAACCCAAAACTGGGGCTACCAAGTATTAGCAACTGGCACCTATTTAATGAGCAATGGTTTTAATGGTTTCGTTAAGGCCGGTGGAATCAAAGAAAGATCGACCATGAACTTTACTAGCGGCGTTCCTGGCGCTGTATCAGCATATTCTCCAGAATCACAAACAACTAAGTGGGTGCCTGCTGCTGTAATTGGTGCAGGTTATATGCCGACTCAAAATATTAATATCGTTCTTCAATACGAACATGTTTTTGGTGACAAATGGTCTGACGGTTTGAACATGGCTTATGCAGCCGATGTACTTACCACCTACTCCAAACCAATGACTCAAAATATCGTGAGCCTAGGTGTATCTTATAAATTTGCAATGTAATTAATTGCTCTTATTTAAAAGCCCGGCTTTGCTGGGCTTTTTTATTATAGACCTTGAATTTTGCACGATTATATGCCAATCTTACCTGGGAAATTAACAAGTGAAGAGGATTGTAATGAAAAAATTAACTACTTTAGCAGCCGCCATTACCTTATGTATGACAGCTAGCGCCTTTGCTATAACCGCACAATCAGGCTTTTATATCGGCCCATTTGGCGGCTGGTCTATTCCAAGCAAAGTATTAAGCAATAACGATGTTCAGGGCTATTCTGCCAAATCTAAAACTTGGGTACTAGGCCAAACTTTAGGTTATGTCCATGCTATTAACCAAAATGTATTAACGGGTATTGAAATTAGCAATATTAACTTCGGCAAAACTGTTTATGATGCTAATCCAAACCCAACTCCATTTGCAATCAAAAGCTCAGGTTACCAAATATTATTAACCAGCACCTATGTTGCTAGCAATGGCGTTAATGTGTTTGTTAAAGCCGGTGGAATCGATGAATATACAGCAATTGGCCAAAACTCAGCGAACTCTGCTGATGGCCCACATAGCTTAAGAAAATGGATCCCAGCTATAGCTTTTGGCCTAGGATATAAACCTACCCAAAAAATGGACATAGCGCTGCAATATGAGCGTACCATGGGACAGGATTACGGCCCAAATAATGACTACCCAAGCAAACCACTTAGCGAAAACGCTATGACCTTGAATGTAACTTTTATGCTACCAATCTAAGCTTTATCATTCAAACATTAAGCCCAGGTTACTGGGCTTTTTTTTGTGCACAATTTGCCAAAGGCGACCGACCTGTTTAAAATATAACCTATTATGTGCCCATACCAAAAAGGTTTCACCCTAATTGAATTAGTTATAGTAATGAGCCTAGTCGCCGTCATTAGCGCCTTTAGCATTAGCACTCTGCATCGAGGCATAGAGCATGAAAAGCAATATGCTAGGCTTTATGAACTGGGACAAACCATTCTATTTGCCAGGAATTATGCCATTAGCCATAATACCTCCGTCACTCTTTGCCCAAGTGAAAACCAGCATAGTTGTCAAGAGAGCTGGGATTCTGGCGCCATTTTACTAGCCGCCCATACCACTATAATAAGCTTACCCGCCCTGCCTAAAGGTCATCGACTAACGCTAGAGGCCTATCCAAAAAGTAACGCTATACAATTCACTCATACAGGGATTTTAAGCGTTAGCAACGGCAAATTTATCTATATCCTGCCCGATGGCAGCGTGCGCGATTTATTCATTAGCAAGACCGGCAGGATTCGATTTAGCCAGGGAGGTAAATGATGAGAGCTAATAATGGCTTTAGCCTAATGGAAATAATGATTGCACTGGCCATTATCGGCATAGTAAGCAGTTATGCTATCCCGCATTACCAAGATTATTTACGGAGAAATCATCGAGCCGAGGCCAGCATGGCCTTAGAAAATCTAGCGCTAAACCTCGATCATTATTATAACCTTAATCAAAGCTATAATGGTGCAAGCTTAGAAAAACTGAATATTCCAGCCAGAACTCATAGCGGGCTTTACCAGTTGGCTATTCAAAAAGCCACGGACGATAGTTTCGTAGTAACGGCCTCGCCGCTAGGTGCCCAAACCATGGACGCCCAATGCGGCGAATTACGCCTAGACTCTGTAGGCAATGAAAGCGCCACCGGTACAAGCCCCAATCCAGAGCAAGATTGCTGGTAGCATGCACTACATGTGGATATCGATATAGTCTTTACCACCATGAATACAAACCTGCGCCAAATCTGATAAGCACCTAACAGCCGCCGTATAACGCACGAAGTCTTCATTACCCGCCAGCTTTAAGTCTTCGATAATAATGTGCCAGCGTCGAATTAAATACACATAAGACTGAGCCCAGATAGTAATTCTCTCGGTAACCGAAAGGCTAGGGTCGGTCACTTGGATTACGCTAACGGCAAAGATGCGCTGCAATTTGTCCAGATCATCTTTTAAGCCTGATCCCGCCAACATTTCCCAATAACCATTGCTGCGAATCTTAGCCAGCTCTTTTCTAAGCCAACCCATCGATAACTGACGGCTAAGTTCAAAGTAAACCTCCGCCACCTCTTCCAATGGAATGCTATTGCGCTTGGAGGCTTCAATAATATCCATAGCAGGGGATAGGTAGGAGAAATTGACAATTTGTGCTGCCAACTCTCTTGGTGAGCCTGCATGAACAAATTTATCGATTAACTTGTCACGATGATGCCCTTCATCTTCCGATAAGAACTGTGGTGTTAATTTAAATAATTTATCAAATTTAGGCTTTAATTCTTTAATGACATCAGGCACATTTAAGCCGCCACGATAATTACGCAATAACCAACGACAGCTGCGTCGCATAAAACGGAATATCTCATCCATCATATCGGTTTGAGCCTGAGTAGAAATCTTACCATCTAATGCCTCAAGATTCGCCCATAATGCTGCGATATCAAAGGCCTCTAAGGCAATAGCAAAAGCTCTGGCCGTCATAGCAGGAGAGGCGCCAGCCTCATCATACATTCTATGCACGAAGGATATACCGGAATACTGCACCAAGGCATTGGTTAACTGAGTGACGATAATTTCACGTCCAAGATAATGGCTACGCATTTGCTCGCCAAATCGCTCATACATAACCTTAGGGAATTCCGCCTGTAGGAATTTCGCGAAATAAGGCTCATCGGGTAAATCAGAATCTAAAAGCACACGCTTAATAACCGTTTTGCTATAGGCCATTAATACCGCGAACTCAGGCTTAGTGAGGCCCTTGCCTGAAGACTGTCTTGCTTTAAGCGTCTTATCGGTTGGTAAAAATTCTAATTGCCTATTGAGGAAGCCTTCTCGCTCCAGCTCATGCAATAACCGCGTCTGCATAATGAGCGAGCCAGATCGGCTAACGCCATTACTAATGGCCTGGGTCTGATGATAGTTATTTTGTAACACCAACTCCCCTACTTCATCTTGCATCTGAGCCAACAACTCATTACGTTGTTTTAAGGTTAACTCACCTTGAGCCATAAGATCATGCAGCAGAATTTTAATATTCACTTCATGGTCAGAGCAATCCACTCCCGCTGAATTATCGATGGCATCGGTATAGTTCTGGCCACCTTTTAAGGCATATTCGATTCGGCTAAGCTGGGTAAAACCTAAGTTCCCCCCCTCGCCTACTACTTTGCAGCGCAGGTCAGCACCGTTAATACGCACAGCGTCGTTAGCCCTATCGCCGACATTCATATTAATTTCAGAAGTCGCTTTGACATAGGTCCCGATTCCGCCATTCCATAACAAATCGACCGGCGCCATTAAGATGGCCCGAATTAATTCATTAGGCTCCATCTTACTCTGCTCGAGGCCAAGCATAATTCTGGCCTGTTCCGATAGTTGAATGGTTTTAGCACTGCGATCAAAAATCTCCCCACCCTCGCTAATAAGCTCAGGGTTATAATCACGCCAGCTCGAACGCGGCAGCTTAAATAAACGCTGGCGCTCTTCGAATGACAGTTCTGGATTAGGATTTGGATCGATAAAGATATGCATATGGTTAAAAGCGGCCACTAATTTAATATGGCGGGATAACAACATACCATTACCAAATACATCGCCAGCCATATCGCCAATCCCAACTACGGTAAAGTCTTGGGTTTGGGTATCGTGGCCTAAATGATGGAAATGACGTTTAACAGATTCCCAGGCGCCTCTTGCGGTAATCCCCATTTTCTTATGGTCATACCCAAAGCTACCACCGGAGGCAAAAGCGTCACCCAACCAGAAATTATATTCGGCCGCTACGCTATTGGCGATATCGGAGAATGTTGCGGTACCTTTATCGGCAGCGACGACTAAATAGGGATCGTCTTCATCAAATCGCACGACTTCTAATGGATGCACTACCTGAGCTTTTTGTAAATTATCGGTAATATCCAACAGGCCGCGAATGAAAATCTTATAACATTCGATCGCTTCTTCCAATATGGCCTCACGACCTTTCTCGGTTGGCAGGCATTTAGGAATAAAACCACCCTTCGCACCTAATGGCACAATGACGGCATTTTTAACTTGCTGCGCTTTCATCAGGCCCAATACTTCGGTCCTAAAGTCTTCTCGGCGATCAGACCAGCGTAAGCCACCACGGGCCACCTTGGCACCGCGTAAATGCACACCTTCAACCCGTGGGGAATAAACAAACACCTCAATTAGCGGCAAAGGCTTAGGCATATCAGGGATCATGCTAGGCTTTAACTTAAAGGATAAATAGGACTTAAGCTGACCCTCAGCATTATGTTGGAAATAGTTAGTCCGTAAAATCGCCTGAATAACATCGATAAAGCGTCTGATAATACGATCGCTGTCGAGATTAGCCACACGCTCAAGCAGGGTGCCGATTTCTGCCGCAAGGCCATTTACCTGTTCGGAACGGCTTGCTTCATCACTGCCTGGATTAAATCTAACCTTAAAAAGTTCCACTAATTTTTGGGCAATCAGCGGGTTATTGGTCAGCGTATTTTCCATATAGGCCTGAGAATATAAAAAGCCTATTTGCGTTAAATATTTTGCGATGGAGCGGATAATAATAATATCGCGCCAGGGCATTCCGGCTTTCATGACTAAGCAGTTAAAGCCATCGTTTTCTGCTTGCTGACCCCATATTTGAGAAAAAGCCTCCTGAAAAATACCGCTAATATCAGACATAGAAGCGATAGTATTAACCACCTGCATGCCAAAATCTGAAATCCATACGCTATTGCCATCGGAAAGCTTAATTTGGTAAGGCTGCTCTTCCATTACTCGCAAGCCTAGATTCTCTAGGATCGGCAATACATCGGTCAAGGCTAA
Organism: Gammaproteobacteria bacterium; assembly: GCA_030652335.1. Lineage (GTDB taxonomy): Bacteria > Pseudomonadota > Gammaproteobacteria > Francisellales > CACEW01 > JAQSYQ01. Next base: position 113,717 of record JAUSAW010000013.1, read on the forward strand.
GCCGGTATCGCGTTGGAATAACTTAAAGCGGATACAGTTTTCAGGCTCTTCTAACATGCGATAAAAACACATGCCAAGCTGACCGGTGGTCAATACATTTTCAATTAATTCGATGTCGGTCACGGCGGAACGCGCTAAAAATGTTTCGCGGTATCCGGCCGGAAAAGCTCGTGCATACTTGTTATAGAGTAATGAACCCTTATGCTCACCCATGCTTTCGATTAACGTATCTTTTAAATCATCGCGCCAGCTACGGGTGGCTTCGACTAATTTGGATTCAATGCTTTTAATATCATAAGCTTCAATCGGGCGGCTCGGGTCGACTCGAATAATATAATCGATACGACACAATACTGATTCAAGAAAATTAGGCGAGAAAGTAGACTCATTACCATCAAACTCTCGCATTAAAATATTCTGCATCTTAACCCGCAATTCGGTATTAAAGAGATCGCGAGGCACATAGACCATACAAGAAAAATAACGACCAAAGGTATCTCTGCGCACAAATAAACGAATACGCTGCCTTTCATGAATCTGCAGAATTCCGATTACCGTTCTATAAAGTTCGTCTTCTGAAATCTGGAATAATTCATCGCGAGGGAAGCTTTCTAGAATACTGACCAAAGCCTTCCACTCATGCCCTTTTGGCGGCAGCTTGGAATGCTGTAATATTTTAGAAACTTTATGGCGCAGCAAAGGGATTTGACTTGGATTGCTATGATAAGCGGAAGAAGTGTAAAGCCCGATAAAACGGCTTTCGGCAATAACCTCGCCCTCTTTATCAAATTGTTTAACAATGATGACGTCCATATAAGCCGGACGATGCACGGTAGCTTGATAGCTGGACTTGGTAATAATCAGAGGTTGCGCCGCCTTAAGCACTTCTTCACTTTCGACTAACTCTTCTGAAAAACCTTGTTTACCATAGGTGCTAGTAGGCTTAAGGATGCCTAAATTTTTATCCTCTAAACGTTGCAGTTTACGCTGTTCGCCTTTGCCAACTACTGAGAATTCAGCATAGCCTAAAAAGGTAAAATAATCGTTATCCAGCCAATTTAGAAAATCGACCGTTTCCTTTAAGTCATCGGTTTCAATGTGCCGAGGTGGATTGGATTGCAGCTTGGTGGTGACTTCTTTTATGCGTTGTTTCATCGGCATAAAATCATGTACGGCTAAGGCCACATCACCTAGTACTCGCAATAAGGCTTCACGAATGCTGGCAAAATTAGCTTCATCTTCTGGTTGACGATCAATTTCAATATAAATTTCTGCTTCACGCACAGCACCGCTATCCGTGCTCGAACTATCCAGAATATTTTCAAGAAAACCATCCGCATTACGAATGACACCGATCGATCCGGCATGCACGATAAAATGAATATTGAGCCCCAGGCGATTGAGTTCTATCAATAAGGTATCGACTAAAAATGGCATCTCATCGTGGCAAACTTCAACAATAGTATGCGAGGACTTCCAGCCTTCTTTAACAAAATCGGGGTTATAAACTTTGAGCTTCACTTCGCCGGGTTGACGCTGATTGATAAAGCTCCAGTGCGAAATAAGCGCGCCGTATAGATCAATAATATCTCTCGAGCTTAATTCTTCCTTGGAAACGGAAGAAAAATACAGAGGAATAAATTTAATTATTTGATCGATATTTCTGACCGGCTGCTTTTGCTTAATTAATTTAATTAGCTCGCTTAAAATCGGATAATTTGTTTCATCAGAGTGCAACAACATTAAACTTCTGCTCCTGGGTCAAATTGACTTGCGTATAATACTACTTCTAATGATAAATAATCAAACAACTATCAGCAAAATGACTTAGTTCTAAGCAAATAATTGCTAAGAACTAAGTCATTCCCAACTTGATCGGGGATCTATCGTCATTCATCCCAGGTACGTTCGGTAAGCATGGCATGATCAAGCTTAACAATGGCCTGTTTTAAAGCATCTTCAGTTAGTAGCCCGGTTTTAGCATCGGGGTATTGAATGACTGACGCGCTATTTACTATTCCTTGGCGAATAGCATCGGGAATCGGTTGCCCTGCGTATAGAGCACCGACAAAGCTGGAACCAAAGGCATCACCGGCCCCCAAGGTATTAACTACTTTCACCTTCGGCGTTTTATGGAAATATAAGCGCTGCTCCGTTGCGACATAGACTCCTTCCGAGCCATTGGTTACCACTACGACTTTAGGGCCTAACTTTAAGACTTCCGCGAAAAATTGCCTTAGGTTGAAATAACTATCTTGAAAAGAGATTTTTGCCTCAAGCAACCGGTCCGCACCGACCTGGGTGGCGCTAGCGGCTTGAACCGATTCACGTAAGCTGGCATCCGCCTGCATTAATGAGACCATAAACTGCTTGGCCTCATCATAATTAAGAATCAGGGTATCGATCCCGCTTAAGGCGCTTTTTAAGAACCCGCTACCGATCTTTAATTGGCTAATACCGGGATTAATAGCCACTCTCACGCCATGGGCCTTAGCTTGATTGGCAATTTCAGGCAGGCGCTCAGAAGAGGCCTTACTTAGCGAGGTGACATAAACAAAGCGACTATCGCAGACCTTATCCAGAGGAATATCTTGTGGGAGTAAATTAGCATTGGCCCCGCGATACGCAAAAACGGTGCGATCACCCTTTAATGACGGAACCACAAAGGAGCCAGCCGTGCCAACCTCATCCGAATACGTCACCAGACTTAAATCGATTCCAGAATCTTTGAGTTCGTTTAAGACCATTTGGCCGGCAGCATCGTGACCAACCTTACAAACCAGCGCGGCTTCATAACCTTGTCGCTTAAACGAAACCGCAGCATTAGTGGCCCCGCCCCCGCTAAAATGACGTTGCTCGGTTACTTCAATTTTTTTGCCTTCTTCCAGCAATAAATAGGATTGTTGGCTGTCTTGGCGCTGATGCACCAGGGTTTCCATATCTTCATAGCTAATAATAGTGTCGAGCGTAGCGCCACCGATAACGAGTACTTTTTTCATACCTACTCACTTTTGCTTACGTTTTGATAATTATAGCCTCAAACTCTTCATCTCAGCCACCTTTATACGCATCGATAGGGATCGCCTGTTTTAAAACACCTTCCCTTAGCATAAAGCCTTCGAATTTTTGATAGCGCATGGCGTCCAGCCGAGCAGGATTGGCATCAAAATACTGTATCGAGTTGAGCCAGATAGCCTTATTCGCGGCCGCCATTTGTGCATTAGGGGCTAAATCGGCCTTATAGTTCGCTGAAACTTGGGTCCAGCTAAGGTTGGGGTGTGCTTGCAAATAGGCTACACCTTCAGCCAAGGCTTTATTAAATCGCGCCACTTCAGATCGATTAACGGTATTTTTATTAGCGATAATAACCAGCTCATCGTAACTTGGCACCCCATTTTCTTCTGGGAAGAATAGCCTGGTAGCATAACCCATGTTTTGAAGTTGAATGGGCTCAACATTACGCATCATACCATCGACTGCATCGACTCGATGCGATAATAAGGCCTGGCTAAGGTCCATTTGAATACTAATCTGATTCACCGAATTAGGAGCGATATGATTAAAGCTCAGCATCGAATTTAACATGGCAACCGTCGAGGGGCTGGCTGAATACCCGATGGAGCGCCCCTTTAAATCCGCCAATCGATGAATCGGACTATTGGCCAATACCACGATGCAATTTAGGGGCTGATTAACTAATGTCCCCACCCATATTAGGGGCATACCTGCCGCCATTTCCACCAATACACTAGGCTGATAATCTATGCCTAAGTCCGCCTGTCCAGCCGCCACTAATTGGGCCGGCTCGGTGCTTTGCACTGGACTGATTAAAGTAACCTCAAGCCCTTGCTGTTTAAAATAGCCTTGACTGAAGGCCACTAAAATCGGGGCATGATCGGGATTAATATACCAGTCTAAAGCCAGAGTAATTTTATCCATGCCCTGGGCCGACACGATTTGACTGAGTAACAATAGCATTAAACCGATGCGCTTCATATTATTCCTGTTTTTGCCAAGGGATGAGTTTTCGTAGGCTGCGTTCGACGAGGTAATATAATAACAATGAAAATCCTACCAAAACTATTAAGGCAGCAAACAATAAAGGTAAATCTAAGCGAGCTTCGGCATTTAAAATAACAAAACCCAAGCCCCTGCTCGCCCCCACCCATTCGCCGATTACCGCCGCCATAGGCGCCCACACCGTGGCAACCTTTAGGCCTGAGGCAAGTGCAGGCAAGGCCGCGGGAAAGCTAATATAACGCATGGTTCGCCAGCGATTGGCTTGCACTAAATAACCTAAATCCAGCCAGGCATCGGGGGTTTGTTTAATTCCTTCAAAAAAAGCGGCCGTTATCGGAAAAAACAAGGCCAGCATGATTACTGCTATTTTCGAACTGATGCCATAACCCAACCATAGAACCAGTAAGGGTGCAAAAGCCACGGTAGGTACGGCCTGACTAATAATAACCAGGGGCAAAACCCAAAACCTAACAGGCCTAAATAGCCCCATGCTGACGGCCACCAAAATACCCCAGACTAGCGCCAAGAGCAATCCGAATAGGGTTTCTAGAAAAGTCGGCCAAAACTGCTGCAATAAAAAAAGCTTATTTTGCCATAAGGCTACGCAGACCTGAACGGGGTCTGGCAATAAATACACCGGAACATGAAACAGCACTACCAGTAGTTGCCATAAGCCCAATAACCCGAATATTAACACTATCGCCCTAGCGACTAATTTCGACATATTACTGTGCACTCCTAGGATGATGCGCCTTGAGCAAATCGATAATATGGACATAAGAGGACAGGATACTAGGATCTTCAATATCCCGAGGGCTTTTGCCTTTAAGGCTTAATACTTCGATTATTTTTGCTGGGCTGCCGGCTAAAATCTTAATTTCCTGACCCAACCTTAAGGCTTCTAACGGGTCATGCGTCACCATAATGACCGTGCGACCTTCTAAACATTCCACCGCCAGATTTTGCAAATGATAACGGGTAATCGCATCGAGGGCTGAAAAGGGTTCGTCTAACAATACGATGGGTTTATCCGCTAATAAGGTTCGAGCTAAAGCCACTCTTTGACGCATGCCCCCCGATAAACTTGCAGGTCTTGCATCGATATGGCTTCCTAAACCTACTCGCCGCAATAGGCTTATAGCTTTATCGATAAATAGCGTAGGATCATCGCCTTCTAAGCGTTTGCAGTGCAATACATTGTCTAATACCGTCAGCCAAGGTAATAGGCCATCCTGTTGTGGCATATACATGACTTTACCAGCCAAACCTCCAAACTCATCTGAATGAATGCTGGCAGAAACTTGAGTATACGCTTCCGCTCGTCTATCGCTTAAACCGGCTATTAGGCGCAATAAACTGGTTTTACCCACTCCGCTACCGCCCAATAGACACGTCCATTGCCCCGCCTTAAATTCTAAATCTAAATCAGCAAAGACCAGCTGATCTTTAAAGCGTAGACAGGCTTTTTGAATGATAATAGGCACAGCTTAAGCCTCATTACTGAATAGTGGACTTCGCTAGTTTACCCCAAAGCGCTTGACCATTCGATGCTTTTTCGAGCATTTTTAGATACTCGGCATGGGCCTCAGATTCTTCGGCGTTAGCCTCTACTACACGTAGCGCTAGAGATTGAGGTTTTAATACAAGACTATCTGTATCGATATCGATAGCCTTAACGGGTTCAGCCTCGTGGAAAGATAAGCTTTCCTGCCCGCTAGTTAAGGAAATATACACTTCAGCCAATAATTCCGCATCGAGCAGCGCTCCATGCAACTTACGATGCGCATTACTAATGCCATAGCGCTTACATAAAGCATCTAATGATTGGCGCTGACCTGGATGCTTAAGCCTGGCAAGACTTAAGGTATCGAGTACGCTGCAATGATCGGCCATTAATTTCCAATCGCTGCGGCGCAATAGGCTTAATTCATAATTTAAAAACCCAATATCGAACGCCGCATTATGGATGACAAGCTCCGCGCCCTGTAGATATTCCATAAGCTCATCGACTATTTGATAAAACCGCGGCTTATCGGCTAGAAATTCCGTACTAATTCCATGCACCTGTTGAGCACCCGCATCGATCATGCGGTCTGGGTTAAGATAGCGATGAAAATGATTGCCCGTCAGTCGACGGCCGATCATTTCGACACAACCGATCTCGATGATTCTATGGCCTTCTTTAGGGTCTAAGCCAGTAGTCTCGGTATCTAATATAATCTGTCTCATAAAATTGCCTTACTGTTAGGTGCCCTTATGATGAGGGGGTCCTGTCTCCATCCACCCCCATACCATGCTCGCCGATGCTGCGCGTGCTATGGGGGCCCCGACTGGCGCCACCCCGTTATTATTTCCGGGCACTATCGGTAAGGGGCCGGCCGCCAGCTGCGTCAAGGAAATTTATTTTAAAGCTAGCATTTCTTCTATGGCTTGATTGGCGAGCGCATCAGCCAAATCATTTTCAGGATGATTGCTATGGCCCTTTACCCAATGCCATTCGATTTCATGCTTTAACACCTCGATGGCTAATTCCTGCCAAATATCCGCATTTTTAACCGGCTTTTTATCGGCGGTTTTCCAATTATTTTTTTGCCAATTAAATATCCACTCGGTAATACCCTTGCGCAGATATTGCGAATCAGTCGTCAGGCTTACCTGGCAGAATTTCTTTAAAGCTCTTAAAGCCATTAAGGCTGCCATAAGCTCCATTCGATTATTGGTGGTATGCTGCTCGCCACCATAGAGATTTTTCGTGCGCCCATTGAAACGCAAAAGTGCGCCCCAGCCGCCAGGGCCTGGATTACCGCGACAAGCACCATCTGTAAATATTTCAACTCTATCGATCATTAGACTGTACTCTACAACTTGATATAACCACTTTTTCCGATTGTAGCAGGGAACTCGTCCAATTTGGCAGTTCTGCTATAGGCGCCAATACTTTTTTCTGCGCCACAATAACATAAGCACAGCCCATACTGGGCAAAACGCTATCGAGCACACGATTAAGCCATTTTTCCATAGCTTTATTTTTTAACGCCACAAACCCAAAACGCTTCACCGTAACAATCTCAAATCCAGCTTGAGTTAATGCCTTAATAACGGTGCTGCATAAACATAACCGCAAGCCCTGTTTATGATAGCGCTTAGCCAAGCGCCTGGCTTTAATTCGCAATGGATTAAAGCCCGTTAATACGACATGACCATCGTGGCGCAGCAGCAGAGCCACTTCATTTAATAAACCACTAGTATTTTTATAGCAATCCATGACATGCGGCAATATCATAGCATCGATGCTACCCGGAGCAAAAGGTAACTCGGTCCAATCGGCCACTATTGCCTGTTGAAACTTAAGGTTTTCAGCCATCTGCTTGACTACGATATGGGTGCTAATAGGGCACTCTATCCTGGGATACACATCACTATTAGACAAGATCAATAAGTAATAGCCAAAAAAATGAGACGCCACTTCCTCAAGACGCGCTTGCTCTTCGGCCAGAAACCAGTCTAAGCTTGATTGATTCATGTAGCAGACTCACTGTACTTTATATTAAGATAGTCGAAATCCAGGAACGCGCAATATGAATACTATTACTTATGTTAACGCTTTAAAAGATAATTATATTTGGCTAATACTCTCAGAAGATAAAAGCCATGCCATCGCTATCGACCCGGGCGAAGCCGAACCAGTCTTGCAGTATTTAGAGCAACATCGGATTAAGCTTGGCGCTATTTTACTGACGCACCACCATAACGATCACACCTCTGGCGTGTCCGCCCTGGCCCAAGTTTACCAGCCTGAAATTTTTGCCTTTTCCAAACAAACCTGCCCCATTACCACTCATGAAATTCGATCAGAAAACAGCATTTTTTTACATACACATAAGCTAAAGTTTGCTATTCTCAAAACACCTGGTCACACCCAGGATGCTATTTGTTTTTTTGATGGCAGAAATTTATTCTCTGGCGACACCTTATTTGCAGGGGGATGTGGCCGCTTATTTGAAGGGACTGCTGAACAAATGTTTAACTCACTTAGCACATTAGCCGCGCTCCCTGATTATACCAATGTATATTGTGGCCATGAATATACACTGGCTAATCTACAATTCGCCTTATCGCTTGAGCCTAATAACGCTGCCATTTCCAAACGATTAGTAGAAGTGCAAAGCTTAAGAGATCAACAATTACCCAGCCTACCCTCGACCATCGGCCTCGAGAAAAAAATCAACCCCTTTTTACGCTGTAATGATTCAGACTTTAGCCAGCATATTGCCAAGCAATTAGGCCTTGATGCCCCTAATCCCCTGGAACTCTTTGTAGCACTTCGTCACTTTAAAGATAATTGGTCACTATAATGAAGCTAAGCCTTATACTTTCCAGACTCAGCCTAGTATCAGCCGCAATGCTGCTCAGTGCTTGCGCGGTCATTAAACCTCCTTCTCATCAAGTTATTCCAACTATAGCACTCGATAAACCAGAGCAAATTATTGCTATTACCCAACAAGCCCAAAGCTCTGATTCGCTTTGGACAGTAATGCGCTCAGGATTTACCTTGGACCATGAAGAAAATGATCCCCGGGTACAAGCTTATATTAAAATGTATCAAAACTATCCAAGCTATATTCAGGATATCGTACTGCAAGGCCAGCCTTATCTTTATGGGATTGTGACCCTATTAGAATCACGCAATATGCCCACCGAGCTTGCTCTGCTCCCTATAATCGAAAGTGGGTATCGACCGCTAGCACGTTCTAGCGCCGGTGCCGTAGGATTGTGGCAACTCATGCCACAAACGGCAAAACGCTTTAATGTCAGCTCAGACACCTGGTGGTTTGTTGGCAGACAAAGCATCAATCAATCCACCGATGCGGCTTTAAACTACTTAGCTTATCTCAATAGCTATTTTAATGGTAACTGGCTGCTCGCCATAGCCGCTTATAATTCAGGCGAAGGCACCGTTAAAATGGCTGTTAATTATAATATTAGCCAAAACCTGCCCACCGACTTCTGGTCTTTAAATTTGCCTCAGCAAACGCGTAATTATATTCCGCAATTATTAGCCCTGGCAGCCGTTATCGACGATCCAAGCAAATATGGCATTACCCTTCCAGCCATACCAAACGCCCCGCTTATAGCCAATGTGCTGCTCTCTAAACAAATGAGTCTGCGCGACGCGGCAAGGCTGGCCGGAATTAGCCAATCACAACTCTTATCGCTCAATCCAGGCTATACCCAACTTGCCACCCCACCTAGCAATACCGGCACCTATTATTTAACCTTACCTATTCAACAAATCCCGGTATTTGAACAAAACCTTCAAAATGAGCCCTTAATCGACCAAACTCAGTGGAAACGCTATATTGTAAGGCGCCATGATACGATAGAGTCGATTAGTCGAGTGACCGGGGTTAGCACCACGACCTTAAGACAATATAATCGAATCGGTCGACTGCGGCGTGGCCAATCCTTAATTTATCCTGTATATACTTATCTACCGGCTTCAAAAAATATTATTTATTCGATTAGAACCGGCGATACCTTAAGCAAAATTGCCCGGAAATTTAATGTGCGCGTTAAAGATCTCCAGAAATGGAATAATCTTAATGCCCATTCCAGATTATTTGTCGGTGAAATTATTACCATCCGAACCCGAGCTGCACCGGAGAAATCATCATGATCATAAAAAAAATGCTTATTGCCTCCTGCTTATTATTAGCCCTACCTAGCTTTGCCGCCACCCTACCGCTTAGCAATGCTACAGATTATTGCAGCCAGCTCTCTGGTAGTTGGGAGGGGACCTATAAAGATCCTACCGGCCTCTTTGTCAACCAGGCCTTCCCCCTAAGATTGGCTCTTCAAGCCAGCAATGGCAATTTTTATGGCTACACCATGAAGAGCTCAGACAATAATGGTGCAAAATTCGGTGCCCAGCCTTGGCTTATTTTTGGGACCTGTAGCAACAATATGATTACCAGACTTTATGTTATCAACCCTAATAATACGCCTGCTTGTGGCGATCCAGCTGAGAAGATGAGTCCGCTAATAGAGAGCAAGATATTATTCCTCTATATCCCATGGGAAAATGCCATGACAGGTACTACCTTTCATGGTAGCTTACATAAAAATTCAACTACGTTCGAAGTGAACCAAGGCCTTATCGATGCAGCTCGGCAATTATCAAAAACCCAGATTACCACTTGCCATTAAATTTATTGCTTTAAGCCTATCTTTAAGCTTTTTAAGCGGCTGTGCGCCTGCGCCCCCACAAAACATGAGCAATATCTGTTCCATATTCCAACAATATCCAAAATGGTATTGGGAAGCGCTAGACTCCTATAAACAATGGGGAGTGCCAGTTAGCGTGCAACTAGCTATCGTGCATGCCGAATCGCACTTCCAACCCGGGGCAAGACCTCCAAGGACCACACTACTGGGCTTTATCCCCTGGACTCGCCCTACCTCAGCCTACGGCTACGCTCAGGCCGTCGATGGCACCTGGCTTAACTATCAAACACAAACTAGCCGGCATAGTGCAGATCGCGATGAATTTGGGGATGCCACTGATTTTATAGGATGGTATGGCTATACAGCCAATAAGAAACTAGGCATATCGAAACGCAATGCCTACCAACTTTATTTGGCTTATCATGAAGGGATTAACGGGTATGCAGCAGGAACGTATCGCGACAAACCTTGGCTAATTACTATTGCACAAAACGTTCAATATCAAGCCACAGCTTACCGCAAGCAATTGCATTATTGTAAATATTCTATTCCGAAACCGAGCCTGTGGAATCTTTGGTTGATGTAATGTCAGCAGTTTGTACAGGTTCAGGCGTTTGCCCAGTCAATAAGGCGACGATTTTAACATTAGCCTTTTGTAACTGGTCTCTATAAAACTTAAGATCGCCGTCGGAATTCTGTTTAATATCGCGCGCTTCCGATTTAAGATGGTTAATATTTACTTCCATGGTCTGTCTAAGGTCCGCTATCCTTTGCCCAATCTGTTCTTTAATAATATCAGCATATTGTTTGGCATCTTCAGCCATTTTCTCAGCCGCTTCACGACGGGACTGCTCTTTAGCTAATGACGTTTCTAATCGACGGATTTTAATAATTAAGGCATTATCATCCAAATCTTCCAAGCGTTCTGCTTGATAGACCTCTTTAGGTTCTTCGACATGATGGTTGTTACGATTTTGATGTACTCTAGGCGCATGCTTAGGAGCTTCAGCCGCTTTAACAGCGACAGGAGGGGTGGATTCGTCCTGCACCACATTTTGCACGGGAACGACCACTTGAGGATCGATGGTATTGCCACTGGTTGGCTCTGCTGGACTTGAAGCATTAGCGGCGGAAAGATTGCCAGCATCTTCAGATGCATTATTCGAAGGTTCTTGCATGGTCTCACTCGTTAAATTAAAAGCTTGTGTTGTTCCAGCTAAAGTTCCCTGTAGCTGCCCTTTCCATTCTTTAAGAAATCGATTGATTGTAGCAAGACTACCACGATTGCCAAGCAATTCTTTAATTCGCTCTACGCTTAGGTTTTCGCCTTGCTTTTCAAGGTCCACTGCTGTGGCTACAACTTCTTCGTAACTAACACCTGGCTTAGCCATTAGAGTTATCACTCCATATTATAATTGATAAATTGAGAATTATTTAAAAGGTTGGGCTGATTTTGAATTCAAGCTTAATCTTATGCTTGTTGCCATTATAAAAATAAAATGGCTATTGTCAAAGTAAATCAGGTGATTAATTGCTTAAGTTCCTGTTCGTAACGTGTAAGCATAGCTTGTTTAGAAAAATTTTGTTCGGCATAGGCCCTAGCCTCAGCGCCTAAATTTGTCCGTAAATTGATATCTGAAGCCAAGGTGACAATATTATCGGCAAAGGCTCCAACATTACCTGGCATTGATACTAATCCCGCTTGCTTAACGACTTGATAAAGCTGAGTGCCAGGCATAGCTGTGGCTAAAATAGCGCGCCCACTGGCTAGCATTCCTAACAATTTGGATGGCATGACTTGATCTTGTACATCAGGTTTTTGCGGCAATAGATGGATATCGGCCATATTTAATAAGTCATTAAGTTTATGTAAGGGCTGCAATGGCAACCAGATAATGGCCTCTAAGCCATAGGTTTTAGCCATTTGCTTTAAAGTGGGCGCAAAGGATCCCGTGCCACACATTACAAAGACTATATTAGGATTGCCCTGCACCCTTTTAGCGGCTTCTAAGATAATCTCCAGGCCTTGTTTCTCACCCATATTGCCAGAATAAAGCGCGACTATTTTATCAGGGCTAATGCCAAGCTCAGTACGAAACGGGCTAATATGGTTTAAAGGTTTAATATTGTCTGTATCGGCCCAGTTAGGGAAGAGCAGCGCTTTTTGCTCTGACAGGCCTTTTTCAAGCAATTTTTGACGCATAGTAGGCGTAATAGTTGAAACCATAGCACAGCGCTTTAACACATGCGCTTCATATCTCAATAGCAAAGCATGTAGGCGCTTACAGCGTATTAAACCTAAATTAAAAGCCATGTCGACTTCAAAGTCTTGCACATGTAAGACAGGCTTAGCGCCAGTCAACTTACTGGCTAATAACGCGCCAGGAAAGGTAAAAATACTCGGCTCAATAAATAATACGATATCAGGTTTAAAGCTTCTTTGCCCTATTAACCTAATAAGACTCGATGCCGCAAAACTTAATAGGTGTAAGCTACGTTTAAGCCCACTAGGTTTCGCAGGAATCCATAAGGGACAACGCAATACACTGACGCCATTCATCATTTCCTTTGAATACTGCCAGGCTTTATAACCCGTAAAAATTTTCCAATCAGGATAATAAGGCTGAGCGGTAATCACTTGCACAGAATGGCCTTGCTTTACCAACCATTCACACATTTCGGCATTGTATTTACCAATGCCAGTGAGTTCGGGCGCGTAGTTGACGCTATAAATCAAGATAGTAAGCTTAGATCTCATCACTTAGGCCTGGTAGATCTGCAATAATCTTTGTAAGTTAATTTGCGGGGTAAATCTAGCAAGATAATCCGCTCGGCAATCTGCCCTCATATTAACAGCCTGGCCCCATAATTGCCCAGCTTTTTCTGCTAAATCGGTCATATTGGCCGCTTCAAAACAATAACCAGTCCTCCCCTCTTGCACAAACTCAGGCAAGGCGGCAAGCTTTGGCAGCAAACAAGGCACCCCCACTGATAAGGCCTCTATGGCAACCAAACCAAAAGGTTCATACCAGGTGGAGTTCATCACTAAAAATCTTGACCGGGAAATTAATGACAATAAATCGGCCTGAGATTGCTGACCTAAATAATGGATATGAGTAGCCTTAGGTAATTGAGCACCCAAAGGCCCACTACCTACGACATAAAGTGGAATAGATAGCTTCTTCCAGGCTTCAGTCAAGGCTAAAACGCCCTTTTCCTCTGCTAGCCTTCCTACAAAAATGGCATAGCCACCTGCTGGAGCAGTTTCTTTAAACAGCCCATTATCAGGTAAAAAATTGGGTTTTACAAATAGCTTATTTTCAGGCAAACCCGATTGAATCATTAGCTTTTTTTGAAACTCGGTTAAGCAGATGAATTTATCGATAGATTGAATTTTATTATCCCGCCATACTTTCTGATACGCTCGCTGATAAAAATAATCGATGACTCCGCGGCTTTGCGCATTAACCCTACTTAAAGCTTGCACTTCTAATGGATTTTGTGGCTCTTTAATCCCTGTTTTGCTATAGAAGCCTTTAGAGCAGGCAATTAATTGATAATTGTGCAGGGTTTGAATGGTTTGATAGCCCAATTCCTTCGCTGCTTCAAATAAGTCATAGCCAAATAAAGGCATGACATTATGAGCATGCAGTATTCCTGCAGGGCCAAATTTTTCAAGCTCATTTTTAAGTTCGTGTTTATGAGAAGCTGAGCCTGCCATACGCCAGGCAACGGCTAGTTTTTTAAATAGTGAACTCTTATCCAGCGCATCATTACTTTTTTTAAAAAGTGAGCAATCTATTCCGGCTTCTTGCAATAAAGTGACTTCACGATCGACGACGACATTTTCTCCAGAGGGGATGCTGGATCGATAATAATTATGAGCTATTACAACATTCATTTATTCATCACTGGCATCACTCTCTTCATCTGACTTTTCGCGCCAAAATTACATTACCAAAGTAAAATTCTTCGCATGAGAAACACCTCCCCAATAACCCTAATAGCGTAAAGGGTATGCAAATAAAATTTAATACTATCAGAAGGTAGGGATTAACTTTCATCCATCGAAAAAAAAGATAGGCATTCAATAGTTGCATTAAATAGCCTGCATTTTTTACTGTTTTACGCTGATCTATAATTTCAAAGCCATGTTTTTCTATTACAGCTCTAATACCAAATGAGGTATACCGCCTATAATCATGTGGCTGCTCGTGCTCACAGAAAATAAATGGCACAGTAATTAGCAATAAACCACCTATATTTAATACGCGATTTAGCTCAGTTAGAAACTGATCAGCCTCAAGTACATGCTCTAAAACCTCACTGCTAATAATAGAGTCAAAGCTATTATTATCGAAGGGGAAGAGTGTTCCATCATAGAAAAAATCAGCTTTACTAAATGTCCTTGCTGTAATGCTGTCAATCTCAAGACCTATATAAGCTTCAACTTTGCAATAGGGTTTATATGGCTTCTGACCGCAGCCTACATCTAATAATTTCCCACTAAGTCTTGGCAATTGCCTAGTAACCTCGGAATATAATGCTTTGCGTGCGATATAAAAGGGGTTAATTATTATGCCTAACCATGAAGGGTTAAACTGTTCCTTTATAAAACGCTGCTTTAATCGTCTTAACATCTATCATCCTCTGAGCATCTCTTATAGATAAAACCGTATGGTTTCTAACAGCCCTTTGCTTAAAATCATTTTGGGAGCCCAGTTTAGCTCTCGCGTAATCTTGTTATGGTTAATTGCATAACGCCAATCATGCCCGGCTCTATCCGTAACAAATTGGATTAAGCTAGCACTTGGCTTAACAGGTTTAAACAATGCATCATACTGCTGACAAATGAGTTTGACTAATTCAAGATTATTGAGCTCGCTATCTCCTCCAATATTATAAACCTCTCCAAGCCTTCCATTATGCAAGATTACATCGATCGCTTCACAGTGATCATACACATAGAGCCAATCACGAATATTAGAGCCATTACCATAAATCGGAATAGATTTTTCCTCTTTACAGCTGCGTATGACGGTTGGAATAAGCTTTTCTTGATGCTGATAAGGCCCATAATTGTTTGAACAGTTTGAAGTCGTTACTGGCAAGCCATAAGTGTGAAAATACGCCCTTACCAAATGATCAGAGCCAGCCTTACTAGCAGAATACGGAGAGTTTGGAGCATATGGAGTGGTTTCTAAAAATGCTGGATCGCTCGCTTGCAAGCTACCATAGACTTCATCGGTCGAGATATGATGAAACCGACAGCTTTTTGCATCCCAGCCTTTATGATTAAGCCAATATTCCCGAGCCGCTTCTAATAAGCTAAAGGTACCTAATACATTGGTCTTTACAAAGCTTTCTGGCTTAAGTATCGAACGATCGACATGGCTCTCTGCTGCAAAATGAACGATAGTATCAATTTCATGCTTTTCTAAAACTGAACGCAATAAAGCCTGATCGCAAATATCACCCTGCACAAACTTATAACGCTGATCGTGAGTGATATCGGATAAATTTTCGATATTGCCCGCGTAAGTAAGCAAATCCACATTAACAATAAATAGGGACGAGTGCTTAGCTAGCATATGGCGAATAAAGCAAGAACCAATAAAACCGGCCCCGCCTGTGACTAATAATCGTGTTGGTGAAAATTCAGTTTTCATAAGGACCTACTTCATACTCAATAATTGCATTAAATAATTGCCATAGCCATTCTTCAATAAGGGCTTAGCTAATGTTGCTAATTGGACATCATCTATATAGCCTTTACGCCAAGCCGTTTCCTCTGGGCAAGCAATTTTAAGGCCTTGACGCTGTTCGATAACCGATACAAATTGTGATGCATCTAATAGAGATTCATGTGTTCCCGTATCGAGCCAAGCAAATCCTCGACCTAAAATTTCCACTTTAAGCTGATCTTTTTTCAGATAAAGCATATTTAAATCGGTAATTTCAAGCTCGCCTCGAGCAGAGGGTTTTAGACTTTTTGCCAGTTCAACGACCTGATTATCATAAAAATATAAACCGGTTACCGCATAATGAGACTTAGGCTTAAGAGGCTTCTCTTCGATAGAAATGACCTTGCCAGCCTTATCAAATTCTGCCACACCATACCGCTCTGGATCATTAACATAATAACCAAAAATGACGGCCCCTTTGACATCGATATGTTGACTTAAATTCTGCTGGAAGTGATCTCCATAATAAATATTGTCACCCAAGATTAAACAGACTTGACTGTTGCCGATAAAGGACTCACCCACTATAAAGGCATCAGCCAAGCCGCGAGGCTCAGACTGAGTGGCGTAGGAGAGCTTAATGCCCCATTGGCTGCCATCCCCAAGCAAATCTTTAAAAGAGGCTTCATCTCTTGGCGTGGTGATAATTAAGATATCGATAATTCCTGCCAACATTAAGGTTGTTAAAGGATAATAAATCATCGGTTTGTCATACACAGGTAGCAATTGCTTGCTGATTACCTTGGTAATAGGATAAAGCCTTGTGCCACTGCCGCCTGCTAAAATAATACCTTTCATATTTATTTACTTCCTATAGCTATCAATTTGCTAACCTTAACAATACGCGGCAGCCCTCGCAACTTTCTTTTTATAAACCTTAAGGGGGATTTCCAATTATAGGCAGCCTTATTTTCATCCATTGAGCTTAGCCCAAACTTGGTTTGCAGGATTTTATTAATCTGTAATAGCCGCATGCTAAAAGGCCGATAGATATACTGAAAAGCCGATTGAGAAATAGCATAAGATCCAAGATTAGCTTTTTTAGATCCTGGCAAAAAACGAAAAGCATGAAAGTGGAAAAAAATAACTTCAAACTCTCTGCCCGATTCAATCTCTCTTCCAAAAAGCTTATTTTCTTTATTATAAAACGTATATTGCTGCATATTCCACGGCCCAACAGCACCCAAATTCTTGGATTCCAATACGCTTGGAAATTTTTCGATCATTTGCTCCAAATACTTTTGATCCCCATATTTATTTTCCTCATGGCGAGCAAAGCACCATTCAATGCAGGCATCATTCCACCAGTTCAACACTTCTCTGCCTGCTACTGTATTCTTAAAACTTATATATTGGGCGCAAAATTCGCCATTGGTAATACTACTATCATATTGTTTTGTAAATCGATGCGGAGTGAGTAAAACCGAGCGGCCCTTCATTTCATCAAGGAGTATCTTAGGCGAATGAAATAAATATAAATCCGCATCGAGGTAAGTACAGGAATCAGCTGAAAAAGTATCTAGCACATGCAAAATGGCTGTTGCTTTACAAGTCCAACAATATTCTGCTCGAGTTCTACTTGGCTTAATTGCCAGCAAGCGCTCATTTTCAAAATCCGCCAAAGCAAATACCTTAACTTGCTTTAAATTCATCCGAGTTAAAACTTCATAACAAGTTTGATCAAAAGTAAATATCGATAAAAAAGCTTCTGGCTCACAAGCTAATAAAGATTCATACATGGCCAAACCACGTGAAAGATAAGCTGAATCAAACAAGGTGCAAAAATAAATCATAACAGTTCTTGACCCGAGATTACTTGCCAATACTGAATCAATGACCTTATCCCTTCAGGCAAACTAATTTGAGGAGCCCACTGTAAACTGAGCTTAGCTAAACTGGTATCCAATATATTGGCTGGAACATCGACTGCACGACCCTTTAAATAGTTTACCGGAAATTGGTGCTTCAAGCCCATCTCAATTAAAACAATTAGTTCATTTAAACTTATTCCAGATCCACTGCCAATATTGAATATTTTTTCAGAACCTTGATAGCTTATTGTTAACAATAAGGCATTAACAATATCGTCGACATGAATGTAATCTCTGATAGTTAATCCATCCCCCCAAATATCGATAGCCTCATTTTTCAGGGCTTGTTGTACAAAAGTATCGACCGCTCCGAAATTTTGATTGCTAGGTACTAAATTTCCATAGGCATTTGCAACTCGAAGCACGCAATAATCTAGGCCATAAATGTGATGATATAGATATAAATACTTTTCGATAGCTAGCTTAACGATACCATATGAGCTTAATGGCTGAGTTGGGTGAGTCTCAGGTATCGGAAGCATTTGTGGAATTCCATAAACGGCACCACCAGAAGATACAAAAATAATTTTTTTAACGCGATTAAGTCGAGCCTGCTCCAATAGATTTAAGCTTCCGATTAAATTTGATTCTATATCTAAAATAGGATTATCATTGGAAGTTTGCGGATTAACTGAACTGGCTAAATGAAATACTATATCGGCCTTATTTAAGGCTAACTTTAAAACTTCTGACTGATGGAGATCGCCAATAAGCCATTCTGCTTTAGGCAAGCTTGACTGTAACTCAGAGCGCTTTTTAGCATCCCGTGTTAAGATTGTGACCTCATAGCCCTGCTTAAGTAAAGCGACGGCAAGCGGCCTACCGATTAAACCTGTTCCGCCAATTAATACGCACTTCATACTATATTGCTCTCTCTATTTAAGGGCGGTAACATAAACTTGTACTTGCTCATTATCTCTTTGCATAAAATCTATAGCCTTAACATTCGCCTTAAGCTTAGTAAATATTGCTGGATCAGCAATCTTAACAATCGCTTCGCTTAAGCTTAATTTATCTAGGGGATCGAATACTAACCCTGCCTGATAACGCTCTACAAGCTCAGGGTAGCAGCCCACCCTATTAGACACTATAGCAGGCAAACCATAAAACAGAGCTTCATCCACCACTAATCCCCAGGGTTCTTTTAGTGAAGGCAATATAAATACATCATGGGTAGCGTAGATTTCTGCTAATAGTTGATTGGGGAGATAAGAATGAAAATGAATATTATCAGAGGCCAGGCTTTGCAGGGAAGTTTTTAATGGCCCTTCCCCTACTAAATCCAATTGGAATTGAGGAAATCCTTTAAAAACATCCAGCAAAAATGCTAAGTTCTTTTCTTCAGCAAAACGGCCTATATATAAAAATTTCCCAGTAAAATCTTGAGATTTAGCATGATAACTTGAGCGATTAAATATCCCCACCCCTTGAGTAATGGCGACTTGGCCAGAATAACCTAAATATCTGACTAACTTCTCATGCGAGCTTCCCGAGCAAAAAATCATACTTACGCGAGATAAAAATAC
The DNA here is from genome assembly GCA_030652335.1 of Gammaproteobacteria bacterium. Lineage (GTDB taxonomy): Bacteria > Pseudomonadota > Gammaproteobacteria > Francisellales > CACEW01 > JAQSYQ01. The sequence goes on from JAUSAW010000013.1 coordinate 133,103, forward strand.
CTTTTTAATCCAGGCTTTATAGCCGGTAATTTTACTTTCTGCAAAACTGGATTCCAAAGCGAATGCATTCTTTAATTTCTTCTGGCTTAAAACAGTTAACCATGATTCTGGAAGCTCCCAGCCTCCTAGTATAATTTTTTTAAACTGTAGTTTGTTTAATCGTCGATAAAGTTTCCAGCAGGTTTTTAGTTTAGGCCTGGCTTCAAAAGCACCCTTATAAAGAAATTCATGAGAGAATTCCATGCGGCCCTCGGTAAAATTATCGGGACGGATTCGTGAAGACTGCCCGAGAAAAATGACATGGATATTAAGTTTTTTCGCCAATTCGTTATAAAGATTAATTTTATAAAATGATGGCAGATGAGTAAGGATAATATAGTCATACATTTTAGCTCAACCTTTTCAACTTATCCGCTACTTTACTCAGAATGCGCCTTACTAAGCCACAGCTTAACTGTATACGATAAGGCCAAGACTGCAAGTAAAACCACAAATTTTTTGAGCTCGCGTATTTCGGTATATAGCATTTAGTATAGCCTTGAAAATGTAAGGTGTTAAATGGCTTCCATGCTTTGGATGCGAGATGATAGCCATAGGGCTTATTGTGTTTCCAGATAATTTTTTTAATGCCCAGGCGCATCTCAAAACCATCATCATATTGAATGGTATTATCAAAAATAGCCGAATTAACATTAAAGGTTTCGCCCACTCGCTCAGGATAAAGTTTGGCATAGTGTTCAAAGAACCACATATCGCAAACGCCCCCTTTTAAAGCTGTAACGCGATAATTATCGTACCAGCTTTGCAGTTGGGCCATCTTCTCTGGATGGGCATAATATTGCACAAAATACTCACAAAACCGTTCTAAGCCATCAAGCTTATTAATAAACATGGTTTGCGGGCCAAGCTGTCTATTTAAAGTAAAATCAAATTGCTTAAATTTTTGTTGCTCTTGGGTTAAATCACAATAAGTCATCACATCAGAATCTAAAAATACCGCCTTTTCCATGTGGTTTTTCATATAATCGGCTATTACTAACCAACGCTGCATACAAATCAATTCAAAGGCTTTTGAATTGGTACTGAAATGCTGATAATGCTGCTCAAATTGCTTGGCTCGCTGAAAAAAATCAGCAATTCGAATATGCTTTACCCCTGCATAATGAGCATTGCTGGAGTCCCCAAGTAAAATAATCTCGCTCAAAGGGTTACTTAATTTAGCTTGGCGCAAGGTAAACCAAAGATAAGGCGCATCGCCTTGATGAAATATAATAATAGGAATAGCCATAGCCTATATCATCCTTAGTATGCTTGCCCATGAATAATGCTGGATTTTTTGCTTTAGCCGCAGTAACACAGCAAGCATGCCTAAGGATAGCATAAAGGTTATGTACCATGCTCCGGGAATAAAATGTGCCACTAGTGCTTGGCTTAAATTATTGGTATAGGTATGGAAAATAAATATGGACATGGTATTTGCCCCAATCCAATTGACTAGGTTTGAACGAGATAACAGGTCAATCTTTATAAACATCGAACTGATTAGCCAAACGATTATAAGGCTATACACATAATTATAGAGTGGATCAGAAAAACTCATTTCAGCCACATTTAATAGAGGCATGTTGAAATATATCAATGGCAATGCTAACAACAAGACTGATAGACTAAAATATACTTTATTTTCAAACCAAGGCGTCTGACGATAATGATTAAAAAACAGATAACCTGCATAGACCCAAATCAATGAAGCCATAACTTGAGGTAAAGCAAAAGCGAGCGTTAAGTTTAAACCTACGCTTAAACAAGCCAGGCCAATGGTAATCAATGCAATAACGAAAGTATTCTTTATAAATTTTAGGAGCAAAAGCAGGCTTAAACGACATAAGAACAAAGTTGGCAAAAACCATAGCACATTAGCATAAGTGGTAATATGAGCGGTATCCATATAATAAAATATCGCCATTAAACCTTCTGATAAGCTGGCTTCAGGCCTATGTAATACTGGATTTTTAATCATCACTACTAGCAAACCAATTAGGGCAAAGATGACATAAGGAATTAATAGGCGCTTACTGCTTTTAATGAGATGCACCTTAATTGTTTCATCTGGTTTAATAAAAAAGCCTGCAATAAAGAAAAACAGAGGCATATGCCAGCCAAAAATAAAAGTAGTAAATGGAGTGCCAATATGACCCAATATCACGGCTAAAATGGCAAAACATTTTAAGGCATCAACTGATTTTACATGCATTTTACTAATCCTATTTTGTATAAGAAACTTTTACTATAATGCTTAAGTAAGGACCATTGATAAATGCCCCATAACAAATACTTTGGAGCCAGCTTATTTTTTAGCTTAATATGGTAATACTCAGCTAAAATTTTCGGAATTCGATTGGCACCAATCCCTCCTTCACGCCAGGCGGCTACGATAACATCCTTCATGATGACCTTAGGGAAATTATGATAAGCTCTAAGTAATAACTCGTAATCCATACAAAACACATTATCGATATCGAATAGGCCATATTCTGTAAAAAAACGCTTATGCATAAATAGGCCCTGATGAGGCAAAGCCATTTTCCATATCAATTCAGACCTATCGAAGGGCTTAGCTTCGGTAATATAGAGAACTTTTCCCTCAATATTGACTCGAGCAATTTTACCACAAACAAGCCAATCCTTAGCTGGATTAACACCAATAAGGATTGTCGCTATCGCTTCCTTATCCCATAAATAATCATCTGATCCTAAAAAATAGAGATAATCCCCCGTGGCCCTTTGTACGCCTTTATTAAAGGCATCGCTAATGCCCTTATCTTTTTCGCTAATAAACTGCAGCTTGCCTTGAAATTTCTCACAATAGGCTTTTACTATTGAAATGGTTTGATCGGTAGATCCGCCATCGATAACCCATACCTCAATATTAGGATAAGTTTGCTCCAATACCGATTGCAGGGTTTGAGCAATTGTAGCCTGATTATTCCAGGCGGCGATAATAAGTGATACTTTCATCTCTAAGACAACCTATTGCTTAACCATATAATGGGGAATATTAAACTTTTTAAATACATTTTAGTACTAAAACGAATAGTAGGAGAATATAAGGCCACAATGAAAGTAGCGCTAAATGCACTTATTAAAGAAGCAATAGCAGCCCCAACAGCCCCATAATATCGAATTAAAATAAGATTTAATCCAATATTAATAACGGCCCCGATAAGGGCCATTTGAAAACCTGGCGCAACTTTATTTTCAGCCATTAACCATTTTTGCTGTGCCACTGTAAAAAATACTGAGACGGCCATCCAAGCTTGTATCATTAAAATTTTACCAGCCAAACTATATTGGGGCCCATATAACAATGCAACGATAAAATGGGCTAATACTGCAATCAAACAAGCGCCCATAATAGCTAGCCAAACAAGCAAATTATAGAGTTGTTGGATTCGAACTATATAAAGCTTGGGATCACCTGCTTTCAAATTGATAATGGCCGGGTAAACTGCCGCCGCTATCGCTACTGGAATAAAATACCAGCCCTGTGCTAAGTTTACTGCTACAGAATATTGCGCTGTCTGATCAAAACCCACCATTTGCGCAATCATCAATTGGTCAATTCGCATATAAATAATAATCACTAAACCTTGGAAAATTAATAAGTAACTGTTTTTAAACAGCTGTTTTGCAAGTTTCCAGGAAAACGACCAATTCCTTAAGTTTGAATATCTTAGACAATAAACACCGAGCATAGCTAGTCCAGCTATTAGCATTTGTATGCTAGTAGTCCAAGCAAAGGCTTTAATGTGCGCATGAGTGAGGATAAGCCCAATTTCAACTAAGCTAATCAGTATCAACGCAAAAACTTGGGCTATTGTGGTAAATTTAGCGGCTATTTGAGATTGAAACCAAAAATCAAAGGTATCAAATGCTTGAAACACGGTACTCAATGCTATAATTGTCACTAAGCTAATAACCAATGCATTACCAGGCTGCAAGTAACTGGCAAGACTATAAGAAAAAGCGACCCAGGCAAGACCTGCCACAAATTTTAAGCAAAATGTTGTGCCCAATAACTGGCCTTCTGAATACCGCTTATTGACTAAATCTCGGATAACAATGTTATCTAATCCTAAAGTCACGATAGCCGCACCAAAGGCTAGGAAGGCATTGGCATAATTAAGCATGCCATAGCGATCAGGCCCTAAATAGCGCGCTAATAAAATTGATATCCCTAACCCACATAAACCGCGTACGGCATAATTAACCAGCAACCAGGAAGTATTAGCGAAGTATTTTTTAAATCCGCTTAGGGTCATAATGCCTGCTTGTATTTAAATTCTTGATAAGCCAAATCAATTCCAACCGCCAAATTAATTTTTGGTTTCCAACCCAATGCTTGCATTTTACTAAGGTCTAATAATTTTTGCATAGTGCCATCTGGCTTGGAATTATCCCATTTAACCTCGCCTGGATACTCAAGCACCTTCTTAACTAGCTCGACCAATTCTTTAATGCTAACATCACTGCCACAACCCACATTAATTAAGGGTGGTTGATCATGATTAGCTAATAGACTTTGATATCGCTCTTTATCTAGATTCATTAAAAATACGCAGGCCACAGCCATATCATCGACATATAAGAATTCACGTCTTGGCGTTCCCGTTCCCCAAGCCATAATGCTAGGCTCTTTATTTATTTTGGCTTCATGCACTTTACGAATAAGCGCCGGCAATACATGGGAATTTTGTAGATCATAATTATCGCCAGGCCCGTATAAATTGGTCGGCATTACTGCCAAATATTGCGTGCCAAATTGACGATTATAAGACCAGCATTGTTCAATCCCCGCGATTTTAGCAATAGCATAAGGACGATTAGTCGGCTCCAGCGCCCCCGTTAATAGAGCCTCTTCTCTCATGGGCTGAGGACAAGCTTTGGGATAAATACAGGAACTGCCTAAAAACAGTAACCTTTTTACCTTATTTTGATAGGCCGACTCGATCACATTGCACTGTATGCTTAAATTATCGCGGATAAAATCAGCTGGATAGGTATTATTAGCATAAATACCCCCTACTTTAGCCGCCGCTAGAAATACATATTCTGGCTGCTCTTTAGCAAAAAAAGCTTCAACATCAACTTGGCGGGTGAGATTTAATTCTTGCCGGCTGCGAGTAATAATATTGGTATAGCCTTGCTGATTTAATAGCCTTACAATGCTAGAGCCTACTAAACCTCGATGGCCTGCCACAAAAATTTTTGCTGATTTTTCCATTATTTACTCTTAGTTAAGCTATCGCGTCGAATAATTTTATAAATTACGGTATTACCATCTGCAGAAATCGCCACAATTTCCAAGGCTTTTTCGAGAGTTAATTGCGTTAAATAATTATAGACCTCAGGATTGGCCTTAAAAGTAGCAAAGTATAAAATTTCAGGCTTATTTCTATCCTGATTAATTGAGGCCACAGTAAGTGAATTAAAGTAAAAATACTGAGAAAGCCCTGGCAAATAGCCTAAATACTGCCAATCACTAGCGATTTTACCCTGAAACCCAACCAATCTCTGATAACTATAGAAGGTCGCTGCAGGAGCGCCTCCAAGCTGTTGTTCAAGCCTTAGTTCTTTATTGACCAAACATTTCATGGGGCACAAGATCGTCGCTAGTAATATGCCGCCTATAAATACCAGCATTATAGCTCGCCAACTAATGTGTTTTAGCTTAAGCACCCAATTTTTGCTAGAGGCAAAATAGCGTTGTAGACTAGGATTGCCACTTAAACAATACGCTCCCGCCGAACCTGTTAAGGCCAGCCACGGTAAAATCAAGGCTAAATTACGGTTGTCATAGCAGGCAAACATACTCCATAGCATAAAATAAGGCAGCGCAATCAATACTAGCGCCCTACATTCCTTCACTTTACATAAAGCCACTAAACTTAAGCCCAGGCCTAGCCATACTATACCGACTTGATGGGTCCAGGCAGGCCATATTCTATGAATAGGACTAATGTTCCCATAAATCCCTGAAGTGATAAAGGATAATTCAGAGCTTTCATACCCATGATCTATTAGCCATTGAGTATGTAAATACCAAGGCAAAACGATAATCCCCATTAAGGCATATTGACATAAAATTATAAAAAACTTCTTCGAAGAACTAAGGCCTTTATTATCTTTAAGCACTACAATATAGGCAAGCAAAGGATAGAACATACACAAATAAAGGCCGGGTTGTTTTGTGACAGCCGAGCCGGCACATAATATGGAACCCAGAATCAAATAGCCTAGAGTCTGACTTTCCTCTTTAGCTAACAGCAATACATAGAGTGCAATAAAGCCCATTACCGACACCGGCACATCTGCACAGCCGTTAAATAGCCCGTTTAAATCTCTAGAGTAAAAAAGCATAAGCAAGGGAATGGCCAATAAATATAGGGCCTTTTTTCGAGCCATAATAAAATCGATAATGGTTAACATGGCCACTACCGGGAAAAGATGCGCGATGGCCGTAGCAAAAAACTGCAATTTAATAGCGCTCTCACCGATCATCACATAGGGAAGGGAATAATTAATCGGCAATAGTTGGGCGTAATGCCAAGTCTCCGTTGAGAAGCCATTATTCATCGACCACTCAGCTGCCCATACACTCCACATCACTAAGGCATCAGAATCAACAAAGACCCCACCTAAAGATTTAATAAAAAGAATAAAGGTTAAGACAAATACCAGCAGGGTCAAAAAAAATGACGCCTTAAAAAAGCTAAGTGAATGCTCGGTATTAAGGCATTGTTCCCGGTAAAAATGCTTAATATCGCCAAAAAATTGCCCAGTATAAAAGGGTTTAGTCGTATCTTGCCATGCTAAGCATAAGGCTAAAATGACCTCGAGGCTAAACAATGACCTTATAACTGTCGGGGTATAATGATGAAACCAAGCCAACCCTAGAATTAACACATAATTAAAAATCAGGCTAAGAGCAAAGGCTAAAACTAGGCCCCGCAAAAAGCCATGCTTAATTTTACTCAGGCGTAAGAGAATAAAGCCAGGCAAGAAAACCGCTTGAATAATACCCATCATGCCTAATAAAAACGTCATATCCATCACCACCCCTTAATACTATTAGCTAAAAACATAGCGTTTTGACATAAAAAAGTTAAAAAACATCCCGGCTATTGAGCCGATTACCAAGGCTATTAGAGGCTTTTGAAACAGGCCATAGCCATAAATCACTAACAAAGAGTATAGGCCTAAATTAAGTAAGCCCCCTATCCCATTAGCTAAAAAATAACGAAACCATTCTTTTAGCTTTTGACTGTTATTAGCATTAAAAGTGAAATAGCGATTAAAGGCCCAGGTAACTGTAACCGCTATAAGAAATGAAACCAAGCGGGATTTAATCGCATTACAATGCAGTCCATAAATAAATAGGGCTAAAATGCCGGCATCGACAATAAAGCCGATGCCTCCTACTAGACCAAAACGAAAAAATTGCCAAAATAATTTAGTCATCAACCATTGTTCTCGTATTAGCAATGTTCAGATAAGCTATTAACTTAGCCTCTTTTCGGCCCAGGGTTACGGTATCGAGGATTAAGCCACAGCCAAGGCTTAAGAATGCCAAAATAACCAAACTAGCGGATAAGATTGCGGTTGGCAAACGTGGCACCAGTCCTGTCGAGAGATACGATGAAAATATAGGAGCAAATAAAATTAAGGCCAATACCGCTAAAATGCCAGCAATAAAGCCAAAATATAATACCGGCTTTTCTCGCTTCACCAGCTTATTAATCATATTTAAAATCTTAAAGCCGTCTTTATAGGTTGATAACTTGCTAAAAGAGCCTTCCGGCCTTGAATAATAAGGCGTTTCGATTTCTATAAGCGGCATTTTCAATTCTAAAGCATGGACGGTAAGCTCCGTTTCAATTTCAAATCCCGCTGATAAAATTGGAAACGATTTAACAAAGCGCCGAGAAAACACCCGATAACCCGATAGCATATCTTTCAGTCTTTCACCAAATATCGTGCTGACCATTTTGGTAAGCAACTTATTGCCAAATTCATGCCCGCTACGATAAGCCAAGTCGGATTGGCTGACTCGCGAAGCATTTACCATATCGACATGATTGCTCAGCAGTGCATCTACTAGCATTGGCGCGCTTTTAGCATCATAGGTGGCATCACCATCCACCAATATATAGATATCAGCTTCGATATCGGCAAACATGCGTCGAACCACATTACCCTTACCTTGTAAGGTCTCTTTTCTAACTATCGCTCCTGCCTCTTTAGCTATAGCCACGGTATTATCTTTAGAATTATTATCATAAATATAAATACTGGCGTCGGGAAGAGCGAGTCTAAAATCTTGAATAACTTGACGGACAGTTAATTGCTCATTGTAACAAGGCACCAAAACGGCAATATTTACTTTTTTATTCATGTTCAACACCTTTACTTGCTACTACAACCACATTTTTTCCTAAAAAATAGCTAAAGCCTATGTCGAGGACGCGACTTAGCGGAAAGATAACTCTATCGTAAAATTTAAGCTGTTTTACGCTAGGCTCCCCGGCTTTATTTCCACAGTATTTGAAGGCTAAGCTGGCAAAATATCCAAGGCTATCAGCATAATACATCTCATCTATTATCAGGCCTGCGCTCTGCATTAATTTTTGCATGCTGTTTTTATCATAGCGACGAAAATGCCCTACTTTCGTATCCATTGCCGAGTAAATGGAATTAAAGGCCGGCACATATAAAAATAATTTGCCGTTTGGTTTTAATTTATCGCGGATTAATGTTGCAGCCGCAGTATCATCTTCTATATGCTCGAGGACATTAATAGAATAGATTAGACTTTGTGAATTATCAGGCAATTTATCCAAGCCATCTAAGACCTGAAACTGCATTTTCTGCAATTTAGCCTGCTGATTTTTATCGATTTCGACACAAGTAAACTCTTTACTAAAAGGTCGTATTAATTTAGCAAAGGTACCGATTCCCGCTCCAAAATCAACTACACACTCAAAATCAGGCTTCGATTTTTTTAAAAGCCCTAGAATATGATTATTATAATTGACCATGTTTTCCATGGCGAGCAACTCTTCTGCCCCCGAGTATGTAAAATCAGCATGACTATTCATTAATAAACCTTAATAAACCTTAATAAACCTTATATTATTCAAACCGAGCCAAAACATTAAAACCATTTTGTGTTAATAAGGCATCTCGCTTAGCCGCTGCAAAGTCCGCTTCTGCCATCTCTTTCACTAATTCAAGGAAACTAATCTTAGGCTGCCAGCCTAGTTGAGTTTTGGCTTTAGTTGGGTCGCATAATAAGGTTTCCACTTCGGTGGGCCTAAAATAACGCGGATCCACTGCCACTATTTGCTTGCCATGCTCATCAAAAGCCTTCTCATTAAGGCCCTCGCCTTTCCAGCTTAGCTTCATCTCCAAAACATTGGCCACTTCATTCACAAAGTCTCGAACCGAATACTGCTCACCCGTGCCGATCACATAGTCTTCAGGCTTATCCTGCTGTAGCATTAACCATTGTGCCTCAACATAATCCTTTGCATGCCCCCAATCGCGCTTAGCGTCCATATTACCCAAATAAAGACAATCCTGCATACCCAGCTTTATTTTAGACATGGCCAGGGTAATCTTACGGGTGACAAAGGTTTCGCCACGAGTGGCCGATTCATGGTTAAATAAAATGCCATTGCAGGCAAACATACCATATGCTTCACGATAGTTAACGGTAATCCAATAGGCATAAAGCTTGGCCACCGCATAGGGTGAACGAGGGTAGAATGGAGTGGTTTCACGCTGAGGAGTTTCTTGAACCAGGCCATATAACTCTGAAGTAGATGCCTGGTAAAACCGCGTCTTCTTTTCTAGACCTAAGATTCTGATGGCCTCTAAAATTCGTAAAGCCCCCATGGCGTCTGTATTCGCCGTGTATTCCGGCTCTTCGAAGGAGACCTGAACATGGCTTTGGGCCGCTAAATTATAAATTTCATCGGGCTGTACCAGCTGAATAATGCGAGTCAGACTGGAAGAATCGGTCATATCGCCATAATGCAAAATAAAACGGCGGTCTGATTCATGAGGATCTTGATATAAATGATCGATTCGATCGGTATTGATTAAAGAAGTTCGGCGTTTAATGCCATGCACTTCATAACCTTTATTTAATAAAAATTCGGCCAGATAGGCGCCGTCTTGGCCGGTGATACCGGTAATTAGTGCTATTTTATTTGACATACGAACCTACTCTACCCTGAATAAAAAGCTAATTAACAAGCAAATATAGTAGCATAATCTCTTAAAATAAAGCATAAGATTAAGCACTCAGCTTGTGATCCCTATCAAAAATAACTATAGTGAAGTCTAAATTTTAGGATGTAGGCCAATGAAACAATTGCACAAACTTACAAAAGACTTCGAGATAATCAAGGTTTTAACAAAAAATGCACTTAAGATTAAATATAAGCGTAGTAAGCTCGGTCTAATATGGTCTGTCTTAAATCCAATTTTCAATATCGTGGTCATTTCCTTCGTGTTTTCACGCTTTTCCGGCACTAGTTTTAGTAAATTTGTGATTTTTTTCTTTTCAGGTTATTTGGCCTGGAGCTTCTTTTCTAACTCCGTACTGGGTGCTACTAATAGCTTTATAGCCAACGAGAGCCTGATAAAGAAAGCCCCTATTAATTTATTGATTTTTCCTATCGTGACCATAGCGGTATCTTTTGTAGAATTTATGCTATCAATCTTTACCCTGACGATTATCGCCCTGCTGTTTGGAATGAAGATAACTCCAGCCTTATTAATAATGCCTTACGCCATTTTAGCGTTATTGGCCTTTACAATAGGCCTTGCCCTTATTGTCAGCGTTATCACGGCGTTTTTTAGGGATATGGTGCATATTTTTTCGGTCTTTATGCAAATGTGGTTTTATTTAACCCCTGTGCTTTACTCAAAACACATACTAGCAGGCAAAGCAAGCTTTCTACTTTATATCAACCCAATGGCCTATTATATTGACTCGTTCCGCCAGCCAGTAAATAATGGCGACTTACCAAGTTTATTCACCTTATTGATGATGGCTGTTTTTGCAGCGGCCTCATTATTGATCGGCACCATGGTATTTAAAAAGTACCGCTCTAGAATTATTTTTGGACTGTAAATTATGACTCGAATTTGTATCGAAAACATATCTCTTACCTATATTAAACATGTTAATAAACCTAATTCTTTAAAAGAAAGCGTTATTAAATACCTTCTTAACTTTGGCAAGTCTTTTTATACCTCTGAAAACCTTTTAGTCCTAGATGATATTAGTTTCGAATTAAACGAAGGGGATAGACTAGGAATTATCGGTGTTAATGGGGCCGGTAAAAGCACATTACTTAAAGTCATTACGGGGATTTACCAGCCGTCAAAGGGCAAAATCAAAATCGACGGCCGCATATCATCGCTGATTGAGATTGGCGCAGGCTTCGACCCAGAACTGACCGGACGTGAAAATATTTATTTAAATGGATTGATTTCGGGTTTTTCTAAAAAAGAAATCTCGGCAAAGCTAGATGAAATTATTGAGTTTTCTGGTTTAGCTGAATTTATTGATTCGCCTATCAAGTATTATTCAACTGGAATGGGCTTAAGATTAGGGTTTAGTATCTCGACCTCAATCAATCCAGAAATTTTAATTTGCGATGAGCTATTTGCGGGCGGAGATATTAACTTTATTGAGAAAGCTACGGTTAAGCTTAATCAAATTATCGATCAAGCCCATATTTTTATCACTGTTTCTCATGATAATGATTATATTCGAAAGTTTTGTAATAAGGTCTTATATTTAAAAAACTGCCATGTAGAATACTTTGGCCCAGATATTGAGTATGCTATTACAAAGTATATCGACGATAATAAGACAAAATCCATCGGCAATTAGATTTAATAAGGTCATCAATGAAACGCGTTGCTTCGTTAAAAAGAATTATTTTAAAACAGCCTTACGGGCCGCTTTTACAAAAATATCACCAAATACTCTATGCATTCATTCTAAATTCCTTTTGGCACCTAATAAATCTTAAAAATAGACTGCTCTTACCCTTTAGATTTAAGACTAATGAAAAATATTGGTTTTTAATAGTTAAAACTTTAAAAGCAATCATCAGACGTATAGCAAACCCTAAATCTTTAATACCGTATAAGTTTCAACTCAGAATCATCAAAAAATTCAAAAACCATGCTATTTTGGTCAAAATACTGACCTTGAATCAATACAGCAAACTTACATTTAAAACTGTTTATGAAATCGCTGCCAACAAATCACCCCAATTATCTTTGCTATCAACATTCCATCAACCCTCAGTTAAAGCCGGCGCTGCTGTTTTTTATGATGCAGCAGGGAATAAACAGATTAGCATCGAAGCTGAGGTTGCACTTCCCTCTTGTTACGTAGCTAAAATTAATAACGCTAAGATCCTGCCCCATACAAGCTTTGTAATAATGAATCAGCAGTTACTATATGATTATAAAAACCAAATACAACATTGTGATGCATTATCAAAACACGAAGACATGCTAGTTGGAGCCGAATTACTAAAACATGTTTACTTTAAAAAATACCCTACGGCTAAAAATACGATTAAATATGGAATATCTTTATTAGAAGACTTCCAATTTAATTATTACCATTGGCTTTTGGAAACATTGCCAAAATTAGTCCTTTTGGATGACATCCCTGGCATTTCAAGCTACCCCCTATTAGTACCTGATAAATTGCCCGAACAATTCTATGAAGCACTCAATATTATCAATGCTGATAAAAGAGAAATTATTAAGCTACAAGCCAATGAATTATATGGCGTGAAAGATTTAATCTATTTAAGCAATCTTTCATTAAGCAATGAAGCACGGCATAGATTGGCCAAACCCGATGATTATTGCATTTCGCCTATCGCCATTAATTTCATTCGAGAAAAGTGCCATGAACTATTTTCCCTCCAGACCCCAAGTAAACTTATTTACTTAGAAAGAAGCGCTCACTATCGCGCCTTAAATAATGAAACTGAAATTAAGGCTGCTGCAATTTCTATGGGTTTTGAAGCGGTAGATTGTAGGCATTTGAACTTTAAAGAACAAATCAATTTATTTTCTCAAGCCAAATTTATTATCGGCCCTACTGGCGCAAGTTTTACTAATTTAATTTTCACTCAAAATCCTGCCAAAGCCTTAATTTTATACCCTGGAACGATCTATGAAAATTTTGAAATTTTCAATTCCATTGCAAAACCAATTGGCCTTAAACTATCTTTTATTAAAGGCAGCCCAAACCACCCTGATAATGTTCACTCAAATTATACTATTAACCCTAAGCTTTTTGAGACTCTTTTAATGGAAGAAATAGTGAATAACTCTTAATAAAAACCGTTTAAAGGCAAGCAAAAACTGCATATTGGGATGCAACATATTTTCATCATTGATATAAGCCTGATTGGTCAATTGATAATATTCAGCCAACGTTTTTTTATAATCATGCTTATAAACAGCTAAAAATTGCTCATCTTGTAATAGATAGAATAGATTTCTTAAGCCAATGGCTTTAATTAAGCCTTCTTTGTGCTTCATATAAACAAAAGCTTTTTCTAAATTGAAGGCATTTATACCATAAAAATCCTTATTTAATAGATCATCCTTAAATGTTTCTCTAAAAAATCCTTCATCAATATTATCAAGAAGCTTGTCAAAAACAGCAAACTGCTCAAAGTAGATTCTCTTATAGTTTTTCTTGCTGCTTAGATTGTCACTATTATTAAGAATCCGATACTGGAGAAGCGTTTGATTGAGCAAGCCAATTTCACCATGTTTTAAAAAATCAAACCACATAAGGTAATCTTGCAGCTGCAAGGAAGCCGTATAAAATCCACCCATTTTGGTAATAGCTTCATGTCGAAACATTGGGGTTACACCATTTAATTTATTTCCAAAGAAAAAAAGATCACGAAACATTTCATGGCGTTCCATATTAGCATCAATGAACTGATTAAATAATTTCGCTAACGGATGCTTCGCAAATATGACGCCAGTTTCGTTAATAATGTCTACTTTACTAAACACGATCGAAATAGTGGGATGATGATCCAAGTAATTAACTTGAGTTGATAAACGCATAGGTAGGGCAATATCATCACCTGACATTATGGCGATATAGCTTCCATGAACGGCTTTAAGTCCGGCATTTATTGCAGAGCTTGGCCCCTGATTCTCTTGGTACTGATAACGGATTCGAGGGTCGTTAAATACCTTTATCTTTTCTGCAGTCTTATCCCTTGAACCATCATCGATGATAATTAACTCAAAATTCTTATAGTCTTGGTTTAAAATACTGCCAATAGCCTCCTCGATAAACTTTTCATGATTATAGGTTATCAAAACGACGCTGACTTTTGGCAATAGTGGCATAATGAGCTTCTCTGCAATAGTGTAGGCTAAATAAGCTTAGCTCTTATAGGCATTAATTGCTTCAATAACTTGCTCAATTTCTTGGTCCGTCATTATAGGGCTAATGGGTAAACTTAATACTTCTCTATGGATCTGCTCAGTAATAGGAAAAGAAAGATCATTCATGGCTTCATATGCTTGTTGCTTATGCGGTGGAATAGGATAATGAATAATAGTTTGGACACCCTTTTGATTCAAATATTGTTGTAATTTATCTCTATCAGAAGTTCTTATTACAAATAGATGCCATACATGAGATTTATCAAATCCTGGCTTAGGTAACTTAATAATAGGGTTTTTTATACCTGCCAAATAAGCATGTGCAACTTTATTTCTGACGGAATTATCATTATCAATATAATTAAGCTTAACCCTTAGAACAGCCGCCTGAATTTCATCCAGCCTAGAGTTTACTCCTTGATAAATATTTTGGTATTTAACAAAAGAGCCATAATTCCTTAATGCTTGAAGCTTTTTGGCTAAGATATCATCATTCGTTGTGATTGCCCCAGCATCACCAAGGGCGCCTAGATTTTTACCAGGATAAAAACTAAACCCTGCTGCATCACCTATATCACCTACTCTTTGTGAGTGATATATAGCCCCATGTGCTTGTGCGGCATCTTCGATAACTTTAAGCTTATGCTTTTTAGCTATTGCAAGTATAGGCGCCATATCTACAGCTTGACCATATAAATGTACAGGCATAATGGCTTTGGTTTTAGCAGTGATTTTTTCTTCTATTTTATTGACATCAATATTATAAGTATCCATGTCAGGCTCAACAAAAATGGGGCAAACGCCATTAGCAGAAATTGCCAAGACAGAGGCGATAAAGGTATTGGCAGGCACGATAATTTCATCTCCAGGACCAAAACCATACGCTTTGACAATAAGGCTTAATGCATCTAGCCCGTTTGCTACTGCAATACAATGCTTTACTCCGCAATAAGTAGCGAATTCATGCTCAAAACTACTGACTTCATTGCCTAAAATATAATGCCCAGAATGAAGCACTCTTTCTATGGCAGAGGCAATCTCTTTTGAATGCCTTTGGTTGAGGCTTTTAAGATCGAGGAATGGAATCATAATGAGCTCGTCATACTGTTTGATCTTTTAGGTAGCGTATAAAATCTTTATAATCCCTGATATAGTCGCTTTCTCTATACATATCACTGGCTAATACCATAAGCACACAATCAGGCGAGAAATCGTACATTTCTCGCCATACTTTATTACCTACATAAAGACCAAACTCGTTTGCATTCAGGCTAATTTCTGCCTTACTTTCCCCATCATCTAAGGTCATTTTGCAACTGCCACTCACCGCAACTAAAACTTGCTCAAGTGATTTGTGTGCATGCAGGCCTCTTGAGACTCCCGCTTTAGTTGAAAATATGTAATAAACTCTCTTTATATCAAAAGGAATATTGATGCCAGACTCAAGAGAAATTAAATTTCCTCTAGAGTCACCTTGCACATCAAAATCAATCACCCTAAAATTAGTCATACGTGTAGGCCCTTGAGATAAAATTCTGTCCATTCTAATATACCTTTATGATGATTAATAGATAAATAATAACGAGCCGTGTTGCTCATATAAAAATCTAAATTATTTGCTATTATCAAAAATATTTCTGAGCTATAATTTCTCACTACTAATCTACAGTTATTCCCTTAGTAAAATCGCCCATGAATTTCAGGCAATAGCGGAAAACAAATGATATCTACCCCCTGTCAGTTAGCATTTACAAGTGAGCCTACGTCACCCTGCATGGAATTTATTCCTCTTCATATCAATGAAAAACTCCGAATTTTGCTCCTATTTCAAGTCTCAAGCTCTTGGTCAAGCTGGGAATCCTTTTACGATGCATGCTCAAACTCTCCTGAGATTGATGCGAAGATCGTCCTTGTTGAAAGAATGTATTTGGATGTAAGGCTAAACGTATTGAATAGCACCAGAAACTTTCTTATTGAAAACAATATCGGCTTTATTAATGACAATGCAATGTGTTTAGAAACTTATAAACCTCACGTTATATTTATGCAGACACCTTATAATGATACGCTTCCTAAAAAATACCAGCTCGAAATATTAAAATCACTTGGCATTCGAATAGCATACATCCCCTATGGAATCGAGATTGGCGGGGGGAGCATGAATTTGCGTTACCAATTTGACTTAGCAGTGCAACAAAATGCATGGCGAGTATTCGCTCGATCCGTGCGCCATAAACGCATGTATGCTAAATATTGCAGCAGCGGCTCCGCTCATGTTGTAACACTTGGGCACCCCAGAATGGATATTTATAAAAAGTATCAGAACCATGCTCTCGAACAAAGCCTTGCAGCTAAGATAAAAGACAGGATACTTTTTTTATGGAATCCACATTTTACTGTCGAAAAAAATGGGTGGTCTACTTTCCTTAAATATATGAATTCCATCTTGTCATTTTTTGAGAAGCAAGAAAACACGTTTCTTATAATACGCCCTCACCCATTTCTTTTTACTCGCTTACGCGATAAAGCTGGATGGTCAAATAAAGATATAGAAGCATTTAAGGCCAGAATTTTATCAATAGAAAATGCACACTTGGATTTGACAGCAAATTATGTTTCTCACCTTAATGCGGCAGATATACTCTTAACCGATACCAGTTCATTTTTACTGGAGTTTTTTGCTTCAGGCAAGCCCGTAATATACCTAAATAATGAAGATAGCCCAGGGCTAAACGATGATGGCGATGTGATTGATTACCTTTACGTCGTCAACAGCCAAAATGATTTAACGCATTATTTATCTATGCTAATTGAAGGCAATGATCCTGCTAAAGCAAATCGTATAAGCGCGATACCTGAATACTTTGAAACGCCTAAAATAGGCGCTGGTGAAGCAATTAAAACCTATATTCTTGATACCATTAAAGGGAAAGATACGCCGTTAAATTGCAGCATTATCGTAAGTAATGAGCATATGCAGGCCCAAAGTTATTGGAAAGACGCTAGCAGCCTCTCTGTGGCTCCTGAGTCGTATTTCGAAAAGCAAGCAAGCGGGCTCGCCTATTTATTAAAAATAATAGGGCAAGTTAAGTCCACAATTGATATCGGATGTGGTAATGGCAGCCTTACTAAACTCTTATGCGAATATAGTGAATTTACTAAGGCAATCGACATATCTTCTAAATTTATAGAAGAAGCCAAGCAAAACCTTGCCCAATATAACGTAGACTTATCCATTGAATCGATTACTGACTCTCAAAGTTGCCAAACTTATAATCTAGTCTCATGTATGGGCGTGACATCAGGATTAATTGATAATTATATTTTTATGAAAACCTGTGATTTACTTGTAGCAAGTAGCAAACAAAATGGGTACTTGTTATTAAACGATACCCTCTCGATAAACACAGAGCAATATGTTTCAGGTCAGCCCGAAGGTTATGCCGCTGTTTATCGGAATCGCGAAGACTATAAGGCGTGCTTTCTCTCAAGAGGCTGTATCTTATTAGAAGAAATAGTTTTAGCGGACCACCCTGAAAACTCACTTATCAATACGCTTTTTCTATTTAGAGTCAACTTAAAATGACCCAAGATTCCAAACGAATAATTAGTAAACATGTCGATTTAGATAAAAACTCGATGCTTAAATTTTTCGACAGTCGTGGCGCACAATTTGATGAGATGAATCCTTATGTATCTATCCTTTACCAAGACCATGATAAAGACCTTGCTATAATCCGTGATCACCATGAAAAAGATATCATTACCCCACTTCTTCATCTAAATGGCAAGCAACACTTGCTTGATATCGGTTGTGGAGTAGGACGATGGGCCGATACGGCCCTCCCAAGCTTAGATTTCTATTTGGGCCTGGACTTTAGCGAGAGCTTAATCAAGCTAGCCCTTAATCGCTTTCAGAGCCAGGATAAAACACAGTTTATTGTTATGGATGCCAAAAATGTGTCCCAGTGCACGCTGGGCAAATATGGTTTTTTTGACCGCATCATTATATCTGGTGTATTAATTTATATGAATGATAAAGAGATGGAGCAGATGCTGCGGGGAATACTCGAGCTATGCTCAAAAGATACTTTAATTTATATTCGCGAACCCCTTGCTCACGAAGCAAGACTCACCCTGAATGAATATTGGTCTAACGAGCTAAACTCCTCTTATAGTGCCATTTATAGAACTGCAGCTGAAATGAATCATTTGCTGGCAGATATTTTTGGTTCTTCAGGATTTAATGTAAAAAAATTTAAACCGCTATATACCGATCAATTATTAAATAATCGTTTGGAAACCAGCCAGTTTTTCACGGTATTCAGCAATACTAATACGGAAGCAGAATAAATGTCGGTTTGTTTTATTTTTGATCTTGACGGCACTATCACGACAGAAGAAATCCTACCTATTCTTGCTACAGAACTTTCACTTGAAGAAGAACTTCATCTCCTAACCAAGTTAACATTAACAGGTGCTATACCTTTTGAAAGCTCTTTTCGTCTGAGGTACGCCTTACTTAAAGCCATACACCCAGATGTCATTCGCGATCTCGTTTTAAAGATACCGTTAAATCCAGATATTGAAAACTTTATCAAGAGCAATAAAGACCGATGTTTTATTGCAACAGGCAACCTTAATGTATGGGTAAGACCTATTATTGATAAGCTGGGTTGCCAGGCTTTTACTTCTATAGCCCAAGAAGATAGTAGTGGTCAATTAAGCAATCTTGAAATTTTACGGAAAAATACGGCAGTATTTAAGGTTCGCAAACACTTTGATACAGTAGTCGTGATTGGTGAAAGTGTTAATGACCTGCCAATGTTTGAAGCTGCTGATATCGGAGTGGCTTTTGGCGGGGTTCATCAGCCTGTCCATGAAATAATCCAGATATCAACTTACGTATGCTATGAAGGAAGCTCTTTATGTCGCTTATTAAACACGTTGTAATTGCAGCGGCCGGGCTGGGGTCACGCCTTGGCATGTCGAAGCCAAAATGTTTGGTAGAGGTTCATGGCAAGCCTATAATTGCATACTTACTAGAGCTTCTGATTGATATTGAAGATGTGCGTGTTGTTACAGGGTTTTGTGAAGACCAGGTAATGGATGTAATAAAAAAAATTAGGCCTGATATTATATTTGTCAGAAATGCTAACTTTTATTCAACTAAGACCATAGATAGTTATGCACTTGGCGCACGTGGGATTGAAAATCAAGTACTCTTTTTAGATGCTGACATTATATTTAGCCCCCAGTCTTTTAAAAACTTTCTTCATCAATGCGTGCACAATAAATATTTGATTGGCATAACTGACACCAAAACTGAAGATGCTGTTTTTGCTCAGGTTAATGAGGAAAATAACGTTATATCATTTTCTTTGGAAACCCAGAGCGCATTTGAATGGGCAAACATTCTTTGTGCGCCAGGAAATTATTTTGAAGGTAAAAGTGGCGATGTTTACCTGCAGCTAGAAAAAAACCTACCATTAAAGGCTTGCCACATAAACAGCTTTGAAGTCGACCGCCTTTCTGACCTTGAGAAGGCAATCAGCTTTGCGAAAACCTTAACCAATAAGGCACCTATAAAATAGTTAAATTTTAGGACTGACTTATCATGCTAACGCCCGTAAAAAATCTTTATTTATTGTCCATTATTTAGATGAAGCATAGCCAATTATTTTTGCTGGGTTCCCTACTACAATGGCATATTCTGGAACAGATTTTGTTACCACGGCCCCTGCCCCTACCATAGCATATTGATGGATAGTAATCCCCGGTAAAATTGTAGCATTAGCTCCAATAGATGCTCCTTGGCAGACCTTTGTAGCTAAAAAGCTTTCAGGATAGTGTTTACTGCGCGGAAAAATATCATTAGTAAACGTGGCATTTGGACCTACAAATACATCGTCCTCTAAGATTAGCCCATCCCATAACTGCACCCCGCATTTTATGGTGACTCGGTCGCCTACTATAACGTTATTTTCGATAAATACGTTATCGCAAACATTACAGTCCTTACCGATCTTAGCTCCTGGCAAAATATGAGTAAATGCCCAGACCTTGGTGCCCTCACCGATCGTTTTTGATTCACATAAAGCATTGGGATGAACAAAATAGGTCATAATGTATGATTCCTGTTAATTTAGTACAAGTATCTTACAGGCTCATATTCTCTCCTGTAAAGGCTTAAAAAAACCTTTAGCCTGGGCAGCCCAAGCAATTCTTGATTGCTTAAGCATTTTTATAGATTACAATATCAAAAAAATGAAATCTGAATGTCTGCTTTAAAATTATTAGAGTAATTGTAATATGCTGAATGAACCAAAAGTACTGATATTAATGGCCACCTATCAAGGGCAATCATTTCTAAGAAAACAGATTGAGAGCATTCAAAATCAAACTTATACAAATTGGATCTTACTTATTCGTGACGATGGTTCTGTGGATCAGACCCTATCAATTGCACAGGATTTCCAAGAACTAGACTCTCGAATTAAGATTATTGCACCTGATTTAGATAAAAATCTTGGGCCTTGCCAAAACTTTGCGCGATTAATGCATGCAGCGCTTACTATAGAAGCCGCCTATATAATGCTTGCTGATCAAGATGATGTTTGGGATAAAGATAAGATTGAATTTACCCTAAAAAATATGCTTGAATTAGAATTAAAATATGGAGGAAGTGCTCCTTTGTTGGTACATACAGACCTTAAAGTTGTAGATCAAGATTTAAAAATGCTTTCGCCCTCATTTTGGGATTATGTGAACTTGAAACCTAGAACCGGCAAAACCTTTCCTCGATTATTTATACAAAATGTCGTTACCGGCTGCACCGCTATGTTTAACCGTTCTTTATTGAATCTTTCTGCTGATATACCTAAAGGCGTAATTATGCATGATTGGTGGTTAGCACTTATAGCAAGCAATTTTGGGCAAATTCTCAGCTTAGAACGAAGCACGATGGCTTATCGCCAGCATGGCAATAATTTTTTTGGCGCAAAAAGCTCTGGAACAAAGAGTTCTCGAATTACAAGATTGCGCTCAGCTATTAAAGATACCCAAACTCAATCTCAAGTTTTTTTAACGCGATTTGATACCATGCTTATAGAACCACAGCGCACCATAATTTCATTCTATAGCAATGCAATGCACTATAATCCTGTCTCCAGGCGATTACTGACATTGAAATATGGATTTCGAAAATCAAGCTTTAAAAAGACATTAGGTCTACTTCTATTCCTTTAATACACGCTAAGTCGGCATCAAGATTGCAAACCTCTTAAATCAACTATAAGATACCTTTCACTAAAATAAGCATCACATGAAATAGAGGAACATCAATGAATCTAAAAAAGGCTAGTGCCTGCGCTGCTTTGTACTGTTTATTTGCAGTAATTTATCTACTCTCAGCCCTATATTTTCAGCACTATAATTCTCCAACTTTTATTGTACCAACCATTCCTTTCAATGTTCTTTTGCATTTATCCGCCACAGAAATTAGCACATTATTTAATGGGGGTGATGCCTCATCCTACATTAATTCTGGCATGTCTCTCTTAGCAACAGGGCATTTTACTCCCTGGACCCTTGGTCTTTGGCCACCAGGGCAGATGCTTATCGCTGCGGCTGTGATTAAATTAACGGGGCCTGACGACTATATTCTAAAAATGCTGGTACTCTCAGGGGCGGCATGGTCTTTAGTTTTCACACTGGCTTACCATTCATTTGATAATGTAAAGAACCCTCTTATTAAAATACTTTTAGCCATTGCTCCGCTATATTTTTTTACAGTTTATACTTTTGTTTTTGGTTATGCCTTGATCTTATCTGAGAATTTAAGTCTCCCTTTATTTTTAATTGCTACCTGCCTACTTATTTCCTGGTTAAAACATAAACGAATTCGATCTCTATTGGCCGCAGCCACTGTCTTAGCGGTACTTACTTATCTACGCGGATATTTTGAACTGTTTGGCAACTTTTTATGCCTTGCCATGGTGATATATTTAGCCTTTAAAATGATCCAAGCCAGACACTATAATATTAAATTATTTCTGACGGAAAATATAAGCGCTATTATTATGGCCCTCATACTATACAATGCCATTTTATTCCCATGGCGCCTGCATAATTTTGTACTATATGGTAGCTTTGCTTGGCTTAATCAATCTTATATCTGGGGAAGCTTTTGGACACCTAGCATTTATTTTCCTGGCATTGATGTCGCATGCTTAGCAGTGAGCGCTCAATTTTGCCATCTAGTTGCCAATAACCCCGCTCTTGGATATGCTGATTTTAAAGACATGACCCTTATGGTTCTTATAAGTCATCCACTCAATTGGTACAGGATTAAATTACAATATTTTAATTATTTTTGGTTTGGTAATAGCTGGCATAATCTTTTGCATAACAGTATTTTGCAATTCATTGAAGGTATAGTCATTATTATCGCCGGTACGATGGCTACAGCAATAGGCTTATGGACAAGCTTTAAAAAGCCTTCTAATGATCAAGGCTTGTACCTATTTTCGTTACTATTTATTTTATTTAATTTGGGCTTATTTACTTTTTATCACTTTGAGGAACGCTACTCAATGTTTTTACAAATCCTATTTATCTATTTACCGCTATGGCTTTTATTTGGATTCAAAACAAAAAAATAGTCGGCAAGGCCCTATGAGCAAATGAATGTTATTCCGGAAAAAACAATTAAATGGCAGTATGCTGCGCTTTTATTGTTCCTTTCTCTTTATTACTGCTGCACTCTTTTCTTAAAAAATGAGGCTATTAATGAATATTTGTTTAGTAATACCTACTTATAATGCTGAGAAATTTATAGAACCTTTATTCAATAAAATTGCACAACAAACACTTCAGCCAACTAGCATACTAGTCATTGATTCCAGCTCACGCGATAATACGACCAAACTTTTGGCAAAATATAATTGCATTGCACATGTAATTCCTCAGCATGAATTTGATCATGCCGGCACCAGAAAACTGGCTACTCAACTACAAGATGCTGATTTTTATATCTTTATGACTCAAGATGCTCTGCCAGCTAATGAACATACTTTTGAAAACCTAATGCTAGCATACAACAATTCCAAAGTAGGCTGCGCCTACGGACGCCAACTGCCCTTCCACAATGCAACTCCATTAGCCCGGCACGCCCGATTATTCAACTATCCAGCACAAAGCCAGCTTAGAAGCCTTAGCGATGCCAAAGCCACAGGAATTAAAACCTGTTTTAACTCTGATAGTTTTTCCTCTTATCGCAAACAGGCCTTACTTGAAAGTGGAAACTTTCCTGAGAGATTAATTGTAGGAGAAGATGCCGTTGTAGCAGGCAAGTTGCTGCTAAATGACTGGCTAATAGCTTATCAAGCTAAGGCAGAAGTCTATCATTCTCATAACTATTCACTTAAACAAGAGCTGGAGCGTTATTTTGATATCGGGGTCTTTCATCGCCTAGAGAATTGGTTGCTTACAGCCTTTAATAGGCCGGAAAGAGAAGGATTACGATTCACTAAATCAGAAATACTATATCTATATAGAAATGGCTATTACACCACGATCCCTCGATGCATAGCTGGCGTGTTCATTCGATATTTGGGCTATCGGCTAGGTTACCATTACCGATGCTTACCAAATTTTCTTAGAAAAGTATTTAGTATGCATAAATATTTTTGGAGGAACTAATCCACAATCTCACTGACAAACCGCCTTCCAGATGATAGACTAAATCAAAGTAATTTATATCTGGCCGCAGCATGTCATTTGAATTTATAAAACTAACAATCGAAGGCCCTCTTCTTATAAAACCTAAAGTTCATTCTGATGACAGAGGATTCTTCATCGAGAGTTTTAAGGCCTCTGAATTTTTAAAACAGGGTATTCCCAACCATTTCTTACAAAGCAATCATTCCAAATCTAATAAAAATGTATTGCGCGGACTTCATTTTCAGATACATCCCAAGGCTCAAGGCAAGCTACTAAGAGTCATCAGCGGTAAAGTTTTTGATGTGATCGTTGATATTCGAAAAGGATCTGCCTCGTATGGAAAATGGGTAGGCACTGAATTATCTGCTGATAATAAGCATATACTTTGGATTCCTGAGGGCTTCGCTCACGGCGTGGCCTTTTTAGAAGATAATACTGAATTGCTCTATAATACGACGCAAGAATACTCTACCGAGCATGAGCGTAGCATCCAATGGAACGACCCAACCCTAAATATTCAATGGCCCATCACTAAGCCCATACTCTCTAATAAAGATGCCATGGCACCCTTATTTGAAGATTGTGAAAATAATTTCTATTCTAAACCCCAATAATCGACATGAAAATCGTATTACTAGGTGCGGCAGGGCAATTAGGGAATGATATCAATCGTTACTATGCCACGCATGCTGCGGGCTATGACTTAATCGCCTTAAGCCGCCAGGATATCGATGCAACCAAACTCGAAGCTTTGACAACGCTTCTACTACAACAAACCTTTGATATTCTTATTAATTGCATTGGCTACACCCAAGTCGATAAGGCTGAAAGCGAGCAAGAGGCTGCTTTTTTAATTAATGCCTACGCTGTTGAAAAAATGGCTATTGCCTGCCAGGAAAAACAGGCTCGATTCATCCATATCAGTACAGATTATATATATGGTGAAGCATCACCTCACCTTCCACTTAATGAGCAAAATCCTCCTTCACCGTTAAATATTTACGGAGCAAGTAAATTATTAGGCGAACAATTAGCATTAGAAGCATGCTCTAATACCGTTATTTTTCGCTCGGCTTCATTATTTGGGATCGCGCAATCCAAAGTTAAAGCTAACTTTATAGAAACGATTATTAAATATGCCAAAGAGAAAGGCCAATTACGCGTCATTGAGAACCAAATCATGTCACCAACGGGTTCGGCTGACTTAGCTAAAATGATTTTTCAATCCATAGAAACTGAAATTCCAGCGGGAATATACCATGCCGTTAATTCAGGACAGGCTAGCTGGTACGAATTTGCATGCGCCATCATTGAGCAAGCACAAATCAATTGTCAAATTACACCCATTCCTGCCAATGAGTATCCATTACCTGCTAAGCGCCCTGCTTACAGTGCATTAGACAATACTAAGCTTGCAAAGTTAATCGGCCCTATTCCTGATTGGCAAGAAGCCCTAGCACAGTATTTTAAGCTCAAAAATTTATAGCTTATTCTCCTAGGTTAAACACCCAATATTTGTTTAATATAAAGGATAAGCCTGCGGCAAATATCGTAGTAATGGCGCCATTAATATACCAATTATGAATAAAGTGGTTTAAAACCTCAAGACATCCGATATTCACAAAATAAAGCAGTATATATACCATACTAAATCTTAGGATAAGTGAATTATTGTGGCTATTAAATACCAGCCTTCCTGTAGTTTGGAAATTGAATAGCACCCCACAGAGATAGGCCAGGCTAATGGCCGCAATATGGGGCAATTTAAGCGCAATCAATAAGCAAAATAGCCCGTATCCAAATAGTGCGTTGATGCCGCCAACGACTAAAAAACGGAATAGTTGGGAGCGGATAATGGCCTTAAACCCAATCTTTTTCATGCCCGCGCCTTAGAAATTAATCCTTTCTTCTTCTATTACCCTTGGGCGTTTCATAACATGGGTATGCACCGAGGTAAGATACTCGCCTAATAAACCGATAAAAAATAATTGCACTGAGGAAAAGAAAAATAAGCCAATTAACACCGGTGCCATTCCCAAAGAAAACTGGTTCCAAAATATAATTTTTAATGTTAAATAAATAACGGCAATAAGCATAGAAATCCCAGACAATATAAATCCGCTAATCGTTGCAATTCTAATAGGAACTTTTGAGTGGCTCGTAATTCCCAACATAGCGATATCATATAGGCTATAAAAATTATTTTTGGTAATGCCACGCATGCGACGAGGCTGATTAAAGGGAACCTCGGCTACCTTAAAACCAATCTCAGAGATAAGCCCTCTTAAATAAGGGTTAGGATCTTCTATGGTTCGTAATATTTCAACTACTTTCCGATCATACAAGCCAAAGCCGGTAAAGTTTTGAATTAAATTTACCTCGGCAAATCGCGCGATCATTTTATAATAGGTGCGTCGAATTAAAAACATGAGTTTCGATTCTTGGCTAGCAGGCTTAGTGCCGGCTACGACCTTATAACCCTCCTCCCATTTTTTAATAAACTCTGGGATTAGGCTTGGGGGATCCTGCAGATCAGAGGCCATTAAAATGACTGCATCTCCATCTGCCTGAGTAATGCCATAGTAAGGGGACCTTACCTGGCCGAAATTCCTGGCATTCACTATAATTTTTACTCGCGGATCTCTTGCAGCAAGCTCTTTTAATAAAGGCACGGTTTGATCTTGTGAGGCATTATCGATGAAAATATAATCAAACTGATACTGAGTTAAATTAGCTATCGCCTCATTAAGTTTTTCATAGAGCAAAGGGATGTTATCTTCTTCATTGTAACAAGGTAATATAATACTAACTTTTTTCATGATGATATCCATTAATTAAAACTCATTATGGTTCTTAAAAAACCTTCAGAAATGCTATATTTAGCCTGCCAACCCAAGGTCTGCAGTTTAGTTACATCAGGGATATTTCGAGTGATGGGACTTTTCAAGTAATCTGCTTGTTCTACGCTTTCTTTTTTTACAACTTTCAATTTTTTTGCAGGAAATAATGAGGCTAAAACAATAGCAAGTTCTACTATAGAGATAACGGCCTGATCATTAGCCACATTATAAGCCTCGGCAACCTTACCCTTAAATAACACCGTAAAAAAACCAATGCTTGCATCCACCAAATAACAAAAGGCTCGAATAGCTGAGCCATCGCTTTTCATTACAATATCACGTCCCGCAACGATATCTGCCACAAAATCAGCAAACACGCGACCATCATCGAGTTGCATCCCTGGGCCATAAGTATGGAATGGCCTGACAATCTTTACCGGCACTCCAAATTGTGCATGCCAAGAGACGCACATATTTTCTCCCATGCGCTTACTTTCCCCATAGCAGGAACGAACATTCATGGGGTCTATATAGCCATAATTTAATTCATCGGTTCTGGCGAGTTCGGCTGGGACCTGCCCATACACCTCTCCGCTGCTAAAATATAAAAACCCTTCCACTCGTTTTTCTTTGGCCAGTTTCAAAAGGTTGGCTGTACCAAAAATATTAGCTGAAAGCGTCCCCACCGGGTCGCTGCCATAATATTTTGGACTAGCTTGGCTGGCGGCATGAATAATGTAATGCAGATCTTCATCTACATCGGTAATGAGGTCATTGATATCTTGTACTATCAGCCTAAAATCCATCCTATCAAGATAATTTATAAAGCGTGCTTCGGCTTTTGATTTGCTCCTGACCAGGGCTATAACCTTTGCGGGCTTGGCGAGTCGGCCTGAATCATTTAATCCCATAATACTATGCACAAGATAACTTGGTAAAAAGCCTGAGGCACCCGATATGAGTATGGTTTTGCCTGCTAATTTTTGCCAAGGCAAATCAGCAGCAATAATCTGAGCAATATCTTCGGTAATAATAGTATTCATGCTTACTTTATAGCCTCTGATTTTGGGTGCAGGCCTATAATCATATTTCCTTTCAATTCATCTCGTGGTAACAATGGGGACAAGTCCTCCATAGGCGGCGAAATAATTGAGCCATCAGGCTGCAAGGCCAAGGATAATTTAGGCAGAAAAAATTGTTCCGGGTCCATAAATACTTCACAGATTACGGACCCTATTTCATTCTGGACCTTTGGCATATTCTCATCAAACTCTTCCCAGTTCCTAATCGTGTAGCTAGGAATACCAAAAGCTTTAGCCACTGCGGAATAATCGGGGCAAGATACGCCGGATTTTTTATCTGTCCCGCTGTATCGTCCGGTAAACAAGGCTTTTTGAGTATGCTTAATCATTAAATAACCGTCATTATTAAAAATAATAATTTTAATGGGCAACTGGTGATGAACGATGGTTTGCAACTCCTGCAAATTCATCATCATTCCACCATCGCAATTAAGGCATAGCACTTCAGCTTTATCTCGACCGAAGGATGCTCCTATACTTGCCGGCAAACCATAACCCATTTCACCCAAACCTAGCGAGGTCATCAATCGCTGGCCGTCTTTTATTTTTAAGGCCTGATGCGCGCATAACAAGGCGGTACCCATATCGGTAGTAATAATTTGTTTAGGGTGCAGCAAGGCATTGAGTCGATCCATAAATCGGTAAATATTCATAAAGCCATTTTTATCCGCATGCTCAGGCCCGATAAAAGGATAGCGCTCGCGATAATCATTACATCGAGAAATCCAGTCTTTTCGTTCAAAGCCTTCGCCTGCTTTTTCAAGCAAACCGCGCATAAATTCGCCTGCATCCATGCAAATAGGATAATTAAATCGTTGCGGATATTTGCTTAATTCTTGGGCGTCGATATCGACCACCGCTATTTCAGCTGCTCGAGTAAGCTCAGTAATATCATAGCCAACTTGTGGTATGGCTAATCGCGTGCCAATCGTTACTAAGAAGTCACAATTTTGCAATACAAAGTTAGCAGCCCGTTGACCATATATCCCTGCCCTACCATAGACTAGGGGATGATTGGAATCGATTAAATCGATGCCGGTCCATGTTACCAAGACCGGGCATTTTAGCGTTTCAACCAAAGTTTTAACCAACGCTTCAGCACCAGCCAATCGAATGCCGTTCCCTAACCAAATTACGGGCCTTGAAGCCTGTTTTAATTTTTCAACTATCGTATCTAGGGCGAGTTTTGGATCAGTAATAAGCTTGGCATGAGCCGAAGAATGCATTTCATGGGGGATAGCTCTTGGGGTTTTTAAGCGAAGAGTATCTACTGGCGCCGCCTGTATATTCATAGGAATATCTAGCCAGCAAGGCCCGAATCGCCCTGATGAAGCAATTCCATAGGCTTTTTCAAGCTCAGACTCTACTTGCAGAGGGTCCATCACTCTTGTGGCATACTTAGTCACTTTCTCGACCATAGCGCTACTATCGTAACCTTGAATACCCCAGATCCGTAAGAGATTTTCTTGAGTGGTAAATTTTGAATTTTCATTGCCCGAAATAATTAATACCGGCATAGAGTCCATCCATGCGCTAACGACTCCTGTAACAGCATTTGTTGAGCCGGCACCTGTAGTAACTAAAGCTACGCTAACAACACCAGAAATCCGGTAATAGGTAATAGCGGCCATCACCGCTGCTTGTTCATGGTGAACGCAGACGATTTCAGTATAATCTAAACGATTAATAGCATCGAAAATATGGGCATTGCCTGAGCCTATAATTCCAAAAACATGCTTAATCTGTTTCTCTTTTAAAAATAGCGCTATTTCATCAGCCGCTTTAATCATAGTTTGCATAAATGGTTCCACTCTAGAGTTTTACTTATCGCTGCTTTTAAGTCCACGGTAACTTTAAGCTTTAAATCGATTTTAGCCCGCTCGATGGCAGGGACTAAACGCGAGGCTTGAGGCGCCATAGTCGTTCTATCGGCGAAACTTACCTTTCCTTCGCTTTGTGCTTCTACTGCAATTAGATTAGCTAAGTCTATCAGATCGATTTCCTGGTCACTACCTAGATTATAGGTTTCACCACTTGCAGCGTTCGCCAGCATGTTAAGCACCCAGTAAGCCACATCACTGCCATATAGGTAGCTACGAATCGTTTTGCCATCTCCTAGCACATTAACTGGCTTATCTTGTAGCGCATCATGCATAAAATTGTTAATAGCCCAGGGACGCTCCAAGCTCTGAAAGGGGCCGACAAAAGCAAAGGGTCTGGCTATAACGATAGGTAGGCGGTATTGGGAGCGAAAGATGGTGCAAAGAAGTTCTGCATAGCGTTTAGCTTCGGCATAGGTTGATGTGATTAAAGTAGGTTTTGGGGCCGAACCCAAAAAATCTTCAGCAATATTGCTAAGACTTAAGGCTTGATGTCCATAAATGGATGCTGAGCTTAAATACAGTATATTTTCAAGCTTTGGACAATAACGGGCCACCGATAATAAATTTTTTGTGCCATCTGCAATGATAGAAGCGGTATCTAAAGGGTTAGATATATGGCTTCTGCTATCGGGTGAACAGGCTAAATGCAGCACATAATTAACGTCATTAGGCAGTTCAAAAACATTCCTAACATCTTTACTAATCAGTTCTATTTCTTTAGCTGCTTGCAAATGCGGAGCCATTTGTTGAAAAGCATCTGAATGGCGAGACAATATATATAACTTAGTATTGAAGCTATGATGCTGATTAAGATAGTCGACCAAGGTCGCTACCCAGGTGCCAACAAATCCTGTACCACCCGCAATATAAATCGTTTTATTTTTTAATTTAGCGAGCGATTCGATGGAATTCTTTGCTAAAACATCGGCACAATCTCGGAGCAAGAATTCAAGCTGTTGCTGCTTAGACATAGCTTAATCCTTCCGATTTTTTCTTTTTGATAGGTCATTAGCAACCTCCAAAATCATATCTTCTTGGCCGGCAATAATTTTACGTGCGCCCAGCTCAAAAAATAGATCCCTAGGATCAACATTAAACTCTTTGGATATACGCATAACAGGCTTAATAAACCCAGAAAACACCCCAGACAAACCACTTACTATGCTTACCGAACTAATAGTAGGCACCTTAGGGATTAATTTTTCTTCTGCAAAATCGGCTAAATCTAGAAGCTTATAAAGATCGACCCCGGTTTCATAGCCCATACGATGCAGGACGGCAACCAACACTTCAAGTTGTGCATTCCCAGCCCCAGCCCCAAAGCCTCTGGCAGATCCATCTAAAACATTGGCCCCTGCCACAACAGCCGCTATAGAATTTGCTATAGCCATACCTAAATTATTGTGCGCATGGAAACCCACTGGAATGGATACCATTTCTTTCATTTTAATTACGCGCTCGCTGACATCTGCCGGCAAAAAATGCCCGGAAGAATCCATAAAAACAATTACTTCAGCTCCATAGGATTCCATTTTGGCTGCTTCTTCCGCCAATAGATGTGGTGAGAGCATATGAGACATCATTAACACCCCATACACTGCTTTACCTGCATCACGAGCAAATTTAATATGGCGCTCCGTGATATCTGCCTCTGAACAATGAGAGGCTATACGCACTACATCAACCCCTGCTGCAATCGCTGGCTTTAAGTCTTTTTCGATGGTGGCAAATCCAGGAATAACATGCACGCCAAGCTTAGCCTTTGTTAAATTAGCTCGAGCTACTGCCAGCATTTCGCTGTCGCTAATAAGGGATTCGCCGAGTTGCAATGAAGAAGCGCCTAGGCCATTACCATGCCCCACTTCAACTATAGGAACACCAGCCTCATCTGCAAGTTTGCAATATTCGGCAATTTGATCTGCCGTAATTTTATGGCCTACTGCGTGGCTACCATCACGAAGCGTAGGATCACTAATGAGTATAAATGACATGTGAAATTCCTTATGCGCTAATATTAGCTCTTTTTATGGCGTAGCTTTCCGCAACGGCAATCGCGGCACAATTGATAATATCGAGATTACCAGCATATTCCGGCAAATAATCGCCTAGACCCTTTACTCGCAACATGACAACGATTCTACCATTTTCGAGCATGGGATTTAAAATAATTTCATAGCCCGGCACATAGCGCTTAATTCTCTCAACCATTTCAGCCACTTTCTTTTGCAATTCTGGCAAATTGGGATGCTTAACTTTGGCAAAAATGGTGGTTTGCATATTAATACATGGCAGGGCCGGGTTTAGATTTAAAATAGTCTTAGTTTTTAATGCGCCGGAAAAACGCTTTAGACCAAACTCTGTGGTATTTATATACTCGTCTAAATTAAGCCTGGTCGCAGGGCCGGCTCCTCTAGACGCTATGCTGGACACCACCTCAATATATTCTACTTCCTGATTAACTTGGCCTATGGCATAAGCGATGGGAATAGAGGCTTGTCCACCGCAGGTAATCATATTGACATTAGGTTTCGTTAAACATTCTTCTAGATTGACGGCTGGGACACAAATTTCGCCCACACAAGCTGGCGTTAAATCGATAACAAACTTGCCTAAATCTTTTAAAATAGGTGCGTGAATAAAATGATCTTTTGCTGAAGTAGCATCAAAGACAATATCGCAGCATTGAGGGTTCTTTATAATATAGTCGATGCTTTCGGTCGAAGTTGCCACCCCAAGTGAGGCCGCTTTTTGCAAGCCATTGGAACTATGGCTGCGGCCGATTAACACCTGGCAGTCAAGATGAGGGGATCGCAGGGACTTAATTAATAAGTCCGTTCCGATATTTCCGCTTCCTAAGATGGCTACTTTTAGTTTATTCATGCTATTAAAAACTATTAGCAAAAACTTTAAAAGAGCTATGGATATGGGCTAATAATTCGTCGGTTAAGCCATGATGGCAAGCCATTAAGATACCACCACACATAACCTGGTCGGCATTGGCATAGCCACTAGGATCTGCTATGTGCTTAACCCCTTTCATCATCGGCTGCCTTAAAATATTACCGGTAAAAACTGTGCGAGTTTGGATATTGCGATTTTCTAAGAAAATCTGCATTTGAGTGCGAGTAAACGGTGCAGTGCTTTTAATCGTTAAAGGGAAAGCCAACCAGCCTGTATGGGAGTTAGGTAATTGTTTAGGCAAGATAAACCAGTCTTGGTACTGAGAGAAAAACTCCATTTGCGCCTTAAAAAATTTCTCACGAGTAGCAATATTTTGCTGGAGTTTGCTTAGCTGCACCAAACCAAAGGCTGCACCCATCTCTGACGGCTCTAGATTATAACCCATGGCTTCGAATACGAATTTAGCATCATAATCGATGCCATCCACCTTAACGTTAAAGCGGTTTTCGATGGCTTCCGATTCAACAAATAATGAGGAGCTTCTGCCCCAACTACGCAATAATTTAGCTCTTTCAGCCAATTTAGGATCATTAACACAAAGCATACCGCCGTTGCCGCCACAGTTAATAACATGCGAGCCATAGAAACTGGTGACGCTAATCTCGGTAAAGCGCCCTGCCGATTCGCCATCGATGGTGGCGCCTAAGGTATCGCAGGAATCCTCTATTAAGAAAATTTTATATTTATCCGCTAATTCGCGGATTTTTTTCCAATTGGGTAAGTTACCTAATAAATTAGGAATCATCATCAATTTTGTTTTATCAGTAATCATGGCCTCTATTTTATTGGCATCGATATTATAAGTGCCAGGTTCAACATCGATAAAAACCGGGACCAAGCCATGACGAACCAAAGGTGCTACCGTGGTTGAAAAGGTGAGTGCCGGGGTAATTACTTCAGAACCCACCGGAAGTTTTAAAATTTCGATCGCTAATTCAAGAGCCGATGATCCGGAGTTCACCATAATGCCGAATTCTTTACCGTATTCGGCCGCTACTTTTTCTTCCATTTCACGAACATGCTTGCCCATTTGGGTGGACGTTCTAAGGACATGAACGACCGCTGCAATCTCTTCTTCGCCATGAACGGTTCTGCCATATGGAACATGGATAAAATCTTCTTTACTCATTACTATTCTCCATTAATTCAAATTCGTTTAGCTGCTGCAAAGAGAAGGCCTTCATATCTGCCCCTGTTTGCCAATTTTTATACCAGTCTGCAGTATATTGTATGGCTTGCCTAATAGTAGATCGAGGCTGCCAGTTTAACCGTGATTTAGCCTTACTGATATCTAATTTTAAAAACCCTGCCTCGTGCAGCACTGAGGTTTGCTGAGCTAAGATAGCTTCGCTTTGCCCCCATTCTCTAGCAAAAGCTTTGGCTAGATCGCCAACGCTAATGCAATCTGCCTCGAGTGGACCAAAATTAAAGGCTTCCGAAAGATTCTCGGGCTGTTGCCAAAGCTGCTCTACCAATTGCATATATCCACTTAATGGCTCAAATACATGCTGCCATGGTCGGATAGAGTGAGGATAGCGCAGAGTAATAGGTTTACCTTGAATCAAACTGTTCACTAAATCAGGGACTAATCGATCTTGCGACCAATCGCCCCCACCAATAACATTACCGGCCCTGGCTGAGGCAATGCCTTTGCCATGATTTGCATAATCTTTAGGATTAAAAAATGAATTTCTATAAGCGCTGGTAACCAGCTCAGAACACGCCTTACTATTACTATAGGGGTCGTAGCCGCCGAGTGGTTCATTTTCGCTATAGCCCAAGGACCTTTCTTTATTTTCATAACATTTATCGGTGGTAATATTAAGGAGAATTTTTGCATCTGAATGGCGGAAAATCTCTAAAATATTAACCGTACCCATAACATTAGTTGCATAGGTTTCAACCGGATGTTCATAGGAATAACGTACTAATGGCTGAGCGGCCATATGAATAATAATATCAGGCTTAAAGTCTAAAACTGTTTTATTAAGATGCTCATAATCGACAATATTACCAATATGACTTTCTATCTGCTTTTCTAGGCCTAGTATGGTATATAAATTAGATTCAGTATTAGGAGCCAAGGCATAGCCACAGACTTGCGCACCTAAGGTGTGCAACCATAGAGCCATCCAGGAACCTTTAAAACCAGTATGCCCGGTTAATAAAACTCGTTTTCCTAACCAGAAAGAGTGCTTCATCAATGCGTCCTTACCACAGTTTCCAGGGCGCCTTCCCTGATTGCCACAATTCTTCTAAATGATGCTTTTCACGCAAGGTATCCATAGGCTGCCAAAAGCCATTATGGAAATACACGCTCATTTGGCCATCGAGCGCCAAATTATGCATAGGCTCCTGCTCCCAAAGCGTTGTATCATCATTTATATAATCCATGGCCTTTGGAGAAAGCACAAAATAGCCCCCATTAATCCACGCCCCATCTCCACGAGGTTTTTCTTTAAAAGACAGAACCTTATTATCAGTATGCTCTATAGCACCAAATCGACCTGGAGGTTGAGTTGCTGTGACAGTAGCAATCCGCCCTTCTTTTTGATGTAATTTTATAAGTGCATCTATATCGACATCTGCCACCCCATCGCCATAGGTCATGCAAAAATCTTCGTCATCCAGAAAGCGCGCCACTCTCTTCAAGCGACCGCCTGTCATGGTTTCATCACCGGTATCCACTAAAGTCACTCGCCACGGTTCAGAGGTATTCTGGTGAATTTCCATTTTATTATTCTTCATGTCAAAGCTGACATCAGACATATGTAAGAAATAATTGGCAAAATATTCTTTAATTATATAGCCCTTATAACCAAGGCAAATAATAAAATCATTGATCCCATAATGAGAATAGGTTTTCATAATATGCCAAAGAATAGGCTTCCCACCAATTTCAACCATAGGCTTAGGCTTTATGGTCGTTTCTTCACTTAAACGAGTACCAAGCCCACCAGCAAGAATCACTGCTTTCATTTAATTACCTTATTGTAAAATGTTAACTATTCTAGTTTTTTATAACCGGAAGTGCAATTTTTAGAGGATATTTATATTACGGCAATGATTTATGGTAAAATTTTGCAAATTCTGAAAATAGGCCAATTGGCATCTATGATAACTGCTTCTTCTAAAATATCAGTCGCTCCAATGATGGACTATACCGACCGTCATTGCCGCTACTTTTTACGCCTGCTATCCAAGCACACCCTACTCTATACCGAAATGATTACCACCGGAGCGATCTTGCATGGCAACCGCGATAAATTATTAGGCTATGATCAGGCCGAACATCCCTTAGCATTACAGCTTGGCGGTAGCAACCCAACTGACCTCGCTGAATGCGCCAAAATTGCTGAAGAATGGGGTTATAATGAGGTGAATATCAACGTAGGCTGCCCTAGCGATAGAGTGCAGTCTGGCATGTTTGGCTTATGCTTAATGGCTAAGCCTGACCTAGTTGCCGATTGCGTTAAAGCCATGAAAGATCAAGTCGGAATTCCCGTAACGGTTAAAACTCGCATTGGCTTTGATAATAACGATAGCTATCAAGAATTGCTGCATTTTATCCAGACTTTAGTCAATAGCGGAGTCGATCAAGTCATTATTCATGCCAGGAAAGGCTGGCTTAAAGGCTTAAGCCCCAAGGAAAATCGAGATATCCCACCCTTAGATTATGAAAGGGTGTATCAGATTAAACGCGACTTCCCCACGCTTAATATAGGCATTAATGGCGGTATTCAAACGTTAGCACAAGCAGAAACCCACCTTAAATCAATCGATCACGTGATGATCGGTCGAAGCGCCTATCACGACCCTTATATACTGATGAGTGTTGATCAAGCCATCCATCAGTCCCAAACGCCTATTAAAACGCGCCAGGAAATAATCGAGGCTTTTATGCCCTATGCGGAGGCTCGCCTTGCCGAGGGAGACTCGATAAAAGCGCTTACCCGGCATATTTTGGGCTTATTTCATGGCGAGCCTAATGCAAGGCTTTGGCGCAGGATGTTAAGTGATACGACCTATATCACTAAAAATTCAGGCCCTGAAGTAATTAATGCGGCCTTAGAGGCGACCATTGCTGGCTAATGGTTTAATCGTTTTACGGGACTTCCATCTTCCGCGCACATAGCCGACCATTAAGCCCATTAAGCCTCCCACTACAAAAAAACCTAATAAAGCCAATGCCAATGTAGTTTTAAACTGGAATACAAATAAATTAAGGTCGATGCCTTCAGGATTAAGCAGTGCAAACCCGATGCCTAACAAAAATAAAACTATACCCATTATTAGCCAAAACCATTTCATCTTTGCGTCCTTTTAAATATAAAGTCACGTTGTACGAGGAAGTTAAGCACAAACATAAACATTTCGGAAATAAGTTTTGCTATAACTATGTTGATAGTAAACAGGGAAATTAAGCCGACAATCATAACATACGCCAATACCGTGGAGGTAATGGCTAATGCCACATATTTGGGCAGCGTTCTTTTATGATCGCCCTTAGAATGGAAGGCATACTTTTTAACATTCAAATAATTAAACACCGTTGAGACTAATCGCCCTGCCACTAAGCACAACATTACATTTCCAATCACAAAGTAATAAATGCTAATAAATATACCATAATCGAGTATTGCACTTAGTAAAGCAATAATGGAAAACCGAAACAATACAAAATAGATACGCAAGGAATCGCGTAAGGGCCGAAAATGAGAGGATTTATTATTATCGATATAGACTGTTACGATAGGTGCTTCTAAAATCCCCCAGCCATGTCTATGAGCTGTTACCAGCATATCTAATTCAAACTCATACCCATTAGCGGCAATTTTTAACAAGCAGGGTATTAAATCCATGGGAATGGCGCGCAATCCAGACTGAGTGTCGGAGAGTTTAATGCCTGTTAATGCCCTAAAAGTATAGCGGGTAAAAATATTACCAAATTTGCTACGAAACGGCACATCTTTACCAAAATGGCGTGAACCCATTATTAAATGATCGGGTGAATTTATTAAGGCATTGGCTAATGTTAACGCATCATTTAATAAATGTTGCCCATCTGCATCGATGGTAAGCACACCAACCGCCTGAGGAAAATTGCAGGCGGCATAGTTTAATCCGGTCTTAAGCGCTGCACCTTTGCCTAAATTCACGGCGTGTTCTAGTACAATCAAACCTGAAAGGGTTTTTAATTGGGCAAAAACAGCCCGATATTCCGCCAAACTTCCATCGTTTACCACTATTACCTGTGAAATATCGGATGCTAATAGCTCCCGCACATAAGGAACTAAATCATCAGCAGGATTATAAGCCGGGATAAGCGCAATGATATTCACAATAAACGCCTGTAAGTTGTGTTGCCTGACTATAGCCATTTTATGTGGTGTCATCAAGCGTTCAGTCGGCAAAGCGTTAAATATTTTGCTGACTAGGATATCGGCCCTACGATTTCATATAGTGTAAAATGCGGCAATACCACTATAGGTTTAAGCAATTTTTCTTGCTCGAGTCGTTTAAAATACTGTAAATAGGCCAAAGAAACCAAGCCACCCTGATTCGCCACTAAAATATAACTGGCAGGATATTTTTTTAATAGTAGGGCTAAGTCTTGGGGGTAAAGCATCCAGGCAGATTGATAACTATTAGCCTCAACCCCTGCTGGGCGATATGGTTGATAATAAGGGGCAATCCCCGGCACATGGCCAATGTAATCCCAGGAAGTCATAATCTTACCTTTAAACCCATGGGCAACCTGATAACGTAGCAACATACTATTTAAAGCAGCATCCCCTAGTTTCTTTTGCTGAGTTAGTTGAGCGTAATTTAAGGCAGGCGTAGAGCATTGTGGGATTTCAGTAATGATTACTACTATTATCATTAACGCCATAATCAGGTGCAGGGGCTTATAAGCATGCATAGTAAAATAGCTCACCACCCTATTTAGCCATTTTTTGATGCTGCCATTAGCATAAAGCTCCTCACAGCTTAAGCCAGCTATTAAACCCAACATAGGAGCTACCAGTACAAAGTTACGAGTGGCGTAGGAATAAAAAGCAATCCAAATAATGGTATAGGGAACAATTAAGGCGATTAAAATTCGCCATGAAGATTGTGAGCGCATATAAACACAAGCCACGGCTAATAATAACCAAAAAACCAAGCCCGCCTGAAACACCCCAAATGAAATGCGTAAACCCCATCCATACCCTAAGACCTGAAAAATATTTTGAGTCACAAACCCAATCTCAGAGCTCGCTAAACCATGATCGATTTGATACTGAATATAGAGATACCAAGGTAAGCTAATAATTAGAATGAATGCCCAACTAAAGATTAACGGGCTTAAGTGTTTAGCAAAGCCTCGATTAGCATGCGGCCTTAAGGCTAAAATATAACAGAGCACAGGATACCAGAGCACGATATAAAGCCCGGCTTGTTTGGTCACAGCTGAGCCGGCACACATCAAGCTTGATAAGGCGATATAGCGATAGGGTTTATCGCTAGTTCCGGCTAAAAATAATAGGGTCATACTCAATAAGGCAAAGCTAGCCATAGGCACATCGACCCAGCCCTGGCCAAAGCTTTCAGCAAAACGCGACAGCAAAAAAGCCGTAAAGATTATGCCTAATAGATAGCCTGTTCGCCGGGTTTCAATCGCTAAATCGAGCAAAGCGAGTAACAACATTAAGGGAAATAAAGGCATAAGCGCTTTAGCAAAAAACTGCAAACTTAAGCCACTGCTGGCCGGCGCGGTAATAACATACGTTAAGGACCAATTAGCAGGAATGAGTTGCGGATAATGCCAGGTATCTTGAGGAATATGCCCTGCCGCCCATTCGAGGGCCCAGACATTATAGGACATCACGGGGTCCCAGGCGTTAAATACCTGACCTAGTTGATTTATAAATATCCCTAGAAAAATTAATAGGATAAACATGGCCGCAAAGAAAAGACCTAGACGGATAAATCGGTCAACCGATGCCCCTCGGTTAAGGCTTTGCCAAAAGCCCTGACAGAGCGAAGCTTGTTGCTGCCAAGCATCCCAACCAGAATGACTGGGCCAAAATAGCCATAATAATACCAGCGCCTCGATAGCAATAAGGCCCCACACCACGGTTGGTGTATAACCATGCAAAAGAGTTAAACTAAACACTACAATATAATTAGCCAAAAAACTTAAGAAAAAACTGACCAGCATGCTGCGCAAAATAGGAAGCTTAAGACGAAATGCTCTCATAATAATATAGCCTGGTATAAAACCCAGTTGTAATATCGCGATAAAACCTAATAATCCAATTAACTGCTGCACAATGTGCTCCTACTGCAAGGGCTTAATGATTTCATATAAACTAAATTTAGGCGAG
This sequence comes from Gammaproteobacteria bacterium, assembly GCA_030652335.1. Taxonomy (GTDB): domain Bacteria; phylum Pseudomonadota; class Gammaproteobacteria; order Francisellales; family CACEW01; genus JAQSYQ01. The sequence goes on from JAUSAW010000013.1 coordinate 173,488, forward strand.
CGCCCCACTCGTTTTATTTTACCTGCCGATGCGGCTCTATCGAGATAGCGATGAAATTCTGCCGAGCTTAATTCTAGATCATTATCCACTAAAATATAACGGGCCTCAGGATAAGCTTGCAGGGCTTGTAAAAACAGCGCCGAGCTTTGCGTAACATTTGGCAACATATCAGAGCCATAAAATTGAGGCTTAAGCGCTTGAACTGTAGTGCTAAGTCCTGGAATTCCATTAAATAAGAAGCCCCAGGCCGTTAACATTGTGCCATTAAAGCCTTGCTTAGCTTGATAGCTATTGAGCATTTGATAAAGGGCTGTCTCTCCCGCTGCTTGTTTAGCCTCGACTTGATAGGCATTTAAATCATTTGCCCTAAACCCGCTTTGCCACCCCATTAAACCTATTACGAATAAGCTTAAGGCCAGCCAGCCTAAGATAGTAAGTCGACTTAAACCTTTTTTTAGCCAGCAACAGGAAAGCACATAGATCAGGCAATCGGCTACAATCTGTATATAGAACCACCCTTCCAAGCATCGTTTTAAATACGCCAAATAATGTTGGCAAGGATTGAGCTTGCTAAGCAAATAAAGAACTTCACCTAACATTAGAGCCATAAAGGGCAGGCTCATCGCTAGATTTCTATCATCGTAGCTAAAGCCAAATAACCAAATCGCCACCATAGGCATAGCGACAAAGATAAAAGGCAGGCGCCATTTGTTGGCAGACTTACAGCTTAAACAGGCTACAGCGAAACCAATCCAAAATAAGGCACCCGATTTTTGCCAGGCCCAGCCTAAACGTTCGCTCCAGGAAGCCCCAACATAAATGCCTTTCGTTAAAAATGACCACTCTATAGGCTGATGCAAAGGCCCCCACCAGACTAATCCATACCAGGATAGCGTAATTAAACTTAAGACTAGGATTTGCAGGCTTAGAATGTTAAATATCGTAAGCTTAGCTAGGCGTAACGGTTTTAGCACTAGTAGATAACTAAGCAATGGATAGACTAATACCAACCATAGCCCAGCCTGTTTAGTAAGGGCCGCAGTAGCGCATAAAGCCGAACCACATAAAAGCCGCTTAATTGAAACCGGCCGTTGGCTTGCATCGACTAGTATCAACACGGCGGCAAAACTTATCGCCATCACCGGAATATCGGCATAGCCATGACCGATATAGCTTGGCAAAAGTACCGCTATTAAGACTCCGAGTATAATAAGGCTTAGACCATAGCTATCGCTTTGCTCTGACAGCATCTTATTCCAAAGCATGAGCATAGTGAAAAATGGAAATAAACCCATAATTGCTCTTGGGAAAAACTCTAAAGGCAGCCCACCATTTAATTGCCCAATCAATACATAGGACAGCGACCAATTGGTCGATAAAACTTGTGGGTAATCGTAAGTTTGTGCTGGAAAATGATTTGCCGCCCATTCGATAGCCCAAGGGTTATAGGACACCAAAGGGTCCCAGCGCATAAAGACCCCACCTTGATTGGCAATCAACGCAAACCCATAAGCCATTAAAACCAGTAAAGCGATAACGGCTATCCACTGTGAGTTTATACCCTTCTGCCAATAGGCTTTAAAACGCAGGAAATTAGCTTGGGCTGAGGGTTTAAGCAATAAGCCCGGCCAAGCCAGCATGAGCGCTACCAAGACCTCTATACCGACCAGACTACGCAAGACTATGCTGGTATAAAGATGCAAACTGCATAATCCCAACACCAGCAGATAATTCACTAACAGGCTACTAAAAAAATAAGCCGCCCATTTCGAAGGCAGGTAATGCTCAAGCTTAAAGGCGCGACAAATAATAAAGCCTGGTAAAAAGGCTATTTGAATAATGGATACAATCCCGATAAACCAGGTTAGCTGGTTAAACATAGCGAGTCTCAATAAATGTCAGTGCACATAAACTATAGCTTTTGTTATGAGATAGTAACAACAATAAAAATTTTGATAAAATAGAGGTTATCATAGCTAAAAGATGGCAAGGTCCTTATAACTTGTCGCTTTAGTGAATTATATCTCATTCCATAAGCTCTCTTGGCTTATATTTACCTCTCTTGGCATTATCAATTGATTTAACCAATCTTTCAGAATGATCTGGGTTTGATAGTAAAAACATCGTCTCTTCGTAAGATCTAAAGCCTTTGAGTGACAAAATTACTACCTTTCCCTTCGGATGCATAACAATTATAGGAATATGACTCTCAACTACTTTATCCATAATGGCAGCTTGATTTTGCCTAAATTCTGATGAAGATATAGCGCGCATTTCAGCCCCTTATTTTGTGCATAATCCCATACAAAGTGAATTATACACGTATTTTGATTATAGCTAGTCACATTAAATATAGTTATTGTACTGTGTAGCGCAACACGCTATAATACAAATTATGATTAAATCCTGGAAACATAAAGGCTTAAGGCAATTCTATGAAACTGGCAGCAAAGCTGGGATCAATTCCGAACATGTTAGAAGGCTAACCGTCATTTTACAGTTACTCAATGCTGCAGAAGAGCCAGACGCCTTAAACTTACCAGGACTGTCCTTCCATAAGTTGACGGGGCAACGTAAAGAGCACTATTCAGTTAGAGTTAATGGCAATTGGCGAGTGATATATAAGTTTGACAATAAAGATGCAGTCTTAGTTGACTATCTTGATTATCATTAAAGGAGTTAAGTTATGATTAAGAACCCTATACATCCTGGCGAAATTATTAGAGAAATATGTATTGAAGGCGCAGGTATTACTGTAAGTGAAGCGGCTCAAAAACTTGGAGTTGATCGGACAACTTTATCACGCCTGCTTAATGGACATGCTGGCATTAGCCCAGAAATGGCGATGCGCTTATCTATGGCCCTCGGAAATAACCCGACTCTTTGGATGAATTTACAACGCGATTATGACCTTTGGAAACTAAAAAGCCTTGCTCGCAAGTTGCATGTTGAAAAGTTTAAATCGGCTGCTTAAGCCTTATTCTATTTTTAAAGCTGGATCCCGGGCACTACTTCGTGGCCCCTGGATGACAGGGCATTACTACAATCAATAGTAAAACCACGCCAAAGCTTCTCATACCTGACAAGCCTAGTTTAAAAAACGGGGTGGCACCTATCACCTTTATAAATGCAGAGTGATGAACGCCGCAGTTATAAAGGTGGTAGGTGACAGGACCCCTTCAAAAGGATGGCGTTGTGCTTGCAGAAAAACTAGTGGCCTTGAGAAAGCCTTGCGATGCGAATGTCAAATAAAAAAGGCGCCGATGGCGCCTTTTTTATTTAAAACCTGGATCCTGACGAATGCTACGCATTATCAGGATGGCGGGCTTATTGTTTTAACGATCATCTTCTGGATGGCTGGAACTTGAGTTTTTACGACTCAAGGCTGCCGACAATGCGCTTTCCACTTCCTCGGCTGTTGGGCCTTGGTTTTTCAGTGCTAGAGCCGCTTTTTGTTGTTTGCGAGCCAAATGATACGCCAGGCCGGTACCGGCTGGGATTAGGCGACCTACGGTCACGTTTTCCTTTAAGCCAAGCATTGGGTCAGCACGTCCATTTACAGCGGCTTCGGTCAAGACTCGAGTTGTCTCTTGGAAAGAAGCGGCCGAGATAAAGGAGTCCGTTGACAAGGAAGCCTTGGTAATACCGTGCAGGATAGGCTCGAATAACGCCAACATTTTACCATTGGCCTTAACGCGATCGTTTTCTTCCAATACTTTGGATTGCTCGATCTGTTCGCCTTTCAGGAATTTGCTGTCGCCACCTGAGATAATCTCCACTCGACGTACCATCTGACGCACGATAACTTCAATATGTTTATCGTTAATCTTAACGCCTTGTAAGCGGTATACGTCCTGGATCTCATTTACCAAGTAATTAGCCAACGCGCCTACGCCTTTCAAACGTAAAATATCGTGAGGATTTAATGGACCATCGGAGATAATCTCACCGCGAGCCACTTGCTCACCCTCAAATACGTTGATATGGCGCCATTTTGGAATCAATACTTCGAACGCTTCCGCCTCAGCTGGAGTAATAAGCAGACGACGTTTACCTTTGGTTTCTTTACCGAAGCTTACGATACCCGATACTTCTGCCAAGATAGCTGGCTCTTTCGGTTTACGTGCTTCGAATAAATCCGCAACGCGTGGAAGACCCCCGGTAATATCCTTATTTTTCGATCCTTCTTGAGGGATACGAGCCATAATATCACCGGCTTTCACTTTGCCGCCATCTTCTACTAATACGATAGCATTTGCTGGCAAGAAGTAGCTGGCTGGAACTTTGCTATTAGGGAAGAATAAATCTTTGCCCTTAGCATCGACCAATTTAATCATTGGTTTTAAGTCCTTACCCGCTGCACTGCGTTGTTTGGTATCGGTAATTACGATGCTGCTTAAACCGGTTAGCTCATCAGTTTGACGAACGATGGTTGAACCCTCATTCATATCGACGAATACCACTTTACCGGTAACCTCAGTTACGATTGGATGGGTATGCGGATCCCAGGTAGCCACTAATTGGCCAGGGGTTACGGCAGATCCATCAGCAAACGGTAATTCGGAACCGTATGGAATTTTATAACGTTCACGTTCACGACCGAATTTATCCAATACGGTCAGTTCACCGGAACGCGATACTACAATCAATTTACCGCTAACGTTAGCCACGGTTTTCATATTGTGAAGCTTCATAAAACCATCGGTCGCGACTTTTACGCTATTAACCGCTGTGGTTCTGGATGCCGCACCACCAATATGGAAGGTACGCATGGTAAGCTGGGTCCCTGGTTCACCAATCGACTGAGCCGCGACTACACCGACCGCTTCTCCGATATTCACCAAGTGACCTCTAGCCAAATCACGGCCATAACAGGCCGCACAGATACCACGACGTGCCGTACAGCTAATAGCCGAACGCACTTTAATTTCATCGATACCGTGTGATTCTAAGTTAAGAACCCAACGTTCATCCAACAAAGTTCCTGCTGGAGCTACAATTTTATCGGTACCAGGCTCATAGACGTCTTCAGCGACGACACGACCCAATACGCGTTCATGTAAAGGCACAACGACATCACCGCCTTCGATATAAGGGGTCATCATTAAGCCTTCGGTGGTACCGCAATCTTCAATATTAATCACTACGTCTTGTGATACATCCACTAAACGACGGGTTAAGTAACCTGAGTTTGCTGTTTTTAACGCGGTATCCGCCAAGCCTTTACGAGCACCATGAGTAGAGGTGAAATATTCTGATACGCTCAATCCTTCGCGGAAGTTCGCGATAATAGGTGTTTCGATAATCGAACCATCTGGACGAGCCATCAAGCCCCTCATACCGGCAAGCTGTCTAATCTGTGCTGCCGAACCCCTAGCACCAGAATCCGCCATCATATGGATGGAGTTGAAAGATTCTTGTTTAACTTTTTTACCTTTAGCGTCTACAACCCAGTCTTGTGCAATCACTTCCATCATCGCTTTGGAAATTTGATCATTGGCACGGGACCAGATATCGATCGCTTTATTATAACGCTCACCTTCGGTCAATAAACCGGAAGCAAACTGGTTAGCAATTTCTTTTACTTCTTCTTCGGCAGCGGCAATAATTTTAAGTTTAGCTTCTGGCACTACTAAATCATTAATACCGATCGAGATTCCCGAACGAGTCGAATATTCAAAGCCTGTATACATCAATTGGTCAGCAAAGATTACCGTGTCTTTCACGCCTAGTTTGCGATAACAAGTATCCACAACTTTAGCGATCACTTTTTTGGTTAACACTACGTTAATCAAATCAAACGGTAGGCCTGCAGGCAGAATATTGGAAAGCAATGCGCGCCCAACAGTCGTATCGACTATACTGCGTTTTTCATGCATTACGCCATCTTCATCTAAGATTTTTTGATGCAGTCTAACTTTAACTTTGGCTTGTAAGTCAACTAAGTCGCAGGAGTAAGCACGATGTACTTCGTCTAAGTCGGCAAAGATTTTACCTTCGCCACGAGCATTAATACGCTCACGGGTCATGTAATATAAGCCTAATACGATATCCTGGGTTGGGCAGATAATTGGCTCACCATTGGCAGGATGTAAGATATTATTTGTCGCCATCATTAACGCACGGGCTTCTAACTGTGCCTCGATAGTTAATGGGATATGCACGGCCATTTGGTCTCCATCAAAGTCCGCGTTATAAGCCACGCAAACTAATGGATGCAATTGAATCGCTTTACCTTCGATTAGTAAAGGTTCAAAGGCTTGGATACCTAATCTATGCAGAGTTGGTGCACGGTTTAACAAGACTGGATGTTCGCGGATCACTTCTTCCAAAATATCCCAAACAACTGGCTCTTCACGTTCAACCATTTTCTTAGCGGCTTTAATGGTGGTCGCTAATTCTCTTTTTTCTAATTTACCGAAAATAAAGGGCTTAAATAATTCCAATGCCATCTTCTTAGGCAGTCCGCACTGATGCAAACGTAAGGTTGGGCCCACGACGATTACGGAACGTCCGGAATAGTCTACGCGCTTACCTAATAAGTTTTGACGGAAACGACCTTGTTTACCCTTAATCATATCGGCCAGGGATTTCAAGGCGCGTTTATTGGAGCCGGTTACCGCACGTCCACGACGACCATTGTCTAATAAGGCATCGACGGCCTCTTGCAGCATACGTTTTTCATTACGCACGATAATGTCTGGTGCATTGAGTTCGAGCAAACGCTTTAATCGGTTGTTGCGGTTAATCACGCGACGGTATAAATCGTTTAAGTCTGAGGTCGCAAATCGGCCGCCATCCAGGGGAACCAATGGGCGTAAATCAGGTGGTAATACGGGAAGTACGGTCATAATCATCCAGGCGGGGTTATTGCCTGAACCGTCAAATGCTTCCAATAGTTTTAAACGTTTCGCTAATTTTTTAAGCTTGGTTTCAGAAGTGGTCGCTGGGATTTCTTCACGGATGGTAGCGATTTGCTCTTTAACATCCATATCCTTTAACAATTTCTGAATCGCTTCCGCACCCATATTGGCTTGGAATTCGTCGCCATAAAGCTCTAAGGCTTCCATATGCGCTTCTTCGGTCAATAATTGGCCGCGTTCGAGCTTGGTCATGCCAGGCTCAGTAACGACGTAAGCTTCAAAGTATAATACGCGTTCGATATCACGCAGTGGCATATCTAATAATAGGCCGATACGCGATGGTAGGGATTTTAAGAACCAGATGTGAGCGACTGGGGAGGCTAACTCGATATGGCCCATACGTTCGCGACGTACTTTAGCCTGAGTGACTTCTACTCCACATTTTTCACAAATAATTCCACGATGTTTAAGGCGTTTGTATTTACCGCATAAACATTCGAAATCTTTAATTGGCCCGAAAATTTTCGCGCAGAATAAACCTTCGCGCTCGGGTTTAAAGGTACGATAGTTAATCGTTTCAGGTTTTTTAACTTCACCAAAAGACCAGGAACGGATTACCTCGGGTGAGGCTAATCCAATCTTAATCCGGTCAAATTCTTGTTTACCTTGCTTCATCATGCCAAGTAAGTCTTTCAAGGCCGTCTCCTTCAAAAAATCGTCGTAAGTAAATAAGCGTAAGTTATTCCGCTTCCAAGTCGATGTCGATACCTAATGCTCTAATTTCCTTGGTCAATACATTGAATGACTCAGGCACACCTGGATCCATCGAGTAATCACCGTCCACGATATTTTTATACATCTTGGTACGACCATTAACATCATCGGATTTCACTGTGAGCATTTCTTGTAAGGTATAAGCCGCACCATATGCTTCAAGGGCCCAGACCTCCATCTCACCAAAGCGCTGACCACCAAACTGAGCTTTACCACCCAGCGGTTGTTGCGTCACTAAGCTGTATGATCCGGTGGAACGTGCATGCATCTTATCATCGACTAAGTGATTCAATTTCAGCATATACATATAACCCACGGTTACCGGGCGATCAAATGCTTGACCGGTACGACCATCATATAATGGGATTTGACCACTTTCAGGCAAGTCAGCTAAGCGTAGCATCTCTTTAATTTGCCCTTCGGTTGCACCATCAAATACTGGAGTTGCCATCGGCACCCCTTCACGCAAGTTGCCAGCCAATTCGGCTACTTCTTCGTTAGTAAAGGACTCTAGATCCACTTTATGGGAACCTTCGGTATTATAAATTTCGCTAATGTAATCGCGTAGCTCTTTCGGTTTAGCTTTGCCATCGATCATCTTACCGATCTTAAGGCCTAAACCTTTAGCCGCCCAGCCTAAGTGAGTCTCTAGAACCTGACCGATGTTCATACGAGATGGAACACCTAATGGGTTCAATACGATATCGATGCTGGTACCATCGGCTAAATAAGGCATGTCTTCCACGGCAACGATTCGGGAAATAACCCCTTTGTTACCATGACGCCCTGCCATTTTATCCCCTGGCTGCACGCGGCGTTTAACGGCCATATAGACTTTAACGATTTTCAATACGCCTGGTGATAAATCATCGCCCTGGGTTAGTTTTTTACGTTTTTCGTCATAACGCGCATCGTAGTTAGCACGGTATTGTTTTAATTGTTCTTCGGCTTCTTTTAATTCATCAGCGACTTTGCCTTTGTCCAATTTAATGGAGAACCATTTTTCACGTGGAATCTCGGTTAAACTAGCCTTAGTAATCGCGGCGCCTTTCTTAAGTCCAGCAGGTCCACCCTGCGCTTTTTCACCGACTAAGATGTCTACTAAGCGTTGATAAACGGCCTCTTCCAATATACGGAATTCATCGTTTAAGTCTTTCTTAATAGCATTGAGTTGATTTTTTTCAATCTCAACGGCACGGGTATCTTTTTCTACGCCATCGCGAGTAAAGACTTGGACGTCGATTACCGTTCCAGCCATGCCTGAAGGCACTCTTAGAGAAGTATCTTTAACGTCGGAGGCTTTTTCACCGAAGATAGCGCGCAATAGTTTTTCTTCTGGGGTCAACTGAGTTTCACCTTTTGGTGTCACTTTAGCGACCAGAATGTCACCGGCTTTAACTTCAGCACCGATATAAACCACACCGGCTGCATCTAATTTATTTAAAGCGCTTTCGCTTACATTCGGAATATCCGAGGTAATTTCTTCAGGCCCTAACTTGGTATCGCGAGCGATACAGGTCATTTCTTCGATATGAATGGTGGTAAAACGATCTTCTTCCACGACTCTTTCAGAGATTAAGATGGAATCCTCAAAGTTAAATCCATTCCAAGGCATAAAGGCGATAAGCATATTTTGACCCAAGGCTAACTCACCGATATCGGTGGAGGAGCCATCAGCCATTAAATCACCAGCCGCTACCGTATCGTTTAATTTCACGATAGGACGTTGGTTAATACAGGTATTATGGTTAGAACGGGTGAATTTTACTAAGTTGTAAATATCGACCCAGGGTTGTCCCTCTTTAATTTCATTGCTATTGACGCGGATAACGATTCGGCTTGCATCGACTGACTCGACTGTGCCTCCACGTTTTGCAATCACGCCTGTTCCGGAATCCACCGCTACGATACGTTCAATACCGGTACCGACTAAAGGCTTCTGCGCTTTTAGGGTTGGTACGGCTTGACGCTGCATATTCGCACCCATCAAGGCGCGGTTAGCATCATCATGCTCCAGGAATGGAACTAAGGCGGCGGCGATCGATACCATTTGCTTGGCCGATACGTCCATATAATCGATTTTATCGGCGGTGGTAAATAGCGCTTCACCTTTATAACGACAAGGGATTAGCTCTTCGACCAATTTACCGCTTTTGTCCATTTTAATAGAAGCCTGGGCCACTACGAAGCTGCTTTCTTCGATAGCGGATAGGTAATTAATCTCTTTAGTCACTTTACCATTGGTCACTTTACGATATGGCGCTTCCAAGAAACCGAATTTATTGGTGCGAGCATAACATGCCAAGGAGTTAATCAATCCAATATTTGGACCCTCAGGGGTCTCGATTGGGCATAGGCGACCATAGTGAGTAGGATGGACGTCACGTACTTCAAAGCCAGCACGTTCACGAGTCAAACCGCCGGGCCCAAGGGCTGATACACGACGTTTATGGGTCACTTCCGATAAGGGGTTATTTTGGTCCATAAATTGTGACAATTGGCTGGAACCAAAGAATTCTTTAATGGCAGCAGAGACCGGTTTAGCATTGATTAAATCTTGTGGCATCATCTGCTCACGATCGATCATGCTTAAACGTTCACGTACCGCACGCTCCACTCGAACGAGTCCGATACGGAATTGGTTTTCGGTCATCTCGCCGACGCTTCGAACGCGACGGTTACCTAAGTGGTCGATATCGTCCACTACGCCTTTACCATTACGGATATCGATTAAGGTTTTAAGCACATCGATTATATCGTCTTTGCTTAATACGCCTTCGCCGGTTTCTGATTTACGACCGATGCGACGGTTAACCATCATACGACCCACGTCAGATAGGTCATAACGATCGATATTAAAGAATAAGTTGTTAAACATCGATTGAGCGGAGTCCACTGTTGGTGGTTCGCCAGGACGCATCATGCGGTAGATTTCTACCAGGGCATCCATCTGGGTCACACAGGAGTCAACACGCAGGGTGTCGGACATATAGGAACCGCAATCTAAATCATTGGTATAGAGTGTCTTAAAGGATTTGAGACCGGATTCATGAATCTTCTTAATAGACTCTTCGGTAATCTCATCATTTGCGGCACACAGAACTTCGCCGGTTTTCTTGTCGATAATATCTTCAGCGAAGGCTTTACCAACGATATATTCATTGGTTACGGCTAAGCGTTTTACTTCTTGTTTTTCAAGTTCTTTAATATGACGAACGGTAATGCGACGGCCGGTTTCGACGATCACTTTGCCTTTATCATCTTTAATATCGAATAAGGCTCTTTCCCCGCGAAGACGCTCAGGGATTAAATCCATCACAATGCCTTTAGCGGTAACATTGAAAGTAGTGGTATCGTAGAACATTTTTAAGATGTCTAAGGTTTTAAAGCCTAAAGCACGTAAGATAACGGTCGCTGGTAATTTACGACGACGGTCAATACGCGCATACAGCATATCTTTTGGATCGAATTCAAAATCTAACCATGAACCACGGTAAGGAATAATTCTAGCCGCATATAATAATTTACCGGAGGAATGGGTCTTACCACGGTCATGTTCAAAATACACGCCTGGGGAACGATGCAATTGCGAAACGATTACTCGCTCGGTTCCGTTAATAACGAAGGTGCCTTCACCGGTCATTAGGGGCAATTCACCCATATACACTTCTTGCTCTTTAATATCTTTAACGACTTTAGCAGAAGCTGGAGATTCTTTGTCATACACTACTAAACGCAATTTAACGCGTAGGGATGAAGCAAAAGTAATTCCACGGGTACGGCATTCACTTACGTCGAATACTGGCTCGCCTAAGCGATAGCTCACAAATTGTAATTCGGCGTAACCTGAGACGCTAACGATTGGAAATACGGAAGTAAAAGAAGCTTGCAAGCCTGTATTTGCTCTTTTTTCAGGGGCAACGCCTTCTTGTAGGAATTCAAAATAGGAGTCTTTTTGGATGCTCAATAAATAAGGAACGGCTAAAATATCGGGCAAGTTACCGAATATTTTGCGAATACGTTTTTTTTCAGCGTAGGAATAGGTCATCTAATGTTCCTCGATAAGGGTATAACACTTTTCTTTTTCAAAATACTAAATAGCGCAAAAAGGCGGGCAGCATTTAAGCCACCAGCCTTGATATTTTATAGTAAAGCTTATTTTAGCTTAGCTTTTCCGCCAGCAGCTTCAATTTTAGCTTTCATTTCTTCAGCTTCTTTCTTGGCCACGCCTTCTTTCAAAGTATGTGGAGCGCCTTCAACAGCGTCTTTCGCTTCTTTTAAGCCTAAACCGGTTAATTCGCGTACGCATTTAATTACGTTCACTTTAACAGTTGGATCGTTAATGCCTTCCAAAATTACGGAAAACTCGGTTTGTTCTTCAACGGCAGCGCCTGCAGCAGCAGGAGCAGCAGCGGCAACAGCAGCAGCAGCTGAAACACCAAACTTCTCTTCCATCATTTTGATAAGATCACATACGTCCATTACGCTCATGGAAGCAACTGTATTTAGAACATCTTCTTTTGTCATTGACATCTGTATTTCTCCGTTAATCTATATTTATTATTAAGCAGCTGATTGTTTTTGGTCGCGAATGGCAGCAATTGTTCTGACCATTTTTGTATGCGGTTCTGCTAAGGTACGAACAAACTGGGTAATAGGCGCTTGCATCATGCCCATTAAGTTTGCAATGGCTTCATTACGGGTAGGCAACTTAGCAACAGCTTCTAGTTGAGTACCGTCTAAAGCTTTCCCGCCAATGGCGAGTGCTTTAACCTGTAATTTGTCATTCCCTTTGATAAAGTCGCGAATTAAACGAGCAGCAGATCCTGGTTCATCTTTCGAAAAAGCCAAAATCATGGATCCGGTCAAGGCACTTGTCATGCACTCAAATTCGGTTCCAACTACTGCGCGGCGAGCTAAAGTATTACGGACCACACGCACATAAACGTTTGCTTTACGTGCTTGGGAACGCAATCTCGTTAAATCAGCTACACTTAATCCACGATAATCAGCAACAACCGCAGACAATGCTCGGCTAGCAATATCTGCTACCTCGGCTACTATCGCTTTTTTATCATCTAGTCTTAAAGCCATGCGATATCCTCTATTTCATTGTCTACGTTTACTCATGCAATGCGCAGGATCAAAAAAATTGATCGGCTACATCGCCTACCTAGGAGATTAAGTAATGGCCACTAACTCCATTACACCTAGGGTCTTTGACGATCGCCCCCTCTCCCCAACCCTCCTCCGCGAGGGGGAGGGAGCTCAGAAGGAGCGAGCCAAAATTCAAAAGTCAGCTAGTTTATACGTTTAAGCTGCTAAGGTCTACTGATAGTCCAGGGCCCATGGTGCTTGAAAGAGCAACCCTTTTTAAGTAAATCCCTTTAGCATTGCTTGGTTTCATTCTTTTTAGGTCGATTAAAAGCGCTTCTAAGTTAGCCACCAGAGCTTCTGGGGTAAAATCAACTTTACCGATTCCTGCATGAACGATACCGCCTTTTTCAGCACGATAACGCACTTGACCTGATTTAGCATTTTTAACAGCCAAACCAACATCAGCCGCCACTGTTCCCACTTTAGGGTTAGGCATTAAACCGCGTGGGCCTAATACTTGACCTAATTGGCCAACAATACGCATCGCATCTGGGGAAGCGATTACAACGTCGTAGTTCATGTTACCGGCCTTCATTTCAGCCGCTAAATCTTCCATACCGACTTTTTCAGCACCAGCAGCCAAAGCCGCTTCAGCATTTTTACCCTGAGCAAATACAGCCACACGTACTTTTTTACCGGTACCGTTTGGCAGAACAACGGCACCACGTACAGTTTGGTCAGATTTACGGGTATCCACACCTAAGTTAATGCTTACGTCGATAGTTTCATTGAATTTTACAGTGGAAAGTTCTTTCAACAATTTACAGGCATCTATAGCGCTGTATACTTTGCCTTCAACTACTTTAGCGTTAATCTTTTTATTTCTTTTCGTTACTTTAGCCATGTCGCTCTCCTTAATCCAGTACAACTATGCCCATACTGCGAGCAGTACCAGCGATAGTTTTAACAGCAGCGGTTAAATCCGACGCGGTTAGATCAGGCTGTTTGGCTTTTGCGATTTCTTCCAATTGCGCTTGAGTAATTTTACCTACTTTATCGGCATTGGGCTTAGCGCTTCCTTTTTGCAACTTCAAAATATCTTTAATAAAGTATGAAGCTGGAGGGGTTTTCAATACGAAGGTAAAGCTACGGTCCGAATACACAGTAATCACTACTGGTACTGGCATGCCGGGCTTCATTGCTTGAGTCTGTGCGTTAAACGCCTTACAGAACTCCATAATATTCACACCTTGTTGACCTAATGCTGGGCCGATCGGTGGACTTGGGTTAGCTTGTCCTGCTTTTACTTGCAGCTTGACATACGCTTGTACTTTCTTAGCCATTTATTCTCTCCTAGTGGGTCATCGTTGTATGCCTTAGGGCAAAAGCATCAACAGTTAGCGCCTTACGGCTCCCCTATATTAATAAAATCGGTTAGACTTCTTCTTTTTGAATCTGACCGAACCCTAACTCAACTGGAGTCGAACGACCGAATATCATTACAGCCACTCGAACTTTATTCTTCTCATAATTCACTTCATCTACTACACCACTAAAGTCAGTAAACGGTCCTTCGATAACGCGAACCACTTCACCCACTTCATATAGCGTTTTAGGTCTTGGCTTATCAACACCGGCTTGAACTCGGTTCATAATGCCATCAATTTCTTTTTGGGAAATAGGCGCAGGCTTATCGCTAGTACCGCCGATAAAACCTAACACATGAGGAACATGGCGAACTAAATGCCAGGTCTCGTCATCCATTTCCATCTCAACCAATACATAGCCTGGAAAAAATTTACGTTCGCTTTTACGGCGTTGCCCAGCTTTCATTTCTACCACTTCTTCGGTAGGAACTAAAATTTGGCCAAATTTCTTCTCTAATGCTTGAATTCGAATTCGCTCTTCTAAAGCTTCCTTCACTCTTCTTTCATATTGAGAGTGGGACTGTACTACATACCAACGCATCGTCATAGTTGCTACCCTTACATGACAATATTACTGATCAACAGCGCAAACAGGCTGTCGACTCCCCACAAGATCAAGGCCATTACCGCGACGATAGCAACGACTACCATGGTGGTTTGAACGGTTTCTTGACGAGTGGGCCATACCACTTTTCGCATTTCAACACGAGTTTCGAGAATAAAAGACCAGGCTTTTTCACCTTTAATAGTGGTTTTAGCTATGATTAAGGCCGCAATACCCGCAACCAACATTACCGCTACGCGAAGTGAAAGGGACTCTTGACCAAAGTAAGCATTACCTACCACTAAGGCCACCGCAATCACCGCAACAACCAGCCACTTAAAGCGATCCATCAGGTTTTTATTCTCTTTCTGTACGCTCATGAAAAATTCTCTTAAAAAGCAAAAAAGGCGCGTTACTTTACCATATCGTATCGCGCGCTTCAAGTGCTAATTAGCATAAATAAGCGGGGTTTATTGAAAATTATTGCTTGGGAAACGCTAACCCCTACCAGCCACATACGCAGATACTAACGCACCAGTTATTGTCACCACTGCGGCAAACACAACTGCATATCTAGGCATGTCTTCACATCTTGGCATTAAATCCTCTAGCCCGGCTACCATCCCTCTGCCCGCGGGGATATCACCATTTATAATCGCTAGCCTTAAGTTAATAGCTCTGTTCACATAATCTACTTCTACTTGCCAGTCCTTGCTATCTCGATGCAATGGATGCATACCGGCATACAGATCAGCAAATTTAGCCACGCTACTTTCCGAATTATAGGGATCTGCATAGTACTTCTTATCATTATGAAGATACTCTGCTAAATTCCAAGCATTGCCCGTACCGCGCTCTCTTCTTTTAAAAGCACGCAAATATAGCTCCGCTGTTAAATTTAGGCCTTGAGTTCTAGGTCCAGCAATAAAAGAATCATCAGCAGGGCATACCAATTCTTGGCAATTTAGCCTAGCTGCAATAAAAACGTTGACTACCTGTTTTAAGCGCTCCGCAGGAATTACATCATCAGATTCGGCCATCGCGAGCAAAAGTGCATTTGCACGTGAACACTTTTGAGGGTAGGGATCGATTAGATCAGACCAAATCCCCCTAAATGACACTGACTCACCCCAGTCACCCGGCAATGAATACCCATTTAAAACGGCGCCCTCTCTAATAGCTTGCAGCTCCCTCTCAAATATAGCAGACAAAGGTTGAAAACTTGACCTAAGCTCTGCTGTAAACGCACTTTCGGCCATAAAATATGTAGCAGTTTGAACAGAT
>JAUSAW010000005.1 GCA_030652335.1 Gammaproteobacteria bacterium
GCGCCGGTACGGCAACGGCAGCGGCTCTGACCTTGAACGCAGCAGGCGGCGTGGGTGTTGGTACGGCAGTCAACACCGCCACCAGCGGCATCATGACGCTGACCACCAATGGTGCAGCCGCAGCCGGCAACATCACGGTGACGGAAGCGAACGCGCTGGCAACCAGTCGCGTGACGTTGACGACGGCAGGCACAGTTCAGACGGTAACGATCAACGACACTGCTGCTGGCAATGCCATTACGACGGATGGTGCGATTGGTGCAGCAAATGACAATATTGCGCTGAACGCGACGATAGGCAAGATACTGCAGGGAGTGGGCACAGTCACAGGCGTCAACGTAGTGCTAGACAGCGCCACGGGTGTGGGTACAGATGCTGCTAACCGTGTGCTCACAGCGGCGACGACGCTGGCAGCGCGCAGTCGCACCAGCGGTGGCGTGTATGTGAGCGAACTCAACGGCGTGGCATTGAACGACATCGGCGCGGTCGGCAACACGTCCGCTGGCAACGCCACCTATGACGTAACCGCCGGTGGCGCTTTAGATGTCGTCGGGGCCGTCAACACGGTTGCTGGCGCAGTCAACCTGACTTCCACCAGCACCATTGGTGAGTCCACAGGCACCATTGCCGGCGGCACGCTGACCACCAGCTCTGTGGGCGGTACAACGTTGAACAACGCCAACACGGTGACGGGCTTCAACGCCACTAACAGCGGCACGACGACCGGCATCAGCCTGACCAACGCGGCTGCCACGCTGACTATCACCGGCATCAGCCAGACAGCAACCGGCGCAGTGACCGTAACGAATACCGGCAACATCGCCACCAGCGGCGCCATCGGCTCTGCTGGCAACGTCAATATCTACGCCACGGGCGGTGCCAACGACGATGTCACCATTTCCAGCGCCATTAACTTGACTGGTGCAGCAACCGCATCAGCGCTGGACATTCGTGCCAACCGCAGCATTATTTTCAACGCCAGCGCTGATGTCACGGCGACGAATGCCAACGCCATCACCCTCAACTCCGATCGCGATGCTACGAACGGCGGTGCTATTTCCCTCGGTAGCGGCACGGTCATCACCAGCAATGGCGGCGACATTACCTTGGGCGGCGGGGCCACCCCGGCCAGCGTAGCGGCCATCGGGACGGTTGCGAATGTTTCAGGCGTGAGCCTGAACAATGCCCAACTACTTTCTGGCGTGGGCAACATCAGCATCCGTGGAACGGGCAGCAGCTTGGCCGGCGACAGCCATCACGGCGTGAGTATCACGGCCAGCAGTGTCGTCCAGTCGTCCACGGGCTTGGTGACGATCACAGGTACCGGCGGCGCGGGCAACGGTGCCAGTAAAATGGGTGTTTCTATTGTTGGCGCAGGCACCAGCGTTACTTCCAATGCAGGCAACATTAGCATCACGGGTACTGGCGCAGGGACGGGTTCGAGTAATAAAGGCGTGGAGATTGCAAGTAGCGCCAGTGTGGCTTCTACCGGCGTCGCCACCGTTACGATTACCGGTACTTCTTCCAACGATAACGGCAACCAAGGCATGGTTGGTGTATCAATAGACAACAGCGCGACAGTATCGACCGTGACTGGCGATGTGACCATCACCGGTACTGGCCTGAGCAGTAACCTTAACAGCTTCGGCGTGCAACTCCATACTACCGGCAGTGTCACTTCCAGCGGCGCGGGCGATATTTTCATCACCGGCACGGGCGGTGGTGGTAATGAGGGCATTCTTACCAGCAGCGCGGGCAACGTTATCGGCAGCGTAACGATGACGGGCGATATTTTGTTGCGCAGCCTTGGCGGCACGGGCATGAGCTTTGACGCCTCCATCCTGAACAATGTGGCAATTGGCAGTGATGTCACCCTCAACGCCGTCGGCGGCGGGGCGATTACGCAGACGGGTGGATCGATTGTTGCCAACGGCTTGCGCGTGCTGGGCGATACCTCAGCTACTGCAAGTCTGAATTCTGCAACCAACAACGTGGTAACGCTGGCGGGCAACATGACCGGCGCCAACGCAACGTTGAGCTACACCGATACCAACGGCTTTGCCATCGGTTCGCTGACTACTTCGCCTGATGGCGGTGTAACCACCACGACGGACGGCCTGACGGTGGGTGCGGCGGCTACGTCCACCAACACCATCACCCTGACGGCAGGCGGTGCGGTCACGCAGGCGGCGGCTTTGCCTGGCGCGGTTGTCGCCGGTGGCTTGCGATTGCTTGGCGCGGGCAGCTATGACCTGACCACGTCGGTCAACAACGACATCACCACCCTGGCGGGTAACGTCACGGGCAATGTCAAATACAAAGACAGCAACGGTTTCGCCATCGGCACGGTCACCACCCTCGGCCTGACCAGCGGTGCCAACATTACGCTGGACACAGTCAGCGCGAGCGCAGTGACCCAGAGCCAGGCGATTACAGCTTCCGGCTTGGAGTTGCTCGGCGCGGGCAGTTATGACTTGCAGAATACCGGCAACAATATCGTTACGCTTGCAGCTAATTTGACCACAGCAACGACCGGCACGCTGACCTATACGGACTCGAATGATCTGACCGTGGGTATAGTGAACACGACCGGCGTGACCACCAACGGTGGCGTCATCACGCTGAAAACGCTTGCTGACAACGCGTTGCTGACGATTACCAACGCTGTGAACAGCACAGGTGCGGCCATCAACTACACGTCCGATCGCATGACGTTGACCGGTACCACGACGGCGACGGCAGCAATCGCAACGCTCAAGCAAACGACTGCCGGACGCCAGATCACCCTCGGCACCGACGACGTAAGCGCTACATCTGCAACAACGGGCACCCTTGGTCTGACTTCCGCTGAACTGGATACCGTTACGGCCGGCACTATTCGTATCGGTGATACGGCTGCGGGCAATCTGTCGGTTACCGGCGCAATCGCTCCGGCTGGCACAGCAATCTTGAGCCTGATTTCCAATGGCACGGTGACACAGAGCGCAACGATCACCGAGACTAATCTGCGTGTCAGTGCAGCGGGTGCGGTTACGCTGAATCAGGCCAACGACGTGACTACGCTTGCGGTTTCCAATGCGGGTAATTCGGTGGCATTCACGGATGCCAACGGCTTTACGGTGGGTACGGTTGATGCGATTGACGGTATCACAGGTTCTACCGTGGCGCTTACGGCGACAAATGGCACATTGATTGTTAGCAATACGGCAGCAGCAAGCGACATCAACGCGACCGGTGCGATTACTTTGGATGCGGCAGCTGCTGATACCACTGTACAAATTGCTACGACTGCGGATGTCAAGACTACAACTGGCGGCGTGACAATTACAGCCGACTTGATCGATCTGCTAGGTACTGTTACCGCTGCTGCTCAGACCGTGACGCTGCAAACAACTTCGGCTGCTCAGGCAATTGAAATTGGCGGCGTGGCGGTGAATGCAGATAGTGCAGCGAAGATGACCGTGACCAGCACAGAAGCTGATCAAGTATTGGCTGGAACTCTGACCATCGGTCGTGCAGCTCAAACAGCGGGTGTGACGGTAGTGGGTAATATGGCTCCTGCAACTGCTACCACGCTGAATGTGACCACTGGCGGTGCGATTGTTGATGCAACTGCTGGCGTACCTAATGCCGGTGTGCTGACTGAAAATGTCATTAACTTGACCGCAACCAACGGTATCGGTGTTTCTCATGCCGGTGTTTACAACCCGATTGCTGTTCAAACAGCCACCAGTGCTGGCTTGAATGCCAATAATGGTGCTGCTGGAACGGGTACAGGCGATGTTTCTCTGGTGCAACCAACAGGCGTGCTGACTGTTAATGGTGGCGGTGCGACGATCACCAATACCGCTAACAATGGCGCGATTGATCTGACGACTTCTGCCGGAAACATCAACGTGTTCGGCACAGTCAGCACAGCTGGCAACGGCGCGGTCTACATGGATGCACAGACAGCGGGTTCCAACATTGTGATGGATTCCGTCGCGGCCTCCTTGATTCAAAGTGGTGCAGCCGGTGTCGGCACAGGTTTGATTGATCTGAAAGCCGCAACCGATATCCAACTGGGCCAAGTCAAGAATGCAGGTATTGTAAATCTGACCGCTACAGCGGGTTCCATCACCGACATCAACGGCGCTACCAACAACGTCACGGCGACAACGCTGAATGCGACGGCAGCTGCCAATATCGGTAACGTGGCGGCTGGTACGGTTCTGGTCGGTCCAACTAATGCAATCGAAACAGCAGTTTCAGTTCTTAGTGTCACCACAACCGCAGGAACGGGCAGCCAGATCGCTGTTGACAACACCTTGGTGGGTACGCTGACTCCTGGCGTGACGCTGTTCAGCGCCAACGGCAACAATATCTGGATCCGCAACAGCGGAAGTCTGAATGTGGCTACAACCGGTGCAGGCGGCGCAGGACAACCGCTTGTTGCAGGTGTACTGAATAATGTTGGCTATATCGCAACAACAGGCACGCTGACGATTCCTACAACAAGTGCAACAGCGCTTAATGTGCTGACTGGCTCAGTGAATCTGCAAGGCGGAACCGATGTGCTGGGTCTGGGCGGTCATGCGGTAGCCGACGTGACGGCAGCTAACTTCCTGCTTAGCACGGGCGCAGCAGCAGCATCCGTTGCCTTCCGCACTTCGGTGGACAATCTGGATGCTGTTGTAACCGGCGCGGGTAAGACACTGACTGTGATTCAGGATGCAACCGTAGGGCGCAACCTGGCTCTGACGGATCTGAATGCGGATGGTAAGAGCATACAGACTAACGCAGCAGCCATCAGTATCAGTAACTACGGTCAGAACAACAATCTGACAGCAAACAACACGGTAGATGCGCTGGGCGGCAATGTCAGCCTGATCGTGAATAACAATGGTGTTGCCTCTGCTGCGGGCACAGGTAGTGTTCTTGTAGCATCAGGTGCCAATGTAACGACCAACAGTCTCGATGCTGCGCCTGATACAGGCGTGCTCTCGATCGCCGGTCGCGTGACTGTGACAGGTAACGTGCATGCCACGACAACGGGGGTCACAACACATACGGTGGCACTGACCGCGCCGAGCGCATCGATCACCATTACGCCGACGGGTATCACGGGCAGCGGTACGCTCACTCTTAATCCTGGTGCAGGTAACAATGTCACCGTTCAGGCAGGTGGTCAGGTTGTAGTTACCGCCGGCGGCGGAGGTGCAGGTAATCTCTACATCACTAACGCAACTAACGTCAACATGCAGGGAACGACGAGTTCCATCGTAGTGGACGGCAGCGTCAATATCGGTATCAATTCAGTTGGTGTTGCTGCGCCGATTAGCGGTAATGTCATCCTGAATAATATTACTACTGCTAATGCGGGTGGTACGGGCGGCATGAATATCGGTAACGTCGGTGGTGCTGTGCAGTTCAACGGCATTGTGAACACTAACGGCAACAACGTAACGCTTACCAATATTGCCGGCAGCATCACCACAGCCGGTAGCGGTAGCCTGCAGGGTGTAGGTACGCTGACACTGGGTACGCCTGGTGCCGGATCGCTTGCGGCAGGTGCTGTGAGTAATATCGGTAGTAATCTTGCAGATCTGAGTGTTTCAGCCAATAACATCACGGTTCAGTCTCTCGGTGCCGGTGCATACATCAACAACGCGCCAACCAGCGGAGTCGTCTCGTTGAGCGGTAACATGACAGCGTTGAACGCACCGCTCACCTATCGTCAAACAGGCCAGACCTTGTCGGTAGGCAGTGTGACCACCAATGGCGGTGCATTCACGATAGATCCTCCGGTCGATACCATCGTTAACGGAAATATTTTCCTGGGTGCAGGCGCTTATACGGTTATCACCAACGGTGCGTATGTTCAGAATCAGAGTGTCGCTGCAACACGCACTTACAATGCAGATCTGACTGTGACAGCAGGTACGGCGGGAACCGCAGGTAACGCTGTGACTATCACGATAGTGGATGCAGTGGGTGCTACAGTAGTCACAGGAGCAGGAACTGATGCGATCACTGTGACCGCTGACTTGACTACGGTGACCAATGCAGGATTGGCTACCGCGCTTAATGGTATCGCTACTGCTACGGCAGGTAATCTGGTTGCAACAGGCGGTATCACGCTGGGTCTGGCACAGGCCGCAACCAGCCTGATCAACGGAGCCGCAGCTGCATCTTCCATGGTCACGGCAGGTACGGTTAACATCACCGCTAACACCACAGGACTTAACTCAGCTGGACATCAGGATATTATCTTCAACCAGACTGCAGGTGCTGTGACCGGCATCAATGCAACTGGCAATGTGGTACTTAGCGGAGCTAGCGTACTGTTTAATGATCTGGCTGCGAACACGGCTGGAACGGTGGTCAACACCACAGGTACGGCGACTGTCACAGCGACAACGGGTACGATTACCAGAACTGCGACTGCGATTGCACTGAATGATATTGCAGGTACGCAGCTTGCACTGAATGCAATCAACGGCAGCATTGGTGGTGCAGCGGCAAATACTTCTGTTGTCGTCAATGCAAGCTCCAAAGTTTCGGCTGATACCTCTACCGCCAACGGTGCTATCTACCTGGCAAGTCCTGCAGCGATGCCGCTTGGTCTGGTGAATGCCGGAACAGGTACGGTTACATTGACTGCCGGAACTGCAATCAGCAACGCGAATGGCGGATCGACCAATATTAATGCAGGTGTTCTGACAATGAGCGCGGCAGGTGCAATCGGTGCGGTCGGAACAGCGATCAACACGAACGTTACCAGCGTCACGGCGCTGACCTCTGCAGCCGGTGACATCGTTCTCAATGAGACCAATGCTATTACGCTGACCGACGTGCGAGCCAACGCGGCGACCAACGGTGCGGTATCTGTAACTGCGGGCGGTTCTATCCTTGCGACGAAGGTATATTCTGCAGGTATCTTGGGTAACAATGTTTCACTGATCGCTAACGGCGGCGCGTCTACCCTGACTGCCAACGATGTTCAGGCGGGTACTAACAGCGACGTTACGCTGAATGGTGGTGGCGGAGTAATCATTAACGGTGTATCCAACCTGGTAAATCTTGACGTAACCGGTGCAACGACGATCAACGCGGGCACGATGACGACGAGCGGTACGCAGGCTTATCACAGCGCAGTAACACTGGGTTCCACCGTTGCGATGAGTGCGACGACAGCGACGTTCGACAACACGGTGAACGCGCTAGTTGCTAACACGCAGGGTCTGGACATCACGGGCAATGCGGTATTCAGCAATAACGTAGGCACTGGCGCAGCCCTGAACCATTTGACAGTGAGCGGCACGACTGGCGTAGCAGGCAACATCACGACGAACACGGGCGTACAAACCTATGCAGGTCTGGTGACGTTGAACAACAACGCCACACTGACAGCGACGGGTAGTACGTTGAGCTTGAATGGCGGCGTTCTGGGTACAAGTGCCCTGACCGATCACAGCCTGACGATCAGCGCGACGACAGTGAATCTGGGTGATGGTCTGGGTGCTGACAGCCTGACGGGTCTGACGACACTGGCTGTAACGGGTGCAACGACGATCAATGCAAGCAATGTAACGAGCAGCGGTACACAGGCTTACACAGGTGCGGTGCGTATCGGCAAGAACAACGTGCCAGTAACTGGGCCGACACTGACAGGCTCTACAGTAACCTTCAACGGCACGGTAGACAGCGTAGCGGATGTGGCGAACACCCTGGTGATCACCGGCAACGCGGCGTTTAACGGTCTGGTTGGTGCAAATGCAACGGGCGTGACCACGCTGGGTCAGTTGGGTAGCCTGTCGGTGTCCGGAACAACGGCACTGGCAACGACAGCGAATGCGGTTAACACTACCGGTGGTCAGACTTACACCGGTGTAGTGACCTTGGCAGATGCGGCAGCAACGACGTACACGCTGACATCGAGTGCAACGGGTGCAGTTAACTTCGTCAGCACAGTGGACGGTGCAACGACAGGGGGTAACGCTACACTTGCGGTCAATACAGCCGGTGCAACGACCTTCGGTGGCGCAGTGGGTGCAACTAAGACCTTGGCGGCATTGAGCACGGATGCAACGGGTACGACAGCGATCAACGGCGGTGTGGTTACGACTACCGGTCTGCAAACATACCTTGATGCTGTGACACTGGGTGCTAATACCGCGCTGAGTGGTACGACGATTACGCTGGGTAGCACGACGAACGCAGCGGGTGCAGGACTGCAAGGCTTGGCGATTACGGGTAATGCGGTAATCGGTGGGGTAGTTGGTGGTACGGCACTGAGCTACCTGACGGTATCCGGTACCACAGCACTGAATGCGGCAGGTAATGCGATCACGACGACTGGTTTGCAGACCTACACAGGTGCTGTAACGCTGGCTGATGCAGCAGCAACAACCTACACGCTGACATCGAGTGCAGCGGGTGCAGTTAACTTCGTGAGCACAGTGGACGGTGCAACGACTGGCGGCAATGCGGCCTTGGTAGTTAATACCGATGGCGTAACCACCTTCGGTAGCAATGTGGGTACGACACTGAATCTGGCTTCTGTATTCACGGATGCGAATGCAGGTGTCAATGCAGCTGAAGCGACGGTCATCAAGGGTAATGTCACAACGACCGGTATACAGACGTACAACGATGCAGTTCAACTGGGTGCAGCTACGGTTACGCTGAGCAGTTCAGGTGTTGCAGCAGCAGGCAACATCACGCTGGCTAAGACAGTTGATTCTGATGCAGTGGGTACACCTCGCGCCCTGGTAGTGAATACCGCGGGCACGACGACCTTTGGTGGTGCGGTGGGTAACCTGGCTGCATTGTTGAGTGTTACAACGAATGTGGGCGGTACGACTGCAATCAACGGCGGTAGCGTCGTGACGATTGGCGGTCAGACCTACAACGACGACATCACGCTGGCTGCGGTGCCTACCACATTGTGGGCAGTAAACGGCACCACCGGTATTATCGCGATCAACGGCAACGTCACTGGAGCTGGCAGTACGCTGACTCTGAGCGGTGGTACGAGCGTAGCGATAGGTTCAGTAGCGGGTAACAGCCTGACTGGCGTGAGCACTCTTGACGTAACCGGTGCAACGACGATCAACGCTGGCACGATGACGACAAGCGGTACGCAGGCTTATCACAGCGCAGTAACACTGGGTTCCACCGTTGCGATGAGTGCGACGACAGCAACGTTCGACAACACGGTGAACGCGCTAGTTGCTAACACGCAGGGTCTGGACATCACGGGCAATGCGGTATTCAGCAATAACGTAGGTACGCTTGCGGCACTGAATCACCTGACAGTAAGCGGTACGACCGGTGTGGCAGGCAGTGTAGTGACGAACACGGGTGCACAGAGCTACGCAGGACTGGTGACGTTGAACAACAACGCCACACTGACTGCGACAGGCGGCGTGCTGAGTCTGAAGGGTGGCGTGCTGGGTACAAGTGGCCTGACCGATCACAGCCTGACGATCAGCGCGACGACAGTGAATCTGGGTGATGCTCTGGGTGCTGACAGCCTGACGGGTCTGACGACACTGGCTGTAACGGGTGCGACGACGATCAATGCAAGCAATGTGACGAGCAGCGGTACACAGGCTTACACAGGTGCGGTGTTGATTGGCAAGAACGACGTAGTTGGCAACACCGGTCCAATCCTGACGGGCTCTACAGTAACCTTCAACGGTACGGTAGACAGCGTAGCGACGCAGGCGAACACCCTGGTGATCACCGGCAATGCGGCGATGAACGGTCTGGTGGGTGCAGCTGTGACTGGTCAACTGGGTAGCTTGTCGGTTTCCGGTACAACGGCACTGGCAGTAACGGCGAATGCGGTTAACACCACAGGTGGTCAAACGTACACCGGTGCAGTGACCCTGGCCGATGCAGCAGCAACGACGTACACGCTGACATCGAGTGCAGCGGGTGCAGTTAACTTCGTCAGCACAGTGGACGGTGCAACGACTGGCGGCAATGCGGCGTTGGTTGTGAACACGGCAGGTGTGACGACCTTCGGCGGCGCAGTGGGTAACACCTTGGCACTGGCGAGTGTGTTGACGGATGCACCAGGCAGCACGACGATCAGCGGAGGTTCAGTTACGACTTCAGCAGTAGTTGGTCAGGTCTACAACGATGCAGTGACGCTGGGTGCAAACACCACGCTGAATGCTGGAGCGGGTGTCATTACCTTCGCTAGCACACTGGACGGCGCGTTTAGCCTTGCTGCAAACAGCACGGGTGTAACGACCTTCGGCGGCGTAGTAGGCGGCGGCGTAGGAACGGCACTGACGAGTCTGACAACGGATGCAGCTGGTAGCACAGCGATCAACGGTGGTGCAGTTACAACCTCTGCAGCAGGCGGTCAGGTCTACAACGATGCAGTGCTCTTGGGTGCAAACACCATACTGAATGCAGGTGCAGGTGCAATCACCTTCGCCAGCACAGTTGGTGCAGCTGCTGGTTTATGGAGTCTGGCTGCAAATACCACAGGTGTAACAACCTTCGGCGGTATTGTTGGCGGTGGTGCTGGAACGGCGCTGACAACTTTGACTACCAACCTGGGCGGTGCGACAGCGATTAACGGTGGTGCAGTGACGACCTCAGGTACACAGATTTACGGTGACAATGTGACTCTGGGTGCAGCAACGACGGGTCTGACGGGTGCTGGTATCAGCTTCAATGGAACTGTAGATGGTACTTCGGCGTTGACGGTAACTGACAGCGGTACGACAACCTTCACCGGTGCGGTCGGTGGTGTGACAGCGCTGACGAGTATGGTCACGATCGCGGGTGGTACAACAGCCATCAACGGTGCTGTGGTGAATACTACAGGTCTGCAGACATACGGCGATGCAGTCACACTGGGTCAAACGGCGGTATTGACTTCTACCGGTAGCGGTGCGGTCAGTTTCAACAGCACGATCAATTCAACGGTTGCCGGAACAAGCGGGCTGACGGTGAATACTTCCGGTGTGACTACATTCGGTGATCTGGCTGGTGTGGATACTATCGGTGGTACAGGACCGCTGGCCTTCCTCACTACCGATCTGCTCGGTACGGTGGTTCTCAATGCTGGCACAGTGACAACGACGGGTGCGCAGACGTATAACGAAGCTGTGACGCTGGGTGCGAACACCTTGCTCAATACAACGAACAGCAATGTGACTTTCGGTGGTACGTTAAATGGAACGGTGGCTAATATCCAGACGCTGGGTATTACCGCTGGTGCTGGCGATGTGACCTTCACAGGTGCTGTTGGTGGCACGACGCCACTTGGTGCAATCACGATCATCAGCGCACGTAATGTGCTGGAGTCGGCAGGGTTGACAGCAACGTCGCTTACTCAGACGACAGGTACAGGCACGACCACCCTGACAGGTGCAGTGACAACCTCTGGTGCGGCGCCTGCAGGTATCAGTCTGACTAATACCGTGATTGCTGCAACCGGGGCGCTCGCTACAACAGCTGGCGGTAACGTGATGCTGAACGCAACGGCCGGTAATGTGAGTGTTGGCAGTATCGCTTCCTCAGGTGCCCTGGCAATGACTGCAACTGGTGCGATCACGGAAGCGGTTGGCAGCACGATCACTGTGGTTGGACTGACAACGCTGACGGCGGCAGGCAATATCACGCTGGACAGTGCAACCAATGACTTCGGTGTTCAAGCAGTAAACAATGGCGTGACACCGAATCTTGCGGGTACCGTGACTGCAACGGGTGCGAACATCACCTTGCGCGATGCAAATGACATGGCGTTGAACACGATTGCCGGTAATACGGTGACGATTAGCGC
Source organism: Gammaproteobacteria bacterium (assembly GCA_030652335.1). Classification (GTDB taxonomy): domain Bacteria; phylum Pseudomonadota; class Gammaproteobacteria; order Francisellales; family CACEW01; genus JAQSYQ01. The sequence goes on from JAUSAW010000005.1 coordinate 11,792, forward strand.
TGGTCAGAGCATTCTTAACGCGAACGCGCCAGTGGCTAACAATATTACGGCGACCATTGCTGCGATATTGAGCGCCGGAACAGGAACAGTTGGCACCGGACTTACGACGGCGACCGCAGTAGGTGTGAATGCACCGATTGTGTACGCTGCTGCGGGCGGATTTAACGTCAATACCTCCATTAACCTGGCTGGTGCGATTGGCGATAATTCAATCCACCTGCTTGGTGCGGTACAGGCTATGGTGATCCTGAATGGAATTATACTGGCCAATCAGAACGTGATAGGCCTTAACCAGCAGGCATTCCCTTCCCCCGCCATCGTTTCGGCTAATCAGCTTATTGGCATGAATGGCAGCGGTGCGACAGGTGGCAGGGATGGTCAGACATTCCCGGCTACAACGGCGGGTTCGATGATGAGTACTGCCTACCCGACCAACGATGTGAGCTTCCAGTTTGCGAACGGAAACGGTGTAATCGGTATGTTGGACTCCGATATCAGGATCAGTGGCTTTGGTATGAGCTTGCCTATGGGCGTCAATGGTTTGAGCCTGAATCAATTTGACGAAAAGAGGAAGATTTAATTAGCCAGACCGGAATTCTGGACTAAGTTCCGGTCAGTTGTTATACTCGGCCGCGTCATTGGAGTGTTGATGCTCCAATGAAAGTTGGTAAAAAATTATCAAATGTTTAGAACTTTGCGTATAACAGGAGAAGAGAATGTCGAGTATTTTGTTTTATGAGAATCCTGTTGGATTGAATAGAGAGCTTCACAAGGAAGTTAAAATCGGCACGATCAAGGATTATGCTTTTGCAACAAAAACAAATTCTGTCATCTTGGCTGGTGTTGAATTTATCGAAGCCACCAAGGAGTATCCGATTGTTTTCGCAAAAATCGGTGAAGACAAGCTGGTTCCCGTTGCACTTTTGGGCTTGCGTGACAATGAGAATCTTTTTATTGATGAGTCTTTCAAGTGGGACGCACGTTACATTCCTGCCTTCGTAAGGCGTTATCCTTTCGTTCTCGCTGAAAGCGAAAGCGGTGAAATGACCGTATGCGTAGACGAAGTAAGCGCTGCATTCAACGCTGAAGATGGTCAGGCACTGTTTGACGAGAAGGGCGAAAACTCTCAATTCCTGCAGAATGCACTAGACTTTTTGCGTAATTATCAGGGTGAATTCATACGCACTGAAGCTTTCGTCAGCAAACTGAATAAGCTTGATTTGTTCACGGAAATGAGTGCTAAGGCTGAAATGACTGATGGCACTAGCTTTGTCATGAACGGCTTGATGATCATCGACGAACAAAAACTGCTTGCTCTGGATAAAAACAAGGTTAGTGAATTGTTCAAGTCTGGTGAGCTGGCTTGGGTGTACGCCCACTTGATTTCCCTGAGCAATATGGGGCGTCTGGTTGATCGTATTGCTGCTCGAGGTTCAAAAGAGTGACACTGATGTTGTGATGTTCAGCAAAATTCAAAAACGCCTTTAAGGCGTTTTTGAATTTACGGTAAGTAATTTGACTGGTACGCATGATGGGAGAAATTTTGAAAACTTTACATAACTTTAGCTGCCGTTTTATTTCATTAGTGACTGGTCTTGCGTTAGTCTCGATAGGCTTGCAGGTGCAGGCTCAGACTGCCGCTATTGCGCATATCAATGGTGTTTCGGTTAGTGAATCACAGTTTGATGATATTGTTAAATCAAATGCGGCGCGCGGAACTCAGGATACTCCAGAATTGAGGCAGAAAATAAAGGATGAGTTGATTGCGCGTGAGGTGCTGGTGCAGGAGGCTGGCAAGTTGGGGTTGGACAAAACGCCGGGATCCATAGCGCAGCTGAATTTGCTACGTCAAAATTATCTCGTTGATTTGATGCATAAGGAATACTTGGAGAAGAACCCGGTTTCTGAAGTAGCAGTACGTGCCGAGTATGATAGGCAGGTCAAGCTGCTAAACGAAATGAAAGACTTACAGCAATACAAACTTGGCATTATCGTGCTAAACAGCAAGGCTGATGCACTTTCGGTGCTTGCGTCTTTGAACAAGGGCGGTTCATTTGAAAAGCTGGCTAAGGAGAAATCGATTGATGCCAGCAAAAACTCCGGAGGCAGTCTTGGCTGGTTTTTACCTAACCAGATTTTGCCAGAAATTGCAAAAGAAATCATAAGCTTGGGTAAAGGGGCGTTATTGCCTTCACCTGTGCAAAGTTCAAGTGGCTGGAATGTCGTCAAAATTGAAGACAAAAGAACCTACAAAATTCCCAGTTTTGAAGAAAGTAGAACCCTAGTAAGCAAAGGGCTGGAGCAGCAGGGGTGGGTTAACTATGTTCAGAAATTGAGAGAAGCAGCCAAAGTCACGCCGTGATTTGTCAGTCGACATATCGGGCCGTTAGAGAAATGCTGAACAATTCACCGCGTATTGGGGCCTAGCGAAGGTGAGTGCGTTCAGCTATTTGATTTTCCAGAATGACGGCCTGATGGTTTAATCGAATAAGGGAGTATCAATGCTTTATTCGCGACATGGACATATGGTAGAACGGTAATGGTGTTCTGATAGCCATGCCATTGATGGCTGGAGTCGCGCAGGGAGCGGATTTTCAACCCAGATACAGCCTGCAAGACTGATGGCTGGCCGCAGGCCGTGGCAATCCAGTCAGTCCTCAAAAAGAAAACCTCTGGATTGCTTCGCGTTGCTCGCAAAGACGGCACGAGGGGTGCAATGATGTGGTGGTTTAGTCATGCGTCATTACGAGCCCGCAGGGGGCTTCCCTCGGAATAAAAGGTGATATGACCGCAATGCCGCAAGGGCATTCCCACGAAATATAGGCGATGAACCCGCCTTATTTCTGAATGAAGGGTCTGATATAACAACTTAATTCTGACTATGACGATCAATCCGTCATGTCATCATTGATTCCCACGCAACAACGCAGCCAAGGCTGCTGTTGCTGAATGAAATCACCTATTCCTGATCAATGACTGCAAGTGATTTATCGCTTAGCAGGAATTGAGTGGTTATATCAATGAAGCAACGCGAAGCAATCCAGGGGGTTTTCTTTGGAAGGCTGACTGGGTTGCCACGGCCTTCCACGCTTTGCTCGCGGCTAAAGACGCGGCTCGCAACGACGGTTTAATCGGCGTCTCCTTGTAGCGAAAAAGCCGCGATAAATTCCCTTGACGGAATTATTCCATTTGGGATATATTTTGCACATGAAAAACTGGGATGTTGAATACACAGATGAGTTTGGAAGTTGGTGGAACCAACTCACCGGGGGTGAGCAGGAATCTGTTGCGGCATCCGTTGAATTGCTGGAGAAGTGCGGCCCCAATTTAAAATTCCCTCATAGCAGCGGAATTACAACATCAAGTTACGATCACATGCGGGAATTGCGGACACAACATGAGGGGCGCCCTTATAGGACGCTTTACGCGTTTGACCCGAGAAGGACAGCAATTCTTTTGATTGGCGGCGATAAAACCGGGAATAATCGGTGGTATGACGAATTTGTACCGATTGCAGATCATCTTTATGCAGATCACTTGGCGGAATTAGAAAGGACTGAATAATGGCTAAAAATTTTACTGCTTTGCGCGAAAAAATGTCACCTGAATCGAGAAATTGTGCGGAAGCTAAAGCCAAAGTAATGCTGGCCGAGATGCCGCTTAATGAATTACGCCAGGCACGTGGCCTGTCTCAAGTCGTGTTAGCTAAGGTTCTCAATGTCCAGCAACCTTCGATTGCAAAAATGGAGCACCGGACGGACATGTATATCTCCACTTTGCGCAGCCACATTGAAGCGATGGGGGGAATGCTGGAAATAGTCGCTAAATTTCCTGACGGAAACGTGAAGATTTCCAACTTTGAGAGTCTGGGTGAAAAAATGACTGACAACATCTCAAGCTTGCAGCGGAGTGGGGTTTAAGGCTTTTAATCCTAAAAAACCAATAGCTTTCGTCAACGACTAGTATCGCGTCCCGTTCATCCTGGCATTGTCGGGTAAGCCAAGGAGAGGCTGATTTATTCACCCAAGCTGTCATTGCGACCGCGAGCACAGCGTAGCGGGCGGCAATCCAGTGTGTTGATATAAAACGAATTCTGGATTGCCACGTTCCGCCACGGCTCTACGATCCTCCCGTCACGCGTTGCTCGCGGCTAAAGGCTTAGGCTAAAGGCTGCTCCTCGCAAAGACGATTTAATCAGCATCTTTTAACCGTGCAACACATTTAGGAGACTTGTATGACCATACTGTTTTTTTACGACAAACTCGTTCCGCTCAATTCTGAATTGCATCGCGAACTCAAAATTTCACCGGCCCGGGACGGTTACAGTTTTGCCAGCAAGACTAACGTCATACCGTTGATGGACGTTGAATTTATGGAAGCGGCCAGGGAATATCCCATTGTTTTTTCCAGAATGGGAGAAAACCTCCTGCCGGTCGCGCTGGTGGGACTGCGTAACGAAGAAAATCTGCTGGTGAATGCCGAAGGAAAGTGGGATGCGCGTTATGTTCCGGCCTTTGCGCGCCGTTACCCTTTTGTTTTCGACCAGAGCGAGCCGAACGGCACGCTGACTGTGTGCATCGACGAATCCTTTAGCGGTTTTAACGACGACGAGGGCGAGCCTCTGTTCGACGAGAATGGCGGGCAAAGCGCACGTTTGACGAAAATTGTTACCTTCCTTAACGACTTTCATGCCCAGGCGCTGCAAACCGGGCGCTTCGTCAAACGTCTGCAGGAGTTGGATTTGCTGGTGGAGTCTACTGCGAATGTGAATTTGGCCAATAATCAGAGTGTGACGCTGGCGGGTATTTATGTCATTGACGAGGCGAAGCTGCTGAAGTTGGATGATGCTGTAGTTCTGGAAATGTTCCGTTCTGGAGAGATGGCGCTGGTTTACAGCCATCTGGCATCGCTGTCCAATGTGCAGCGCCTGACCGAGCGTCTCGCCGAACGCGTCCAGACGGAGTAATCCGGCAGCCGATGGTGGCTGTCGACAGGTACGTTAAACCCGGATGTCCATTAGTAAATTCTTCCCCATCCCCCCTCCAACTCCCCCCTTGAAGGGGGGAGAGTAAGCGTGCCGTAGTGTTCCAGGTGATATTGCATCCCCTCCACCCCCCCCCCCTTGAAGGGGGGAGAGTAAGGCTGTAACGGTCGAGCAAGCGCAACAGCGCCCCTCCAACTCGGGGGGTATGCCACTGCGCCTCCCTCCCTCCCCTTGTACCCGTGTTGGCGGCGGTGTAAATCCGCGTAAATCTGGCGCAGGTTGACGGCAGGTAGCACAAAGGGCACTTTCGTGCCCTTTGCTTTGTATCGTAATTAGATGCGGCGACAGGTCAAAACGGCGGATCAGTGTTGTTGATGAAC
>JAUSAW010000006.1 GCA_030652335.1 Gammaproteobacteria bacterium
TGATGATTACCGTCGCGACGAATCGCTTCGATAACTATCTATCCCGTGAACACTTTCGTGAACCAGGATGATTTGTTTTTTTGTATAGCCTCAAATTATTAACAAGTGCCTACACTTAATTGCTTATTGTGATTTTAAAGAACTAGGAGCGGGAAGTAATCCTTCAGCGCTCAATCGAGGTGCCATTATATCGAGCGATCTTATATCGTCAAGGTCTTTTTTACACTATTTTGAAATGATTTAGTATTTCAGATCTGACATCATGCTTATCAAGATGGCAACTCGTTGAATGTAAACAACTTTACTCCCAGCTAAGCCGGGAGTAATCGCTTAATTTTTATTGCAAACTACCGTGACATTGCTTGTATTTTTTAGTCGAACCACAGGGACAAGGATCGTTGCGGCCGACTTTAGGTAGCTCAGCTCTTGCCTCAGTTGCTGCAATAGCCGGTTGCATATTGCCCAAACCATCGAGTTCGGCATGTTGAAAATCCATATGGTTAATAGATTGACGCCACTGAGATTCAACTTGGCTGGCCTCGTCCGGTGTGGTGAACTGTACTTTAGATAAGGTGCTAACCACATCGAACTTAAATCTATCCAACATATCGGAGAATAGATTAAAGCTTTCGCGCTTATATTCTTGCTTTGGATCTTTTTGCGCATAGCCTCTTAAGTTAATACTATGACGTAGATGATCCAAATTGCTTAGGTGTTCACGCCAATGCGTATCCATGCTCTGCAATAAGATCATTTTTTCAAATTGCTGCAAGGCTTTCCTATCCACGTTAGTCTTTTTAGCTTCGTATTGTAGCGCTACTTCTTGAATAATTTTTTCGCGCAATTCTTCTTCATTCCACTCTGGGTTCTGAGCGAGCCAGCTTGAAATGGGTAAGCTTACATTGAAATCGCTTAATAGGGCTTGCTCTAAACCTTTAACGTCCCACTGCTCTTCCAAGCTACCCGATGGGATATAGATGGCTATAAACTGGATCAGCACATCTTTACTAATATTAATAATGATATCGGACACATCGTCAGCGCCAAGCAATTCATTGCGTTGCCCATACATGACTAAACGCTGGTCATTTGCCACATTATCGTAATCGAGCAATTGTTTGCGGATATCGAAGTTATGACCTTCTACCTTTTTCTGAGCATTGGCGATAGCTCGACTAATCATCTTGCTTTCCAATGCCTCGCCATCCCCCATCCCCATGCGCTGCATGATTGTAGCAATTCGGTCTGAGGCAAATATTCGGACCAGATTATCTTGCAAGGATAAATAAAAACGGCTAGAGCCTGCATCACCTTGACGACCTGAGCGACCTCGAAGCTGGTTATCGATACGGCGTGATTCATGTCGCTCGGAACCTAGAATATGCAAACCACCCGCCTTAAGCACTTGTTCGTTACGGATAGCCCAGTCTTGTTTAATCTTTTCAATAGCGGCATCGGTTTTTTCAGGCAGAGCCTCTACTTCCATCTGCCAATTACCACCTAATATAATATCGGTACCACGGCCGGCCATATTGGTAGCGATGGTAACGACACCAGGTCGGCCTGCCTCAGCAATGATTCCAGCTTCACGGGCATGTTGCTTAGCATTTAGCACCTGATGCTTAATACCGGCCTTATTTAATAGGGTGGATAAAAATTCGGAGGTTTCTATCGAAGCGGTTCCCACTAGTACCGGCTGATTCTTATCTACGCAGGCTTTAATTTCTTTTACTATCGCATCGAATTTCTCAGGGACCGTTAAAAACACCATATCGGGATGATCTTGGCGAATCATAGGTTTATTGGTTGGAATCACCACGACTTCTAAACCATAAATCTGATGAAACTCATACGCTTCGGTATCGGCAGTTCCGGTCATACCCGATAAGCTATTATAAAGCCTAAAATAATTTTGGAAGGTAATCGAGGCTAGCGTTTGGTTTTCCGCTTGAATATTAAGGCCTTCTTTCGCTTCGATAGCCTGATGTAGACCATCAGACCAACGACGTCCCGGCATGGCACGACCGGTATGTTCATCGACTATCATGATTTCATTGTTGTTAACCATATAGTCAACGTCGCGATGAAATAAGGTATGCGCACGTAAAACAGCCGTCAAATAATGCATTAAGCCTATATTGTTAGCGCTGTATAAACTTTCCCCGGCTTGTAACATGCCAGCTTCGGTTAGTATATCTTCCATATGCTCATGGCCAGACTCGGTTAGATAAGCCTGCTTAATCTTTTCATCTAAATAATAGTCGCCCACACCCTCTTCGGTCTCACGTTTTTTAAGGCGTGGCACTAAGGTGTTTAGTTTTAAGTAATAATCTGAGCTATCTTCAACGGCACCCGAAATAATAAGCGGGGTACGGGCCTCATCGATTAAAATAGAATCCACTTCATCGACTACGGCAAAATTTAATTCGCGTTGCACTTTCTCTTGCAGGCTAAAGGCCATATTATCGCGTAGATAATCGAAACCGAATTCGTTATTGGTCCCATAAGTGATATCTGAGGCATAAGCTTGACGTTTAGCCTCGGTATCCATACCTGAAACCACGGTACCTGTGCTTAAACCCAAAAAGCCAAATAGCTTGCCCATAATCGCCGCATCGCGTGTGACTAAATAGTCATTTACGGTAACGAGGTGAGCACCTTTACCGCTTAAGGCATGTAAATATAAGGGTAAGGTGGCGACCAAGGTTTTACCTTCGCCGGTGCGCATCTCCGCGATTTTACCTTGAAATAGGACCATACCACCGATTAACTGGGTGTCATAATGACGCATGCCAAGCACACGCTTACTTGCTTCACGAGCGGTAGCAAAGGCTTCTTCTAAAATATCCTCCAAGCTTGCACCTTGACTTAAGCGATCTTTAAACTCCTGGGTTTTTGCTTGCAGGGCCGCATCAGAAAGTTTACTAAAATCTGACTCCATGGCATTAATCTTTGCCACGGACTTAGCCATCGCTTTAAGTAGGCGCTCATTGCGGCTACCAAATACCTGTTTTATTAAAGCCTGTATCATTTATGTGGAAATCCTATAATCTTTTCAATTCAAACAGTATACTGCATTCACCAACAGTCATAAACTTTTATTGTAAACATGGCAAAGACTACTCACCAGCACTTACAGACCATCTTAAGTCAATCACATGGGGACTTGGGTAAACTATTGCAAGTCGTTACCCAATTACAGGCCCTGAATAAATTGGTGCAGATCCATCTTCCAGATGCATTTAAGAAATATGTGCGGGTACTCAATCTCAACCAAGGTAAATTAATTCTCGAAGTGGATAATTCAAGCCAGGCGGCTAAGCTACGCTTCGCATTGCCGGAGCTATTATCTAGCTTGCGTAAGACTCGCGAATTTGCCGGCCTTAAAAATATCGAGCAACAGATTGCCGTCAAAACCCATAAGACCCTAGGCTCAAAACAAGCCGAGCCCTCAGAGTTCAAATTATCGCCAGAAGCCACCGAATGCTTACTTAGCAGCATCGATAGCAGCTCAGACGATAAACTTAAAAAAACTTTGGCAAAATTCTTAACGCACTATGGCGTCAATAAAGAATAATGTTAATCCATCTCAAGCCTGGAATGAATACCGCATAAGATTGCAGATAGATTAAGCTTGAATGTATTCCCAAGCATCACAATCGGCAAGAAGCTTGCGCAATAAACGGTTGTTCAGTGCATGGCTAGGCTTATACCCTATATAGGAGCCTTGGATAGCGCCAACCGAATAAAGATCGCCAATCGCATCCAATAGTTTATGTTTCACAAACTCATCGGGAAATCGTAAACCATCTTCATTAATGACGCCCGTATCATCTATGCCTACGGCATTGTCTAAGCTGGCGCCTAAGGCTAAGCCCTGGCTATGCAATTGATCTAATTGAGAAGCAAATCCAAACGTACGCGCTCTCGCCACTTCTTTAATATAGCCCATTGCTGAAAACTCAAATTCCACTTCTTTAGGAGTATTGGCTATAGCAGGATGACTAAAGTCGATCGATACTTTTAAATGAAAGCCCATATGAGGTGATAGCTCAACAAACTTATCGTCTTGTTCCACTCGGATCGTTTTCTTAATCCGTAAATATTTACGTGGAGCAGATTGAGCCACTATACCAGCTGACTGCACTAGAAAAATATAAGGGGCGGCGCTGCCATCTAAGATAGGCACTTCTTCTGCATTGAGCTCGAGATAGATATTATCGATTTCAAGAGCAGATAATGCGGATAATACGTGTTCGATGGTAGCCACTTTAACTTTATTATCGACCAGCATCGTGCAAAGCATGGTTTCTTGAATCTTATCAGGATTAACTTGTATGCTAACGACAGGAGATAAATCACTGCGTCTAAACACAATACCGGTATTTTCGGGGGCAGGTAACATCGTTAACTTAACGTCTTTGCCTGAATGTAAGCCTTTACCAACGACGCTGATACAATTTTTTATAGTTTGTTGCATTAACATTAATCAGACTGCCGACGTAAGAAAGTAGGAATATCAAGGTAATCTGCATCCTGGTTAGGATCAGCCATTGGACGTTTAGAACCTTGCCCTAATTGTCTTGCACCATGACGATCATCGCGTAGCCCACGTCTACTGCCTTCTTGCGCATTTGCTAAGCCTGTTACCACGATGGTTACTCTTAATTCATCATGCATTTCTGGATCGATTACGGTACCGACTACAACGGTCGCTTGATCGGAGGTAAAGCCTTTAATCACTTCGCCCACTTCTTCAAATTCGCCGATCGACATATCCATACCAGCGGTAATATTAACCAATACGCCTTTAGCGCCTGATAATGCGATATCTTCGAGTAATGGACTTGCTACCGCCGCTTCAGCCGCTTCGCGAGCACGATTTTCACCGGTGGCTGTCGCTGTACCCATCATCGCCATGCCCATCTCGGACATTACGGTACGCACGTCAGCAAAGTCGACGTTTATTAAACCTGGGCGGGTAATCAGTTCAGAAATACCCTGAACCGCACCTTGTAATACATTGTTAGCCGCTTTAAAGGCGTCTAATAAACTTACGTTTTTGCCCAATACCGTCAGTAATTTTTCATTAGGAATAGTAATTAAGGAATCCACGCGCTCGGCGAGTTCCGCAATACCGATCTCGGCCAATTGCATACGACGCTTGCCTTCAAATGGGAAAGGCTTGGTAACTACTGCAACGGTTAAGATGCCCATATCGCGTGCAATTTCAGCAACAACAGGAGCCGCACCGGTTCCGGTACCACCACCCATTCCGGCTGTGATAAATAACATATCAGCGCCGCTTAGCACTTCTTGAATTCGATTGCGATCTTCTTGCGCCGCACGTTTGCCTACTTCTGGGTTAGCACCGGCTCCCAAACCTTTGGTTAGCTGTGCGCCTAGTTGTAAAATATTGCGTGAGGAGGAATTTTTTAATGCCTGTGCATCGGTATTTGCACAAATAAATTCCACGCCTTCGATATTTTGGCAAAGCATATGCTCAATGGCATTGCTTCCGCCCCCGCCAATACCAATCACTTTGATGACGGCGTTATCTAATAAAGTCTCTGATACGTCAAACATAATTTAGTAACCTTCTATGTTAAAAGTGGCGTGAAAACCAACTCTTCATTTTGTCTAGAATGCTTGTTTCATTTGCTGGCTCAACGCTCGCCACTTCGACCTGCATCGATTCTCTTTGCTGTTGTTGAGTATAGATCAATAAGCCCACACCGGTTGCATGAATAGGATTGCATACCACGTCGGTAAGACCCATGACGGAGTGTGGCACGCCCAAACGCACCGGAACTCTGAATACTTCTTCAGCAAGCTCTAAAGCGCCTGGCATTTTTGATGCGCCACCCGTCAAGACAATGCCTGAGGCTAGGTGATCGGCAAAGCCGCTATTTTTTAAATCTTGATAAATCAAACCGAATAATTCTTCATAACGCGCTTCGATAACCGAAGCTAAAGTTTGCATGGATAAACGACGGCCTGGGCGTTCAGCGACGCCTTTTACTTCGATGCTTTCTTCGGAATTCGCTAAGCGGGTTAAAGCTACACCGTGTTGAATCTTAATCGCTTCGGCATATTGAGTTGGGATACGCAGAGCATGCGCGATATCGCTGGTCACTTGCGATCCTGCAATAGGAATGACTGAAGTATGGCGAATCGCCCCCTCGGTAAACACTGTAATGTCGGCGGTACCACAACCGATATCCACTAAGCATACGCCTAATTCTTTTTCATCTTCGGTTAATACCGAATAGCTCGAGGCTAATTGCTCTAATACTAAATCGGATACATCTAAGCCACAAGCACCCACGCATTTTACAATATTTTGCGCGGCGCTAATCGAACCTGAAACCATATGCACACGCGCTTCTAATCGCACGCCTGACATACCGACCGGCTCTTTAATGCCTTCTTGATTATCGATGACAAATTCTTGGGGAAGGATATGCAAAATTCTTTGATCGGTCGGAATCGCTACGGCTTTTGCCGCTTCAATCACGCGCTCGACATCGGCATTCGATACTTCGCTATCGCGAATCGCTACTACTCCATTCGAATTAAAACTATGAATATGGCTGCCGGCAATTCCCACACATACGGAAGAAATTTTGCAATCAGCCATATGTTCGGCTTCTTCGATGGCTTTTTGAATCGCTTGCACGGTAGTGTCGATATTAACGATCACACCCTTTTTCAAGCCTTTCGATGGCTGAACACCAATACCAATGATATTGATTTTGCCGTTCTCGGCTTGTTCGGCGACTATGGCAACGACCTTGGAGGTTCCAATATCTAATGCTGTTATAAGATTATTATCTGGCGTTCTGGACATTCAAGCCGACTCCTGGCACAAACCCTAAATTTTGAGTATAAATAAAAAAGCTTTTAGGAAGCCTTAAAATTTACGTGATTTCTCGTTGCTTTATATAGTAGTACATATTCGTAGATTCTAACAATAGTATAAATAAAATAAATGACATTTATCTTAACACCGCTATTTGGTGTTTTAGATAAAGGTTGTCGCCCATCCTGTCCGCCACCCTCCCGGGCGCCCTTATAAAACAGGCGACCAAAATCTGTTCCTGACGATTTTGTGTCATCCTCGGGCTCTGACCGAAGGTCTGAGAACCGGGGATCCAAACAAGACCAATGCTGGTTTTTTAGCGTTTAGATAAAGGGAGCGGCTATGAAGAGGATACTGTAGCCGGAGCATTCTTGGCTTTCTTAACGGGCAAAGTCCACTTCGCCGCAAAACCATTGTGGTAGCGCAAATCTACATAAATCAAAGTGGTACTTGGCGTAGCATTTGCCATCATCACCGGATAAGCGGTTAAAAAGCCGTCTAGCAAGTCGTGCATTTTGGCCGCACCTAAATATATCCAAAAATTATTAGCCGCTCCATCAGTAACCTGAAGTCTCCAGCTTCCCGTATCGGTGAGCCACAAAGTGCTAATGCTTAGACCCTGTTTTGCTAACTGTTTTTGAAATTGATAAAACTGGCTTAGCATTTCTTGCTGATTAGATTGCTGGCCGACAAATAAAGGTAGATTATCCGCCGAATGGGCGACAGAAGGGGTGAAGAATTCGCCTTTAGCGGTCATCAACGTCCCATCATTCCAGCGTACTACGGCCTTGCGTTCCTGCACGGTGACTAAAACGGTATAAGGCAGAACTCGAATAATACTCGCCGACTGCACGGCCGAAATTTGTAGCAAGGCTTTTCGTGCCACTTTTTTATCGATACCAAACAAGCCCTCGCTCATATAAGGCGCTAGCGTTTGTTGCAATAAAGGTGCGCCAATATAGTCATAATGGCCGGCCACTTTTACCGATAAAATAGGAAATTGATCGGCTTGCTTGAGCCAACGCCATAAAGCTATATCACCGCTTACAGCGGCTATGGCTAAAATCCCAACGGCAACTAATTTGGTGCGTAGCTTTAATTTCATTATCGTTTACCAATGATTTTAACTTCCGGTATCAGGTCGATGCCAAATTTCTCAAGCACCGTGTTATGAACCAGGGCCATTAAATCTAAGACATCTTGGGAGCTAGCATTACCGACATTCACTAAAAAGTTAGCATGCTTTTCAGAGACTTGCAGGCCACCAATCTGGGTGCCTTTTAAGCCTGAGGCTTCTATTAATTTTGCCGCAAAATTGCCTGGGGGATTACGAAAGGTAGAACCACAGGAAGGCTGCCCGGTAGGCTGAGTCTGGGCGCGTTTTTCTAATAAGGCTTTAATTTTTTCTAAACTTAGCGCACCATCACCGATCTCAAATTGCAAGGTAGCGGCTACAAACCATTCGTCTTCCTTTAAGCCATCGGTATGGCGATAGTGAGGACTAAATTCTGAGGCAGGACGCTTACGAATGACGCCAGTGCGATCGATGGTTTCCACTTCGATGACACGCTGCCAGGTTTCACCGCCGAATGCACCGGCATTCATAAATAAAGCGCCGCCCATCGTGCCTGGAATTCCACAAAAGAATTCTCCATCGACCCTATTATGACGGGCGGCAAATCGAGCGACCTGGGCACAAGCAACCCCGGCTTCCACCCTTAGTTTATTGTCGTCGATTACGGTCATCTCTTTTAAGGCACCCTGGGTCAAAATCACCGTGCCCTCGACTCCTGCATCCATCACCAGTATATTGCTGCCTAAGCCAATAAAAGTAATGGGATCATTCGCGGGGACTTGTTTTAAAAACTGCGACAAATCTTGTAAATTATGTGGCCAATAAAAGCGCTCAGCATTGCCGCCTATTTTCCAATAGCTATACGGCTTTAAACTAACATCGCTTAATAAAACACCTTTTTCAACTTTCATCATTTTATTCTCATCTTCTTTTTTGTTGTCATCCCCGCGAAAAGTGACAGCTCTATGGTTTCCCACTAAATTGTTTGACTAATCGATGCATAATTTGGTCCACATCACCGGCACCTTGACTCACTAAAATATCGCCATCCTGCAAAATATTCGGTAATAACTCAATGGCCGCATCCACATTATCCACGTAGATGGGTTCCACTTTATTGCGCTGGCGAATGGCTCGGCATAAGGCCTTGCTATCCGCGCCGACTATCGGCTCCTCGCCTGCGGCATACACTTCCAACATCACCAATGCATCGGTACCGGATAATACATTAGCAAAGTCTTCAAACTGCTCTTCGGTACGGCTATAGCGATGCGGCTGATAGGCTAATACCACCCTTTGCTTAGGATAGGCATTTTTTAAGGCCTCATAGGTTACCGCAATTTCACGCGGATGATGCCCATAGTCATCGATTAAGGTAATTTTATTGCCATTGGCTAATTCTATCTGGCCATAAACCTGACAACGACGGCCGATGCCGGCGAAGCTTTGTAAAGTCTTACAGATGCTTTCTACCGGGATTTCACAATCCACTGCCACCGCAATCGTCGCCACTGCATTAAGCGCATTATGTTTGCCGGCTAGATTTAAATTAACCATGAAGGGCTTAATTGACTCGGCCTTAGGCACCACGATAAAGGTAGAGCGCAAACCAATTTGTTCAAAATTCGTTATCCTAAAATCGGCATCTTCGCTAAAACCATAGGTTAATACCGAACAGGTAATATCCGGCAAAATTTCCCGAATATTAGGGTCATCGATACATAATACCGCCAAGCCATAAAAAGGCAGGCGGCGAATAAACTGCACAAAAGTTTGACGCAACACATTAAAATCGTTTTGGTAGTTCACCATATGGTCGGCGTCGATATTGGTCACCACCGAAATCGTCGGGGTTAAATATAAAAATGACGCATCGCTTTCATCGGCCTCGGCTATAAAATAAGGCCCCTCACCAAATCGAGCATTGGTACCGGTGCTATTTACCTTACCGCCCACCACAAAAGTGGGCTTTAGGCCGGCGTCGCCAAATATATTGGCTAAAATACTGGTCGTTGTAGTCTTACCATGCGTTCCCGCTACCGCAATCCCGGTTTTAAACCGCATCAATTCCGCTAGCATTAAAGCCCTGGGAATCACGGGAATATGACGCGCTATCGCTTCTTGAACCTCAGGATTGGTAGTTGAAACGGCAGAAGATGTCACCACCACATTGGCATGTTCTGCGTATTCTGGTCGATGCCCAATTTTAATTTCAATCCCTAGCTCGCTTAAACGCCTCGTTACCGAAGTCTGCTTTAAATCCGAACCTGAAACCTGATACCCTAGGTTATGTAAAACTTCGGCAATTCCGGACATGCCAGCCCCGCCAATCCCTACAAAATGAATGCGACGAATCCTGCGCATAGGGGACGCTATATGGACGGCCTGTTCTGTTTTCAATGTGTTTTCTCCATAAGATCGATACAGGCTTTGGCTACGACTCCGGTCGCATCAGCATGAGCTAAACCCCTTGCACATACTGCCATTTCCTTAAGCTCCTGCCTATTAATCGAATAAAATTGTAATAATGACGCTAATGATTGGGCTGAAAATTCAGACTGCAACAGTAATATCGCGGCCTTGTTATCAGATAAATATTTTGCATTATAGCGCTGATGATCATCCACCGCATAGGGTAATGGCACTAAAATTGCTGGGATTCCGACTACCGCGAGCTCTGAGACTGTCATCGCTCCTGCCCGGCACACCACCATATCGGCCCACGCATAGGCCTCAGCCATATTATCGATAAAGGCAACGACCTTGGCCTCTACCTGACTATTGGCATACTGTTCAGTGGCAAATTGAAAGGTTTTTTCACCGGTCTGCTGCCATACTAGCGGCCGATTTTCTTTAGGCATTAAGGCCAAAGCCTTTGGTATCACCTCATTAAAGACTACAGCCCCTAAGCTTCCACCAATAACTAAGACATGCAAAGGGCCCTGATCGCTAATGGGTTTATGGCGAAGAGCTATTAAATCGTCTCGAACCGGATTGCCGGTCACTTGCATTTTTTTAGATACTGGAAACGCCCCCGGAAAAGCGCAAAGCACTCGATCGGCTATTTTGCCAAGATAACGATTGGTCATACCGGCTAAGGCATTTTGTTCATGAATGACTAGAGGTATGCCCAGCATTTTAGCGGCTAGAGCCCCAGGCCCCGACACAAAACCACCCATGCCGATAACGAGCTTAGGCTTTAATTTTCGAATGACCTTTATGGAACAATAAACGGCCCTAGCCAGGGTAAATGGCATAGTCAGCCAACGCTTAATGCCTTTGCCGCGTAAACTTTGAATGGGAATATAATGGATAGGAATGCCAGCGGCCGGCACCAAACGCGCTTCGATAGCTTTATCGACGCCTAACCAATGCACTTCAAGCCCAAGCTCGCGCAATTTTTTGGCTAGCGCTAAGGCGGGGAAAACATGCCCGCCGGTGCCCCCTGCCATAATAAGTACGCGATTGGTCATATAGCTACTCTAATTTTTCGCCCGGGAATTTTATCCAAAACGGCACCCATGCTGGCCAGCTTATTCTGCATATCGATGCGCAATAAAATCCCGATCACCATGCAATCTACAACCAAGCTACTACCGCCATAACTAATAAAAGGCAGGGTCAAACCCTTAGTCGGCAATAGACCGATATTTACCCCGATATTGACCATAACCTGCATGCCAAGCCAAAAGGTAATCCCATAGGCTACAAAAGCATCGAAGGCCTGATTTCGATAATGCGCCTGCCTGGCAATAACCAACCCGCGCCAACCGACCACTACAAACAAGCCTAATACGCATAGCACTCCGACGAAGCCAAGCTCTTCCGCTATAACAGCTAGCACGAAGTCGGTATAAGCCTCAGGCAAATAAAATAACTTTTGAATAGAGCCGCCTAGCCCCACGCCAAACCAGCCGCCTCGACCAAAGGCAATTAAGGATTGGGTTAGCTGATAGCCAGTATCGAATTGATTATTCCAAGGATGCAAAAATCCGGTCAATCGCGCTAGTCGATATGGCGAGAATAATACCAACATGACTGCCGCACCTACCGCTAAAATAATTAAAATATAAAACCACCGTAAGCGCACACCGGCCATAAACATCATGCCTAAGGCGGTGGTAAAGACTACAACTGTCGCCCCAAAGTCAGGTTCCATAAGCAATAATACGCCGATTATGCCTAAGACACCGATCGGTTTAATTACCCCAAAAAAAGTGTTGCGGGCCACATCACCATGCCTGACCAAATAACTGGCCACATACATAACCGCACAGAGTTTAACCAATTCAGACACCTGAATGGCGATAGGGCCTAAATCGATCCAGCGCCGGCTTCCGTTAACCACATGACCAATGCCGGGAATCAATACCATTATCAATAATAAAATACCGCCGATAAGCCAGATAGGCCCCATTTTATACCATTTATCGGTATCGACGCTTAACATACCGATCGCACATCCTACCGCGATAAAGGCAAAAATAACCTGGCGGATAATAAAATGAAAACTGTTCCCATAATCGTGCAGAGCCACCACCATCGAAGAGGAAGTCACCATCACCAAGCCGACCATTAATAAGCCTATTACCGCCAATAACAAATAGATATCGAGCTGAAAACTCGATTTAATCTGGTCTTTCATTTCGGTGTTGCTTGCGGTTGGATTGCTATTCATATCTTAAGCCTTTGTAATACTTGATACAGTGTAGCTAATACTGACACAGAACAACAAGGGCTGGACGAGAATTTATAAATCCTACACCCAATTTTCTATGATAAATATCTTTCTAGCTGCCAAATGATAGTTTTTATCCATTAATCGAATCACACATTTGTAGTCCTAAAACTATTGGCGTAAGATTAAGTCTTATGCTAATAATTTTAGGAGATCCGCATGTCCTCTTATAAAAACATAGTGGTTGGTATCGATATTTATGAACCTTTTGATGACTTTCTAAACGAAGCTCAAAAGTTTGCCAAGCTTCAAAGCGCTAAACTGCACTGTGTGTATGTTATGCCAGCTCTGACCTCTACCGTGCCGTATGCTTATGAATTTCAACAGACTGTAGAAACTGAAGCGCTTGCCGCTCTTGCCAAAATTAAGCTGAATTTTGCCTGCGAGACCCTATTATTAAAAGGCTCGGCCAGCACTCAACTCTGCGATTATGCCCAGACTATTAATGCCGATTTAATTGTCTGTGGCAGCCACGGTAAACATGGTTTCGATTTATTATTAGGTTCAACCGCCAATGGCATCTTACATAATGCCCAGTCCGATGTGCTAACCATTCGTTTAGATAAAGACAGCCGTTGTATGACTCATTCTGAGTACCGCAATATCGTTCTTGCTAGCGATTTAAAATCTTCTAGTAAAAATAGTGCTTTAAAAGCTCGAGATTTAGCGCAACTCTATAGGGCTAAGCTACATATTGTCCATGCTATTACCTATATATCGGCTACTGCCGGCGCTTATTATCCAGAAATTGAGGCCGATCTTAAAAAAGAAGCCGAGCTTGCTATGCAAAAATTAGCCCTCGAACTCGATGTGGATACCGCCTATACCAATATTTATTTAGATGTCCCCAAACACGCTATTTTAGATAAAGCCAAGCAGCTTAACGCTGAACTCATCGTAATCGGCAGCAAAGGGAAATCTGCCTTAACCTCAGCCTTACTAGGCTCTACGGCTAATGCTGTATTGCATTATTCGAAATGTAATGTGTTGGTGGTTAGGGTCCAGTAATTCCCGACCTAATGATCGATAATTACTTCCCGAGTATTATTGCAGCGCCCGAAATGAATTCGCTTAGTATTAATATTGGCGTTTACTGCGAACCTTATTTACCTGTAGGGGATTAAGTTTAATCCCTATTCTAGCCAGGCCGACTAATACATCGTCAACAAAGGCTTGGCAGATATCCATATTACGCTTCTCATTCATACCGGCTTCGGCTTGTATGGAGGCTTTTTCTTGTAAGGCCTTTTTAATTTCAGCCATTAAAGCTTTATGCTGTGACAGGATGCTGTAATCGCGGCGATGAGCCGAGCCTGCTGCATCAAATTGTTGCACCATGGCTTGTAATTTAGCCACCAGGTTGCGCACTTCTTCTAAATGTCTAGCGGCAGCAGTTTGAGGTTCGGATTCGGCTTCTGTCATGGACATCAAATTTTCCCCTCTACAGTGTAAGGCTTCGAGCACTTCGGTTTGATTTAAATTATCTTGGTCGGATTGCAAAGCCATTAGCTCTGCTTTCTTCATTTCTACGGAGGTATCGGCCAGCTCACTGCTGCGCTTTCTCCCCTCTAACGATACTCGTTTAGTCATTATCTCGCCTATGGGCCCTATAAACTTATGCTAGAAGTATAGTGCAAAAATTAAAATCATTAAATAGACTTAATCACCTCTCAACAGTTCCCATTAAACCTTGGGAAAGAGGCTCTTACTATTTTTTAGCGGGAGCCCCTGTTCAGTAAAGCCTGCTTATAACTCATCTCAGCCCCTTGAATGCGCTGATAAAACAAAGTGTAAAACCTTAGGCCCGAAGGGTAAGTGCAGGGATGCACTTACGAAAAAACCGGGCCTGGAGCCCGCTTTTTGAGCCTTAGGCTTTACGCTTTGTTTTATCAGATGAAGCATGAACCGGGGCTGAGATGAGTTATAAGCAGGCTTTACTGATGACCACCTAGATAAAGGCATTGAAATTTAATCAGGCCGCCCCCATTGTATATTCATGACTTACGTAAAAGGGATGCATCGATGGAAATTATGAAAGGTACTACCATATTAGCCGTTAGACGCTTTGGTAAGATTGTTATCGCCGGAGATGGCCAGGCTACCATGGGCAATATGGTCGCCAAAGATAATATTTGTAAGGTTCGCCGGATTTATCACAATAAAGTCATAGCAGGATTTGCAGGGGCCACAGCCGATGCTTTTACCCTCTATGAACGTTTCGAAGCCAAATTGGAGATGTATCAAGGCCATCTCGAGCGCGCCGCCGTAGAATTAGTGCGAGAATGGCGATCGGATCGGGCCTTGCGCCGATTAGAAGCCATGCTAATAGTCGCCGATAAAAATACCACCCTATTAATTTCAGGCACCGGCGATGTAATGGGCGCCGATCCCCACGGCGTAATGTCGATTGGCTCAGGCTCAGCCTTTGCAAAATCAGCGGCTTTAGCCTTAGTGCATAACACTCAACTCGATGCCCGCAGCATAGTCGAAAAAAGCATGAATATCGCCGCCGATATATGCATCTATACCAACCATAATTTTACCTTTGAAGAATTAAGCGCAGATTAACTAGGATCGACTATGTCAAATATGACCCCCAAAGAAATCGTTCAAGAACTCGATAAACATATTATTGGCCAACATGATGCCAAACGCTCAGTAGCCATCGCCTTACGTAATCGCTGGCGCCGTATGCAGCTTAACGAAAGCCTTCGCCATGAAGTCACTCCAAAAAATATCTTAATGATAGGCCCAACGGGCGTGGGTAAAACCGAAATCGCACGCCGCCTGGCCAAACTTGCCAATGCGCCTTTTATTAAGGTAGAGGCCACTAAATTTACCGAAGTCGGCTATGTAGGCCGAGATGTAGAATCGATTATTCGCGATCTAGTCGAAGTATCGATTAAGCTGACCCGCCAAACCGCGAAAGAAAAAGTGACCCAACGCGCCATTGAAGCGGCTGAAAACAGAATTTTAGATGCCCTAATTCCGCCCGCTAAAGTAAATAAGGCGATTAATATCGGCTTTGGTAATGAGCCTGAAGCTGAAACTGAAGAAGTCGAAGAGGGCGAATCCGAATCGCGTAAAGTCTTTCGTCAAAAGCTCCGCGACCATGAATTAGACGATAAAGAAATAGAGATCGATGTGCCTGTAGGTTCAGTCAACATGGAGATAATGGGGCCTCCCGGCATGGAAGATATGACCCAGCAATTGCAAGACTTATTTCAAAACGTCCGCCAAGACCGCAGCAAAAAACGCAAGATGAAGGTCAAAGAAGCCTTGCGCTTACTACAAGATGATGAAGCCAATAAATTAGTAAACGATGATGATACGAAACAGCTGGCCATCGAAAACGTCGAACAAAACGGCGTGGTGTTTATCGATGAGATCGATAAAATCTGCCGCCGCAGCGAACAGATGGGTGGAGCCGATGTCTCCAGAGAAGGCGTGCAGCGCGATCTATTGCCTTTAGTAGAAGGCAGCACCGTCACCACTAAATACGGCATGATCAAAACCGATCATATTTTATTTATAGCATCAGGCGCCTTTCATACCGCCAAGCCTTCCGATTTAATCCCAGAATTACAAGGCCGCTTACCGATTCGAGTGGAGCTTAAAGCTCTTAGCGTCAATGATTTCGTGCGCATCTTAAAAGAGCCGGACGCCTCTTTAATTAAACAGTATATCGCCCTCCTCGCCACCGAAGGAGTCGCCGTTGAATTTACCGATTCCGCTATTAAACGCATTGCTGAAATAGCCTGGCAGGTCAATGAAAGCATCGAAAATATCGGCGCCAGACGCCTGCATACCGTAATGGAAAGGTTGTTAGAAGAACTCTCTTTTACCGCCACCGACCAGGCTGAAAAACAGGTGACTATCGATGAAACTTATGTAAATAAGACCCTGGATGAACTGGCTAAAAATGAAGATCTAAGTCGCTATATCCTATGACAAGCTTAAGCGAAATTAGGCTGCATCAAGTCTCCAAAACGCTAGAAATAGCGTTTGAAGACGGCAGCCATTTCACTTTGCCTTGCGAATATTTACGGGTATTTTCACCCTCGGCTGAGGTTCAAGGTCATGGTTTAGCCGAGCCTAAATTAGTATTAGGCAAAGAAAATGTCAGCATCATCAAAATTGAACCGGTGGGTCATTACGCCCTAAGACTTTATTTCGATGATGGCCATCATACCGGCCTCTATACTTTTGAGTATCTGTTTGATTTGGGTAAGAATCAGACGCATAATTGGCAATACTATCTCAATAGATTGGATGCAAAATGAACACCCTGCTTTTTTATGACATCGAATCCACCGGTCTGAATAAATGCTTCGATCAGGTATTGCAGTTTGCCGCCATTCGTACCGACCTTGAACTTAATGAGCTAGAACGCTATGAAATTATCGTCAAGCTCAATCCCGATATTATTCCATCGCCATTCGCCAGCATCACTCACCACGTCTCAATAGCCGATAATGAGCAAGGTCTCAATGAATTCGAGGCCATGCAAAAAATTCACAGCCTTCTAAATACCCCCGGCACTATTTCGATAGGCTATAATACGCTTGGCTTTGATGATGAATTTTTGCGTTTCTCATTTTATCGCAATCTATTAACGCCCTATACCCATCAATTTGCCAATCATTGCCGCCGTATGGACTTATATCCCATGGCTATTATGTACCATTTATTTAAATCCGAAGCCCTAATCTGGCCTACCGTCGATGGCAAGGTTAGTCTTAAATTGGATCAGCTTAGCCCTGCTAATAATTTAGCTTCGGGCCCCGCGCATACCGCTATAGTCGATGTAGAGGCCACCGTCGAACTGGCCCGACGCTTTAAGCAGCATGAAAAAATGTGGAATTACCTAAGCAGCTATTTCGATAAGACCACCGATCAAGCTCGCGAGATGAAATTAAGCCCAGCCTGGGAAGGGCAAAAAGCTCCCCTACAAGGCCTAATGATTTACGGAAAATTCGGCAAACAAGCTAACTACAATGCACCGGTTATAAGCCTAGGCCAGCATCATCATTATCGCAATCAAACCTTATGGCTAAGGCTAGACCTGCCTGAATTGGCCAGCACCACGCCAGATTCGATACAAGAATCGACTTGGGCTATGAGTAAACGCTATGGTGAGCCTGGATTTATCCTGCCTATGCAAGAGCCTTATACTCAGTATTTAAGCGCTGAGCGCCAGGCTTTGGTCAAAGAGAATCTAGCTTTTTTGCAGGCCAATCCAGAACTATTGGCAAAAATTGCGCACTATCATCAGGAATTCACCTATCCTATTAACCCTGAGATCGATATCGATGCCGCACTGTATCAAAACGGTTTTTTAAGCCCGGTCGAAACCAAGCTCTGTCAAAAATTTCATACCGTAGATATAAGTGGCAAAATTAAATTGCTAACCGATTTCAGCCCCAACCTTCAAGCGATGGCCGTTAGAGTGTTAGGCCGACATTACTATGATGATTTACCCAAGCCCTTCCAACAACAGTTTAATGACTATCTGACTCGCCTATTTAGCGAAGATGAAAGCTTGCTGCCCATCGACTTCAAACAAAATAGGCGTACAGGAATAGGTAAAGCCACGGCAGAAATAATCCAAGTTCGTTGTGAAAGGGAATTAAGCCCCAAGCAAGAAGCGCTATTAGCCGAACTTGAAACTTATATTAATGCCAGGAAGCATTCTACCGCTTAAACGGAACGTTTTAGCTGCAAATAATACAAAGCCAGGGTAATGCTAAGACCCAAATAGGTACCGGCAATAACATCGCTTAAAAAGTGATAGTTAGCCCCGATTAAGCAACCCGCTAGCAGCAATAATAAAATGCCGCTAATCCAGCGGTAAATAGGGAAATACAGGCAGACGGCGCATAATGCCGCCGTAAACACACACATATGCCCCGATGGAAATCCACCGCCATGTAAGAAATGAAACCCATAGCGGCTAGGATCTTGTAAAAATATAAGGGTTTTGCCCTGATAATATCGAGGCGCATAGCGGCCGAATAAAAACTGCAGTGAGGTCTTAACGAAAAACGCCACACTTACGCTACCACAGACTAAGCCTAGGCAACGAACTAAGCGGCTATTATGGCCCTGCATTTGGTAATAAAAATAAATGGCAAAGGTCGGCAATAAGGCACAATACACGAGCTGAGTAATAATAAGATCCACGTCAGAGGAAAAACCAGGAGCCTTATGCAAACCGAATTGAAATACCCAGACCGATAAACTCTTATCGATGAAAAAATAGCTTATTAGCAACAGCACTAAAACTACCGGCAGACTAATCACAAGGTATCGAATCGGCGCTTTCAACATAGCAAAACTCATGGGGGAAATGTCTTTAATGGTAGCATAAAAAATGGCCGGCATTAGGCAAATGTCGCCTAAATGTATAAATATTTCACTTTTTCTATGGCCGCAATTTACACAGTCTTTAAGCTGCTTTATATTAGACAGTTATTATAAATAAGGAGTATTTCGATGTCTTCAGCTCGGTCACCGGCTAAAAAAGCCCCAATAAAAGCATCCACCAAAACCGCGGCGGCTCATCACTCCGATAAATCTTTTCAGGCTGTGGCTAAGATTATTAAACAAAATGAAGTGGCCTTTGTAGACTTACGCTTTACCGATACTCACGGTAAAGAACAGCATGTAAGTCTGCCTGCCCATGCGGCCGATGCCGATTTTTTTAAATTTGGTAAAATGTTCGATGGCTCATCGATCGCCGGCTGGAAACCTATTCAAGACTCTGATATGGCTTTAGTCCCCGATGCTTCTACGGCAGTAATGGACCCTTTTGCGACGGCCCCCACCTTACTAATACGCTGCGATGTAATAGATCCGGCTACTAATGAAGCGTATACCAGGGACCCCCGCTCAGTGGCGAAACGCGCCGAGCTCTATTTGCAATCGACCGGTATTGCCGACGAATGTTTAATGGGGCCTGAGCCTGAATTTTTCGTATTCGACGATGTGCGTTGGAATATCGATATGCGCGGCAATAGCTATCAGATCGACTCGGTAGAAGGCGCCTGGAATAGCAACACCACCTATCCCGATGGTAATATCGGACATCGCCCTGGTGTAAAAGGCGGCTATTTCCCAGTGCCTCCTGTCGATTCCTC
Organism: Gammaproteobacteria bacterium; assembly: GCA_030652335.1. Classification (GTDB taxonomy): domain Bacteria; phylum Pseudomonadota; class Gammaproteobacteria; order Francisellales; family CACEW01; genus JAQSYQ01. The sequence goes on from JAUSAW010000006.1 coordinate 19,815, forward strand.
ACAGGACCTTCGCTCCGAAATGTGTACGGTTTTAACCCATCTGGGCTTAGTGGTCGAAGCGCATCATCATGAAGTCGCTACCGCGAATCAAAATGAAATCGCCACTCGCTTTAATACCCTGACCCGCAAAGCCGATGAAATCCAGATTTTAAAATATGTCGTGCATAATGTGGCCCACAACTATGGCAAAACCGCGACCTTTATGCCCAAACCTATGGTTGGCGATAATGGCTCAGGCATGCACTGTCATCAATCCTTATCTAAAAATGGCCGCAATATATTTGCAGGCGATCATTATGCCGGCCTCTCTAAAGAAGCCCTATATTATATCGGCGGCATTATTAAACATGCCAGGGCCATCAACGCCTTTACCAACCCAAGCACCAATAGCTATAAACGCTTAGTGCCGGGGTTTGAAGCGCCGGTTATTCTGGCCTATTCCGCTCGGAATCGCTCGGCTTCTATCCGTATTCCCTATGTGGCTAATCCTAAAGCCGCCAGAATCGAAGTACGCTTTCCCGACCCTACCGCCAATCCTTATCTAGGCTTTGCAGCCATGTTAATGGCAGGACTCGATGGTATTCAAAATAAAATTCACCCAGGCGATGCTATGGATATGGACCTGTATGAGTTACCTGAAGCCGAGCTAGCTACCATTCCAACTGTGGCTCATTCTCTGGAACAAGCCTTAGCAGCGCTCGATATGGATCGCGAATTTTTAACGCGTGGCGGCGTATTTACCGATGAGATGATCGACGCTTACATTAAGCTTAAAATGCAGCATGTCACCAAGCTTAATATGACCGTGCATCCTATTGAGTTTGAATTATATTACAGCTTATAAAAAGGTTAAATTCTAGCAAGTAATACCCTATCATGGCCGTGTTTATTTAAGGAAATACATATGGCCATGGGATTGGATGAAATTAGAAGCTATTTGGTAAAATTTGAAGCCCAAATAAATAATCTGCATACGCTGCAACTTGACTTGCATAAAGCCCGAGTCGATACCTATTTAGCAACAGTTAGGCTGCTATCAGCCCAAACTACTCGCATAATAACGGCTGCAAGCGCTCCTATTTCTGATTTACAAGAAGCTCTATCAGAATGCTGCAACAGCCTTGGCCGATCGCTGGCTCAACTCGATCATTTACAGTATCAAATTACCCAGACTAAAAAAATATTAAGCTCTAAATTAAAGCGAACCCTACCCAGCATTTCCGAGGGTGAAAAAGCAGAACTTGAAGCCACAATAAAGCATAAAGATAGTTCAGTCTCTGTATTATCTCCTGTTGAAGAATGCGATCAGATCTCGGAACTATTATCAGCGATTCATCACAACCAACAGCATTTTATTAAAAGTGCTAAGCTTTTTGCAGCCACAGATTTTATTAGTCCTGAACTTGCCAAGCAAGCAAACTGTACTACGTATTTTGATATACTCAATATCGTCTACCCCATTAAAATTATAAGCGATGCCGAGCATGGAGTGGGCGGCATGCGCCATGATTTACAGCCCATTATTACCGAAATGCTTAGAGCAAAACTGGCTGAAATTAAAGTAGCTGAGGCCGAATTGCCAGCGCCATTTGATAATGCTGCTTATCGTTATTTAGCTGAAGAATTGGATACCGTTTTTAACTTTATGTTTTCAGCCAGAGGTAATAAGGTTCAGTTGGCCGGTAAAGCCCAGTCTATTGATGCCGAGGATGCCGTTGAAGTTTATAAACCAGCGGCTAATGAATTAGCCAGGAAATTTTTAAAAACCTCGTTATCGAATTATTTTTTAGCGCGAAGGGCTGAAGGCTATAGTAATCAAATTTTAGAAAAAGGCTGCCAACTTTCAGACAAAGAACTCGAAATTAATAGCCAAATAAATCGTTACTATCAAGCACAATTTCACACTATGGAACCCCATGATAGGTTTGATGAAGATCTAGCCACTGCTGCCATCACTACTCAACATCTTCTTATACTCGAAATAACTAAACTTGAAACTGAAAAAACTAAACTGCTACAAGAGTATGAGGCTTTAATCGATACCATGGAAAATCACAAAATTCCCGCCATTAATCAAAGAGTAGAGCATCTAAAAACCATAGGCTTGCGTAGCCATCGTTCAAAATTCGCTACAGAAGTTAAGGATGTTGAAACTTCTGCCTGTGCCACACCGCTTATGAATTTAGGGCGTACTAGAGTGTCAAGATTTGCAGATTCACCCACCGAAGGGCCTAGCACTTAGACTATACGTACAGGCGAAATGTAAAGCTCTGTGATACAATTCTAGTTCGTTTTTATACGAGGAAATCACTATGCGTCGTAAGTTTTATCTTGCCTTTGCTATCGTACTATTAGCCATCGCTTTATTTTTAACGATGTTTCATGATTTGCGGTGGTTTTCGGTTATTATCGTTCCGCTTGTTATCATCGGTTTGTATGACTTTTTTCAACGCTCCCATACTATTTTGCGCAATTTCCCTATCCTGGGACATATTCGCTTTTTATTAGAATTTATTCGCCCCGAGATACAGCAATATTTTATCGCCAGTGATCATTCCGAGCGCCCTTATGATCGTGAAGCTCGCAGTATCGTCTATCAACGTTCTAAAAATGTGCGCGATACCATTCCCTTTGGTAGCGATCAGGAATTTAGCCAGCCAGGTTATGAGTGGTTACTGCATTCCTTAAGCCCTAAACATGTCTCTGAAGTGGAGCCGCGCATTGTAGTAGGCGGTAAACATTGCACGCAACCCTATTGTGCCTCTCGTTTAAATATATCCGCAATGAGCTTTGGTGCTTTGTCTGCCAATGCCGTTATGGCGATGAATAAAGGCGCTAAAATCGGTAATTTTGCGCAGAATACCGGTGAAGGTGGCTTAAGCGAATACCATTTGCAGGGTGGCGATGTCATTTGGCAAATCGGTACCAGCTATTTTGGCTGTCGAGATAATAACGGTAAATTTGATGCCAAAGAATTTGTAGCCGAAGCGACTCGTCCCGAAGTTAGAATGATCGAAATCAAATTATCGCAAGGCGCAAAGCCTGCACATGGCGGCATATTGCCTGGCGCGAAACTCACCGCAGAAATCGCCAGAATTCGTAAGGTGCCTATGGGTCAAGATGTCTTATCGCCCGCGGCCCATACCGCTTTTTCCACTCCAGAAGGCTTATTGCAATTCGTTCAAGAATTACGAGTCTTATCGGGTGGCAAACCGGTTGGCTTTAAAATTTGTATCGGCAGGCGCAGTGAATTTCTTGGCATATGCAAAGCCATGTTAAAAACTGGTCTATTGCCCGACTTTATAACCGTCGATGGGGCCGAAGGAGGCACAGGAGCTGCGCCATTAGAATTTGCCAACCATGTCGGTACTCCGCTAAATGAAGGCTTATTATTTGTACATAATGCTCTAATGGGTATTGGAGTGAGACAGGATATTCGCATTATTGCCGCGGGTAAAATCGCTACCGGATTTGATATGGTCTCTAAAATGGCCCTGGGTGCGGATATGTGTAATGCTGGACGCGCAATGATGATGGCCACCGGTTGTATTCAATCCATGCAATGCAATACCAATATGTGCCCTACCGGTGTGACGACTCAAGATAAACGCCTTCAAAGAGGGTTGGTGGTTGAAGAGAAACAACATCGAGTAGCGCATTATCATGCCAATACGCTGCATAGCTTCTTAGAGCTTATCGGCGCGATGGGCTTAGATAATCCTAGCGATATTAACCCCGCCTACGTTATGCGCAGAATCGATACCCAGCATTTTGAACCGTATAATAAAGTATTCGAATATCTTGAGTCAGGCGCCTTATTAGGCTCGAGCGTTCCAGCGAGTTTCAAAAAGCATTGGGATTTAGCTCAAGCAGAGCGGTTTCATTAAACTCTAGGCGAAAAAAAGGCCTTATTGCTAAGGCCTAGTTTGATTATTTATGACTTTTGGCTTTCACTTTAGTTTTCGCTTTAACTTTAGTTGCCGCAGGTTTCTTAGTAGTGGTTTTAGCTTTCATGTTAGTCTCCTTTGTTATTGTTTTTATTGAGTTGCATCTTATTTATAGATAAGGTTTTAAATAATTACAAATAATAAATTTTCTTAGCAGTTCTACTGCTTTAGAAAATTATTATTCTGGGAGTCTGGCTGGAAGTCGGACAACCCGGGACCCATAACAAGAATAAGGCTTATTCCAACTATATACTTGAATCCCCGTTGTTACGGGGAGAAGACCATAGCTAATAACGCAGCCAAAGAATAATGATGCTAGGCAAATGCTTCTTCAAGAAAACTGAATAGATCCTCAGCAAGTGTATTAGTTTTAGCTGGAGTCTGAAGATGATCAAAAAATACGCCTCGCAAGCTTGTGGATCCTGGAAGGCTTTCACCAACCTGCCGCCCCGTTTCCGCAAGCTCCAATCGCCTACCGGAAGTCGCCCCAGCCGCAGAATAACTTCCATCCACAGGCTCATCCACAACAGTTTCAATGCTCCAAGTATCACCGCTGTCGTTGGTTACAACTAGTATAGGGTGAAATGGAGGCGGTCCTCCATATTGTCCTGCAACAACACAGGAAAACTCTACGCTGTTTTCTTTGCAATCTATCGCATTGAAAGACGTAGATATAGGAAGGTTTGCAATAGTTTGTAAAACCCAGCTCTCTCCTCCATTTTTGGTTTGATATATATGACCACCGGATCCAATGGCTATACCATTAATGGCTAAGGTAGTTGGATGAGTAATGAGTTTTATAGCATTAAGACCGCCCGTGCTTGGAAGAACAAGGGATTCCCAGCTTGTGCCATTATTAATACTTTGAGCTATATAGTATGAGGTTGATGCCATTCCTGCCGCGGCATACATAACATGAGTACCATTTGAAGCGCCGCTCACGGTACGCAACGTACTACTAGCTGGACTGTTTAGTATTGTAGGCATACTCCACAACTGCCCATTTGAACTTTGTATTATAAAACCTTCATTATTTGACTGTCCAACTGCTACCAATCCGGTGTTGGCAAGAACTAGGGCTCCGTATAAATCACCCGGTTGTAAAGATGAAAGACTAATGGGAGTCCAAGTCATTGCACTGTCGGTGCTTAAATAAAAGAGTATTGTAAAGCTGGGAGTTGTCCCTACCGCTATACAAATGGCTTCTGAACCAAAATCACCACAGCCTGCGCCATTAAAGGCCGTACCGCTTACCATCCCTGGTAAGGATGCCATTTCCCAGTTAACTCCGTTAATCGCTTTAGCTATAATAGCAATCCCGGTAGCACTTTGGCCTACAGCAACGCCGACTGTCGTACCAGCAGAAGCACAACCTGCACCAAAAAATGTACCAGCAACTATTCCCATTACAGTTGGCGATATCCAATTTAGTCCATTATTAGTGGTCTGAGCAACGTAAGCGTTATTGTTATCAGCTATCCCTGAAGTAATGGCAAGATTTGCCGTAACACATGCCGCATACAGTGATGTGCTAGCTGGGGGCCCGTCAATTGCCTGTACGCTCCAATTTCCGCTATTTTTACTTTGAGCGAGAAAACCAATTTGAGGGTCAACAGACTGATCTTGACCGACTGCTATTAATAAAGATTGAGGCACCGGCGAACTAGATGGTGACGAGGTTGGGGTCGGTGTTTCTATTATGCTGGGGCTTGGAGTAATGCTTGCTGTTCCTGTTGCACTGGGGCTTAGAGTAGAGGTCCAGGTTGGCGTCTCAGATTCAGTAGGTGATGTTGTAAGAGTTGGTGAGCTTGAGCTAGCTGCTGAAGCTGTCACTGTACGCGTTGCAGTACCTGAAGTCGTTATAGAGAGTGTTGGTGTTTCTGAAAACGTCGCTGTCGAAGTTATAGTGGGTGCAGGCGTTCCGGTTGGGGCCATACTAAGCGATGGCGTACTAGAGCTAGCTGCTGAAGCTGTCATTGAAGCTGTTGCAGTATCTGAAGGCGCGAGAGTGGGTGCAGGCGTTCCGGTTGGAGCCATACTAAGCGATGGTGTGCTAGAAACCATAAGCGATGAAGTCGGTGTAGCAGTAGCTGTTATGGCTGAAGTTGGCGCTATAGTTGGCGTCAGAGTAGGCGTTACTGAAATACTCGCTATATTCGATGATGCAAGAGAAGCAGAAGCTGTACTTGAAGGCGATGGGGTTATAGATGATGTTACGGATGGTGACTGTACTATTTCAGGAATATTGGTATTAAATATTGGCCCTATATAACCACGCCCACTGTATGTAAACCCAGCGAGTTGATAAACTTGAGTGCCTGACTGAGTCGCCACAATTCTAACCGCAAGATTGCAACTTGACCCCGCTACGAGAGTATCTCCACATGGGTTGACCCCTGCCGTAACCCAGCTTAACGGTGCTTTTAGTTCAATAAGTTTATAATCAACACTTTGGCCTAAATTATTGATAGCTGAAAAAGTATAGGTAGCATCGGTTCCCAAAGGAGTGGTTGCAGGAACTAAAGGGGTAAAATCTGAATAATCAACTGGATTTATACCATAGGGCGCACCAGCAAAATTATAATGGCTTTCAGGGGTGGGACTTGAACTAATAGACCACACTGGACTTGTGCTAACCTGACTCGATATTGGTGAAAAAGGGCCAACTGTTTTAGTAGGATTTTGGAAATAGCATAAGGCGGCATTAGCAAGGGTAAACGCTTTTTCAAATAATGTCATAATGATTTTCCTTTATCAAATTTTCCAATTTAAACCCAGCATTACTGTTTGGCTGGAGAGTTTAAATTGTGGTGGAGAAGTCAAAGTCGCGTCATTGGCAGGATTGACTGTCATGACTATGTCGCCTAGATTGCTATAAAGATATTCTAACGACACCTGTAAAGATGGGGTAATATCCATTCGAACGCCTGCTCCCAAGTCATAAGCAAAGCTGCTTTTCGTGTTAGCATTTAATAAAAGGGGACTAGAGGCAGTACCTGGTAACGCTGTTTCTTGATAAGCACTCGAATTCCAGGCAATACCAGCACCTAAAATGGGATAAAATGACATTTTATCATAGCTAACGAGTCCGGGCTTGGCATCTAACATTAATCGGGTGCTTCTAATTGGAGCGCTAAAGTTAAATGTGTAATATAGGGGGTTTTGGTATTGATATACTTTTCCATTGATCGTTTCAGAACTTCGATAAAAATTTAACTCAACTAATAAATCATTAAAAAATTGTCGATGACTCAAACTATCGGCAAAGAAATGATAACCCATACCTAGTTTCCATACCGGAGTACTTGAAACATGTTGGGTAAGAATACTATCTATTTCATCCGGTGGAGTGAAAATAGGAATGACAGTAACGGTGTCATTAGCCTGAACCCAATTAGGGCCTACTGCCGCAGAAATTTCGACATTGCTGAGTGCATCTTCGCTTGAGGCCATCGCAGAAAGTGATGCACAAGGTATAAAAGTTAAAGCGGCTATATAGGCGTATTTTAGGCCAATAGCTCTTACATTTATTACACGTTTAGACCCATGGTTTTTTTTAGCAGTAACATAGGACATGATATGTCTTCCTTAGTAAATATTTCATCCAGTACTATTAAAGTGTCATTAAGCATAGCAGCTGTTAAGCTCTATGAATATAGCCTGTAATGGAATATAAGGCGATTCATTTTGAAGTATTGTACTTTATATAGCTAAGCATATTCTACTAAAAAAACACCAGCGATTGCAGGGCATACACAATATAGAATGCCTGAGAACAATACTTAATAATAAATAGGCTTGTGGTACTCTAAGCGCAATGAACTATCTAACACTGCAAGGTTGCACATTATGAACGAATTTTCCCTCATTCAAGATTGCTTCGATATACAAAAAGATCAGGGGGAATCCGTCATTCAAGGAATTGGGGATGACTGCGCTATTGTAGAGATTCCAGAGGGTTATCAATTGTGCGTGTCCATGGATACATTAGTATCAGGCGTACACTTTCCTGTGGAATCCAAGCCTTATGATATTGGCTATAAAGCCTTAGTCGTTAATCTCTCCGATTGTGCCGCGATGGGGGCAAAACCTTTATGGGCCACCTTGGCGCTTACCTTGCCAAATGCTGATAAGAGCTGGCTGGCCGAGTTTGCCAAAGGTTTTTTTGTCATGGCAAATTCCTATAATATTGCCTTGATAGGGGGCGATACTACTCGCGGGCCTCTTTCGATCACCGTGCAGATCCATGGTATTATTCCAAAGGCTAAGGCCTTGCTTCGTTCTGAAGCAAAATTTGGTGATGATATTTATGTTACAGGCACCTTAGGCGACGCGGGATTAGGGCTACAAACTTTATTAGGCAACATGCCAAGACTTGTCGATTCGGCTCAACAGGAATTTATAGAAACTCGATTAAACCGACCTTCCCCAAGAGTGTCGATTGGTCAAGCATTGCAGGACGTAGCTCATGCTTGTATCGACATATCCGATGGCTTAGCGGCAGATTTACAGCATATCCTTACAGCCAGCAAGCTTGGAGCGGTGCTCGATGTGGACCGGCTGCCATTATCTACAGCACTACAAAATTTATCTCATGAACAAGCTCAGAATTTAGCGCTATATAGTGGCGATGATTATGAACTTTGTTTTACAGCGCCGACTGGTATGCGTGAGGCTATTGAACGTATTAGCCAAACGCATCACTGTGCTATTAGCCGAATTGGTAGCATGATTGACAGTCCTGGCTTATTTCGATATCGTGACAATGAACTTATATCCCTTACCGTTTCAGGTTTTCAGCATTTTTAGGCTATTCATTTGAGGAGCGCTTTATGACTGTCAAAGCTGTAGTTAAGATGGGGTATCCTAGTTTATGGCAGCGATCAGAAGCTGTTAGCGAATTTAATACCAATAGCCTGCGCGATATCGTGCAAAATATGTTTGATACCATGAAACTCGAAAATGGGGTCGGCATAGCGGCTCCGCAAATTGGAATACAGCAGCGCATTATTCTATTTGGCTTTGACTCTAACTCACGCTATCCCAATGCAAAATCGATCCCCACCACCGTATTAATTAATCCAGAGCTCAACAACTTATCCGATGAGATGGAAGAGGGTTTTGAAGGCTGTTTAAGCGTGCCTGGACTGCGAGGCTTGGTGCCCCGCTATAAACATATTCACTATGCCGGTTATGATATTGAAGGCAATAAAATCGAGGGTGAAGCCAAATCCTTTCATGCCAGAATACTGCAACATGAGTGCGATCATTTAGAGGGCATACTGTATCTACAACGCATACAGAATTGGCAAAAGTTTGGATTTGAAGCAGATATAGGCCCTGCTATACAAGAATTTTATAGCTAAGCCATCAACCGCTATATCTTTTATGTAGACGTATACTATCAGGCAATATCGCATAATACCGGCAAGTGAATATTCGCAGGTAAAATCAAGTCTGCATAAACCGGCAAATGGTCCGAGTAGGGACATTGCACCACCCCTGAATTCACGACTTCTATAGACTGACTTACCAAGATATAGTCAATTTGCTTTTTAGGCTTCCAACTTGGATAGGTAAAACAGTCCTTATTGGCTAACACTAGGCCTGAATCCCTAATAGAAGGATGGTTCATTAAAAAATCGGGTTCGGCGTTAAAATCGCCCATGACGATAACATGTTTATAGCTCTCGATAAGTTTAGCCATAAAATCAAATTGCTTGGCTTGGGCTTTTTTTCCCAATGATAGATGCGCATTGACCACATAAATAGGATCAGCCGATTCTCCTAAGCAAAAGGTAACGATCCCACGCCCTGGTAATTTGGAGGGTAGCGGATATTCTTTAATGGCATGAATAGGGTAACGGCTTAACATGCCTTTGCCATGCTGGGCAAACACGCCTAAATTGCGCGTAGTCTGTTGCTGCTGACATAAAAAGCCACTGTGCTCGGCCAAAAAATCAATTTGATTGATATGACCGCTTCTAAAACTGCCGCCATCTAATTCTTGTAAGCCCACTAAATCATAGGGGGCGATTAGATGCGCGATGTCATTTAAATTTTTGGCACGACGAGGGTGTGGCATAAAATGGTGCCAGACGTGCTTCCAATAGTGGGCTGCGCTCTTGGCGCCTATCCCTACATGAATATTATAAGTCAGTACTCGCATGTCGCTCTTCTTCAGTTGCTCAATTGAAGTATAACTGAGCATTCTGATTATGATACAATGCCTTTTTTTAAGAATGAATAATCCCATGATTGAATTTCAACAAGCTACATTTTTAATAAGCGCGGCCAAAGTAGAGCAGCTTCCACCCGATACTGGGGTAGAAGTCGCTATAGTTGGGCGCTCCAACGCCGGTAAATCCAGCGTATTAAATATATTAACCGGGCAAAAACAGCTAGCGAGAACCAGTAAAACACCGGGCCGCACCCAGTTAATTAATTTATTTAGCATCGATGACAAACGCCGCTTAGTCGATTTACCGGGCTATGGCTTTGCTAAAGTAGCGGAATCGATTAAAATCCAATGGCAGAAAACCCTAAGCCAGTATCTTCAAGAGCGCAAATCCCTAAAAGGTTTACTGCTAGTAATGGATTGCCGCCACCCCTTTAGAGACACCGACTGTTCGGTAATCGATTGGTGCTTAGAGAGCAATTTGCCTTGCCATATTTTACTTAATAAAGCCGATAAATTATCCTATTCCCAACAAAAAACCTGTTTAATGCAGGCCGAAAAAGCTATCGCCGAAGATAATATAGTCAGCGTGCAGCTATTTTCTACTTTTAATCGCCTTGGGGTGGATACCTTAAAAAAACACCTACAGGCTTGGTATAAAATTTAAAAGCTGTCACCCTAATTATTAACAAGGAGAGTAACAATGTGGAGCCTATTCGGTAGAAGAGAAGAAGCAACGCCTATCGCTGCAAAGCCAAAAACTGCCCCTAAACTGACTAACTACGGCAGCCAATCACCGGCAGAAGCTGAAAAAGCCGCTGCACTATCAAAAAAACCAGCATCCCTAAGTATTGGAAGTGTGGTCGGCGGTGTTGCTGAAAGTTTAGCCTCAACCCGAAGCAAAACCAGCTATAGCTCATTTGGCGAAAAACCCGGTAAATAACTTATTATGCTTGGAATTCCATCAAACCAAACTAACAGCGATTCATCCTGGAAACAGGCCCTAGCCGCTGCTATTACCCAAGCAGATCAGTTATTAGCCTATCTAGAGCTGCCTAGCACTTTATTATTAGCCGCCCAAACCGCCAGTCAATTATTCCCCTTAAAAGTGCCTCTAGGCTTCGCCGATCGAATCGAGAAAGGCAATATACACGATCCTTTATTACTACAAATTTTGCCCCTGGGGGCAGAAATGATTGTCACGCCAGGCTATACCAGCGACCCGCTAGAAGAACAAACCAAAAATCCACTGCCCGGGCTATTGCATAAATATCATGGCCGGGTGCTATTTATCGTAACAGGCACCTGTGCGGTAAACTGTCGTTATTGTTTTCGTCGTGAGTTCCCTTATCAGGATAATAACCCAGGCAGCAAAGGCTGGGACCAGGCTTTAGCTTATATCGCTAATGACTCCAGCATCGAAGAAGTGATATTAAGCGGGGGCGATCCCTTAATGCTAAGCGATAAGCCTTTAGCTACTTTGCTCGATAAAATTTCCAAAATTTGTCATGTCAAAACGGTCCGATTTCATACCCGTCTTCCTGTCGTATTGCCGGAAAGGATTACCGATAGCTTAGTGAATTTATTGCAAGCAAGCTCATTACAAACCGTTATGGTCATTCACTGCAACCATGCCAATGAAATCGATGCCACGGTAGCCCAGGCTTTAGCGAAACTTAAAAATGCCGGCATCACCTTATTAAATCAAGCGGTATTATTAAAAGGCGTCAACGATTCGCTTGAAACTCAAATTGCCCTACAGAAAAAGTTATTTGCCAACGGTGTACTCCCTTATTACCTGCATCTTTTGGATAAAGTCCAAGGCAGCGCACATTTTTATGTTGCGGATGAAACCGCTCAAAAGCTCATCTATGAAATGACTCAAAGCCTACCGGGCTATTTAGTGCCAAAATTGGCCAGGGAAATACCGGGAATGGGTAGTAAACTGACTCTGTCACTTTAACTAGTATGACAAGGAGAAACCAAGGAGAACACCATGCCAACTGAATTCGCCAGCTTTGCTGCCGGCTGTTTTTGGGGAATAGAAGCCGCTTTTAGTAAAGTCCCCTGCGTCCTAAAAACCGAAGTCGGTTATATGGGAGGCCATACCGAGAACCCCAGTTATAGGGAAGTCTGCCGTGAAGACACCGGCCATGCCGAAGTCGTGCAGATTAAATATGACCCGACACAAGTAAGCTATAAAGATTTATTGCAGCTATTCTGGGAGCTTCATGATCCCACCAGTTTTCATCGCCAAGGTCCTGATAGTGGCAGCCAATATCGCTCGGCCATCTTCTATCATACGCCCGAACAAAAGCTAATAGCCGAACAATCGCTTATGCAGCTAGAGCAAACTGGCAGATATTCCGCTAAAATCGTAACCGAAATAGCTCCAGCCTCGACTTTTTACAAGGCAGAAGAGTATCATCAACACTATATTGAAAAACAAGGCCTGCAAGGATGCGGCCTAAAAGGATAGCAATGGAAAATTTATACAAACAGATTATTGAAACTATCGGAGAAGACCCTAATCGTGAGGGCCTACTGAAGACCCCTGCGCGTGCCGCTGCCGCAATGGCAGAATTAACCGAGGGCTATCATCAAAATGTGCTGGATATCGTTAACGATGCGATATTTGAAAGCCAATGTGATGAGATGGTGATCGTTAAAAATATCGAGTTGTATTCCTTATGTGAGCACCACCTATTGCCGTTTTTTGGTAAATGCCATGTAGCCTATATCCCTAATGGTAAGGTAATCGGCCTCTCTAAAGTCGCCCGCTTAATCGATGTATTTGCCCGCCGTCTACAAATTCAAGAGAATTTAACCCATGAAATCGCAAAGACCTTAATGGAGGTATTAAAGCCTCACGGTGTGGCGGTGACAATCGAAGCGGAACATTTATGCATGCGTATGCGTGGCGTTCAAAAACAAAACTCGGTCATGGTCACCTCAGCTATGTTAGGCAGCTTTAGAGACAACCCAAAAACACGGGCCGAATATCTGGCATTCGTAAATAAATAATAGTGAGATACTATGGAATTTAAAGATTATTACAAAATTCTTGAAGTCAGTCCGGAAGCTACTGCCGAGGACATTAAAAAAAGTTATCGCAAGCTTGCCCGCAAATACCATCCGGATATTAATAAAAATGCCGGTGCGGAAGATAAGTTTAAAGAAATTTCAGAAGCCTATGAAGCACTAGGTAGCACCGAAAAACGCGAAGCCTATGAGCAGATGCGCAAAGGTGGTTATCAGGCTGGCCAAGATTTTAGGCCGCCTCCCGGTTGGGGCCAGCAACACCAAGGCCATGGCTTTGAGGGCGATACTAGCCAGTTTAGCGATTTCTTCTCCTCGATGTTTGGCGCAGGAGGCGGGCGTGGAAGAACAAGGCAACGCGATATGAGTCAACGCGGTGAAGATCAATCCACTAAGCTGCCGCTCTCCTTAGAGATGGCTTATACCGGCGGCAGTCAGGCGGTCAATTTAGCCCTAAGGGAACGCGATGCTGCTGGCAGAGTGGTCTCTAAAACCAAAACCCTTAATGTTAAGATTCCTGCCGGCATTACCGCTGGCAAACAAATTCGACTCAAAGGTCAGGGTAGCCCAGGCATGCATGGCGGCGCCAATGGTGATCTTTATTTAGAAATAGACCTTATTCCCCATCCGCTCTACAGCGTCAATGAGAAAGACCTTACTTTAATATTGCCGATTACTCCTTGGGAAGCAGCCTTAGGCGCTACTATAAATACTCCAACTTTAGGTGGACCGATAGCCTTAAAAATCCCAGCCAACTCTCAGTCAGGGCAAAAACTTAGATTGAAAGGCCGCGGTTTACCAGGCAATCCAGCGGGAGATCAATATGTGGTATTGCAGATTCATGTACCGCCAGCCTCCACAGATGAAGCTGTGGCCTTATATCAAAAGATGGCAGAGAGCTTAGCCTTTAATCCTCGCAGTAAATTAGGAGTCTAAAATGAGCCTAAATGAAATCGACGTAACGGGTTATTTGAGTCTAACTGAATTGACCGAGCATAGCGGCATACCTGTTGAAACGGTCATTAGTATGGTGCAATACACTATTATCCAACCTAAAGGGCATTCACCTGAAACCTGGGAATTTAGCTTTAAAGCCTTAAGCCGTATCCAAAAAGCCCTCCGCCTACAGCACGATTTAGAGCTAAGCCTATCCGATGTAGCGATGACCTTAGATTTAGTCGAAGAAGTTGATCGCTTAAAGGCCGAGATAGCTAGATTAGAGCATTTTGTAAAATTGCATGAGACCGCGAACTAAAAAAGCAAAAACTGCTCATCGATAAGCGATTTTAGACCGAATATTGCTTATCGATGAGCAATATTCAGGTTTGAAAAAGCTGAATATTATAATTCATCCCAATTAATTAGTTTTATATTTGCTTCTTTCGCAGCAGAAATTAGCGCCTTATCTAAGCTCACCAGTACACATTTTTCATTCTTGGCTAGTGCTAAATAGGTTGCATCGTAGGCTGTAAGTTTATATTGAATAGCTACCTTGGCTAAAGAAAACATTGGGTTAGCATTTTCTTCGAATCTAAAGGGTAGTTGGTTGGCATGATTCAAACTTTTTTCCAACCACTCTTCGCTGATTCTTCGACGCTTACAAGCCATTAACATAGCGTTAGTAAATTCTATTCGCCAAAGGGGAGGAACTAAAACTTCAAATTCACTTAGCCTATTTAGAACTGCTTCAGTGAAGTTCGTTTTTTCATCTTCTAAATACCATGCTAAAGTGACAGAACAATCAATGACAAGCTTTTTTGTTTTTTGCGACATTTAATATTTTCTTCCAGCCTGAATAAGTTTTTTAATACTTACGCCCGTTTTCACACCTTTATCTTGGCCTGCCCGCATTAATTTCAACTCATTTACCATAGCTTTTATCTTATGGTCATACTTAACAGGTTCAATTGGAACAAGCTTAGCTATAGGATGGCCATGTCGTGTAATAAGAATTTCCTCGCCTAATTCAACTTGTTCTAAAAGTTGAGATAGATGTGTTTTAGCTTCAAATGAACCAACTGTAAGCATTTAGCGCCCCCTTAATCTGGTTTAAATTATATAAAATTTAAACCAGATTGTCAAATTTACTTGCTCCAGGCTGGCAACTGAGCATTCCACTGATTTTCGATTAATTGATAAGCCGATTTAGGCAATGGAATATAATCGAGCTTTACGGCAGCGACCTGACCATTTTTAAAGGACCAATCAAAAAACTTCACCACCGCCTGTGAATTTTTAGCATAAGGCGAGTGTTGATTAGGGACTAATGCAAACGTCGTGGCTACAATAGGCCAACTAGCGGCACCCGGTTGATTTACTAAGCTCACACCAAAGCCTGGGGTATGGGCCCAGTCGGCATTTTTAGCGGCGGCAGCAAAGCTGTTGCTTGAAGCCGTAATGATATCGCCGGCCTGATTTTGCATCTTGGTGGTAACCATATGGTTTTGTATGGCATAGGCATATTCGACATAGCCTATGGAATTTGGCATATTTTGTACTTGTGAAGCCACCCCAGCGTTACCCTTAGCACCTAAACCAAAGCCAGGCCACGCGACGACTGTATTGGCGCCTACTTGTGATTTCCAGCTTGGGCTAACAGCTGATAAATAGCTACTAAAATTATAGGTAGTGCCTGAGCCATCCGCGCGATGCACGGTAATTATTAAGGCATTGGGCAAAGTTACTCCTGGGTTAAGGGCGGTAATTTCTGGATCATTCCAATGCGTGACCTTATCCATAAAGATATCGGCTAAGACTTTACCACTTAATACCAACTGATTATTTTGAATGCCTTGAATATTGACGATAGGCACGATTCCGCCCACTAATACCGGAAACTGTAACCAGTTATTTTGAGCTAATTGCTGTTCAGTCATCGGCATATCGGAGGCGGCGAAATCGACGGTATGGGACTGCAATTGTCTTAAGCCGCCGCCTGAACCGATCGGTTGATAGTTGATTTGGGTGCCGGCTTGAGTGGCATAAGTTTGGGTCCATTGCGATAAAACTGGGTAAATAAAGCTGGAGCCAGCACCGATTATTTGACCGGCGAAACTGATGCTAACGCTTAAGCTTGATAGGATCAGTAGGCTTTTTACAATCGCTTTCATTTTCATATTAGTACCCTTCTATATATTGTTTAGTTTTAATGTCCTGCGGCTGGCTAAATAACTGCTTAGTCGGCGCATATTCTATAATCTTTCCTTCCCGCATAAAAATCGTATCTTCCGAGAGTTGCTGGGCCTGCTTTAAATTATGCGTGACCATAATAATGGTGTATTTAGTTTTTAAATCTAAAATTAACTCTTGAACCTTGCTCGTTGAAAGCGGATCTAAAGATGAGGTCGGCTCATCTAATAATAAAATCTCAGGATTAATGGCAATGGTGCGCGCGATGCATAAGCGCTGCTGCTGCCCGCCTGATAAATGGGTGCCGGCATCGTGCAGCTTATCTTTAACTTCATCCCATAATGCCGCTTGAACCAATGCTTCTTCTACCCTTTGTTTAACTTCGCTTTTCGTCACCTTAAAATGTAGCTTAATCGCAAAGGCGATATTATTAAAGATCGACATAGGAAATGGGGTGGGCTTTTGAAAGACCATACCAATTCGAGTCCGTAGTGCCACCGGGTCGATATTTTTACTTAAAATATCATGGCCTTGTAACAAAATTTTACCGCTAGCATGCTGCTCTGGATAGAGCTCATAAATTCGGTTAAATACCCGTAGAAACGTCGATTTTCCTGAGCCTGAAGGGCCGATTAAGGCCGTTAAGCTATACTCTTTCAAAGATAAGTTTATATTATGCAGGACGTGTTGATCGCCATAATAAAAATTAAGATTTTTAACTTCAATTGTACCGTCTGCCATTGTTGTCCTTATCGTTTTGAAATATATCGAGCCACTAAATTTAATACTAAAATACTCAATGTAATAATTAAGGCCCCGCCCCAGGCTAAATCCTGCCAGTTTTGATAAGGGCTCATGGCGTATTGAAATATAACGACCGGCAAATTCGCGATCGGTCTCAATAAATTGGCGCTGCTAAATTGATTATTAAGCGCTGTGAACAATAAGGGCGCTGTTTCACCGGCAATCCTGGCCATAGCCAATAAAACCGCAGTAATAATACCATCTCTAGCCGCACGATATACTATGGTTAAAATCACTCGCCACCTTGGTATGCCTAAGGCCACAGCCGACTCTTTAAGCATAGGTGAGATGAGATAGAGAACGTCTTCGGTGCTTCGCACGATCATAGGGATAGCGATAAAGGCTAGGGCTATGGCTCCGGCTAATCCTGAAAAATGGCCGGTAGTTTTCACCACTAAACCGTATACGAAGAGGCCGGTTACGATAGATGGCGCACTTAATAACACATCGTTAATAAAGCGAATGCTGGCGGCTAATTTTTTACGTCCGCTAAACTCCACTAAAAAAGTCGCGATCAATATACCAATCGGTGCCGCGACTAAAATCGCTAAGCCTGTCATCATCAAACTGCCAATAATAGCATTGCTAATACCTCCTGGCTGGCCTGGAGGTGGAGTAGCCTGAGTAAATAAGCTTACATGAATAGAGCCTGCACCGCGTAATACCAAGGTATATAAAATAGAGCAGAGCATAAATAAGCTAAAGGCCGCCGCGACATAACAAAACCCGGTGAAAACATGATTGCGAATGGCACGTATAGGTGAGGGCTTCATAGTATTCATTGTGAGCCTCCACGAGTTTTCATGGAGTTAAGGAAATAGCGCGATATAGATAAGACCACGATGGTGATTAGGAATAAGATTAAGCCTAGTTCCATGAGTGAAGAGGGATAGAGTGTACCTAGCGCTTCGGTAAACTCATTAGCGATAGTGGCTGATATGGTAGTGCTTGGCATAAATAAACCTTGCAGCAATTGGTGCGAATTACCGATGACAAAGGTTACTGCCATCGTTTCACCCAAGGCCCGACCTAATCCTAATATTACGCTACCGAATAATCCGGCGCGGGTATAAGGCAACAAAATATAGCGCACTACTTCATAACGAGTAGCACCCATACCATAGGCTGCTTCCTTCATCAATTCAGGCACTGTCGATAATACATCGCGCATCATCGATGAAATTAAAGGGATAATCATAATCGCTAAAATTACCCCTGCGGTAAACATACCGATACCGATCGGTAGTCCACCAAAAATAAAGTTAAGCACCGGAATACTAGCAGAGTGAGTAATTAACCAAGGCTGAATATGCGTCGCCAAAAATGGCGCCAACATAAAGAGCCCCCACATACCATAGACGATGCTGGGGATACCGGCCATTAACTCAACTAGCCTGGCGATGATATCGCCGATGGACTTAGGCAGGACTTCGATAATTAAAACGGCGATGCCTAAACTTAATGGCACGGCGATTAACATGGCAATAAAAGACGAAATTAAGGTTCCCATAATGACAGGTAGGGCACCAAATTGATCGGAAACCGGGTCCCATTCTGTGCTGATAAAAAAATGCCAACCAAAGGCTTTTATCGATGGCCAGCTATAACCCCACAGGCTAATGCTCATGCCAAGCAATAAGAGTATTAATAGGCCGCCACATAATCGCGTTAGGTTAGCAAATAATAAGTCGCCATGAAAAAAATTGGCTAGCAGGTTCTTGCTCTTTTGAAGGGGTCGATGCATAACAGATGACTCAAATTGGACTTGCTGAATAATAGCAGCCTCTGACTCATTGAACCACTAAAATACAAAATATTAATGACAATATTGTCATAATACTCTATCATCGATCCGAGAAATCTATCATAGAGAGAGAGTAAACCAAATGAAATTAAAACCTATCGTAACAACCCTGTGCATAATCGGCCTAATGAGTGCCACTACCGTTTTAGCTGCTACCAGCAATGCTGAGCAACTTAAAACCATTCAAGCGCAAATTAACCAATTAAAAATGAAAATAAACGCCATGCCTGCTAAAAGCAGCACCCGCGTTGTTAATGCCAACAGCAATGTAATAGGCTTAAATTCAACCTTAAGCAGCCAGATGATGAGCAACTATTACGGCAATGGTCGTGAAATGAATTTATTACAAGCGCGTCAAAATGGCAGCTTTGCAAACCAATCGGTAATCTTAGGCGGTGAAGCTCAGGCTGATGCCTTACATTCACACACTAACCAAGATGGTTATTTTGCAAGCCCTATAGCTAATAGCGTTAGTCATCATGCTTCAAGCGTTGGCCGTTTAATGTTGAGCAATGTAAGACTAAGCTCAGCTATTGCATTAAATAACTGGTCGACCGCTTATATCCAAGCAGGCTCCTATAATGTTGGCGAAGGCTCTACTTACTTGTCCGGAAGTTCCACAAATACTGTCGGATCAAATAATGTCAATATTCAAGATGCTTACTTAGTATTGGGTAACTTAGCACAAAGCCCTATGTATGGCTTTGTTGGTAAAAAAGACATCGATTTTGGTAGCTTCGCATCTGTACAACCATACAGCCAACCTTTGACGGCGCTTTACTTTTCGCCAACGGCTAACACTGCTGGCGTAGGTTATACTAATTATGGCTTAAATCTAACGGGCAGCGTAATGAATGGCGGAAGCGCTAATGGCATAGTAGCCGTAAACAATATCTCTCAGCGTCAAAATCTTGATACCCAAAATGCCAATGGCATTAATAATTATGCCTTAAACGCAGCCTATAATCATAACGATAACGGTGTTAATTGGAGCATGGGTGCTGGCTACTTAAACGGCTCAATTCTTACTCAACCAAATGGTAATTCAAATGGAGCGTGGGACGTAAACGCCAAGGCTTCAGTTAACAACTTTGATCTATTAGCCGAATATGTTTCTACCGTGCATACCGCTTCATCAATTAGCGGCACAACGACTAGCGGTACATTCTTCCCTAATGCTATCGTAACTGCTATGAGCTTAGGCGGCGACTACAAATTTATGACTAAAGGTTATAACTCTGTAGCAGCATTATCCTATAGCAAACTTGGTCAAGGTCATTCTGCCGGTAATGCTTATCAATATGCAGCTAGCTATCGTGTACAACCATTTAGCAGCAATAATGTCTGGACTGGCCTTGAGTATGCTCATAGCAAAGGCTTAGTGAATGGTTTCTTATTTGGCAGCAATACAGGGACGCCAAATAGCTACAGCGGCAGCACCGCTAAAAATAATACCGTCGTTTTAGATATAACGGCATTCTTCTAAAACATAGATTTTCTTATACAAATAAAAAAGCCACCTTCGGGTGGCTTTTTTTTGTTTACTAAAATTAAGTAGCGGTCAGTTTATGGTATTTTAATAATAATTGTTCTTTAGTCTCGATCACCTTAGGATCGATAATAATGCACTCAACCGGACAAACTTCGGTACATTGAGATGTATCGAAGTGGCCTACGCATTCGGTGCATTTAGCCGGATCTATTTCATAAATGTCTTCACCTTGCGAGATGGCACCATTTGGGCACTCGGATTCGCATACATCGCAATTTATGCAAGCATCTAATATCGTCAGCGCCATAATATAGTCCCTTCCCGCACCCGTCATTCTGGTATCGCACAGCAATCATCAGAATCCAGACGCTTTAAAAAGAAGCTATTTTAGCACTATTTAGGCAAAACCTTAAGCACGGCTTCTGGCACAAACGGTCTAATATCACCATTCAACTTATACACCTCACGCACTAAGCTTGAGGAAATAAAAGAGTAGTGCTCAGAGGTACGAAGAAATACTGTTTCTAATGTGGGATTTAATTGATGGTTCATACCAGCTAGCTGAAATTCATAATCAAAATCACTGCCGCTACGTAAGCCACGAACCACTATTTTGGTCTGCTTTGTCTTGACAAATTCTGCCAAGAGCCCAGTTAATTCCATGACTTCGATATGGCTATCGGAGGCATAGACCTCAGAGATAATAGCGATTCTTTGGCCCACAGTAAGCAATGGCGATTTACCCGTATTAGGGGCAACCGCTATGATTAACCGATCGAATAAGGCGCTTGCTCGCTTAATAATATCCATATGACCGAGGGTCAGTGGATCAAAGGTCCCAGGATAAATTGCTGTCTTCATTGATGCCACTTCACTCAAGTAATCGGTCTTAGTATATTAGGCGAGTTCTGCCACTCTGTGAACCGATTTTTTATTGGTATGCCAAGTTCGCGATAAAAAATTAATGGGGTTCATTTTTGGTGCCTGGAATTCCTGGCTTTGACGAATGGTAACTTGGGGGGCAGGCTGGTTAAATCGGATATTATATTTTCGAGCGATTCGGCGAACATTACTTACACCACAATCTAATTTTCTCGCTACTTGTTTTGAGGTTAGTCCATCATTAGCGTATGTTTCGAGTAAAGCGGCTACATCGCAATGATATTCTTCGGTAATTCGTTCTTCTACAGTAATCGTATGCATCATGTACCTCCTAGTTATGGTCAGTATTGATGAAACATTACAATTAGACTTGGTAAAACAGAATTAAAACAAGCCTAATTCTAATTTTGCGGCCTCGGACATTCGTTCAGAATCCCAAGGTGGATCAAACACAAGTACTACATCGACATCGCTAACATTGGGAACAGCACGTAGCTTATTTTCAACATCTTGAGATAAAACTGGGCCCATTCCACAACCCGGAGCTGTGAGAGTCATTTGGACTCCAATATGATAGAAACCTCCCGGCTTGGGAGTGATAACTAGATCATAAATCAACCCCAGGTCTACTATATTAACAGGAATTTCTGGATCATAACAAGTCTTTAATTGCTCCCATAGTAATTCCTCACTAAAGGCTTCATTTATATTTGAAATTTTATCGACCGGCATTTGAATAGGTTGCTTCCCGATTGCATCGGCATCCTTTCCATCGATCCTGATAAGGTTACCGTTTACGTTTAAAGTAAAGCTACCGCCTAAGGCTTGGGTCACTAAAACTTCGGTTCCTGGCATGAGATTGACGACTTGGCCATAAGGGATTAAAGTGCCTTCAACCTCACGTTTTACAATGGTTACATCTTTCATATTCATACGGAAAAACTCTCACCACAACCACATTTGCCTTGTTCATTGGGGTTAATAAAGACCACCTTAGACTGACCCAAATTTTGATTAATATAATCTACCACCATGCCGTTTAAATAGGCTAAATTAGGTTGCTCGACGATAATTTTTAGATTGGAATCATTGGCAATATAAAGGTCGGTTTCTGTTATATGCTCGGCCAATTCCGTCACATATTTAAATCCCGAACAACCGGATTTTTTAACGGTAAATCGCAAGGCTACGGCCTCTGGATGCGATGTAAGATAGTCTTGAAAATGCGCAAGCGCCGCTGGAGTTAAGCGAATATCGACGGCATTAGGATTGAATTTTTCTAGCATAGTCTACTCCGTGCTAACCAATGTAGTATCACCATCTAGCCCTGCTTGCAAAGTATGCCAGGCTAAAGTCGCGCATTTTACTCGGGCCGGATAATCTGATACGCCTTGCAATGCTCCCAATTTTCCCAAACTTTCTACTAAAGCCGGTTCGTGATTATGTTCTTTGACGACTTGATAGAAGCGGGTAAATAAATCGTGGGCAGCTTCAAGGGTCATGCCCTTGATAGCTTGAGTCATTAAAGAGGCGGAAGCCATCGAAATCGCACAGCCTCTGCCTTCAAATTTTACATCCATAACCTGACCATTTTCAATCTGCAGATACAGAGTCAGCTCATCGCCGCATAAAGGATTATGGCCTATTTTAACGATAGTTGGATGCTCTAAGGCGCCGAAATTTCTGGGCTTGCGACCATGATCGACGATTAGCTCTTGGTATAATTCGCGAATATCACTCATCAGAAAATAGCTCCTGAACATGATGCAAGGCCTTTACTAAGGCATCGACATCGGCAACGGTATTATAAAGCCCAAAGGATACTCTGGCAGTCGCGGCCACATTAAAAAATTGCATAACCGGCATAGCACAATGATGGCCGGCGCGAATAGCCACGCCACTATGATCGACTATGCTGCCAATATCGTGAGGATGAATGCCTTCTAATATGAAGGAGATAACCGGCGCCTTATGCGCAGCCGTGCCGATAATTCTTAAGCCTTTAATGCCCGATAGGCTTTTAGTGGCATACTGTAATAATGTGGTTTCATAGGTCTTAATGTTATCTGGGCCTATATTTTGTATATAGCGTATCGCCGCTCCTAAGCCAATGACCCCGGCGATATTGGGCGTTCCTGCTTCAAATTTATAAGGTAACTCATTATATTCGGTATGCTCAAAGCTTACGCTTTTAATCATATCGCCCCCACCTTGGTAAGGTGGCATGGTCTCTAAAATAGCCTGTTTAGCATATAACACACCGATTCCGGTAGGCCCATACATTTTATGTCCCGAAAAAGCGAAGAAGTCGCAATCTAAATCTTGTACATCGATAGATCCATGCACGATAGATTGTGCGCCATCGAGCAATACCGGCACATTATGAGCATGGGCCATTTTAATCATTTCTTTAGCAGGATTAATGGTCCCTAACGCATTAGAGGCATGTGTCATCGCTAATAATTTGGTCTTCGCATTAAATAAGCCGGGTAGGCTATCTAGCATAAGCTCGCCATGTTCATCCATCGGCAATACGCGAATAATAAGGCCTAATTGGTCTCTTAGTATTTGCCAGGGCACGATATTAGCATGGTGTTCCATGGCGGTTAAGATAATCTCATCGCCCGCTTTAAAATTAGCGCGGCCATAGCTTTGAGCGACTAAATTAATCGCCTCGGTAGTGCCTTTAACAAATACAATTTCGCGAGTGCTCTTGGCATTAATAAAGCCTTTAACCAGCTGACGTACCCCTTCAAAATGCGCGGTAGCCTTTTCACTTAAAACATAAACCCCGCGGTGCACATTCGCATTTTCGGTTTCATAAAATTGCTGCATAGCTGCTAAGACTTGACGAGGTTTTTGAGTAGTCGAAGCGCTATCCAAATAGACCAAGGGTTTGCCATTCATAGTCTCGTTAAGTATGGGGAAGTCTTGCCGAATTTTTTCGCTATTCCACTGACTCATAATGGATCCTTTGCCGCAAACTGTGTCTGCATTTTAGTCTCAATAAGGCCCTGCATATACTGTTTTAGCTCAGTATTTTTAATCGATGCTAATAGTTCCAAAACGAAAGCCTGAGTTAACATAAGCTTAGCCTGGGGCAGATCGATACCACGGCTCTGGAAGTAAAATAATGCCTGTTCATCGAGCTGGCCAACAGTCGCGCCATGACTACATTTTACATCATCGGAATATATTTCTAATTCTGGTTTAGTATCGATTTCGGCCGAGTTAGAGAGCAATAAATTATGGTTAGCTTGTCTGGCGTCAACCCCTTTAATTTTGGGATGCACCACTACTTTACCGTTAAATACACCATGGGATTTTTGATCAAAGACACCCTTATAGGTCTCACTACTATTAGTATGCGAGGCTAAATGGTCCACTCGGGTGTGGATATCGGTATGTGAGCTGCCCGTTAACATATAAATGCCATTCATCTCACATTCGGCCGCCGCCTCTAATAAGAAACTTTGTAAATCATAACGGCCTAAATACCCTCCTAAGGCCAAATTAAACAGTCGAGCCAGGCTGGCATGTTTTTGTTCGATATGTTGATTAGCGATATGAGAAAGTAGGGGGAAATCACGCTGTATACCGATAAAATCCAGCTTGGCATCGTGACCGAGGTAAATTTGACTGACGGAATTAACCAGCACATGCAGGCGGCTCTGGCTTTGTGGATCTTCGATAACCGTTAATTCGCTATAAGCACCCATTTCAATAATATTACGATAATGAGTCGCTACAGGCTCACGGTATTCGCTATGCATATACACGATGTGCAGAGGCTTATCGACCGAGCAATTAGCCGGCACTTTAATCCAGATACCATCGCTCATTAGGGCTTGGTTTAAAATAGCCATGGGGTGATCATAGAAAGAGATATGTTGCAGCTGAGTGATCACATCCTGGGAATGCTGCTTCCAGGCCTCGCGCAGGCTCATTATTTCAATTTTACCGGGCAAGTGGCTAAGTTCGGAGCAATATTCCCCATCCACCATGACCGCCTGGTAGGTATGGGGGCAAGCTTCAAACTTAGGCAGCTTAAGTGGCTTCTTGGCTATCGCTTTAAATTGATAATGCTTAAGTAGCCTGCTTAAATCGGTGTATTTCCATTGTTCCCAGTTACGGGTAGGCCAGCCTAATTTGGTGAAACTCTGCCAAGCCTCAGTGCGCAGACTATTAATCTCCACCTGAGATTCGCCAAATAATTTGGTGTCAGGTCGGGTAATCGTTGCTATATGGTCATCCATTAATCGTTCTTGCATAGTATTTACTCTAACCAACTATAACCTTTTTGTTCCAATTCCAAAGCCAGCTCTTTGCCACCGGATTTGACGATTTTACCCTGTGACAATACATGCACATAATCGGGGACGATGTAATTGAGTAAACGTTGATAGTGAGTAATGACGATAAAACCACGTTTGCCATCGCGTAAATGATTTACGCCTTCTGAGACCATTTGCAACGCGTCAATATCAAGGCCTGAATCGGTTTCATCTAAGATCGCTAATTTAGGCTCCAGCAATAGCATTTGCAGGACTTCATTGCGCTTTTTCTCACCACCGGAAAAGCCTTCATTGACGGCACGGCTTAGGAATTTTTCATCCATATGCACCAACTTCATTTTGGCTTTAATTAAACTCAAAAAGTCCACCGCATCCACAGGATCTTTGCCCTGTTGTTTCAACAGGGTGTTAAAAGCCGCCCGTAAAAAATACACGTTATTCACGCCGGGAATCTCCAGCGGATATTGGAAGGCTAAAAATAAACCAGCCAAGGCGCGCTGTTGAGGCTCAAGGCTTAATAAATCTTGGCCATCAAACTTAATGGAACCACAAGTCACTTCATAGCCAGGTTTACCGGCCAATACATTCCCCAAGGTGCTTTTGCCTGAGCCATTTGGACCCATAATGGCATGCATCTCACCGGCTTTAATCTGTAGGTTAACGCCTTTTAAAATTTCTTTGCCGTTTACGCTGGCATGTAAGTTTTCAATCTCTAACAACATAGTCGCTCTCTTTTCATAATCCTAACCTACGGCCCCTTCTAGGCTTACTTCCATTAGCTTTTGAGCCTCTACGGCAAATTCTAATGGCAACTGTTTAAACACTTCCTTACAAAATCCATTAACTATCATCGCGATGGCATCTTCTTCGCTTAAGCCTCGCTGCAGACAATAGAATAATTGTTCATCCGAAATCTTAGAAGTGGTCGCCTCATGTTCGATCTGGGCGGTTTTATTTTTTACTTCGATATAGGGGAAAGTATGAGCGCCACATTGATGACCGATAAGTAAGGAATCACACTGGGTATAATTTCGAGCATTAGAAGCCATCGGGGTAATTCTAACCAACCCGCGATAAGCATTTTGCCCTTTAGCCGCCGAAATTCCTTTGGAAATAATGGTACTCTTAGTATTTTTTCCGATATGGATCATCTTAGTACCAGTATCGGCCTGCTGGTGTTTATTGGTTAGCGCTACCGAGTAAAATTCACCGACGCTATCATCGCCTTGCAGCACCACGCTTGGGTATTTCCAGGTAATGGCCGAACCTGTTTCGACCTGGGTCCAGGAAATTTTGGAGCGAGCGCCTTTGCATAGGCCACGTTTTGTTACAAAGTTAAAGATTCCGCCTTTACCGTTTTCATCGCCGGGATACCAGTTTTGCACGGTGGAATATTTAATCTGGGCATCCTCTAAGGCAACTAGTTCCACTACCGCAGCATGTAATTGGTTCTCATCGCGCATAGGCGCGGTACACCCTTCAAGATAGCTTACAAAGCTGCCTGCATCGGCCACAATCAAGGTGCGCTCAAACTGTCCGGTGTTGGCGGCGTTAATTCTAAAATAGGTCGATAATTCCATAGGACAACGCACGCCTTTTGGAATATACACGAAGGAGCCATCACTAAAAACGGCCGAGTTTAAAGCGGCATAATAATTATCGCTCTGGGGCACTACGCTGCCTAAATACTGCTTAATCAGCTCAGGGTACTTTTGCACGGCCTCTGAAAATGAACAGAATATTACGCCGGCTTCGCCTAGTTTTTCTTTAAAAGTAGTCCCAACCGATACGCTATCGAATACGGCATCAACGGCAACTCCGGCTAACCATTCGCGCTCATGCAAGGGGATACCGAGTTTTTCATAAGTCTCCAATAACTTGGGATCGACATCGGCTAGGCTTTTTGGGGCGTCTTTTAGGGATTTAGGCGCTGAATAATAACTGATGGATTGATAATCGATAGGCTCATAGTGCAAGTGCTGCCAGGTTGGTGGCTTCATTTCAAGCCAGGCGCGATAAGCCTTTAAACGCCACTCTAAAAGAAATTCCGGCTCATTTTTCTTGGCCGAAATCTGACGAACCACATCTTCGCTTAAGCCAGGGGCTAAACTTTCCGATTCAATATTAGTGACAAAACCATGCTGATATTCTCTATTGACTACATTATCTAATTCTTTCATTTCATCACCTTATCCGTTACTAGGCTCTGACTCATTTGTAGTAGGCTAACATTGCTTAGCGCCTCTCTTACTACTTGGTTAATGACATGCCAGTTATCTTTATTTACACACAGCGTCGAAATAGCACATTTTCCTGTGGGTAGAGAGCATTCTGTTAAGGCTAGAGGCCCATCGATGGCTTCGACTATAGTGGCTAAGCTGATTTCATCCGCTGGCATGGAGAGCTGATAACCGCCATTGGTACCCCTTTCAGAGACGAGAAGACCCGCTTTAAGCAATTGCTTTAATAGTTTACGCACGGTAGGTAAATGAATAGCGGTGTTTTGAGCAATTTCCGTACCACTTACGCCCCTATCGAGTACGGCCATATCGCGCATAATAACCGTGGCATAATCTGCGAGCCTGCTGATTCTTAACATAGTATACTAATCTAGTACCAATTTAAAGTGAGGCTACTTTAAGAAAATAGTGCTTGTATGTCAATAGCCGCTTTGACTATATGGCCAAAGATACGGGGAGTTTCATTATCGGAAAGCAATTAATGGCCGTTAGGTCGGGAATTGCTGCCCCAGGTCCAATGCTTATTGGCAAAGTAATTCCACAGAGTGGCTATAGCGATACCGGCAATCTGACCTAGTAACTCATGCCAATTCATCAGCAAAAAGACTTGTAAAGTAAGCGCCGTTATCCCAATCCCGATCATGGATACAGCAAAGTATTGTGAAAATCGTTTTAACTGCTGGCGCTTGCCATCGAGGCCACATTCTTTCCAGGTAACTAAATCGTTCCATAAAAAGTTATTTAGCATGGTCAGGCTGGAAGAAAATACCGAAGCGACTATGGGATGAAAATCACATTTATAAAAGAACAGGCTAAATAGGCTTAAGTTTACGATAACTCCAAGCCCACCTATCAAACAAAATAAATAGAAACGCCTATCGTGTGGTGAGCTCCAGACTAATTTGGCGATATGTCTTAAATAGTTCCATTGTTCTTTCATGCTCATCTTGGATTCGCCGGCATCGCGATCGACAAACTCATAGGGAACTTCGCTAACCGTACTGTAATGACCTTTAATGAGCACTTCCATTAAGATTTTCCAGCCAATAGGGTCAAGCTTTACATTTTCGATAACCTTACGATTTAAGCCAAAATAACCACCGGTACAATCCGAAATTTTGCGCAGCTTTTTTAAGGCTAACTGGCCTATCACCCTAGCTGTCCATGACACTAATTTACGAAATGCACTTAAGCCGCCATCGGAGCCGCCTTGAATAAAACGACTAGGAATAACGACCTCATTTCCGGCTTGAAGCTTTTCTATCATAGCGGGCAATAATTCAGGAGGGTGCTGCAAGTCTGCATCCATCACTATCAAATACTGGCCTTTGGCCCGAGTAAAGCCTTCGACAACTGCCGTACCTAAGCCACGACCTACTTCGCGATGGATATAATGAACTTCCGAGTTTTCTTGGGCTAATTTTTCTAAAATTTGCGGAGTATTATCTTTGCTATCATCGATAAACCAGATTTCAAATGAAATGGGTATACTGACCAATGCCGCTTTAATCCTACGAGTAATAGTGTGAACATTTTCTCGCTCATTAAACGTGGGAATGATTATGCTAAAGTCCATGGTAATTACTTATATGATTTCTGCTGTGTGATACTATAGCGCATTATTTAAGGCTTATGGAGCGACTTGCTATGATTTATGGAAAAAATAATTTTTTACCAGGGCCCAATCTTAGCAAAAAAGATTGGCTAGCCATCGGTTTTATTATTCTGGCCTCTTATTTATTTGCGTTAATCTGTTCGTCGCCGCTTGTTGAAATAACAGGGGGAGATAGGGAAATATTCCGTTATGCAGGAATGCTCCTATCTAAGAGCTATATGCCTTATGTTGACGTATTCGACAATAAACCTCCCTTAATTTACTTTGCAGCTTATGGCGGAGGGTGGTGGCATCTTTGGTTAGTCAATAATACCGCCATCACTCTATCTGCCGTGGTTTTTTATATTTTTATAAAGAAGCAAGGGCTTAAAGCAGCTTTAGCAACAAGCTTTGTTTATATTCTTTTATTGCGCGTACTATCCATTAATCTTGGCGGCGGTTTTACTTATGAGCTTTCAGCCTCTTTTAGTATGATAACGGCTTGTTTAGCACTATGTAAAAAACCTCCTTATTTTAGCCTGGGTATACTATGCGCCGCTATTTTATTTGCTCAGGTCAATGACGTGCTTGGAGTGATTCCCCTTATCGCTTATGCTGTTTTTGCGCCCATTATTATATCGCCCCATAGGCGCTTACTTACCTTTATAAAGTCTTCCGGCAAACTTTTAGTGGGATTCTGTGCATTTACTAGCCTGATTGTTGGGTTTTTCGCCTATCATCATGCCTTGCATGCTTTTATTTATAATGCATTTACCATAAATTTTGAGTTATATATTCCCCACCATAGCATTAAAGTCGCTATTTCTAATTTATTAACGATACTTAAATTTAATGCAGAAGGGCCCTTTATAGCCATCTTAATATTTGCTAATTTAAGCTTTCTTTTGGCTAAAAAAATGAATCCCCGTTTAACACTATGGACATTACTCTTTTTAGCTAGCTTAGTGTTTGATATTATCGATGTCTCAATCTCAGGGCTTGCTAATCCCATATATTTTATAACTCTTCAGGTTTATCTCAGTTTTTATTTATTAATTTTGCTTAATCATTTTTATGATTCGCTTCCCGAAAAATGGGTTAAAAATCTTATAATCATTTTTATAATGAGTTTTTTTACTTATTTTCTACACAGCACTCGTCATCACACAGCAAGAATCCTGCATTTTTTAAATACTAAACCCCATGTACCTTATTATAAAACTCTACTAAACCCCTATGAAAACTTGGTGAGCGATGTTAGAAATCAAGATGGGCAGCTCTATATCTATCAAAACTATTGGTTTCCCGCCGGGCTTTATATGGAACTCAATGTTAAGGCGCCAACTCGATGGACAAACTTTCTTTTCTGGAGCTACCCTTCATTCGATCAAAATAACGCTCTGTTCTTTTCCATTATCACTGATATTAATTCTTACCATACCAAATACATTATGGATTTTTCCCTTTCGACTCCATTCCGACGCTTTAGAAAAGCTGACAATGAGGCGTGGCAGACCATGCTGAATCAGCATTATCAAAAGGCTAAGCCTCTTTATTGTACGATAGAGGAAGGTGCTCACTTTAATGGACTATGTGGCTGGTTATATGTTCGCAAGAATTAAGCAATGGCCAATTTAATCGTCGGATCTGCTGTTAATTTTTTTAAGAGGTCGAAATCTTTAACCTGATCGCAATAGGGATGAATCTATTGATCTATGACGCTAACGATAGCAAAGGAGCCAAATAGTTCTCGAAGAAAATTAAAAATATACTCCCAACTAGCCTGACTGGATAAAGAGCTAGTGCTCGTAGCCGAACCAGTCAAGCCAGGAATAGTTAGTGGAGCATTTGTCATGACAAATTATTGGATCAAGCTTCGTAGCATCCAAGCTGTTTTTTCATGGGACTTCATTCGAATAGTCGCTAAATCAGCGGTACCATCATCGCCACCCGCATCGGCTACTTTAAAGAGTTCACGGGCATTTCGCGCACAGGCTTCATGACCTTCGACCAGAATTTTAACCATTTTATCCCAAGCAGGAATGTCAGTTTCTTCTTTAATGGTGGCTAATTTATGGAATTGGGCGGTAGTACCGGGGGCTTTAACGCCGAGTGCACGAATTCTTTCGGCAATCTCATCGACCGCCAGCCAAATTTCGTTGTATTGCTCTTCAAACATTTGATGCAGGCTTCTAAAATGTGGGCCTGTAACATTCCAGTGAAAATTATGTGTCATAAGATAAAGCAGGTAAGTGTCCGCTAAAAAATGGCTAAGGCCATCGCTAATGCTTTTACGATGCTTTTCGTCGATACCGATATTAACATTCATACTAATCTCCTTGGTAAAGTTCACTACATTAGTTTTAGCACATAAAATCGACTTTTGAATTAAATATGCGCTAACACTTAACCTTACCTCTTCTGAGAAGATTTATCGAGAGGCGTATTCTGTTAATAATTTAATTTTTCGTTTGGTACTGGTAATAATAAAATCCCAGTACAGGCAAGACCATTAATAACATGCCCCCACTAAACACTATTTCATAATGCCAAAAGCTACCTACATCGATTCCAGTGGGCGGAATATAACCTACAATGATCGTCACGATACAACCGAATAGACCGATTAAGCAGGTTATCCACATGCCAATCTTTTTGCCGGGAATGGTAAATCCAGTTGTAGCTGGCTTTAACTTATATTTTAAAGTGATTGCGGCTACGAACATCATGAGATACATCAACATATAAAGTTGGGTGCTTAAATCGGATAGTAACCAGTATGAGCCATTGACGCTCGGCATTAATAAGAAGGCTACGCAAAATATACTGACCAATATCGCCTGTACGATCAATAAATTAGCCGCCACTCCATTTTTATTTTCCTTTCCTAATATGGCCGGTAAAAATCCAGATTGAGAGGCCTGTAATAATCCTTTGGCGGGAGAAATCACCCAGGTAATCATGCCTCCTAGGTTACCCACCACCAAGGCTACGGCCATAGTTGGAATGAGGAAGCTAAGATGATAACTGGCAAAGAAATTGCTAAAGGCCTGGATCACGCCATTAACTAAATTGATTTGACCCGCGGGTAACACCAAAGCAATAGCTAAAGACCCTAACATCATGGTGACTACTATCAATATTACCGAGATACTAAGCGCTTTAGGGAAACTTTTATGGGGATCCTTTACATCTTTAATGTGTACCGTAACCAGTTCCATACCTAAAAATGCTGTCATAATAGCGATCAATGCCACCCAGTTTTCTGAATTATGTAAACTAGGCAACAGATTGGCATGAGTAAAATGTAATTGAATAGGTTTGCCACTAAACACCCAGACTCCAGCCAATACCACTATTAAGGCCATAGGAACTAAGGTACCGATAATGACGCAAAAATTAGAAAACTTAGCCGAGACATGCAAACCTTTTAAATTAAGCAAGGTTAAGCCCCAAAATATAATAAGGATGACCGATACTAGATAGAGCTTATTATTAGCCAGACTGGGATCGACTACATAGGCCAAGGTGCCGGCCAAAAAGGATAAGATGGATGGAAACCAGACCATGGTATTGATCCACTGTAACCATATACTTAAAAAACCTACCTTTTCGCCGAAGGCCAGCTTAACCCAATGATAAATACCGCCTTGTTCGGGAATAGTGCTCGACAATTCTGCGGATACCAAGGCGCTTGGAATAAGAAAAATTAAGGCCGAACACACTGCAAAAAAGAGTAATGAAGTGCCAAATAGAGCCGTAGCGGGTAGATTTCGAATGCTATCGATACCGCCTACTATCAACATAACTAAGGCAAATGTACCGATTTTTTTAATGTTTCCCATTTATTCGTTCCTCGACTCTAGACAAACCATTGTATTCCGGCTACTTTGATAAATATAATGAATTGATCTTATCTTTCGATAAGAAATAGTGATCGAAATACTTCTGCCTTTCGGGGCAGGTTGGACTATACCCTTGCCCCATCCTTGCCTCTTCGGCTAGGTGGACTATACCCCTCTCCCCATCCCTCCCCCGCTTGGGAGGAGGGGGTTTATTAGGAAGAATGATATGAGTTTACTCAGTCCACAATTAGAAGCCTTTATGGCCATCTGCAAACACAAAACCGTGCACGCGGCAGCCCAAAGTATTTATATGACTCAAACGGCGGTGACTCAAAGAATTCAAGTTTTAGAAGCCAAATTGCAGACCACTTTATTTATTCGATCCAGACGGGGTATGAAGCTAACAGCTGAGGGTGAGGCCTTATTGCAATATTGCCATGCGGCTAAAGAACTCGAAGGTGAGGCCTATGCCAAGATACAAGGCTCAGCCTCATCGGCCAGCACCGTAGAAATTTGTATTTCCGGCTCCAGCAGCCTAATCCATTCTCGGATTATCCCCGCCTGCTATCCGGTCGCTAAAAAATTCCCAAGTTTACTGCTACATTTTGATATTAACGATAATGAAAATAGACAGTTAGCGCTAAAAGCAGGGACTTGCCAAATCGCGGTGGTCCAACCCGAACATATCGCCCTAGAGATGCAATCGAAAACCTTAGAACCAGAATTATATGTACTGGTCTGCTCGACCGCTTGGATTGATCGTTCTGTAAGAGACATCATTCAGCATGAAAGAATTATCGATTTTAACCCTTCGGACCAAATGACCTTTAACTATCTTAAGCAGTATAAATTATTTCAACATGCTAGACACGATAGGCATTTCGTCAACAAACCTGAGTCTTTGGCCTTAATGATTTTAGAGGGCTTTGGTTATAGCGCCTTAACGCGAGAATTCGCCGAGCCTTATATTAAACAGGGCCAGCTAATGCTACTTAATAAAGGCCTGGCTTATGAAAATCCCTTAAGCTTAATTTGGTTTGAAAGGCCGGAGCCTCCCGCCTATTTCCAAGCTTTGATTAATGCTATAGCCTAACAACATTATAATCCACGCGCCGCTTAAGCAGGAATGACACTAGCCCTGAGCGATTAACATCGCGACTTCTAAGGCCTGCTCATAGTTTAAACGGGGATCGACCAGGCTTTTATAAGCCCGATTGAGATCGCTCTCTTTTAAACCACCCGCGCCGCCTATGCATTCCGTCACATTTTCACCGGTTAACTCTAAATGCACCCCGCCTAAAAAGCTGCAGTTTTCGCTATGGATAGCAAAGGCCTGTTTAAGCTCCGATAATATATCCTCAAAATAGCGTGTTTTAATGCCATCTTGGGTGGTTTTAGTATTGCCATGCATAGGGTCACACACCCATAACACGGTACGACCCGATTTTTGAACGGCTTTAATTAAGGCCGGCAAACTCTGCGCAATCTTTTCAGCCCCCATGCGGTGAATTAAGGTAATCCGACCCGGTTCATTGTCAGGGTCTAAAATATCCAATAGCGTTAGCAATTGCGCCCCGTCAATTTTATCAGAGACTTTAAACGCGATCGGATTAGCAATCCCGCGTATATACTCGACATGAGCATTATTTTCATCGAGGGTACGCATGCCAATCCAAGGATAATGGGTGCCCAGATTATACCAGTGCTTAGAGCTCTCATCGAAATGTGTCAAGGCCTGTTCATAAGGGAGATGTAAGGCTTCATGGCTGGTATAAAAATCGACCTGTTGTAAATTGCCCGCTTGCAAACCGCCAATGCTACGCAAAAAAGCGATAGACCCGCTAATGGTATTCACTAAGTCCTGATACTGATGTTCGAGTGGTGTATCTCTTACGAAATCTATCGTCCAATATTCAGGATGGCTTAAATCGGCAAAGCCTCCGTCTAATAAGGCGCGTAAATAATTAAGCGTTAAGGCCGAATAGTGATAGGCTTCACGCATTCTATTAGGGTTAGGAATTCGAGAAGCTTCGTTAAATTCATTGCCATTAATAATATCGCCGCGATAGCTCGGCAAGGTGATGCCATTTATAGTTTCGGTGCTGGCGCTTCTCGGTTTAGCATATTGTCCGGCGATGCGGCCAACCCTAAGGATGGGTTTTTTTAAACCGTGTAACAAAATCAAACTCATCTGCAGGATAATTTTTAATTTATCGCTGACATTATTGGCGCGACAGTCTGCAAAACTTTCCGCACAATCACCGCCTTGTAACAAAAAGCTTTCTCCCTTGGCACACGCGGCTAAGTGCTTTTTCAATTTATCGATTTCAAGTTTAGCGACCAATGGCGGTAATTGTTTAAGCTCAGCCAAAACCTGTTCCACCTGCGTAGTATCGGGATATTCCAGCATTTGCGATTGCTGTTTAGTCTGCCAAGAAGCTGGGTTCCAGTCTTTCATGCTAATCCTTTAAATCATTTAAAAATTGTGTAATGGCCTGAATTTGGTGTTCAGGATGGCCTAAGTGCTCTTCGATTAAACGCGTAATCGCGCTGCCGACTATAACAGCATCGGCTCCTGCCTCTCGCAGCATCTTTATTTGGCTGGCTTCAGAAATACCAAACCCTACTACCAATGGCATAGCTGGATTGAGTTTTTTTAACATCGCTAAACGCTGGGGCAAATCCTCGGGCAAGGTTTTACGCACTCCGGTAATACCATACGAGCTTACCACATAGGCGAAGGCACTAGCGTGATCGAGCAATAGTTTGGCTCGCTCGCTATCGCTATTAGGCGCAATCAAACTAATATTGCCAATCCCGTGTTTTTGTAAGCTTAGCTCATGCTCAGCCGCTTCTTCTAATGGAAGATCTACCGCTAAAATAGCATCGATCCCAACTGCTGCCAGCTGGCTATGTGTGGTTTCAATACCTTGACGCAATAATAGGTTGTAATAAATCAGTAAACCTATCGGAAGATCGGCAAAGCGACGAATTTTCTGCAACAGTTCGACGCAAGTGGCAAAGTCGCAGCCCGAGCGTAGCGCCCGTTCTGCCGAACGTTGAATAACGGGGCCATCGGCCATAGGATCGGAAAAAGGGAAGCCTAATTCCAAAGCATCCACACCTTGTTCGATTGCGGCTTTAATTAATTGCAGGCTAATCTCTGGAGTGGGATCTCCCAACATAAAAAACGGAATAACCCCCATGCGATTGGGTTGGCTTAATTGTGTAATAAATCGATTCATACATTACCCCTTAGCGCAAAATAATTATCCAGATCCTTATCGCCTCGGCCTGATAAATTGACTAAAACCGGTCCCTTGCCCGGCAAACGCATCGCTAAAGCCAAGGCATGGCAGGATTCTAAGGCGCCTAAGATGCCTTCACTACGAGCCAATAATCCAAAGGTATCCAGGGCTTCTATATCGGTAACGCCTAGATATTTTACCCTGCCGGTTTCATGCAGATAGGCATGCTCAGGGCCGACTCCCGGATAATCTAAGCCTGCTGATACCGAATGAGTCTCGGTAATTTGGCCATCCTGATTTTGTAAAAAATAAGAGTACATGCCATGAAAAGCACCGGTACTGCCTTTACCTAAAGTGGCGGCATGTAAGGGCGTATCTAAGCCTTTACCCGCCGCTTCGGCGCCATAAATAGCGACTTCGGTATCCTTTAAAAAGGCGGAAAATAAACCGATGGCATTAGAGCCTCCCCCCACACAAGCCACGATAGCCTCAGGCAGGCTGCCGACTTTGTCTAAAAATTGAGCGCGGGCTTCTAGCCCTATTATCTGTTGAAAATAGCGCACTAATGCCGGGAAAGGATGCGGGCCTGCGGCCGTCCCAAAACAATAATAGGTGCTATCGACATTGCTAATCCAATCGCGCATCGCCTCATTGATCGCATCTTTTAAGGTAGCCGAACCGCTTTCTACCGAGTGGACTTTAGCCCCGAATAATTGCATGCGTTTAACATTAGGCGCCTGGCGCTCGACATCGGTTTTACCCATATAGACTTCAACCGGAATACCCAGTAGCGCGCCGATCATGGCCGTAGCCACTCCATGTTGGCCTGCGCCAGTCTCTGCAATAATGCGCTTTTTACCCATATAACGAGCCAGTAATCCTTGCCCGATAGTATTGTTGGTCTTATGTGCTCCACCATGCACTAAGTCTTCGCGTTTTAAATAAAGTGGCCGACCGGCGAGTGCAGATAAGTTCTTTACATGGGTAATTGGAGTAGGGCGGCCGGCATAATTTCGCAATAAATCTTGCAGCTCATCTTGAAACTTTCTGTCTTGCTGAATGGCGATAAAAGCGGTTTCAACCTCGGTTAAAGGTTTAATAAGCGTTTCCGGCACAAATAGCCCGCCAAATTTTCCGTATCGAGTCTCTAATTTCATGCAAGTATATCCTTAAATAATTGTCTTAATTTCACGGGATCTTTAATACCAGGCGAGCTTTCGACCCCACTGCTAATATCGATTGCATAAGGCTTTAGAGCCACAGCCGCTTTAACATTGTCATGACAAATTCCACCGGCTAAAAATAAATTATCGCGATACTTGGGCAGTATAGCCCAATCGAAACTTTCACCGGTTCCACCGAATTGAGTAGCATGATGCTTATCCAATAAATAAAAATCGGCAGCACTGCCCTGTACTAACGGGGTTAAGTCTTCTGCATCGTTAATTCGTAAGGCTTGAATCTTTAGCAAAGGCTTAGGTAATTCATTAGCAATCTGTGAATAAAACTGCACGCCATATAAGCCTACCTGTTCGGCAATCTCAATCACCTCTTTGGCGCTATGCTTAACAAATACGCCGATAGGTTTAGCCTGAGTTAACTGCGCTGCAATTTCGGCGGCTTGGCTGAGAGTGATATAACGCGGCGAATCCGGATGAAAGATAAAGCCGATATAGTCTGCGCCCAATGTTTCGGCTAATAGCGCATCTTCTAAACGGGTAATACCGCAAATTTTTACTTTCACGGGTGCAATCCTTTTAAAAACTCACGAGGGTCAGCCTGTTGCATTAAATGGCTACCGATTAGTACCGCGGTAACTTGCAAAGGCAGGGCTTTAATATCCGCAATCTCACTAAGGCCTGAGGCACTAATAACCGGGATAGATTTTGGAATAAGCGGCAATAAATTAGCCGTAGTTTCTGGGTGCATGGATAAATCCCAGAGATTGCGATTGTTAATTAATATAATCTTAGAATCGACCAGTAAAGCCCTGTTCAATTCATCGATGGTATGAACTTCGATTACCGCTAACATACCTAAGGCTTCGATAGCCTGTTTTAAATTGACTAATTCAGCCTGATCTAAAGCGGCGACTATTAATAACACGGCATCGGCACCCGCTTGGCGAGCGAGCTTAACCTGCTTTATCGATAAAATAAAATCTTTGCACAATACCGGCAACTTCGTAGCATGGCGAGCCGCTGTTAAATCGGCAAACTTACCACCAAAATAATGCTGTTCGGTTAGTACCGATAAAGCGGCGGCACCGCCTTCTTCATACAGTGTAGCCTGGGCAATAGGGTTATAATTTTTGGAAGCTAAGGTTCCAACCGATGGAGACTTGGGTTTTAATTCTGCGATCACAGCGGGTTTGCAACGGCTAGTTGTTAAGGCTTGCAAAAAGTCGCGTTCACTCTGAGCTAATTCCCAGCTTATATCGGGCAGCGATTCTATCTCGGCACGTTGATGCTGGATAATTTCTGCTAATGCCATGTTAATTCCTTAAGGCTTGGAGCTTTTTCAAGGCTGCGCCTGATTCGATAGATTGTCTAGCTCGATCAAAACTTTCTATAAAATTGCCGTTATGTAAATAAAGTCCCAGGGCCGCGTTAAGCAACACGGTATCGGTCTTAGGCCCAGGCAATTCATTGCGTAAGATGCTCTCTAAAATTACGGCATTATGCCCTGCATCCCCACCCGATAAATCGTCGGCCTTGCAGGCTTTAAGCCCAAAATCTATCGGGTTAATATCCATCGAATGAAGGTTTTTATCGACTAGTAAAATCTGATTATTGCCTACTAAACTTAATTCATCCAAGCCTTCACTATGCACTACCGCTCCTTGCGTAATGCCTAAAATCTGCATGGCCTCAGCCATCACTGGCATAAGCTTAGCATCATAGACGCCTAAGACTTGATACTTTATCTTACCAGGGTGCAATAAAGGCCCGAGCAATTGGAATATGTTTTTTTCTCCAAGCGCCGCTAAGGCTTTTCTAGCTGGAGCGATAGGCGCTAAGCTTGGATAGAAAAAGGGCGCAAATAAAAAGCTAATACTATGTTGATTAATCTGCTCGATCACTGCATGCGAATGAGTCGGAATATTTACCTTTAATGCTTGTAGGCAATCGAAACTGCCACTTAAACTACTGGTGGAGCGATTACCATGCTTTGCCACGATAATGCCGGCTCCTGCCATAACAAAGGCCGCCGTGGTGGAGACATTAAAAGAATTGCTGCCATCTGCTCCAGTGCCGACTATATCGGTAGCCGATTCGGGTAAATCATTTAGCCTATGACCGTTTTTTCTAACACATTTTACATAATCGGCTAAGGCCTGACCTGTTAGTCTAGCATCGAAGATTTCCCGCAAACGCTCGATCTGATCACTCAAGGGCATCGCCGGATCATTGATAAGTTTTTCTAAAGAAGGAATGAGATTCATTTTGCCTCCACTAGACTAATAAAGTTACGAATAAGCTGGCTGCCTTCTGGGCTTAATACGCTTTCAGGATGAAATTGCACCGCGTAGAGCGGCCGGGTTTTATGTTGCACCGCCATAATAATATCGCCGCAATGCGCGGTAGCCTCTAAATCAGGACCCAGTATTTCCGCGGCCAGCGAATGATAGCGAGCGACTTGCATGGGTTGAGGTAAGCCCTTGAATAATCCTTCATTATTATGGCTAATAACCGAAGCTTTGCCATGACAAATTTCCGGGCAGCGACTAACGATCCCATCAAAATGTTCGACCATACATTGCAAGCCTAAGCAGACTCCCAATATAGGCAAATTTTCTGGAGCCTGATCCAATAAGCTATGACATAATAGGGCCTCGCGTGGATGCCCGGGACCTGGAGAAAACACCAACGCATCGGGCTTTTCAGTAGCGATATAGGCTAAGGCCTCGGCTAAAGGCCAGTTATTGCGAAACACCTCCACCTGATACTGTTGACGAGAAAATTCATCGGCTAGGTTATAGACAAAGGAATCTTCATTATCGATCAATACTATCTTTTTCATAGGCTTGCTCCCGAGGCTAACAACAGCGCTTTTTTACAGGCGGCCATTTTTGTTTCGGTCTCTTCATATTCCTGAATAGGGTGACTATCCGCCACGATACCTGCTGCTGCTCGTAAATATACTCTATCGTTTTTCACCCGAATCGAGCGGATCACGATACAGGTATCCATGTTACCGTTGCTGCTAATAATACCAAAGCCTCCACCAAAAAAGCCTCGCGCATTTTTTTCATAACGAGCGATTAATTGAGTCGCTCTTACCTTTGGAGCGCCCGTTAAGGTACCCATATTCATGGTAGCGAAATAGGCATCTAAGGCATCATAGCGATCCTGTAATTCGCCTCTCACCGTCGAAACTAGATGCTGAATATGCGAATACTGTTTTAGAGCAAAGGCATCGGTGACTTCGGTAGTGCCAGCTTTAGCAATGCTGGCGATATCGTTGCGCGCTAAATCAATTAACATAACGTGTTCGGCTAGTTCTTTGCTATCGGTACGTAGTCGAATTTGCTGGCGAATATTGCTATGGCTATCGGCTTTAACCGGGCGAGAGCCGGCAATAGGGCTAATCGTCACGCGTTGCTTAGAGTTATGGCTATCGACCTGGACCTGTAATTCGGGTGAGGCTCCAAATAGGGCCCCATCGAACGTCCGTAAATAAAATTGAAAGGGCGAAGGGTTAATCTGAGTGAGATGATAGAATGCTGCAAAAGGATTCCCCTCGCAATTCCCCGCTTCCATTCGACCATACACTCCCTGAAAAATATCGCCGGCTTTAATATGTTCCTTAAACTGTAATACGCCTTGCTCATAGTCAGTTTGGCTAGTATCGCTGATTAATGATTCGGCCTTAAAATTTGGTAAGCTTAGTGGTATTGGTTGTTTAGCTAATTGAATAAGTTTATCCAATTCCCGAGCATTATCAGGATCATTTTTAGTTAAGCTTAAGGCCACAAAGCTAGTTTGATTGGCGGCTTTATCTATTACAAAGAATAAACTCGGCACAAATAATAAATAATTAGGCTCATCCAATTCGTCTTGCGGATTTTCTGGGATAGTTTCGAGCTGACGAATTAAATCATAGGAAAAAGCCCCTATTAAGCCACCGGAAAAAGCCTCGGGTAAATCGCCTTCCACGCTAAGAAGATGGCTGCGAATAAGCTCAATAATAGGGTGGTTTTTTAGCCGCTGGCTTAAACTGGCGCTAGCAGGAGGCAAAGGTAGCTCTGCTTCAAATTGATTGCCGATCTGGCTGGTATTCACTAAGGGATAAGGAAATTGAGCGATTAATTGAGGAAATAAGGTTCCACCCATTTTATTGAGGGTACGTAGGCGAAAGGTATTGCGCTTACCACGTAAACAAAGGGCCGATTCGATAAGACCTATGCTTATGCCAGTTTGATTATTTTGATAAAAAGCCTGACCTTCTTTTTCGGCATACTCACTTAAATGAGCAAATAAGGCGATAGGCTCAAACGCGCTTAACTTGCGAACCGTGGCATATAACTTACATGGCGATTGAGACATTTCCATACCTTTTTTTAGTGGCCGCTAAGCTTAAGGCTAGTTGGAAAAAGTCCAAAAAAAAAGCCCGCTTAACGGGCCAGTGAATAAATAAATACCAAGCGACCCGCAAATTATGCGCGCCACCACCAAAATTGATTCGATTGTTTGATAATAGTCATCATGGTATTCACTCGTTTTAATCTTTGCCTAGTCTATTATGACCCATGCTAGATTGCAATCGATATATCGATGGCAATTAATGTGGAAATAAGGTAGTGTTTCAGTATTCTTCCCTAAATAAGGAACGAAATAAAATGCCTGTAAAACCCCAAGACGAAGATCCTACTAAAGCAATACGACCATTAAAACCTAGCGCCCCACCAGTCACCCCTCTCTCCAGGCTTACCAATCCAACCAATAATAACGTGAACTATTCCTCTTTAGCGGCAACTCCCCCTTCAAGAGCTACGGCGCCAGCACTCTTAGGCAGACGGATTAGTAAACCATGGGGCTGCATAGCTTTAACGGCAGTAACCGCCAGTATTGGAGCTGGTCTATATTTTGGCATAAAACATGATTTAGACCCCAAGATTCCTCCTTGTAGCGGCCCTATGATTTCCAATATTCCTAACTCAATCGATTTTCATAGAAGCGTGTTGCCATATTGGAATACTAGTATTTACATACCAGGCACTTGTTCACACATGGATATGGATATGATGGTAAGCTACGTAGCGGAAGCTCCAGCAGGCGTTAATTGCCTGTTCGTCTCTGCATTAGGATCGTTTCCTATTCCTAAAAAAGATAGCCCAATACATAATACAACTACATTTGATACAAGCGCAGCGCTTAATTCTTATAAAAACACACTCTCTGTAGAATGTGAAGGCGAACCTGTTACTATAATTCTTAACACGATTTTTACTACATCAGGCGCTAGTGAGACTCATATAACCGAGCTTCGTTCATCCTCTGCTGTTTTAGACCATCCAGGCTTAAGAGGGGCGTTTGCTTCTGCTGCATTAACCACATTGCAAGAGGTAGCAGCCTCTTCTACTGTAGAGGCAAGTCTATAAAAGCTTAAGCGATAAGTTCATTAGGTGGATTATGTTCCAGCAGAAATACTAATATAATTAATAACGATAACGCAGCATGGTCACTTTTGTCGTCAAGCCCTGTTTAAACGACTGAATGTTACTGTGTACTTAACTCTGATTAATAAGGAAATTAATAAAATGTATAACTCACACCCGCTCTCCGAGAATCCTTCAAACGAAGATCCTATCACCTATGCAGCGCTTCCTTCTGCGCCACTGGCTAACATAGTAAAAAGAGTAATGGCTCCCGAACATAATAGCTCTGCGGTTTCTGAAGGCTATAAACCTTTACCTGATGCCCATACATCTGCACTAGCTGCACAAGTTCCTGTTTCACCTACAATAACAGAGCCAAGCGGCTGCAAGAGGAATATAACTCGAGGGGGTTACTCACCTATAAAGCTTATGACAGTGGCAGTAATCGCAGCTGGAACATTGATCGGTGGAGCGATATTACTTAGTGCTAGAGCAAAAGATGCTACACCCGTCCCTCCTTTACCAACTTTTTCACCGACTCCTTTACCGACTTATTTATTAACCCCTACATCGACTCCTACATCGACTCCTACATCGACTGCGTCACAGACCACTTCAACGTCTTTGTCATTGACTCCTACGCCCTCTATTGTGGTCGGTCAGCCAACGAATACTTTTTCTAATGAAGCCTCAGCTTCAAGTCATCCTGTTTTAAGAACAGCTTTTGCTACTAGAGCATTAGCAACAAAAGATGCGGCGGTTTCGACTACTCCAGAAGCACGTTTATAATAAAACTTAGCGGCAGAATCTAAGGATTATGTCGCTTAAGCTACTTTTTGTTTTCGCTTTGTTTTCGCTTTTTCAAATGCACCAATAACAATGAAATTGCCGCGGGAGTAATCCCAGGGATTCTACTGGCTTGACCCACTGTTGCGGGTCTCACATTGATAAGTTTTTGACGGACCTCATTCGATAATCCTGATACTATTTCATAATCAAAATTATCCGAAATAATGGTTTCCTCTTGGCGGCGTTGACGCTCGATATCATCGGCCTGTCTATCGATATAACCGGCGTATTTTGCCTGAATTTCGACTTGTTCGGCTACCTGGGAGTTATCGACTCCAGGACCAATGCCTGCGACGGCCATTAAGATTTCATAATTAAATTCTGGGCGTCTTAACAGGTCAGCGGCACTATATTCGCGCAACAATAAATTCGCGGTTAAGGGATTAAGCTGTTCGGCCTGAGGGGTGCCGGGTCTTATCCAAACGCCTTTTATGCGTTGCTGCTCGAGTTCGATTTGTTCAAGCTTGGTTTCAAAGGCCTGCCATCTTCTATCATCGACTAAACCTAATTCACGGCCAACTGGCGTTAAACGTCGATCGGCATTGTCTTCGCGCAAGGATAGACGGTATTCGGCGCGGCTGGTAAACATACGATATGGCTCCGAGGTGCCTCGGGTAATTAAATCGTCTACTAGGACGCCAAGATAAGCCTGGTTACGAGTAGGATACCAAGATTCTTTTTCCTGGGCCTGGCGAGCGGCATTGAGGCCTGCTAGCAGACCTTGGGCGGCGGCTTCTTCATATCCTGTGGTGCCGTTAATTTGTCCGGCAAAAAATAATCCGGCAATGACTTTCGTTTCTAAACTGGGTTTTAAATCGCGGGGATCGAAATAATCGTATTCGATGGCATAACCCGGTCGAGTAATATGCGCATTTTCAAAGCCTTTCATCGAGCGCACGATTTGTAATTGCACATCAAAAGGCAGGCTGGTCGAGA
Organism: Gammaproteobacteria bacterium; assembly: GCA_030652335.1. Lineage (GTDB taxonomy): Bacteria > Pseudomonadota > Gammaproteobacteria > Francisellales > CACEW01 > JAQSYQ01. The sequence goes on from JAUSAW010000006.1 coordinate 64,698, forward strand.
TTCCATTCGGATAAAGCTCGGTAGTGTTTAAGCCTTCCGGTTCGATAAAAATCTGGTGGGAATTTTTCTCGCCAAAGCGGACCACCTTATCTTCGATAGAGGGGCAATAGCGTGGGCCAATTCCTTCGATTATCCCAGAGTACATCGGGGATTGATGTATGTTTTGACGAATGATTTCATGGGTTTTTTCATTGGTATGGGTGATATAACAAGGCACCTGACGAGGGTGTTGCTCACGCGTTCCTAAAAAGGAAAATACCGGCAGGGGAGTATCGCCCAGTTGTACGCTTAAGGCCTCAAAATTGACCGTACGGCCATCTATTCGAGGTGGCGTGCCCGTCTTTAGCCTGCCGACCCTAAAAGGCAGCTCACGCAACCTATCGGCCAAAGCGATGGAAGGAGGGTCACCCGCGCGCCCTCCAGCAAAGTGGCTCATACCGATATGAATCTTACCGCCTAAAAAAGTTCCCGTGGTAAGCACTACCGTTTTGCCATAAAATTTAAGCCCCATCTGGGTAACGACGCCTTTCACTGTTTCGCCTTCGACGATTAAATCTTCTACCGGCTGCTGAAATATGGTGAGATTGGGTTGGTTTTCGAGGCGATTACGAATGGCTGCTTTATAAAGGGCCCTATCGGCTTGAGCTCGGGTACCGCGAACGGCAGGACCTTTACTGGCATTTAATACGCGAAATTGAATACCGCTTTCATCGGCGGCTTCTGCCATCGCCCCGCCTAAAGCATCGATTTCTTTAACCAGGTGGCCTTTACCAATCCCACCGATGGCGGGATTGCAAGACATTTGGCCCAGAGTATCCACATTATGCGTAAGCAATAGGGTGTTACAGCCCATCCGAGCCGAAGCAAGCGCCGCTTCAGTCCCGGCGTGACCGCCGCCTATTACAATAACGTCATACTGTGTTAGATAGTTCATAGCTCTCAGCCCTTAATTAGGACCGGAATGATACTATTTTTTTGCAAGAATATCTATGTGCGCTATTTGTTTTACGATACTGATTGTGTGAAAATTAATCAATATTGATAACTCGGTAGGCTTAACTATGACTAATGAAATTACTTTACTGATGATTAGGCTGGAAGCAATTAAACACCAAAGCGAAAATGGCGGAGAATTTTGGACAGCAAGAGAATTAATGACCGTGTTGAATTATATGGAGGAACTTTTCAAAAATTATCAATAAGGCTGTTGAGGCATGTAAAACCATTGGTGAAGATTCAATGATCATTTTGTTGACGTCAACAAAATGATCGGAATTGCAAAAGGAGGGATGGTGGAAGTAATTGACTATTATCTTGACCGCTACGCTTGTTATTTAATTGCTCAAAATGGTAACACCCGTAAAGTAGAAATCGCGGCGGCCCAAACGTATTTTGCCGTTCAAACCAGGCGCCAAGAAATTGCCGATGCAGAAAATTTACACTTAGATCATCGTTTTCAATTACGGCATAGAGTCACAAAAGCGGTAAAAGAATTAAACAAAGTAACAAAAATATTCACTATTTCATGCGGCTGGCTATAAAGGCTTATATAGCATGGGGCTTTCAGAAATTAAAAAGCGAAAAGGTATCCCTCAAAAAGAAGATTTATTTGATCGAGCGGGTCGGGTAGAACTAGCTGCCAATGAATTTAGGCTTACTCAAACGGAAGAAAAAATAAAAAGAGATCGGATTTCAAACGAGAAAGCGGCAGTTACTGCTCATGAAGCTGTAGGTAAATAGATTCGTGCCACAATCCGGAAAATTGGCGGTGTTATGCCAGAAGATTTACCACCGGAGTCTTCGCTTAAAAAATTGAGCAAGGCCAATAAAAAACTTAGTAACAACTAAAACACAGCTATTGTAAGGAGATAACCATTTTCCTGACGTCAGGAAAATGGTAAAGCTGGATTCCCGTACCCGCCTTCGCGGGCGGGGACCATCAAAGCTGTGGGAATGACATGTGGCGGGCGACCATTTTGTTGACGCCAACAAAATGGTGCTAGCTTACTTACCAATACAAAAACTGGAGAAAATCTTACCCAGCAAATCATCGGAATGAAACTCACCGGTAATTTCTGAAAGAGCCATCTGAGCTTGGCGTAGGTCTTCGGCTAAAAGCTCTCCAGCCTTATGTTCTATTAGCTGTTTTTGGCCTTTTTCGACATAGGCGAAGGCGCGTTCTATCGCATCGACATGCCTGGCGCGGGCCATAAAAGTTCCCTCAGCGGTGGCATCAAATCCGATAGAGCGCAGCAAATGATCTTGAAGTAATTCTATACCTTGACCCAATTTTGCGGATAAATAAATCGAGGCAAAGGGCTTATCTTGCTTGAAGTTGGGTTTAAGTCCTAGCAAATCGATTTTGTTATAAATTACCGTGCAGGGTACTTTGGGTAAATCCTGTAAGTGCTCTTTAATTAAATCCGGTAATTCACTTTCCTGAGCCACATCCAGCATTAATAAAATATGGTCGGCCTGATTTATGGCTTCACGAGCGCGGCGGATGCCTTCCTTTTCGACGATATCATCGGTCTGACGCAAACCTGCCGTGTCGATGATATGTAAGGGCACTCCGGCGATATGAATGGCTTCTCGCAAAAGGTCGCGAGTGGTACCTGGGATTTCGGTGACGATGGCGGCTTCTTTTCCAGCCAAGGCGTTTAATAAACTGGATTTACCGGCATTAGGCCTTCCGGCTATCACCACATTAATGCCTTCGCGCAACATGCTGCCTTGTTTGGCTTGACGCTGAATACCTTGAAGCTGAGTATGCAATAATTGAAGCTTATCGCTGATATGTGTATCGGCTAGGAAATCGATCTCTTCTTCGGGAAAATCGATAGCCGCTTCGACATAAATTCTAAGATGAATTAAGGCTTCTACTAGGGCATAAATCTTCTTGGAGAACTCGCCTTGCAGGGAACGGATCGCCGATTTTACGGCCTGTTCGGAGCTGGCGTTGATTAAATCGGCTACGGCTTCTGCTTGAGCTAAATCCATTTTATCGTTTAAAAATGCCCGCTCGCTAAACTCGCCAGGCTTAGCCATGCGCGCGCCTAGTTTTAAACATTCTTTTAGTAATAAATCGATAATCACCGGGCCGCCATGCCCTTGTAATTCGAGGACTTCTTCGCCGGTAAAGGAATTCGGATTAGGAAAATATAAGGCTAATCCCTGGTCTAAAATCTGACCTTCATGATTATAAAAATCGAGTAGGCTGGCCACGCGAGGTTTAGGTAATTGCTTTAAAATAGCCTGGGCAATCGTAGGGACTAAAGGGCCTGATACCCTAATAATCCCTACGCTGCCCCGGCCTGGCGCAGTAGCTTGTGCGACTATGGTAGACAATTATTTAACCTGTTTTTCAAACCGGCGAATAATCCACCACTGTTGCAGAATACTGACGCAGTTATTTACTAACCAATACAAGACTAAGCCTGATGGGAAGCTTAAGAACATTACCGTAAAGATAATCGGCATCATCATCATAACCTTGGCTTGAGTAGGGTCCGCCGGCGCTGGATTTAAGCGCTGTTGGAGGAACATGCTCGCACCCATCAATAAAGGCATAATGAAATAAGGATCTCGAGCGGATAAATCGTGGATCCAAAATATAAACGGAGCCTGACGTAATTCCACACTTTCCATAATCATCCAATACAGGGCAATAAATACGGGGATTTGGATTAACATCGGTAAGCAACCGCCTAATGGATTGACCTTTTCTTCCCGATAGAGGTCCATGGTGGCTTTGCCTAATTTTTGTTTATCATCGCCACAACGTTCTTTTAGCTTGGCAATTTTAGGCGCTAACATGCGCATTCTCGCCATAGAGCCGTAGCTTTTTGCCGATAATGGGGAGAATAACAGTTTAATTAGGATGGTTACCATAACGATAGACCAGCCCCAGTTACCGATAAAGCTATGAATAAATTTCATTACGGTAAAGATTAATTGTGAAATAAACCATAACAAACCATAGTCGATGGTCTTATCTAGATAAGGTGCAGCCGCTTGTAAATTCGACGCTATAGCAGGGCCGATATACAAATTAGCACCCGTGGTTACGGTTTGATTAGGCGCCGCGGTAACCTGTGGAGTCGCTAAGCCAATACCATATTTATTGTTATACACATTGCTAAAGAAATCATTGGTTTGAGTCTGATCTGGCACCCAAGCGGTAATAAAGTAATGCTGCAACATAGCTACCCAACCACCTGTAGCGGTTTGGTTAATATTCTGTTCCTGCATATCCGCAAAAGTTACTTTTTGGTAGTGATTGGTTGGGGTGGATAAAGCCGCTCCAGTATAGGTTCTATAGACCGATAGCATGCCATGGCCTGCTACTACTGGCGGTGTTCTGACTAATTGACCGTAGAACCTACCGACCCAGGCTTGTTTGCCTTTGTTAGTAATCGAGTAATTAACGGCGATAGAATAGCTATTTTTGGTAAAGGTATAGCTTTTAACAATGCTTAAGCCTTTGTTGTTGCTCCAAGTTAGATTAACCACTAATTGATTTTGGTTTCCCATCGAATAACTGGTTTGGTCCGCTTTAAATTGAAGCTGTGCAGGTAAACCGGTTCCAACTAATCCACTTTGAGCGAGATAAGTATTGTCAGCTTGGTTATTCAGTAAAACAATGGGTTGAGCTGAATGTAAGCTATCAGGATATTGCTGTAATTGAGCATAGGTAATCCCACCGTTTAGTAAATCGATTTTAAGATTAACTAAATCGGTATTAACGGCGACAGTCGATTCTGAGGTTTGAGTCACAATAGGACTCGTTATCGAAGGTTTAGCTTGATTGGTATCCGATGTTGAAATACTAACATTCGGTATTTGGTTATTATTGTTGGCTACTGTAGTCGCTGTTTGAACGACAGCTACAGGAGGCGGATTATAAATAGCTTCCCATTTAGTCCATAACAGACCCGCTATGACAGCTAAAGCCACTAATAAAAAAATCTTAATCTTTTGATAATCCATTCTTTTCCAACTTGTTATGTGAATCGGGTAAAGGGTCTAAGCCACCTTTATGCAATGGCTGGCATTTTAACAGACGTTTGGCAATTAACCAAAGGGCAAAAACAAATGAATAACGATCGATCGCCTCAGAGGCGTATTCTGAACAGCTTGGATAAAAGCGACAACGATTGCCAAGTAATGGGCTTATGGTGATTTTATAGAGCTTAATGAGTCCTTTAGATAAGCGTTTTAAAGGCCAGCTAATTTTTTCCAAAAAACTTCTAAACATTGACGTAACTCGCTTTTAGAGGCATTTGCTGCGGCTTTTTTAACGATTATGACGACTGATTTACCTGGAAAACTATCTCTTGAGGTCCGAAAACTTTCTTTAATTATTCTACGACACAAGTTCCGTTTAACAGCTAAAGGAATATTTTTCTTAGACAGACAATAGCCCAATTTATTTGGGCCATCATGCTTTTGATAGATTAATACAAAATGTGGAGAATAAAGCTTGGTTTGTTGTCTAAGCAGATAGGTATAATCTTTTTTAACAAGAAAACTGCTTTTGGGAAGAGTGCAATCCAAAATTAAACTGCTAGGCGAACTCTGCCTTTCGCACGTCTTCTGTTAATTACAGCGCGACCGCTTTTAGTAGCCATACGAGCTCTAAAGCCATGGGTGCGTGATTTAGTTTTGTTGTTTGCACGTAATGTTCTTTTCATAACGAATCCTAAAATTTATACCAATAAGCATTGGGTGAAGGATTCTAATATGTCTCAAGCTGCTAGTCAAGCTTTAAATAAACAGGTAATTATAACTGAATTCTGACGATTACTTTGCCATCTTACAATGACGCTTTTGTTTTCCAATAGTCCGTTATCTTGATAAAGAAGTTTATCTGGATTCAGTATTCAAATAACGTACTTTCATGTTGTGCGGAATTTCTGCTTTTTCATGTCCTGCCTATATTAATATTAAAAAGCTCTTTTTCTCTTTCTTTTTCTTATTTTACTTATTACTGAGCCTTTTTTCTGTGGATAGAATTTTCTAGCCTTTTAAATTTGCAGTTTGCAGCCGAGTTGAAAGGCTTGTAATCGAGGGCTCAACTCCTGTTTATTTTTGTGGATAAGTTTAGGGGTTAATTTGACCCACTGCATTTATCCACAGTCGTTATACAGTTTATCTATAGCTTATGAAGTAGACAATTAGCCGCTTTAAGACATTTTTTTTAGGAATACTTGCGAACTTCGGGGTTTGTGATACTCTCTGACGGGATGTGGATAACTTTTAAAACGTAAGGTTTATATAATGTCTCTTTGGGTCAAATGCCTCAACCAATTACAGTCCGATCTACCCGCGCAGGAATTTAGTACGTGGATAAGACCATTACAAGCGCAAGATTCAGCTGATGAATTGGTACTGTATGCACCAAACCGTTTTGTAATGGATTGGGTGGTGCGACAATATCAACCAAAAATTGAAGCTATTTTAGACGGCAGTAAAAAGGTAGTCGTTAAGGTTGGTGAGATAGCCGGCAGCAATTTAGCGATGCCAGTAAAAGAACTGCCTCGTTCGGAACCTGCCCTAGTTCAAGCTCAAGCGCGTCCTCTTCCAGAGAAAAAATTACCCTTTGTGCATGAATGTGGCCTTAATCCTAAATTTACCTTTGATAATTTTGTGGAAGGTAAATCGAACCAATTAGCGCGAGCAGCAGCAACCCAAGTGGTTGAAAATTTAGGAAAAGCCTATAACCCTTTATTCTTATACGGTGGCGTGGGATTAGGTAAGACTCACTTAATGCACGCCATCGGCAACGCCATTTTAGAACAAAGACCCGATGCTAATGTGGTGTATCTGCATTCGGAACGCTTTGTAGCCGATATGGTAAAAGCCCTGCAGAGCAACTCGATTAACGAATTTAAACAATATTACCGTTCGGTCGATGCTTTAATGATCGATGATATCCAGTTTTTCGCCGGCAAAGATCGTTCCCAAGAAGAATTTTTCCATACCTTTAATGCCCTATTAGAAGGTCATCAACAAATTGTGATGACCTGTGACCGTTATCCAAAAGAAATTAACGGCCTTGAAGAGCGTTTGAAATCGAGATTTGGTTGGGGATTAACGGTTTCAATCGAGCCACCTGATCTGGAAACTCGCGTGGCGATTTTAATTAATAAAGCCGTCGAATGTAAAATGAATTTGCAACACGAAGTGGCTTTCTTTATCGCTAAAAGAGTTCGCTCAAATGTCCGTGAATTAGAAGGCGCCCTTAAACGTGTGTTGGCCAATGCTAAATTCACCGGCAGCGAAATCACTATCGATTTCGTGAGAGAAGCCCTAAAAGATTTAATTAGTTTGCAAGATAAGCTCGTTACCATGGATAATATTCAAAAAACGGTAGCGGAATATTACAAAATTAAGCTTTCTGATCTATTATCAAAGCGACGTAGTCGTTCTGTAGCAAGACCCAGACAAGTAGCGATGGCCCTGTCTAAAGAGCTTACAAACCACAGTCTTCCTGAGATTGGTGAGGCTTTTGGTGGACGCGACCATACTACGGTTTTACATGCCTGTCGGACTATAGCCCAATTAAAAACGTCCGATCATAATATTGCCGAAGATTATGCTAATTTGCTGCGTACCTTATCGACTTAAACCATTATTTGTGGAGTGAACTATGAAGTTTGTTATCCAGCGCGAAACTTTACTTAAGCCCTTACAAGCGATTATTGGTGTGGTTGAAAAACGTCACACCATGGCTGTTTTAGCCAATATCTTAATCGATGTAAAAGGCCAAGAATTGCGCTTAACGGCTACCGATTTAGAAATCGAAATGATTTCGATGGTAAGTTTAAGCCAGCCAGCCGAGGATGGGGTGATTACCGTACCCGCCCGTAAAATTTTAGATATTTGCCGCAGCTTGCCAGACTCAGCCTTAGTAGAAATTAGTTCAGAGTCGGCCAATAAGGTCACCGTTAAATCAGGCCGTAGCCGCTTTAGTCTAGCCAGCCTACCTGCTGAAAACTTCCCAAGCATCGATGGCAATATCGGCGAAACCCATGTCAAAGTCTCGCAAAAAGCCTTTTCCGGCTTGCTTAAACACACCTATTTTGCCATGGCTCAACAAGATGTACGCTATTTTTTAAACGGTATGTTATTAGAAGTTTCCGAACATAATTTACGCGCCGTGGCAACCGATGGTCACCGCTTAGCGATGGCTAATGAAACGGTTCATGGCAGTGTTGGGGTCACCCAGGTGATTATTCCTCGTAAGGCTATCGTTGAGCTTATGCGTTTAATGGAACCGACCGATGAGCTAATCGAATTAACCATGGGCACCAGCCATATCCGCGCTGTATTGCCACAATTTACCTTTACCTCCAAATTATTAGACGGGCGTTATCCCGACTATAACCGCGTCATTCCGAGCCCTGGCGCCAATATATTATTAGCCAGCAAAGATATACTAAAATCGGCCCTAAGTCGTACCGCCATTTTATCCAATGAAAAATACCGCGGAGTGCGCTTACAATTTGAAGAAAAATTATTAAAATTAATGGCCAATAACCCAGAGCAAGAAGAAGCCCAGGACGAATTGGAAGTAAACTATACCGGTAAAGATTTAGAAATTGGCTTTAACGTGAGCTATTTATTGGATGTATTAAATGCCATCGATGGCGAAGCGGTTAAAATTTCGCTAGCCAATGCCAATAGTAGTGCTTTAATCCACGACCGCGATAACGATAAAAACGTTTATGTAGTTATGCCTATTCGTTTGTAAAATGAAAAAACTCTCTCCCTTATTAAAAAAACTAGTCGCTATTCTTAATGATGGAGAGTTTCATTCTGGCAATGATCTTGGCGAAACATTAAAGGTTAGTCGAGCGGCTATTTGGAAAAATATAAAACAGCTAATAGACTATGGATTGGCCATTGAGTCCTTACATGGCAAGGGTTATCGCTTAGCGGAAGCCTTAATTATCCTCGATGAAGACCGGCTTAAAAAAGCGTTAAACCCAGGGATCTGTTCTAGGCTCGAAGTTTTTGCCACCATGCCTTCAACTCAAGACTATATTAAACAAAACTTAAAAGACCCGGTCGGTAATCGATTATGCTTGGCCGAGCAGCAAACTATGGGTCGTGGTCGACTAGGTCGGTCCTGGTTTTCAGATTTTGGCCGTAATATTTGTCTCACTTACCTGTGGCAGACCGAAAAAGATTTAAGCCAACTAGGCGGTTTAAGTTTAGTGGTGGGCTTAAGCTTGGTGGAAGCTATTAAAGCCAGTGGTATCGATATTCCGCTTAAAGTGAAATGGCCCAATGATATTATTTGTCATGACAAAAAAATGGCAGGAATATTGATAGAGCTTACTACTGAGGCCTATAGTAACTCGCAGGTTATGATAGGGATCGGGCTTAATGTTAATGCCGTGGATACCGAGGATAAGAGTATTACTCAGGCCTGGACTTCGCTTAGAAAAGAAACCCACAAGGCCTTGGATCGTAATGAGATAGTGCTAAAATTAATGCCTATTTTATATAATTTTTTAAATCAGTTTGAGCAGCAGGGTTTAGAAAGTTTTATGCCGCTCTGGCAGCACTACGATTATTTGCAGGGGAAAACCATTAGTTTAATCACTGGAAATACCGAGTTAAACGGTAAAGTCTTAGGGATTAATGGCCAGGGATTATTAAGCTTGCAATTGCCCGATGGAAAGCAGAAAAGTTTTGCCTCGGGTGAAGCCAGTATTAAAAAATAAGCTCGGTTAGAGTCTCATTAAAGCCTACTATAGCCAGGCAGGGAATCGGCAGTAAGGATTTTAGCGCCTCGATATTTTCTTGAGCTTTAAGCATCTCAGGGTCTATACAATTAGCGATCCAGCCCAGTATTTCACAAGTTGACTCCTGCATAGCCCGATAACTTAATAAGGCATGATTAATACAGCCTAATGTAATCCCGACTACCAGTATTACTTTGGCATTAATTGTCATGACAAAATCTGCCATGGTTTCTTGATTATTTAAGGGCACCAACCAGCCTCCCACTCCTTCAACTATTTGTATATCGGCCGAAACGCTAAAGGCAGGTTCACAGTCTTTAGCAAGCGATCTTGCCGATAAAATAATACCCGCTTCAGCGGCGGCAATATGCGGGGCGATTGGGGGCACTAAGGCTGTTGGGTTAATTATTTCATAGGGTAAGCTAATCGAGGCTGCTGCCTGAAGCATTAAGGCATCTTCATTGTATGGATCGCAGCCGGTAGCAAGGGGTTTAATGCCAATAGTGGACAAACCTTGTTGATTCCAAAATCGCAATAATTGACAGGAAATATAGGTTTTTCCAATCCCGGTATCGCTGCCTGCTATAAAGATTTTAGGCATAAGCCACCCCTATTATAATGTCATAAGTCGCCGGCAGGCCTTTCTCATTCCGATAGGTTTCATAAGCCTGGCTTAACTGCTTGTAATGCGACTTGCCTAATAGTCCGGGCTTTTTAGCGATAAGTGTATGAGCCCCGATATTTTTTAAGTCCTGCAATACATCCCGATAGCGTTCAAAATATAAAATCTCAATCTGAGTAGAGAGGCTAATGTTGTGATAGCCAAGCCTAAGTAACAGGGCTTCAGTTTGCTTCGAATCTAAATAAGTGGCGCTATTCGAGCGCTTATTATGCTGTAGTTCGATTAACGTATTTGGGCCTAAACTTGAAAATATCAATAATCCTCCCGGGGCTAATACCCGTTTTAATTCAGCAAAACTTAACGAAGGGTTTAGGCTCCATTGCAAAGCAAAATTAGAAAAGATACAGTTAACGCTATTTGTAGCCAATGGCAAATAATCGAAATCGGCGGTAATACAAAGCGGATTATGCTGTTTGGCTTGAGCGGACATAGCCTCAGCTATATCCACAGCTATAACCCGGCTTTGGTGAAAATGCTGCTGCAAGCGTTGGGTAAAAAATCCAGTTCCCGAGCCAATATCGACTATTTCGCTCGGCATGTTTGCCTTAGGCAGCATACCCAATAAGATACAGCCTATTTTTTGCTGTAAATGCGCAAATGCATCGTATCGATGAGCCGCCCGGCTAAAATTTTTAGCAATAATACGTTTGTTTTCACGCTTATCCATCGATCCAGCCCTTTATTAATTCAAGGGTTTCAGACGGATGGGAGATAAAAGGCGCATGCCCGGCCTTTTCTATAATATTGATTTGAGCGTTCAAGAATTGAGGCAAGTAAGCGGCCATCTTAACCGGTATTAAGGCATCTAATCCCCCTAGTATATATAAGCTGGAGTCCTTACTATTGTGTAAATAGTGTCGAAGGTCGGTGTTTTCTAATAGGCTAAGGCCAGCGAAAAGCGCCGCTTCTGATGGAGGATAGCGCAGAACTTCTTGTTTTAAGGCTAGCAAAGCGACTCTGCTAAGACCAGGCGCTTGTAGTAGTAAAAAACGGAGTAGGGTTTTTTCGTATGCAACCCTTAAACCTTGAGAAAATTGCTCGAGGCTAAATAGCGATATTCCAGGCCAATTAGCCCCCTCGATAAAACAAGGTGAGCTACATAGGTTAAGTAAACCTAAATGCCTCTGTCGATGATAAATAGCGATAGCCGTGGCGATTAAGCCGCCTAAAGACCAGCCTATAAATATGGCTTGTAGGGGAGAGACCTCGAGTACAGCCGCCGAGACATTTTCAAGCGTATAAGGTTTATCGAGCATGGGGCTTTGGCCAAAACCCGGTAAATCGATGAGGGTCACTCGGTAATGCTGGGCTAAGCGCTCTGCAAAATCTCCCCAGATTCCAGAATGAAATCCCCAACCATGCAGCAAAACTAAGTCTCTACCTTGTCCTCGGGTAGTGGAATAAAGCTTCATATCGATTCTGCCAATGCTGTTAACAGGGCATCGATATGGGTGAACTCATGAGTGCTGCTTAAGGTCAGGCGCAATCTTGCGGTATGCAAGGGCACAGTTGGATAGCGAATGGCGCTTAGCGCGAAGCCCTTTTCACTTAAGGCCTGGCTTATGCTAGTAGCCAGGCCGGATTCACCGATAATAAAAGAGTGAATAGCGGTATCTGAGGCCAGAAATGCTAAGCCTAATTTTTCAGCATGCTGTTTAAAATAATGGATATTATCGTGTAGCTTTTCACGGCGCCAACTTTCCTTCTGCATTATGCTAAGGCTGGTTTGCATGGCAAAAGCTAAAGCCGGGGGCAAAGCGGTAGTATAAATATAGGGCCTTGAAAATTGAATTAAGGCTTCGATAGTCTCCGCATGTGCCGCCACTATAGCTCCGTATCCACCTAAGGCTTTACCTAATGGGCAGACTAAAATATCGGGTCTAATGCCATAATGCTCGATTAAACCCCGGCCATTTTTGCCTACTACACCTATGCCATGAGCATCATCTATTATTAAGCTGGCTTGATGCTGGAGGGCTAGGCTCTGTAGCTCCGGAAGATTAGCCAGGCTGCCTTCCATGCTAAATACTCCATCGGATACTATGAGTTTTTGCGCAGAGGGCGAAAGTAGCAATAGCTGATGTAAATGTTCGCTATTTAAATGGGCATAACGATGAGAGCGGGCCTGTGATAATTTTACCGCATCGATTAAGGAAGCATGATTAAGTTTATCGGCAAAAATAGCTGACTTTTCATCGAATAAGGCGGTGATAATGCTGAGATTAGCCAGATAGCCATTTGAAAATAATAGGCAGCGCTCATAGCCAAGAAATTCGGCAAACTGTTGCTCTAATTCAGCGTGAGCCTTGGTATAACCCGTTACCAAATTGGAGGCGCCACTGCCCAAGCCATAGCGATCGATACCCTGCTTAAAGGCTGCAAGCACTTGGGGATGATTGGCCAGACCTAGATAATCATTGCTGCAAAAATTTAGTCGGGCCTTGCCATCACAGTGTAATTCAAGCGACTGAGCATCCTCACGGACCTGCCTCTGACGCTGTAAACCTTTATCGCGATAAGCGTCTAAGCGCTCGGTTAACCCTAGCATTTAAGCCTCTTGATATTCCATGGCAGTTAGGCCTAGACGAGCAAATAGGTCTCTGTCTTGCGCGATTTCCGGGTTAGCCGTCGTTAATAATTTTCCTCCATAAAATATCGAATTGGCCCCGGCAAAAAAGCATAGGGTTTGCATCGATTCATTCATGGTTTCACGCCCTGCGGATAATCGGACCATGCTGTATGGCATCATTATTCGAGCTACCGCTATGCTGCGGATAAACTCAAGGTCATCGATGGGTGCGGCATTTTCTAAAGGAGTACCGGCAATAGGCACCAGGCGATTAATGGGTACACTTTGTGGGTGCTCGGGTAAATTGGCTAATTGTAACAACAAGCCTATTCTGTCCTGACGGGATTCACCCATGCCGATAATGCCGCCACAGCAAGTTTTAATTCCGGCGGCCCTAACATGTTTCAGGGTATCGAGCCTGTCTTGATAGCAACGAGTCGTAATTACTTTTTCATAATATTCTGGGGAAGTATCGAGGTTATGGTTATAGTAATCTAGGCCGGAGTCTTTTAGGGCCGTGGTCTGTACCTGATCTAACATACCGAGTGTGACACAGGTCTCAAGGCCTAAGGCTTTAACTTGTTTCACCATCTCGACTACCTTGGGTAAATCTTTAGCCGGTGGCGTGCGCCAGCCTGCCCCCATGCAGAATCGGCTAGCGCCATTGGCTTTAGCAGCCTTAGCGTTTTCTAAGACTTTTTCGATAGACAACAAGCTCTCTTTTTCTAAGCCGGTTTTAAAATGGCCGCTTTGCGAGCAATAACCGCAGTTTTCTGGGCAGGCCCCGGTTTTAATACTCAATAGGGTGGAGATTTGAACCTTATTCGGATTAAAGTTTTGCCTATGTACGCTTTGCGCCTGATATAAGAGGTCCATTAAGGGTAATTCATAAAGGGCCGCTACTTCATCTTGCTGCCAGATTTTTTTGAGTGTAGTCATAACGAGGCGCCCTGTTGCCATAAACTGCCGCCGATGATACCCTGCCAAACATAGTTGTCAACTATAAATATAAAAAAGGTTTACAAGTCATGAAAGCATCGATTCTGGAAAGAGATCTGCAATACGTTTGGCACCCTTGCTCGCAGATGAAGTTTTATGAAGATAACCCGCCACTGATCGTTGAAAAGGCTTACGGGTCTTATTTGCAGCTAAAAGACGGCCGAAAAATTATCGATGCGATTTCCAGTTGGTGGTGCAAGTCATTAGGCCATGGACATCCAAAAATTAAACAGGCCTTATTTGATCAGGCCGAGCGTTTTGAACATGTGATATTAGCCGACGTGACTCATGACACTATCGTAGATTTGTCGGAAAGGCTGGGCAATATTAGCCCCAGTTTAAAAAAGGTATTTTATGCTTCGGATGGCTCTAGCGCCGTGGAAATCGCTATGAAGATGAGTCTGCATTCTAAGCAATTAGGTGGCGAGAATCAGCGTAGTAAGTTTATGGCTTTAGGTAATGGTTATCACGGGGAAACGTCCTTAGCCATGAGCGTCACCGATTTAGGTCATTTTAAAGACCCCTATCGCGCTGTGCTTACTCCCAGTTATTTCATTGTAGATATTCCCTATGTCAGCGGGCGATTCGATCCTCTATGGCAGGATTGTGCTGAGCTTTGGCCTGCTATAGAGCGGCAATTAGAGCCTTACGCCGATAGTTTAACGGCTATTTTAATTGAGCCTATCGTGCAAGGCGCAGGTGGTATGCGAATCTATTCTCAAGATTTTCTAAGGCGTCTAAGAGTCTGGACTAGGACCCACAATATTCATTTGATTGCCGATGAGATGATGACGGGGCTAGGGCGTACTGGATTGCCTTTAGCCTGCCAGCATGCCGGCATCGAACCCGACTTTCTTTGTCTTGGCAAAGGTTTAACGGCTGGCTGGTTGCCGATGGCAGCTGTGGTGACCTCGAATCAAATTTATGATTATTTTTACCATCAGGATATTAGCAAAGCTTTTTTGCATTCTCATACCCATACCGGCAATGCTCTTGCTGCTAGCGTAGCCTTGGCTACTTTAAAAGTAATGGATGAGGAAAATATCTATGCTAAAGCTCAAGCTATGGAAGGAATTCTGCTGAAATTAATGCAAGAGGTCGAAAGACAAACCGCTGCTATTTCTAATATTCGTTGTATAGGCGGTATAGTGGCGGCGGATTTAATCGATTTGAATGCGAGAGAAGTCTATAAACAAGCCATCCAAAAAGGCGCCTTATTGAGACCACTTGGCAATAGTATTTACTGGCTGCCGCCTTTAAATACCGAGTGTGAAGTATTGGAAGAATTAAAAGATATTACTAGCTCTGCCATTAATCAGGCTAAAAATACGAAGTCATCAGGGCTTATTGAGGTGATTTGTTAATACTTCGCGGCACATGCCTGAGGCTTTCCAGCTGCAAGGCTCGCAGATTTTTTCAAAAGTAGCTAAATCAATATTTTGCGCAATGCGGGCTTTAGCTTGACCCCAGGTCAATTTTTCGCCGGTTTTTAAGCCTAAAGCATTAGCATGGGCAGTATCGAGTTTCACTATTTTAGCTTGAGTCTCGCATAGTGCTTCGCGTTTATGCGGGCAAGGAGAACAAATATGATCGGTTTGGGCTACGACTTCGATTAGGGTTTCATCGCCATGTTCGGCGCGGAGGATATCGGCTAAGGCCTGATAGTTTTGAACGAATTCAGGGGAATAACCTTTCCCCTGAAAACAGAGTGTACATAAAAAATGATGCGGTCTAAATTTCAAAAACTACGCTTTCCAAAAACGTGGAACCAATAGTGCTACCACGATTAATTTCAGAGGCTCGGCTAATAGAAAAGGTGCTACGCCTAATTCAAAGGCTTGATGGAAACCTACGAATGCCGCAAGCCATAAATAACCGCAAGCAAATAATGCGCTTACACCTAAGGCTGCCGCGGCATAACTGCTGATAAAATTACGTCCCCAGCCTTTTTGTGATAAGTAACCGCTAATTAAAGCCGCTGGAATAAAGCCAAATAAATAACCGACCGATGGGTCAGCTAACATCGCAGGTCCACCCATAAATTCAGCGAAAAGTGGTAAGCCACAAAATCCGGCAATTAAATAAATGCTAATAGCTTGAGTGCCTAAGCCTAGCCCTAAAACCATGGCAAGTAAAACTACCATGCTGCTTTGAAAAGTAAGTGGAACCGGATGCATAGGTACGGCTAATTGTGCAGCCCCAGCAAGCAAAACCACACCAACGCCAATTAAGGCAAGGCGCTTCAATAATGAAGCTTTTGTCGACCATAAAACATTCTGTGAAGCCTGCGATGTAAACATAGTTCTATCCCCTAGTTATTTGGCTGTAATCATACTCTGGAAGGCTGAATTGTCAACTTTGTAATATAGTAAACTATCCTTAATTAAGTATTAATCGTATAATTACTAATCACAATTAATTTAACATATTTTGGTGAATATCATGCGCTATATTGAAGAATATGAAGCTAAAATCCATTTGGAAGAGTTACTAGAACAGGTCCAAAATGGAAAACAAATTATTATAATGAAAGGCAATAGTCCTATTGCTAAGCTGCTGCCTTTTGCAAAAAACTCAGTAAAGGATGTTCAGAATGCAATCGACGACTTAAGAGCATTTCGTCGCAAACAGACTCTTGAGATTAATTGTAAATCTCTTAAAGATGATGGGCGAAAATAAAGAGTTAATCGACAACAGCCGGCTAAGTCGCTATCATAAAGCCCTCTCCTTCGACAGTAACTATCATGCTATTAGCCACACTTCGCATCGCTACTCGAAAAAGCCCGCTTGCTTTAAAACAGGCGCGTTTTGTACAGCAGCAACTTAAAGAACAATACCCTCATTGTGTGATCGAACTCGTCGAAATACTTAGTACTGGCGACAAGATTCAGGATAGACCTTTGGCCGATATTGGTGGCAAGGGCTTATTTGTTAAAGCCTTAGAAGACGCTATTTTGCAAGGAAAAGCCGATATAGCCGTGCATTCTCTAAAAGATGTGCCACCCGATTTACCCGCTGAATTTACCTTGGCGGCGATTGGGGAGCGTGAAAGCCCTTTTGATGTATTGGTTTCATCACTCTATTCGAGCTTAGATAAGCTGCCACAAGGCGCCACTATTGGCACAGGTAGCGTGCGACGCAGCGCGCAAATTTTACATTGTAGACCCGACTTAGAAATGCAAGATATTCGCGGTAATGTTGATACCAGGCTCAAAAAATTAGATGAAGGTCAATTTGATGCGCTTATTTTAGCCGCAGCAGGATTGAACCGATTAGGCCTGCAAGATCGCATTAGCCACATTATTAGCGCCGATATTTGTCTGCCTTCTGTAGGACAGGGTGCCTTAGCCATAGAATGCTTAAGCCAAAATGCAGAGCTAATAGCAAGCCTACAATTTTTCAACCATCGTGATACCCAGTTATGTGTAACAGCCGAACGCTCGATGAATCGTGCCTTAAAAGCCAGTTGCTATTCGCCGGTGGGCAGCTTTGCCACTATTGAAAATAACAAGCTAGTTTTAAGAGGACAAGTATTAAGTCGTGATGGTCAGTTTACTATTAATACCCAACAAAGTGCTGAGCCAGAGTTTGCAGAAAAAATAGGTCAGTTAGCGGCTGCTGATTTGCTTGCTCAAGGCGCTAAACAATGGCTGGACTAAGCCCGGATTTGCCATGACAAATAACGCTTTGGCAGGATTGAATGTGCTTATTACTCGCCCTGAACCTAAGGCGACTCAATTAGCAAAACTTATCCAGGCCGAAGGCGGGCAAGCTTTTGTTTGGCCCTGTATCAAAATATTGTCCGGCAAAGACCCAGTTGCGACACAATCTGCTCTACACAATTTGTCCTCTGGAACTATCGCGATCTTTGTAAGTCCTAATGCGGTTAAATTTACCTTCGGCGCCGATTTTTCAAAGGCAGGAATTATGTGGGTCGCTGTCGGGGCTGGCACGGCGGAGGCTTTACGTCAACGGGGCTGTTCGCCGGTCTATTCCCCTCCTCAGGCCAATAGCGAAGCGGTGTTAGAGCTACTACTATTGCAGAATGTGCAGGGCGTATCAGTAGTAATTTTCCGCGGAGAATCAGGTCGCGAATTAATTAAAGAAACCCTAGAACGGCGCGGTGCGAAGGTAAGCTATGTCGAAGCATACCAACGCGTAAAACCGAAATTCGACTCGGAAAAATTACATCGAGCCTGGCAAAATCAGGCCTTTGATCTGGTGATTAGCACCAGCACCGAAGCCTTGCAAAATTTACTCGAGCAAATCGTAGCATTGCCAGCGAATTTGCGGGCTAAGGCGGCTCTTACCGCGATGAATGAAAAAATGCTACACTTGGCAATTCAGAATGGATTTCAGCCTATGCTTATCGATAGCGCTGAGAATATGGCTTTATTATCTTATTTAAAGAGGTTTTGGCATGAGCGACAATGAAATAAGACATTTCCCGGTAACGATTGATGCCACTCAAGGCAAATTTGTAGGCAAAAAGCGTGCGACTTTAAGTTTAATCATCGCTCTTGCCGCCTTAGCGATGAGCTCTTATCCCTTTTATCGAGGCTATTTTCATTCAGGCATGCAGGCTTCTACCGATAATGAAGCCGCTATTGCGGGCCTAACTCAGGGCACTCAAACGCTACAAACTCAAATGCAGGACATGCAGCAGACTATAGCATCGATGCAAACCGCTCAACAAAGTATGACGGCCCTCTTACAAAGTAGTCATGAGCCACAAGTCACCTTACACCATTTAAACTTTGAGTCTGCCAGGGTCAATGTGCAATTAGCGCATTCTTTATTATGGCAACATCAAAGCCCTTCTCGAGTATCTACCCAACTTAATTTAGTCGAAGACGCTCTACAGATGGCAGGCCCCTCGGCCCAAGATTTATTGCATCAAATACAAGGTTTAAATACTTTGGTAAATAGTCTGCCTGCTATCGATGTCGATGCAGTTAGTAGCAAGTTGGACCAATTATCTCAAGGTTTAGCGAGCCTGCAATTTGTTCCTGCTATTACGCCAAACTCAGCCGATCTAAGCGCCAGCGTGGCGACCCAAACTCAATTATCGGGTTGGAAAACTGGCTTGGCTCATAGTTGGCAGCAACTAAAATCCTTTTTAATTATTCGTACCGATAATCAGGTCGGGCCTAATTTAGTATCCGAGTCGGCCAGGTTCGATGCCATACGCTCTCTACAATTAAGTATCGATCAAGCGAAATGGGATATGATTACCGGCAATCAACACTATGCTCAGGATTTGGATCAGCTGCAAACTCAGGTACAAAGTTTGACGGTAAATAACCCAGCGCAACAGGCTTGGCTAAGCCAGCTACAAGCTTTACGCGCCATACCGGCTGTTTATCCAAGCGATAAATTACAGGCGGTTGAAACGGGTTTCGATCAGGTTTTAAGCAAGTTTGACCACGACCTGACCCATTAAGGAGACCGATATGAAACGCTTTTTATGGGTGTTGGCGGTATTAATAATCGCTGTGGTTTTAGGGGTGGCCTTAATTAATCTGCCAGGCTACGTCTTAATTCAAATTAGTCATGGCTCGGTCGCCATGCCTTTATGGCTGGCGGGCTTAGGCATACTGTTTAGCTTTTTACTGTTGTTTATTCTCTATAGGCTTTGGGCGATGGTCATGGTAGTGCCTGGCATGATTAAACGCTATAAACAACGCCGCTCTATGCAGGGTTTGCAAAATGCTTTAGACAGTCTATTAAGTACCGATTGGCTTAAAGCCGAGCTGCACTTTAAACGCTTAGCCAGGGCTCAATTTTTATTGCCTTATACACAATTAATGGCCGCCAATTGTGCCGCAAAATCAGGGCGCATCGAGGCTCAAGAAGCCTATGTTAAATTGGCCCGCCCAATTTTAGCCCGCGATGCCTTATTAATTGAGCTAGGCAAGCTAGATATATTGATTGCAGCTGAAAATTTTCAGGGCTTAATCACTCAGATTCAAAAATTAAAAGTACAGTACCCCAGCAACCCAGGCTTATTGCGTCGCGAAATTCTTGCTTTACAACAGTTAAAAGCCTGGCCTCAAATTGTGGAATTGCTTGCAGAATCGAAGCAAAATGCTTTATTTAGCGAAGCCGAATACGAGAAAATGGCCAGCGAAGCCTATGCAATGAATTTAACCCGTGCCATCCGTTATGCTCCTCAGACGGTCGATGAGCTTTGGGCGGCTATTCCTGAGCAATTCCATAGCCACTTAAACGTGGCTACAGCTTATATCAGACATTTATTAAAGGCCCAACAAGCAGACCTTGCCGAAGCCGTATTACAAAAAGCCTTGGAACATCACGCGGCTAATGCTGAAAGCTTGGCACTTATTGCCCAGGTAAGTTTAAGCAAGCGGGATTATATCCATGCTCGTCAAAATGCCGAACTTAGCCTGAGCAGTAGACCGAATGCCGCGGCTTATAGCGTATTAGCCCAAATTTATGAGCACGCTGGCGATATGCCAAAAGCTATGCAAGCCTATAAGCAAGCCGCAGGGTTGTTGTAATGGCTGATGCCCTTCCCCCATCTTCTGACCCTTCGGTGAGCGGTGGACTATACCCCCTCTCCCCATCCCTCACCCGCGAGGGGGGAGGGGGTTTCAATGGAAGTCGGATTTGGATTACCGGGGCTTCGAGCGGTATTGGTCGAGCCGTAGCTATCGAATTAGCCAAGCGAGGGGCGCGTTTAATTATATCCGGGCGCAATAAAGAGGCATTGTTTAGCTTGCAGGCCAGTTATCCTCAAGCGATAGAGATGGTACTGCCCTTTGATGTTACTAATCTCAATGCCAATATCGCCGCTGCTCAACATATTAAGCAGAAATTTGGCGGTATCGATAAAGTTTTTTTTAATGCTGGCGCGAGCCAGCATATGGACATCGAAAACTTTCAGAGTGAAACTTTTGTAGAAATGATGCGCATCAATTATTTCAGTTTGGTTTTTGGTGTAGAGGCGGCTTTGCCTTTGCTTAAAGCATCCAAGCAGCCGCATATTATTGGTATGAGCAGTATGGCTGCCTATCATGGCCTGCCGATGGGTGAGGCTTATAGCGCTGCTAAAGCCGCTGCGCGAAATTTTCTACAAGGCTTACAAGCCGATTTAAAAGACCAGGGCATAAAAGTATCGATAGTCTGTCCCGGTTTTGTAGCGACGCCATTAACGGCTAAACATAACTTTAAATTGCCATTTTTATTGCAACCTGAGCAAGCGGCTAAAATTATCGTGGCTGGCATGCAGAAATATAAAGCAGAAATAGCCTTTCCAAAGCCCATGATTTGGGCCGCTAAAGCTTTGAATTGGTTGCCGAGTTCATTAAAAATAGTGCTTTTGGCCAGGACCAAACACCAGGTCCAAGCTAAAAACAGCAGGGCCCTTCCCGAGGTTTAATGCAGCGCCCAAAGTGACTCCCCTTTTCACGGGAAAGCGCATAGTGGATGATAAAAATTCTATGTTAGCGTGTTCGTCTAGCAAAGCTTAAGTTACAATACGCTCAAAATTTCCATATAGAATCTCTAATGAATCGATACGAAACCATTTTATCTGCCCAAATTGAAGCCATTAAACAGCAGGGTCGTTATCGTGTTTTTATTGAAATCGAACGCGAGCTGGGCCGCTTCCCTCATGCGAGGTATGCTGGCAAGGAAGTCGTTATGTGGTGCAGCAATGATTATTTGGGGATGAGCCAACACCCGGTTGTTATTAATGCCATGAAAACGGCTTTAGAAAAAGCAGGGGCAGGTTCGGGTGGCACTAGAAATATAAGCGGTACTCAAAGCTATCATCATAAATTGGAACAAGAATTAGCCGACTTGCATGGAAAAGCCGCGGCCCTTTTATTTAGCTCAGGCTATGTCGCCAATGAGGCAGCCTTAATGAGTTTGGCTGGTAAATTACCTGATTGCGTGGTGTTTTCGGATAGTGAAAATCACGCCTCATTAATTCATGGCATTCGCGAGTCCCAAGCTGAAAAACATATTTTTAACCATAACGATATCGAGCATTTAGAGCAATTATTACAATCTGCTGACCCAGCTCGCCCTAAAATAATTGTATTCGAATCCGTATACTCCATGTCAGGCAGCATTGCTCCTATCGCGAAAATTTGTGAGCTGGCTAAGCGTTATCAGGCTTTGACATATTGCGATGAAGTTCACGCGGTTGGGCTTTATGGTAAGGAAGGCGGGGGCATGATCCAGGAACTAGGTCTACAGGATCAAGTCGATATTATTTGCGGTAATTTTGGCAAAGCTTTTGGGGTAATGGGTGGATATATCGCCGCCTCCAGTACGATAGTGGATTTTGTGAGAAGCTTTGCCGGACCCTTTATTTTTACTACCTCGCTCTCGCCCGTTATCGCCGCTGGCGCCTTAGCTTCGGTGCAGTATTTACGCCATAGCCAAACCGAACGGGATGCGCTTTATGCCACGGTGGCTAAAGTAAAAGCCGCTTTTATCGAAGCTGGGATCCCCTTTTTAGAAGGCGATAGCCAAATGATCCCAGTCATGGTCGGTAATGCCGATTTATGCAAAAAAATTAGTCATACGCTATTAAATGACTATGGCATTTATGTTCAGGCCGTTAATTATCCTACCGTACCAAAAGGCTCGGAACGATTGCGAATTACGCCTACCCCTTTTCATACCGATACCATGACTCAGAATCTAGTCCATAGCCTTAAGCTTTCATTAAAAGGCTCCCATAACACCATCATATAAAGGAAGTTATCATGAGCGGAAAACCTCAACACATAAGTGCAGTC
Source organism: Gammaproteobacteria bacterium (assembly GCA_030652335.1). Taxonomy (GTDB): domain Bacteria; phylum Pseudomonadota; class Gammaproteobacteria; order Francisellales; family CACEW01; genus JAQSYQ01. The sequence continues at coordinate 87,477 of JAUSAW010000006.1, forward strand.
CAGAGGCTACAAATGAGACTGATGGACTCAGTCAACTACAAGCCACCCCTAAAAGATATAACGGATGCTCTAAAGGCTCCAGGACCAATAGCAGACTGGGTTGGTTTATTAGATACATTAGGCAAGGAAAGGTTTATTGGTATTGTGCCTACAATCGTAAAATTTAAAGAGCTTATTCAATCCATAATGCGTCGTTATAATGTTGCAAAAATTGAAGGTAATGAGGATGCTATAAAGAACATTGATCAGGCTTTAAAGACTTTTTTAAAATTTGGCCTCCACTCGTATGTCGCACAGCGCTTAGACGAGCCTGATTCTGCAATAGCAGGTGTTTTTGGCGTGGGTGTTTTTGGTTTTACCAGGGCACAAAAAGTAATGGCGGCCAATTGTTTAATTGAAAGGTTAGATGATAATAGCGTTGATCTAAGACATCATAAGGCGGCACTCTCCAATGGGACATTAAATGAATATTGGACAGCGATACCAGGCATGAGTATTGATTTTTCTCCTGGTGTTTCTCCTGGTGTTTCCAGAGAGCCTTAAGGAAACCTTAAGCTTGTGGCTGTAAAATAGGTTTTTTTAATGAGTAGATCAAAGGGAATTGATGAACTCACCCATTATGATAAGCGTATTCGAGGCTATAAACCCGAGTGCTGAGCCTTTTAGACCTTTCAGCTTAGTAAGCGACCTAGGCAAAAAGATCGACACTTATTGCCCAAGCAAAGAGCATGTATTGCGTTCTTCCTATGGAGGCGTAGCTATAGCTCTGTTCTTTAATGACGTCGATAGAAAAATCGTTAGACAACAAACGGGCACTATAGAAACAGCCTTCGCTCCAATCGTTTATGACAAAGCCATGCTGATAAAGGAGCTTCATAGAATTGGCTTAGGGGTAGCCAAGCAAGTCCTAAACGCTATCTCTCTGTTGTATTCGATCCATATATTAGAAAATGCCATGATGGTTTTATCTGAATCATATGCTTTAAGCAAAATGGTCGCTGGCATAGGGGCTGGCGCCATCCAAGCATATATTTCTAATCCTTTAGCAATACGTTTAGTGAAGTTACAAACAGCAGCCTCGCCAGTTAAATCGAGTATTTCTGAGCTAAAACCGGCTGGATTATGGGCGGGGGCGGCCTCTACTGCGGTGAGAAATAGCTCATTCTGGGCCATATTGTTAGCAAGTACACATACTATTGAAGAGCAAGCTAAGAAATGGGATTGCGATACTGATACATTTAAAATGCTTAACTCAATATTCTGTAGTTTAGCGGCTTGCATGGTTACCACACCGATTGCTACAGTCTCAAATTGCCAGCGCAACGATAGTGCAGCCCTCTCAAATTGCCCAAGCAAAGGTAGTGCACCATTTTTTAATACGGCTAGGACGATAGTAAAAACCAGGGGTCTTCTTGGTTTATACGCAGGAGCCGGCTTAAGCATGCAAAGAATGGTGGGTGTGGGTAGTTTAATGCACTTGGCTAAAAGCACTTCGACAGTAGAGGGCCCATGCCCAGACCATGAAGCTGAAAATTACTGTTTGCGCGCCTTACTCTAAATTAAGCTTTTTAAATTGCACCAGGTCGCGACGATTTTTTTTATTCGGTCTTGCCGAAGGGGCTTTTGGCATATAGCGTCTGGCCTCTTGAATGGCCTCGCGTTTTTCGAGACTTTCTTGTAATTCTTCGTAAAGCACGGCCGCTTCGGTAGCGCCTTTGCGCTGATCACAGAGACTTTTTACCTCGATGATTTTAATAGCATCACCCTGGCGAATTTTCATTATTATGCCGATGCTAACGGTTTTGCTGGGCTTTGCTTTTTTGCCATCGATCTGAATTTTACCGCCTTCTATAGCGGCTTTTGCGAGGCTGCGAGTCTTGAAAAATCGGGCGGCCCATAGCCATTTATCCAAACGAATGTCCACTGAATCTTCCACTGCCTACTCCATTATTTGTCATGGCAAACTTGAGCCATATTGCGTTTATGGTATAGAATTAGTGCTCAAATAGGAATTTATTATGCCTTTGCGTTACTTTATTTTAATGTTGTCTATGCTGATCGTTACGATTGGGCAACTGTCTAATTATCTCTATACTCCGTCGATGCCTGCTATGGTAAGAGAGCTACATACTCACTCCACACAGATACAACTAAGCTTAAGCCTACCGTTAATTACTTACGGCCTGGCGCAATTACTCTATGGCGCTTTATCGGATTATTATGGGCGCAGAAAGCTGGTATTAGTAGGGTTAACGATTTTTATGCTAGGCAGTATCGTGACGGTCCTAGCGCCTACTATCGACGTTTTATTATGCGGCAGAATGATTCAAGGTCTTGGTGTCGGGGCAGTGGGCCTCACTCGCGTTATTAACCGCGATGTATTTAGCGGAGCTGAATTTCTTAAGATGGGCAGTTATATCACCATGGTATTAGCGCTGGTTCCTATCCTGGCCCCTTTATTAGGCGGTTATATTCAGGATTATATCGGCTGGCGAGGTAACTTTGAGTTTTTGTTAATTTATGCTGTGATTATTTTAATCTTGGTCAGTTTAAAATTGCCAGAAACCAATGCCAACCGCCATCCAGGCCATCCCACTTTAAAATCGCTAATGCAAGGTTATGCCTGGGTTTTAAGCAATAAACGCTTTGTCGCCTTTTTATGCTGTAGTCTGCTGACCTTTTCCGGGGAAGCGATCTATATCATAATCGCCCCATTTTTATTACAAAATGAACTGAGTTGGTCGGCTGTCGCTTATGGCTGGCTAAGTTTATTTAGCGTCTGTGGGTTCTTAATTGGAGCGATTATTGCCTCTAGGTTATCGCATAATATTTTGCCTGAAAAAATGCTTAAAATCGGCAGCTCGATAACTTTATTCGCTAGCCTTTTGATGCTCGCCTTATCGTGGCAGCTTAATACCTGGGTTATTTTATTGCCTATGAGTATTTATATGATGGGAATGAGCATGATCACCATCCCTTGCGGAGTGGCGGCCATGACTTTATTTACCAATAGGATAGGGGTGGCTGGAGCCGTTTATGGCAGCGGCATTATGGTTGGTTCAGGCCTAATTAGCTGTCTTAGCACCCAATTCCATCTTCATAACCAAAGACCTTTAGCGCTTATTCTAAGCGGCATTGCTTTGACTGTGACTTTTATTTACAGTAAATTTATTAGGATAAAGTGACAATTACCAGCTACTTCCCGCAGCATTTACTATGGCTTCCAAATCTTTGCCCTGTGCCAGGCCAGCGTAAATGCTAGGTGTCCCATCCGCTTTGGTATAAATGATGACGGGGGTGCCAATAAACTGATTTTGGGTAAAAAAGGTGTTATTTTCTACCACTTGATTAAAGGCCATTTTATAGGCCGGGTCTGATTCGTCTAAAGCAGTGATGCCGCCCTCTTCTTGCGAGCTATTAAAATCATTTTCATCCTGTTTGAGTGCTGCAATTTGGTCTTTAGGGGATTGAATACTAAGCAAATGAGCCGCTTTGCCTAAACTGGTGGATTTAATGATTCCTACTGATACCCAACGTACTTGCAATTGATTTCCTGCAATAAACGGGGCTAAAGATTGGAAAGACATGTGACAGTAAATGCAATTCGGATCGATTAGCACATAGATCTTATGAGGGGCGGAATCGCTGCCTTCGCTAATCCAATGTGTTTTGGCTATAGCTTGGCCTGCATTTTTAGCTATCGCTTTATTGATATATTCATCGGTGTACTGTTGGGTGAGATTGGTACCATCAGCCGCTATTAAAGCCCCGGCAAATAAATACTTATTCGCCGGATCCACAAATAAAATGGCCTGACTATTTTGTTTTTTAGTTTGTACTACAAAACCCTGCCAGCCATTAGCAGCTTTAAATTCGTTGGTAATAGTCACTTGGTTATAGGTGAGTTTGGTCACAAGCTTTGCTGCCGGACTATCGAGATTTAGCTTAGCTTGAGCGGAAAAACTTAAGCTAACTAGACCAGCTAACAAAGTCAGTTTTAACATGTTTTTCATAAATTCACCTTTATTGAAAGATTGATCATAGGCTAGCACCTTAGCCCAAGGCCATTTTAAAATCCACCCCCGGCCCCTATGTTGTTATCCAGATAGCGTGGCTCGTCAGTAGCCAGATAACGCTCCTTAAACAATACTAGTCTCAAAGCTCTTGGCCTGCTAGAATAAGCGCTAGCACAAAGTGAAGTTAAAACCAGTGATTAAAAAAGCATATAAAATTCGATTTTTTTTCAGCTTAATTTTAGGGCTGGGCGCCTTGTTATTTATAGGTTTTGCACAGGCTTTAGTAAGCGATAGCAACCCCTATCGAGTTCCTTGGCAATGTACTTCATCAAATGGCAAATGGGTGTGCCATGAAAATATTTCAACCGATACCGATTTATATAAAACCAATCAAACTTCTGAGCAGCACACCGCTGCCTTAGAAAAAGCCTTAGGTTGGGTTCAAGACGATAGCGATAATGCACAAAATTGTTCGATCTGTGGCGGGCATTATTATGAAGCGCCTCTGCCTATAAGCAAAACGGCCGGCACCTTGGCGGGTTCAAAAACGAGTATCGTTCCAGGTAGTACTTATTACAAAGTTCAGGGCCAGTTAGTATTGGGTAATGGAGTCGTTGTTACTCAGCCCGGCCGTGTTTTATATGCCGATCAAGCCACCATAACCCCTAATTTACAAACCGGTAAGCTGCAAAGAATTGTCGCGACCGGTAATATTCGTCTCCATCAAGAAGGCCAATTATGGCTAGGCAATCAACTATCAGCAAACTTAACCAGCCATAATGCAGAAGTAGAAGATGTCACTTATCTTATTCGAGTAAGCGCGACCAAGCCTAATTTCTTACAAAATGCAGACGAGGCAAGCGACCCTAACTTTACAAACTATGCTCGCGGGCATGCAGATACAGTTTTGCAGCTTAGCGAAAATGTTTATTCTTTGATTCATGCTACTTATACCACTTGCCCTCCAGCGAGCCGCACCTGGATGTTGGAAGCCTCAAAAATTGATTTGGATGAAAATACCGGACGAGGCACCGCTGAAAACACGTTCTTATTGATTCACGGAGTACCTATTTTTTATGCTCCTTATTTTAGCTTTCCCCTCAATAAAGACCGTAAAACAGGCTTTCTATACGCCAATGCCAGTTATAACACTGTCAATGGAATAGCGCTTAGCTTCCCTTATTATATTAATTTAGCGACTAATTATGATGACACCATAACACCTACCATCTATACCAAACGCGGTGTTTTGTTTGAGAATTTATTTAGATATTTAACGCATTCAAGCATGGGCACGATAGACACTCAGATAATGCCTGATGATCAGTTTACCCATAAAACTCGCTATGCTTATGCGATAAACGATACCACTAATTTTAGTAAAAACTGGCAGGCTATACTCGATTATAATAAGGTCGGCGACCCCAATTATTTACAAGATTTTGGTAGCCAAACCAGCGCAGTAGTCGCTAACCAAGTCTTATTAAATCAATCCTTGGCGCTTAATTACAATAGCTTACATTGGACTTTTAACGGAGTAGTGCAGTCTTATCAAATTGTTAATCCCTTATTAACAGTGGGTAACCGCCCGTATAATGAATATCCTGCAACTGAATTACAGGCCCAATACCCAAATGTATTAAGCCCGTTTAGTGTAAGTTTGAATAGCGGATTTACTAATTTTGAAAAATCGGCCGCAAATGGTAGCATCAACCCAATCGATGGACAACGTACCTTTGTAGCGCCTACTATAAGCCTGCCTTTAGCAAAAAGCTTCGGCTACTTTACTCCGGCTTTAACCGTCAATAGCACGGCTTATAATTTACAAAACAACGAAATTAATGGCTATCCAGACAGCAGTATTACCCGGACCCTGCCGATTTTTGATATCGATACCGGCTTATATTTTGATCGAGATTTTAACCTTGATGGCAGCAGCTTTACGCAAACCTTAGAACCTAGACTGTTTTATTTGTTTGTGCCTGATACCAATCAAAACAATATCCCCGTATTTGATACCGGCATCAATAGCTTTAGTTATAGCCAATTATTTAGCACCAATCGATTTAGCGGCATAGACAGGATTGGAGATGCCAACCAAATTAGCGGCGCCTTATCCACCAGCGTTAATAATAGTCTTGGTCAGGAGCTCTTTAATGCCGCGGTAGGTCAGATTTATTACTTTAAAAACCGTGAAGTATCGCTTTGTACTAACACCCCTGGCCAGCCACCTTGTATTATTACCGAAAATCCACAATATACTCAGCCATACTCCGATATCGTTGGCATGGCGAATTATTATTTTAATTCCATCTGGTCCATTAATACCAATATGTCCTATAACCCAAAAATTAACGTACTCGATGCGCAGTCCTATCAAGTGGCGTATCAACCGGATGCTAAAGATTTATTTAATTTTGGTTATAGTACCAATAATGCAGACTATGGTTTATTGAGCAACGATCAAATTTTATCCGGCGTGACTCCGCCTCGAATTTCAGAAGTTAACGCCTCTGCCGTATGGAATATCGTTCAGTCCTGGAGCGTAGTAGGAAACGTAAGTTACTCATTAAACTATAAAAATATCATTTCACAATTTGCCGGACTACAATACGATGCATGCTGTTGGGCAATGCGATTTATTGTGTATCAATATGTCATCAATAATGACCCTAACTTACCTGCTGTAATCAGTGGGCCTAAAGACACCACGTATATGGTACAATTTGAACTGAAAGGTTTAGGCAATAATAGCAGCACCCAGGTCAACGCCTTATTAAATGGAATACCGGGATATAACAATCAGCTAGGATTTTAAACATGAACTGCAGACAACTTTGTATTAAAACTATTTTAGTAGCGGGTATAAGCCTTATCGGTCTCAATGCTTGGGCTGCCACTGCTGTAACTCAGACTAATACCCATTCGGGCGAATTTATTAATGGTACAGTGGCTATCGTCAATAGCGGGGTAATCACTCAGGCCCAGCTAGATCAAGCGACTCAAGAAGCTATCGTTCAGGCTAAGTCCCAAGGCCTTGCAGTGCCAGATAGGATCAGCTTACAGCGTCAAGTCTTGCAAACCTTAATCTCTGAAACCGTGGCTATGCAATTAGCTCAATTAAATAATATTACTATTAGTGATGGCCAAATTGATGCGGCGATGACCCAGATTGCTTCACGCAATAATATGAACTTGTCCCAGCTTCAAAATGCTTTATCTCAACAAGGGATTAGCTTGAGCGCCTATAAAGACACCATTCGCAAACAGCTCACTATTAATCAGCTTGAGCAACAAGCCGTAGCGAACTCTATTATCGTCACCCCTGGCGAAATCGATAACTATCTCTCTATGCAAAACGCCATAGCCGGTCCGGGAGCTCAATATCATGTCGAGCATATTTTAATCGCGTATCCAAGCGACCCAACAGCGGCTAATCTCGCTAAAACCAAGCAGCAAGCTCAAGCAATTATCGAAAAAATTAATAAAGGCCTGCCCTTTACCGAAGCGGCTATTAAATATTCCAGCGCCAGCGATGCCTTAAGCGGCGGCGATCTAGGCTTTAAAACCCTAGGCGATTTACCTAGCGCATTCGGATCGATTGTTCCCACCATGCAAGTCGGTCAAATATACGGTCCATTTGCTAGCGATAGCGCCTTCCATATTATTAAATTAGTTGCTAAAAAGAACAGCAAAATTCCGGCGCATTATATTGAGCAATATAAAATATCCGGCATCTTTATGAAAACCAGCCCGATTTTAACGGCCACTCATATTGAAGAACAATTGAATGGCTATAGAAAAGATGTGGCAGCCGGCGCTTCTTTTAGTAAGCTAGCTTCCGAAAACTCCGAAGATCCGATTAGCGCAAAAGCAGGCGGCGATATGGGCTGGCAAGATACTAGCCAACTTAGCCCAAGCTTTGCTAAAGCTATTACCAATACCCCTGTAGGCAAAGTTAGTCAACCATTCGTAACCGACAAGGGCTGGTATATTATTCAAGTTCAAGCTAAGCGCAAAATAGATGATACCGCCAATTATGAAAGATTATTGGCCCAGCAAGCCATCTTCCAGCGTAAGGCCGAACAAGCCGTACAAACCTGGCAGTCACAAATTCGCGGCGCCTCTTATGTGCAGATCTTAAATCCAGCACTACAAATGCCCGATGCTCAATCATAAGGCCTCTTTACCAGTCATTGCTTTAAGTGTTGGTGAACCAGCCGGAATAGGGCCTGATATCGCGATTAAGCTGGCTCAGCATAATTTGCCCTGCTGTTTAATCGCCATAGGCAATAGCAACTTGCTGCTAGAACGTGCCACCATTTTAGGCCTATCGTTGCACATCATCCCTTATCTATCTCCTCCCCCAGAGCATCAACCGGGCACCTTAATAGTATACGACCTCCCATTAGCCACTCCAGTTATCCCAGGCCAGCTTAATAAGGCCAATGCCCAGTATGTTCTAAAAAGTATTAGCATCGCAACCGAGCTGTGTTTAGAGGGAGTTGCCGATGCCATGGTCACAGGGCCGGTCCATAAAGGCCTTATTAATGAAGCAGGCATAGCCTTTAGCGGTCATACCGAATTTATCGCCACACTTTGTCATGTCAAAGACGTGGTGATGATGTTAGCGTCCAAGCAGCTTAAAGTAGCATTGACCACCGTGCATATGCCCTTATCCCAAGTGCCAAAGAATATTACAGAGCCGCGCCTCACCAACACTTTACGCATACTTAATCGGGCTTTAATACAGGATTTTGGTATCGCTACGCCGCATATCGGCGTTTGTGGTTTAAACCCTCATGCCGGCGAAAATGGGCATCTTGGCAGTGAAGAAAACACCATAATTATTCCAGCCTTACATAAACTTAAAGCGGAAGGCCTAAATCTTACCGGGCCCTTACCGGCCGATACGTTATTTGCCCCAGAAAAAAGCAAACAGTTCGATGCCATAGTGGCCATGTATCACGATCAGGGCTTAGCGCCTTTAAAAGCGTTATATTTCGGCCAGATCGTTAATATTAGCCTAGGCCTACCTATTATTCGTACCTCGGTAGATCATGGAACGGCGTTAGATATAGCTGGGAGCAATGCGGCCGATGAGGCCAGTTTAGTGTTGGCAGTGGAATATGCGATTAGCTTAGCGCAATACAATAAAGTTGATGACAATTAAATAAACCTGGGAAACCAATGAGCACGAACAATTATACCCATAAAGCCCGCAAACGATTTGGCCAAAACTTTTTAATCGATCAACGAATTATCGAGCAGATTATCCAAGCTATTTATCCCCAGGTCGGCGAAAATATCGTTGAAATCGGGCCGGGTTGCGCGGCATTAACCAAGCCCTTAATCGATGCTTGCGGTAAAATTACTGCCATCGAATTAGACCGGGACTTAATTCCAAAGCTTGAGGCACAATTTGGCGACTCCATTCACCTTATTCAGGCCGATGTATTAAAGTTTGATTTTAATACCCTACTATCCGGCCCGGCGTTACGCGTGGTGGGTAACCTGCCCTATAATATTTCGACCCCATTATTATTTCATTTAATGGACTTTATCGGCCATATTCACGACATGCATTTTATGTTGCAAAAAGAAGTAGTGGAGCGCCTAACAGCCAGCCCCGGCAATAAAGATTACGGGCGTTTAAGCGTTATGATTCAATATTATTGTCAGGCTGAAGCGGTATTAGATGTGCCACCTGAGGCCTTTGACCCAGCGCCTAAGGTAGATTCTATGGTAGTACGATTAGTCCCGCATGCTACCTTGCCCTATCCGGTTAATAATATGGCAAACTTACAGTTGGTGGTGCAACATGCTTTTAATCAACGCCGTAAAACCCTATCGAATACCTTGAAAAAACTGATGCCAATCGAACAAATAAAAAGGCTAGGAATCGATCCTAGCCTTCGTCCCGAATATTTATCGGTAGCTGATTATGTTAATTTGGCGAATAGTTTAAATTAATTAGCCATTGGCGCTAAGAAGACTTATAGCGTAAAGCAAATAGTGCTTTACGCTAGATAAGCGTTTGGCCTTCCATATTCTAAGATTGATAATCTGGCTGTATATCCCCAGGGCCGTCCACCTTCTTGGCACTTATAGTTAAAAATGGAGGCCACATATGTAGATTAATACTACGGCCCCTGAAGGAAGGAGCATATGCCTCTGCAATATTTGTAATAATTCTTTCATCTGCAGCAATTGCAATATCACTTACAATTTTTGTAACAAGCTCTCCAAAATCCCTCGCAGCATCAGGCATTGCAACACCAGAATTTATAGAAGCTATTGTAGCAATTTTCTGGTCTTTGATATGTTTTAGACCCTGTTTAGCAGTATCTTTTACATTATGCCCTACAGTATGAACAGCAGATTTAATAGCAGCTAAAGCCTCTGGAGTAGCACCACGCATTGCAGCATTCTTAGTAGAAGCTATCCTGGCGAATGCAGTCTTTGCTGCCTCAACCACAGATTTATTAGCCTTTGAAGCAGCATCATCTGCTTTAGTCCGTTCAACAGCTATGAAATTAGCTTGCGCCTTTGCAGCATCATGTTCAATAGTTTCAATTGCTCGTTTAGCAGTATTAATAATAGTTGTTGCAGTTGTTTTAGCAGTATCTACAATAGCTCTCACAGCATCAGTATTAGGCTTTGTACCAAAAGTAGTCTTATCTATACTAGTATGTGCAGCGGTTTTTGCCTCGTCGATAGCTATCATTGCTATTTCAACAGCCGCATTGACATTATCAATTGCAGCATCAACAGCTCCAATAATAACTTTCATAGCCTCTGGAGTAGTACGATTATCAATCTTAGCAGAAATTATAGCCTGACATGCAGTATTCTGCGCATCTTTAATAACATTCTTAGCTTCTAGACCATTAGCCTCTATGCTGTTTTTAGCATCAGCAGCATCTATAAGGCTTTGTAAAAGTGCAGCAGCCTTCTCATTAGCAGCAGCTTTCGCATCAGCAGCGGTCTTCGCCTCTGCAGCAGCTTTCGCATCTGCCTCAGTTTTCGCAACAGCAAGCTCGGTGACCTTAGATATAAGTGTCGTTATAGACTTTACAAGGTTATCAAACTTCTCATCACCCGCCTTGCCCTCTAATGAGCTATTATTTGCTAACCATGCTTCGCGAAGAGGCTTAACTATAGAATCTAATGTGGAGTGGTTAATAAAGTGTGTAAACTGGTCATTGGCGATCTTTATTGTATTTAGATCCTGTGGTTTTTTATCAAATTCAGTAACAAATTGCTCAATAAGCAAAATGGCTGTACTTGCATGCGGTTTTTGAATAAATCTTGCATCGTTCGCAGGTTTATTCCAATCTTTAATTTGGTTTAGACCTTGTGAAGGGGCGATAGCTTTAGCTTTTAAATGATCTCTAGCCGTTTCCCATATTTTATTTACCTCATCCAGCTTGCTTGGATCATTAAATGTGAGATGCGTACTTAAACTTGTTTTAAGCACATCCAGTTCATCTAAGCTGGTTTGGGATTCAATTAATTTTTGAATGTCTTTTATACGGGCATCGACATACGTCTGATCACCTTCAATAAGAATATTTAGGTCGTTGCCTTTTTTAATTGCAACGGCAAGGATAGCATTAAACACTAAACCTTTTGCATCAGTGGAGATAACAAGTTTAGTGTTTGCACCTAAACCATTAACTTTAGCCGCAGCAACCATTGCTTCAGCAATTTGGAGCGCCTTGCCAGCATCCTTAAAATCTGCACTAGTAGCTGAGACATCGATACTTTTATTATGGTGTACGGTGAGCAACACATTATCGATAAGATTCCCATTGATGTCGTTGATCTGAATATTGGTAATCTTATCATTCTCAAATTTTGCTTGAGAAAGATTAAAATGAGCGACCGCTTTATTTGGATCAGTAGCAGGGTGTTTGACGCCAGTTAATTTTTTTACAAGTTCTTCCATAGCTATTTTTTGAGTTGTAGGATCTGGAGTTGGAACTTGGGCACCCTTTAATGATATGGTTTTTCTTTCAGGCTTAGTTTTGAGTTCTTCATTCTCTTGTAAAAGTATATTAATCTTCTCCGTGAGCTTTTTATATACTCTATAAATGCCTTCAAGTTTGGCAAGATCCTCAATATCATCAGATGGCTTGAGATTGCTAATCATGGCTTCATTCAGGGCAATTAACTCTCTTGCACGTTTAACAATCGCAATGCCTTCCTTAGTAAGCAAAGTGGCATTTCTTTCTTCTATTTCAACCCTGGAGATAGCCAGGTCATAGTCAAATATCTTTGATTTTACGAGCTTTCGAGCCTCTACTAATGCTAAATTTTCGATTTTTTTATCTGCACCAGTTGCCATACATTTCTCCTAAAAATTAGGTAATTCGTTACTATCCGTATCTAGCTTTATGGCAATTATACAGATTTGCTTGCTGTAATTCTACTTAAATGCGGGGTTATTATATATATTTAATATAGACTATATATCGATATATTTTGCGGATTTTAAGTATTTTCCACCAATCTTAGCGAGTGAGTAAAATCTTAGTATCCAAAGAGAAAGTTGAACGGAAATTTTCAGGCTCTTTATCTTTCAGCATTACGATTTTTTATAAAAACCTATGCCAACTAACATAAGACCGATTATAGAAAAAGCCAACAGATGGGCTTCTGGGGCTAAGCTAAAATGCATAGTGTTTACGCTATTTGATCCTGTAAATGCTAAGATTCCTGCCCCTAGGCCCATGCTGGCATAAGACCAGTTACGCTGCTTTTTCTGAGGGCTTATGCTCATAGCGGAATCGTTTAAAATAGTATGTTTGGACAGAACGGCTTTTTGGTGGTGGTGTTTAAGCAGCTCATATAATAGTTCAGGCACTTCGGGTAAGCGTTCGCTAATAAGCGGCAATTGCGATTTTAGACGGCGCCATAAGCCTTTTAGGCCAATCTGCTCACGCATCCATTTTTCTAAAAAGGGTCTGGCGGTGGCCCATAAATCCAGTTCTGGGTAGAGTTCGCGCCCCATGCCTTCTATATTGAGCAGGGTTTTTTGTAGTAAAAGCAATTGGGGTTGAACTTCCATATCAAAGCGGCGAGCAATTTGAAAGAGTCGCAATAGGGTTTGACCAAAGGAGATATCTTTCAAAGGTTTTTCAAAAATAGGCTCACAGACGGTGCGAATGGCCGATTCCAGCACATCGACCCTGGTATTAGGCGGCACCCAGCCAGAGGCGATGTGCAGCTCTGCTACGCGCCTGTAATCCCGTTTGAAGAATGCCAAGAAATTAGCCGCCAGATAATGCTGATCTTCTTTGCTTAAGGTGCCCATAATCCCAAAATCGATCGCAATAAACTGAGGGTCATCCGGATTCTTAAGCGAAATAAATATATTGCCAGGATGCATATCAGCATGGAAAAAGCAGTCTCTAAAGACTTGGGTATAAAAAATTTCCACGCCTCGTTCTGCCAATAGCTTTAAGTTAACGCTATGGTGGCGTAAAGCATCGAGGTCGGTGGCCGGAACACCATAAATTCTTTCCATTACTAATACATTGTGGCGACAATAATCCCAATATATTTCAGGTACATACAACATGGTAGACTGACTAAAATTACGGCGCAATTGTGAGCCATTAGCCGCTTCTCGCATAAGATCGAGCTCATCGAGGATATTGCGTTCGAGTTCCGCCACTACTTCATGTAGTTTTAAGCGTTGGCCGCCTGCCCAGAATCGGTCGATAATGCTAGCCATCCCATATAATAGGCTAATGTCATCGCGTAAAATCTCGGTAACATTAGGGCGTAAAATTTTAACCACGACTTCTTCACCCGTAGTTAAGCGAGCAGTATGAACCTGGGCAATAGAGGCTGAGGCTAGGGGTTCTGGGTTAAATTCAGCAAAAATTTGATCGGGTGCTATGCCATACGTTGCACGTAAAATTTCTACTGCTACCGCGCTTGGAAAGGGTTTAACTTGATCTTGTAGCTTGCTGAGCGCTCTAGCCATCTCTTCTGGGATAAGGTCAGGACGAGTGGATAAGATTTGGCCGAGTTTAACGAAGATAGGGCCTAATATTTCAAAGGCTAAGCGCAAGCGTTCGCCATCGCTTTGATTGCGGCGACGATAAAACCAATAAATGGGGTTGAGCCATAACACAAAGCGAAACGAGTGAAACCAGGGCAGTTGAAAGACGATATCATCTAAGCCAAATTTTTGGCAGATAAACGCAATTTTAAATAAACGAAGCCATTGTTTTAAGCGCATTGAGCTGCCCGTTTCTCAAAAAAAAACATTGTATCATTCTATTCGCCAATTTGCATATTTGACATCGGTAGTATTTGAAGTATTCTTAAAAGTATGACTATTAGTAATACCAAGAGTATGAAATGATCCAAAAACTGTCTATTTCCTTGCCTGAAACCCTATGTAATTTCATGGCTCAATACCAGGCCAGTAAGGGCTTGCATAGTCGTTCAGAGGTGGTTGCCAAAGCTTTGGCCTTATTGCAGGAGCAATCCTTGGAGACCAGCTATCGGGAAGCGAATGTAGAATGGAATGCGGCTTTGGATCTATTAGCGGGAGATGAATAATGAGACGAGCGGAAATTTATTATATTAATCTCGATCCTGCTAACTCAAGTATAAACCTTAAAAAGACCCGGGTATTAATCGTTAGCAATAATGCGAATAATAAGGCTGCCAATACCATTACTGTACTGCCTATAATTGCCAGCATCCTTAAGGTTCATCCTTTTGAAGTATTGATAGAGGCGTCTGATTCCGGGCTAAACCGGGCTGCTAAGGCTCAGTGTCATCAGATCCGGACTATTTCTAAATCTCGCTTAATTGGCCAGAAGCTTGGACAGCTCGATACGGCACTTATGCACAAAATTGACAATGCTATCCGCCTTCACCTATCACTTTAAGCTGCGCTCTCACCATCAATTATGCCTCATTGTCGTTCTTGGACTAGAAGGAAGCTTAAAGCCCACCAAGTTACTTAAGCCTTGTAAAACCTAGCTTTTAGGGTATAATAAACGCTCAACCCCAGAATTTGGGGGCGACTGGCTTCGACGGGAATACTGAAGCCCAAGGTGCATGTCGAGGATAATAGCTCACCTCGTTAATATCGCTATTATTTGCTTATAACTGGCAAAAACAAAAAGGCCCTAGTGGCTGCAAACGATGCTGTATTCGCTGCTCGCAAGGTAGCGTAATCGTCAACTAAACACTGACACATCGGCGTGATTATATAAGTGCTTATTCTTATATAACGCGCTAATAGTGAATAAGCTCGCTGGCTGAATTGTCTGATTTCAGTTGGTTAAAAAGTTAATCAGGCTCATAGTCTCGTAACCAGGTTGACTGAGGGGACCCGACTATTAAGCTTAATCAGTTGACTACACATGTAGATCCAAAGGTAGATGGTTTTCGGACGCGGGTTCAATTCCCGCCGCCTCCACCAACAAGTAGTCTGGCACTGTCCAGCTACATCCACTAAGCCCCTTGAAAATAGGGGCTTTTTGCTTTGAGATGATCCTGCAATGTCCAAGATGGTTTTATGAAATCCAAACAAATTTAGGGGTATAAG
The DNA here is from genome assembly GCA_030652335.1 of Gammaproteobacteria bacterium. Lineage (GTDB taxonomy): Bacteria > Pseudomonadota > Gammaproteobacteria > Francisellales > CACEW01 > JAQSYQ01. The sequence goes on from JAUSAW010000006.1 coordinate 103,074, forward strand.
TAGGGGGATATTGCATACCTCTAAATAGAGATCCCCCTAAATGTCGCTAAACACATTGAAAATATTGAATGCCAAGCTAAAAGCGAAGGCCTATAAACTAGCTGGTGAGAAAGGTTTGTTCTTATTGATCGTTTATCAAAAAGCTATTGTTAGAGGGTAATTTATCCAATGACGCCTTATTTAGAAATTAACATCAAATAATTCTTGTATTCTTGGTGCATAATACTCTGCTCCACCAGCCTTTACGGTCAGATTCGCCAATGGGTAATATTCTGCTGGGCTATGGGTATGCCCGCATAGCACTAAAAATTTTACTGATGAATGCTTGCTGGCGATTTCAAGTAATACATCTCCAGTTGCTTTCGTGGCAAAATATGGCAGCCATTCATCATTGCTGATTTCACCTTCATGGAGGCAGGCTTCTTTAAACGGCGGAATATGAGTCAAAACTATGATTCTTGTTGGATTATATTGGCTTATCGATTGTTGTATGCTTTGCTTTAATTGTTGGGCATCTGTATCGGCCAATTCTTGCATTTTCTCTAGTAGCAGATATTTGCTCACTATCTTCTTCTCGAATAGATCATGAATCAACTGGCTATCGTTAATTCTTACCCGGCTATTCGTATAATCGCCATAACGGCCATCTGCCCAACCGTCTTGCCCCAGCAAAGTCACATCATCGGCAATCGAAATTGATTCATAAGCCGGCAGCCAATGTAATAGCGGGTTAGTTTTACATAATTCAAGCATTGCGGCTCGAACTTCATTAATTTGGCCACGATAGTAATCGTGATTTCCGAGCACAAAGTAAATTGGTTTTTGGATTGTTTTAGCCATTTCGTTTAGTAATTCTACGACTGAAGGTGCTTCGGCAATATCGCCACTAATTAAAATGGCATCACTATTTGATTTAATAATCTCTTGATAAAAATTATTTCGATCTTTGATACCCAAAAAATTGAGGTGTATATCCGTTAACCATGTAAGTATCATTTTGCATTACTCGCTTATATTATCAACCATCTGCTCCATGCGTTTTAACACCATATTGGCTCTAGCCTGAGACGATGGCCCATAATTTAAATGGCCTGGCAGTACAGCAGAAAAATTATTATCAGCCAACAGCTTAAGGAACATTTGCTTTAAATATTCTTTAAGTTTGGCATCACTTGTCTTTATTTCTTCAATTAAATCCAGTCGACCATCGATCACAGCAATAATATCTTCAAAGTCATGGCTCGTTAAATAATCACCATTCCCTCTATCTTTGAATGCCTCAAATTTAGTTGCTAAAAAATAGGGAGCTGTAACTGATTTTATAAACAAATCTTCAGCAATTTGATGAGTAATAGAATGCTTAATGGCTTCTTTATACCAAGGATTACCAAAGCCCAAGATTTTTTCATTTGTCGGCATTACATCTAAAATCAGATCATCGTATCGCCAGCGACAAATGATATTGTCTCCTAGCAATCTTTTAAAACCCAAGGTATTCATTTTTTTTTCAAGTTGATGGTATTGTCCTAATGAAAGCACATCCACAATACAGTCTACATCTAGTGTTGTTCTTATATCGGGGGCTGCTGGGTCGTTAATTAAAAGTGCTGTGGTACAACCGCCGAGAAATACTAATTCCTCGGTTAATTCACCTAGTTTTCTTGCAGCAAACTCTATCATCGCTAAATTAGCTTGCGTACGGCTATTTTTTAACATAGGCCAATCTCTCTTTTAATAGTTTGACCGCCATGTTGCGCTCCCTAGCTTGGCCTTGTCGTATGGCATCAACTAAAGCCAGTAAATCGTAAAATGCCTGGTCTGGGTAATGCAGCAAAGACTCGGGTACACAGTGATATAACGGCTCTAATGCCAAACCTCTCTGCTTGCCTTGCGCTGAGGGCCAAATCAAAATTGGTTCTTGTCCAATACTAATTAAGCCTTGAAATACAGGGGCCGCATAACTGGTTGCGATGCCGGAGGTATAAGCACCTACCTCTGCAGGAAAAATATACTTTATCGCATGGATTAACAATTCTTCACAAGCAGGGATAACCAGCTGATACCGTACATTATAGGCACCCAGATTCAGAAAACCCGATTTTTTTAGCCTATCAAGACTTGCATTAATGACTGAAGGGCTTAAACACAAATGCATGCCAAGTTGATGCTGAGTCCAGTTCAAATGTGCTTGGTTAGCAAGCAGTTTAAGGAGTAACACAATGTCTTGTGGTTTAAGCATTTTTGTAGCCCTGCCTGTTCTTTTATTGATTATAGCTTAGGCTCATTCTAAATTCAAGATTCTAGAATATAGAATAATTATCATGGCGTATTTAAGATGCCTGATTTAAGGGGGTACATTTGGGGGTATATCCAAAACCAAAATCGAAGCTATCCAATCCTATAAAGCCTTACAGCCAACAATTCGACTGACGCCGCCCAATAAAACAAAAAAAGCCGCCCAATCGGGTGGCCTTTTTGCTTTATACTTTACTATATCTGACCGCAGGCCCCTTACCCGTTCTTTTAATTTTTTTGTCCTTTATTAATAGATTTAATTTTCTTGTTGCCGTGTTTCGTGAAACGCTGAGATAGGTTTGCACCTCATCTAGCTTTACTTCTTCCCGCATAGTAAATAGAGCTAACAATTTATCTTCGTCTAATGAAAAGTTTTTTTCTTCGGGTTGAAAGTAGAATATAATTTTTACACTATCAGCGCTTTCGATAAACTCGGGCCTCTTTAGGTCAGATTTTTTACAGCTTTCTAATATAAGTTTGATACCTGTGCCCAATTTTTCAATAATGCCAAAACGACGAGCAATTCGTGCTAAATGTGGATTTCTTAAATAAGTTGTGCCATCGCCCAGATTACTTAAATCAACTAAGCCAGGGAAATTACCAGGGCTAAAAATTTCAAGACGATCATCATATAGTGCTATTTTTACTGAGCCAGGTATCGAGTATTTCCTATGAAGTAAAGCATTGGCAATTGCTTCTCGTAATGCAATTTCTGGAATAATTGTCTTGCCTTGTAATTTCACGCCGGTTAACTGGTAATTCCGAATTAACCAAGATCTCACTAATTGAAAACTATTCGTTATTTGTTTTTCTAAACAACCCTGTATTTCTTCACTTTGGATAATGTCACGGCCTTCAATGCCACGAAAACGTGTGCAAATTATAGTAGCTTCTGGAATATATACATGGGGCGTTTCGCAAAAGGTTAATACTCCTGCGATAGTAGGGTAATATTTTTTTGTATTGGTATTAGAAGGTGTCAAAATTTTTTCTGCGACGAGACGAGGTGAGTCTACTTTGCCAAAAATGGCTTGTAATAGATCTCTAGACAAAATATCTATACCTGCCTGAACGGCTTCTTCATCGAAATAGGTCCGCTGATTTTCTCGCATTAACTCTGTAATATACTCTGAGTTTGCTCTGCGAGTATTTGACCCGGCCCGTAGATAAACTCCTTTTGGCATGCCTTCACCTTTAATGAAGACAGGCTTTTTAATACTGGAAGGCACTTCGATAATGATTACACTTAAACCTTCAAAACTTTTCTCATAAATTTCCACCAAAAGACTTGGGCTTGTCGCATCGTAGACACTGTTTGGAAACTCATCGTAAATTCTATTTCGGGCCTTATCATCCACTCCAATTACACTTCGAGTCTTATCATCAACACCGATAATAATCTTGCCGCCTATACCGTTAGCAAAAGCCACGCAAGTTTTAATTAACTTAAGAAAATCTGGTATTTGTGATTTAAATTCAAGAGACTTTGATTCTCTTTCTGAGTAAATATAACTCATAAGGCCCATCCTAATTGCACCAACTGCACCAATTATATATTAATTGCACCAATTGCACCAACTATATATTAATTGCATCATACTCAGATTGGCTTAAAGAGTTGCCAAGGTAAGTGAGCTGTGAGTATTTTCACAAACTTACGATATTGTTATCTACTACCCATCAAAGACAAGCAGGATCTAGTGACAACCCAGCGACTGTTGAAGTGCTAACTTCACAACAAGTAGTCTTTGCCAGCCCCAGCTCATGGATTTTTTAGTGCCCTATGTGCTTGTTTAGGCCGAGGTGCGGCACCCACTCGACTAACCCAGTCCGTCCCATGCCAATTTGCGCTCTTCGCTGTTATTAGCTCCTACTAGCCTTTCTAAATCAACAAAGTTAGACTGGTAGTGATCCTAACAAAAGTGAGGACATATCATGAAAAAGATGACTTTATTGGCTGCTACGGCATTATTGCTTTGCGGCTGTTCGACAACTCCCGTGTTACCCGAAGCACAAACTATTATGGTCTCCACTAATCCGGCTCCCCATAGCTGTAAATACTTGGGTCAGGTAGTAGGAAATCAAGGTAACTTCTTTACTGGGAGTTTCACTTCTAATAAAAATTTAGAGCAGGGCTCTATGAACGATTTAAAAAACCAGGCCGCTAAAATGGGTGCAAATTATATTCAAATCATTACGTCACGAGCAGGTGCTACAGGTGCATTGGGTAGTAATGGTGGTAGCTTTATGCAGACCAATGTGACGAATACCGGCAATGTTTATAATTGTCCGCCGGCGGCATTGAATGAATAAAAAATTAGCCAACAGCCATCATCATCGATAATAGGGTGATGGCCAGTATAGAAAATCCAAACATCTTTCTGGACCATTTTTGATCGTCTGTAGACGATTTAAAGCCTTTGATGCCTAGATAGAACCAATACAGTCCTAATCCTAACGCCACAATGAAATACAGCCAACCAGCATAACCAAACAGAGTCGGTAATATAGCGGCGATGGTAAACAGGGCAATATAAATCAGCATGCTGATTTTGGTATAACGCATATCTTTTATAGCAGGCAAAACGGGGATGCAGGCGGCCGAAAAGTCTTTAAGCCTAAAGATGGCGATGGCGTAGAAATGTGGCATCTGCCATAAAAACAGGATTAAGAATAAAATTACAGCACCTGCATCGAAGCGGTTAGTCACGGCGCAATAACCGACTACTGGAGGCACGGCCCCTGCGATTCCGCCGATTAGGGTGCCATATTTAGATTGGCGTTTACTTAATAAGGTATACGCCACCACATAGACGAATAAGCCTATGGCTGAGATTAGGGTGGTTAATAGATTCGTTTGCCAATACAGTAAGGCAAAGCCCGCTATGCCGAGTAAGATTCCGTAGACAACAGCTATGGGCCTGGAAATTAACCCATGCACCATGACGCGATTTTTGGTGCGTTCCATAAGCGAGTCTATGTCGCGATCGATTATATTGTTAAATACGCAGCCTGAAGCGATGACCAGGGCCATGCCGAGCAAGGTGGCTAGATATAATACGACATTAAAATGCAGATGAGACGCTAAAAAGAAACCGCCAGAAACCGTTACGATATTACCGAATATGATTCCTGGCTTAACAATAGAGAGATATTTCATTAATGCATCATGAAATAATTTAAGTTATACATAATCCATAATGAACCGGTAACGACGATTCCGATAATAATTAAGCTGAATACGAAACAGATTAAGTTCCAACGATCGTCTTCGGTATTGGTATTGAGTCTTAAGAAATAAACGACCTGAACCAATAGCTGCGAAATGGCTAAAATAGCGATGGCGAAATACAGGCCTTCACCGCTAAATATCTGCTTACCTACTACGGTAAAGGCTGCGATGGCTAGGATTACGGATAATACGAAGCCGATAGTATAGGATTTCAATAAGCTGCGAGCGGTGTCAGGTTGGGCAGCAGCGATTTCATGAGTCGACATTAGATTGCTCCCATTAGATACACGAGGGTGAATATTACTATCCATATCATCGTAATAAAGTTAATAAATAGGCCTAGGCAGGTTAAGCGGGTTTTCATGGTGGTAGTCAGGCCATGCATCGATAATTGAATCGCTACGATAACCATCCATAGCAGGGCAACTATTACATGAATCCCATGTATGCTAAGCAGGGTAAAAAAAGCGGATAAAAATGCGCTAGTCTGCCAGGTGTATCCATTAGCGATTAAATGACAGAATTGGTGCTGTTCCATTCTTAAAAAGCCCAAAGCCAATAAGAAGGTGACACCCATCCATAACATAACCCTGGCTTTACTCGCACTATGCGAGGCTACTAGACACAGCCCGAAGGTGAAGTTAGCGGCTAATAGGTACATAGTTTGAATTAAGACATAATGTAGGCTGGCGACCTGGCTTGCGTCAATGCTACCAAAGGTGTTGTTGCGCAATACAATATAGGTAGCGAACAAGGCAGCAAACATAATGAAGTCGGTTAAAATATACGCCCAAAATCCAAAAATTACCTTGGAGCTAGTCTCGTCGTGATGAATATCTGTTGTCATTAGTTTGCTCCACGTAGTAAACAGGCTGCTTCGGTTTTAGCTACTTCATCAGCCTTAACATAGTAATCGATATTGAAATTAAAGGTGCGGGCTATTATACAACCAAGAATAGCTAGGCCTGAAACCGTTGCTAATAAAGGCATTTCCCAAACCATAGCAAATCCAAATACGCCACCGATAATTCCGATCAAGAAGCCGGTGCAGGTATTGCGTGGCATATGGATATCGGTATAACGAGGTGTTTTGATGTTAGCCACACCATGTAATTTTTCTTGTTTGTCTTCCCAGAAAGAATCACGGCATGTAATAACGGGCACTTCGGCGAAGTTATAGAATGGTGGGGGCGATGGAATAGACCATTCCAACGTTCTTGCATCCCAAGGATCGTTACCACATTTAAGTTCTTCACGATGTTTGATGCTATAAATCAATTGGATCGCTTGGAAAATAACACCGCAGAAAATTACCGCTACACCAACGGCTGCAAATACTAAGTATGGATGATAACCGCTAGCCACTGAATAGTGGTTAATACGACGGGTCATACCCATTAATCCTAAGGCATACAGTGGCATAAAGGCCATAAAGAAGCCTACTACCCAGCACCAGAATGCGCATTTGCCTAAGCCTTCATGCAATCTGAAACCAAAGGCTTTTGGGAACCAATAAGTGTAGCCGGCGAATAGTCCAAATACCACGCCACCGATAATGGTGTTATGGAAGTGAGCGACTAGGAACACGCTATTATGTAATAAGAAGTCAACGCCTGGTACCGACATTAATACCCCGGTCATACCGCCGATGGTAAAAGTTACCAAGAAGGCGATAGTCCACATCATAGGTGTGGTAAAGGTAATACGGCCGCCATACATAGTTGCCAGCCAGTTAAAGACTTTAACACCGGTCGGGATCGAGATAATCATGGTCGCGATTCCGAAGAAAGCGTTTACATCGGCGCCTGCTCCCATAGTAAAGAAGTGATGCAGCCATACGGTAAAGGCTAGAATAGTAATACCGGCCGTTGCCCAAACCATGGCGACATAACCGAAGATTTGTTTTTTACAGAAGGTAGCAACGAGTTCAGAATAGATACCAAATGCTGGTAATACCAAGATATAGACTTCGGGATGGCCCCAGGTCCAGATCAGGTTAATGTACATCATTGGGTTGCCGCCAAAGCCCGAGGTAAAGAAGTGGGTGCCAAAGAAGCGGTCAAAGAATAACATGCCCAAGGTAATATTTAAGATTGGGAAGGATACGATAACCAAAATCATTGAGCAGAGTGTGGACCAGGTAAATAATGGCATTTTCATTAAGGTCATGCCAGGGCAGCGCATTTTAATAATGGTAACGAAGATATTAATACCGCCAATTAAGGTCCCAACCCCAGATAAGGTTAAGGCCCATAAATAATAATCCACTCCGACGCCTGGGCTATAAGCCAGTTCAGAAAGAGGGGGATAAGCCAGCCAGCCAGTCGCAGCAAAATCGCCAATTACCAATGAGATATTCACCAGCATGGCGCCGGCTACTGTTAGCCAGAAGCTTAGTGAGTTTAAATAAGGATAAGCCACATCGCGAGCACCGATTTGTAATGGCACGATATAGTTTACCACCCCAAATACAAAGGCCATAGCCATAAAGAAGATCATAATCACGCCATGGGCGGTAAAAACTTGATCGTAGTGAGCGGCAGGCAGATATCCTAGATGGTTGCCCACAGCAATAGCCTGCTGAGCACGCATCATAATGGCGTCAGAGAAACCGCGTAACAGCATAATAAAGGCTAAAATTATGTACATAATACCAATTTTTTTATGATCAACGGTGGTCAACCAATCTTTCCATAACCAGGTCCACTTTTTAAAGTAAAATAAGGCCCCGATTACGGTAAGAGCTATTAAGCCCATAAAGCCACCGGCGCCCATAATAATGGGATTTTGAAAGGGAATAGCCGCTAGCGTCAATTTTCCAAATAGTAAGTGTTCAAGCATGTCTATTACCCTTTAATTAATTTATTTGTTACAGGATTGATAAGATCTCTATGGTGATGGTAATCGCGATCAGAATTGTATTGTGTATTTATCGTCGCTTTCTGAGGCGGAACAACAGCTGGCATAGGCATCATATATTTCATCATGATTTTGCCAAACAGGCCATCTACTACATTAGAGTATTCAATTACACTGGTATCTTTGGACGCTGGAACTAATTGAGTATAGCTAGCCATAGTGAGATTATTTGGGGAATTTTGAACCGACTTCACCCATTGATTAAAGGCCGCTGCAGTTGGAGCTGCTCGAGCAATAAATTGCATATTGGCAAATCCATCTCCGCTAAAGCTTACCGATCTTCCGTAATAGTCACCAGGCTTATCGGCCATTAAATGCATTTGGGTCTGCATACCTGCCATCGCGTAAATTTGACCGGCGAGTTGTTGAATCATAAAGGAATTCATTGGCGCATCGGAAGTGATGACGAAATTCACCGGGGTATTGGCTGGGAATTCTACGAAGTTCATGGTTGCGATATGTTGTTGTGGGTAGATAAATAACCATCTCCACTCTAATGCAACGACCTGAATGGTAATAGGGGTCACTTTAGAATCGAGCGGTCTATAAGGGTCTAATGTGTGGGTGCTTCTCCAGGTGACGGAGCCAAGGAAGGCGATGATAATAATAGGAATCCCCCACCATATAGCTTCTAATTTAGCGCTATGGCTAAACTCTGGCAGGTATTTTGCCTTGGTGTTAGAGGCGCGATATTTATAAGCGATGACAAAGGTAATAATAATGACGGGGATCACGATAATGAGCATAAGCAATAATGCTACGATCATTAAGTGTTTTTCTTGCGCCGCTATGGGCCCCATTGGGTTCAGAATGGCCATTTTACAGCCGCTTAACACAAGCGCTGAGCCTATTGTGAACATTGAAAAAAGAATAGTTTTAAGTTTAATCACTGTGCTAAAACCCCTTTAAGTAGCTTGAATATCATCGTAGAAACCTTGCCGCGAATAGTAGCACAAATCTCTCTAATCGCAATATTTTTGTGGGATTTTTTAATGAATATTAACGAGAGAGATCGATCTCATTTGACCCATCAAACCCAAGTTTTCTCAATCTGGATGAGGGCGGCTTAATAAAGGAAGTTAAAGCTAGGCTATAATGGCTGGATTTTAGTGGACTTATCGAGCGAGCCGACATCGGACTGATAACATCATCCCTTATAGTCTCAGGAGAACAAGCAATCTGGGCGCTAATAGCTTTGGGTTGCTCAGTAAGCCAAGCTAGAAAGCTTGCGCCTTCGCTGGTCTTGCAGAATATGATATCGTTTTCAATGAACTGCAGGGCAGTATGTAAACAATCGGCATTGAGCGCTTTTAGTATTCTAAGGGCAGGACGCAGAACCGTTGCATAATGCGTGGCGGAAAGGAAATATTAAGGCTGATTCGATAAACCTATGATCGGCTAGGCTTGTGGCCATAATGCTGCTAAAATTATCAATAGTAGAGCCATTTCTTATTTCATCGGTTGGAGAATACAGCATGTTAAGCGCAGATGACCACCATATCGTTGGGTCAGCTTGCCATCATTGTGAATTATCATCCAAATGCTTGTTACATTTGGCTGTGAAAAAAACCAAGCACTTGACGATAAAACGACAGCTCATGGAGGCTGGCACAGTTTTATCCAAATCCAGTCAATCGTCCGATTACCTCTATATCGTTCAATCAGGTTCCTTTAAACACGCTACAGTTACGTTCGATGGCAATGAACAGGTGGCGGATTTTTATCTGCCAGGTGATATTATCGGGCTCGATAGCTTGGGTACGGAGCAGCTTTATGATTTAACGGCTTTAGAACCGAGTCATGCCTGTGCCATTGAATTTAAAGAGTTGGAGACCCTAGCTAAAAATCAGTCTTGGCTATCGCAGAAGTTAATGAGATTATTAAGCCAAAAATTATTATCTCGAACCGCTGCTTTATTGATCCAGCACCAGCACGCCGAACAGAAGCTAGCGGCCTTTTTACTTAATATTTCTACCCGCTTACAGAAAATCGGTCATGCATCAAGAAGCTATAATTTGACGATGTCTCGCCAGGAAATCGGCAATTATCTGCATTTAAGCACAGAGACGGTCAGCCGCATTTTTAGCAAATTTCAGGGTGAACGCTTAATCGATGTGCAAAAGAAACATGTGTTTCTTCGGGATATTAAGCGACTTAACGCTAAAGTCGCCCATTAAATTCCAGAAGGGTAGGTTTCAGATAAATCCTCTTTTTCCCAATTAACGGTGACTTCCAATGGAACCACTGCGGTGGTTTCATCAAAATGAATCAGGCTATTAAATTGATAGGCTAGGCGAGAGAAATAGTAATGGCTACTGCGTTCGGTGCCGGGGCTATATATCACGCCAATGGCCCTTTGTAACCTGGGATAGCATAGCATTTTTTCAAGTTCAGGATCGTCTAGATCCACTATAAAACTGGCTTGCTGAACCAAATGAAATAATTGCTCGTAGCTACCGGGTAAGCCAGGCTTTACTTCTTTACATTCGGGTGGGCAATCCCATTCACTGGCGGCTGTTACCGTACCGCTATAGGTTGAAAATCCGACGCTATATACGGCAGCCCCATATTGTTCTCGTAATAGTTGGCCTAGATTCACCTCGCCCCTTTCGCTCATCTCGGTGGCTCTGGCATCCCCTAAGTGTGAATTATGGGCCCAGACGACGATTTTGGCGGGTTTATTATACCGCTCGGCTAAATGAGCGGCGAGGGCATTAAAAGTTTCAGCCATATGGTGATCGCGCAGGTTCCAGGAGGAGACGTTACTTTCAAATACCGCCCGATAATAGCGCTCAGCATTTTTAATCAATCGAGCATTTTGAATCGCATAAAAATAGCGTTCTTTATCGATAAAACTGCCTGAAGCCAGATAACGCTGGCTATGGCATTGTAGTTCCAGCAATTGTTCATCGACTTCTTTGGCACAGGATTTGCGTAAGCCGTTATTAACAAGATAGCCGTAGGTTTGAGCTGGTGTACCATGATTAAAATGACTGTAGCGTTGCTTGGCGCGTTTAGCGGCCTCAGGATCGCGTTGTTGTAAATAACGGATGACGGACTTAGAGGAAGATTGCAGGCTATATAAATCTAAACCATATAGTCCTACCTTTTCCTTTTTGGGTAAATCATCATTATGCTGACGCAACCAGGTGATAAAAGGTAAAATCGTGGTATTGCGCCACATCCAGTTGGGAAAGCGTTTAAATCCGCTTAAGGCCTGTTCCCATTCACGTTGATCACCTTGACCCTGGAGATAATTATGAACTCGGTAGGTGTCAGGAAAATCGCCTTCTATGGCTATTGCCATAAAGCCCTTTTCCTTAATAAGCCTTTCGGTAATATCCGCCCTGGCCTGATAAAATTCATGGCTGCCATGAGTGGCCTCGCCTAATAACACAAAGCGTGAGTCGCCGATTTTATCGATTAATTTATCATAATCATGCGGGTTATTTTTTAAGGGTGTAGCCTTATTTGAGATAATGTCTACTAATTTATGATAACTATTCATAGTGTCACCTTTAGGCAAGTTCCTGTTGATCTTGCATTGTGGCAGCCTGAGAGGATTGGGCCTTTTTAAGGCATTCATTTACCTCTTGATCATTAACTTGTGCAAAATCTTTATACCACTGCCCGACTCCATTAAAAGGCTCAGGGGTATAAAGACAGACTAGTTCATCGACTACCGGTTCAATTTCTTGGCAAGCATCGATCGAACCTACCGGGATAGCGGCAATAATTTTTGCCGGATTAAATTTTCGCAAGGCCATGATGGCCGCACGCATGGTAGCACCTGTTGCCACTCCATCATCGATTAGGATTAACGTTTGCTTGGCTAAATGCGGAATGGGGCGATTATCGCGATAACGGCGATTGCGGCGTTGCAATTCAATTTCTTCTTCAGCCACAACCCGGCTAATTTGCTCAGGGCTGACCTTAAATTGTTTAATAAGAGCTTCATTAAATACTTTAACATAGCCTAATGAAATAGCGCCGATGGCTAATTCTTTATGTTGAGGCAGACCGAGTTTTCTCACTAGCCATACGTCTAAAGGCAGGTGCAATTGTTTTGCGACCTCATAGGCAACTGGTACTCCTCCTCTAGGTAAAGCCAGTACTGATGTATGGGGATCGTCTGCATATTGGTTTAATAATTCTGCTAACATGGCCCCCGCATGTCGACGATCTTTAAATAGTTGCATAAGCTTAGCTCCATTAAGTTTAGCTATTGTAAGGTTCGGGAACTCGCGTAGGACTGGTATTAAATAGAAGGCGCTGCAAATCGCGTTGTACAACGCCGGTATAATCTTTTTTCACTACGCGCGTGAGTAAATCTTTAATAGATCCAGAAAGATATTTATCCAATAATCCATAAAATTGAGGAGAGGCTGTAATAGTAAGCCGCTCAAATTGATTTAAGGTACGTGCATGGTCGATTAATTGCGCGAGTTCTTTGGCAAATCGATCCATCTCGACAGTTTTGGGATTAGTGTCTTGAGAGTGTCCGCCACCTGTAATGCGGCTGGCTTTATATATACCTGGTTTATCGCTAACTAAATCCTGCTTACGCATGCGACTGGCAGGATGGTGAATTTCTTTAACTAAGCTCAGCTCGCTAGGTTTAGCCTTAGCTCTTTTTACATCGAAAATGCGGGCATAACTCGCATTTGCGACAATTAACCAATCATTATGCATGACGCCCTCCTTACTTAAAATTGGATTAGCTTTATCATGGCATGCTTTTATAAAAATCGAATTGATCTATGTCAATTTGGCTATATACTTGAAGCAGACTCATGACTAATAAGGGTATAGTATGGACACGGCAATGCTAACAAAACCATTTTCTATTAAAGCGAGCCTAAAAGAAGGCTGGCATTTAGTTCGCGGGACAAAATTGGCTATTTTAATGACGATACTACCTATGTCATTTGTGGCCCTTATTGCTTTTATAACAATAAGTGGGATTGAACCGCAAAGCTCTAAAAACAGCGCCGATTCATTATTTTTTAGCTTGTTATTACCGTTTATCGATACCCTGGTGATATCCGGATTTATCGCAGGCATAATGATGATTGGCTTAAAGCGAGCTCGTAATCAAGCGTTACGATATTCCGATGGTTTGAAATATTTTAATAAACTGCCAAAGCTGGCTATTATTGGCTATCTTGAGACTTTACTTATCTTGTTAATCAGCAGTACCGTTTTAATAGGTATGGCTTATTTAATGGCTAAATTAGGGATGCCTAAAGAGGCTGATTCTATAATTACCTTATTTGTGCTTTTGATTGCGGTATTTGGGCTTAAAACGTTATTGATATTTAGTTTTCAGCTAGCTTTAGATAAAGGGTTTTCTATTTTTTCAGCCATAGCGGGTTCGATTAAAATAGTGCGCCATCATTATGGTAAAATACTAGCCATTTTCATTATCTTGATAATGGCTAACTTTCTCGGCGCATGCTTAGCCGGAATAGGTTTATTATGGACCATACCCTTCACAACTAATACTTTAGGTGTAGTTTACCGTCAGTTATTTGATATAAGCCCCATGAGCGATTTTTAAGGAATAGTTGGGTTAGGGCGTAAAGTTGTAGTGTCGGCTGGGATAGCGACAACGAATACAAAGTCGCCAGTGACCCCGTTTCCATTTATAAGGTCCTTGGACATGCAGATCGAGCCATTACCGCCTAATATCGGAGCCAAGCCATCTTGCCATGCCGGCCATGCCGGTTGATTTGGCTGATTTTGACCATACATACTACAATCGGTTGTCCGGGTGACATTCATCGATTGATAGGCCATTAATTGAAAGAGTATTGTAGGGTATGTTTGACCCCCAGGATACCCGGCCACACTAGTAGGGGATCCCATGCCAGGCGGTTGTACGGTCCAAGCAGCCGACATGGACATGGTGCCTCGTAGACCAGAACCGTTAGGAAACCCTGTCAGTGTAAACTGAGAATCGTTGCCGCCCATAGACAAATGAAGCGTGGTTATCGATGGAGTCGACGCGTTAATGGCGGGTGGCAGAATACCACCGCCAGTAATATTGGCGTCGACAAACTCTGATCCTCTTAATATAAGGGTATGAGATGAAAAATTGTAAACATAGATCCATGCATCAGGGTAATAACCGCTAGCCAAAGAGTGTTGAGCATTAAAGCCACATAAAACAGCCATTATCATTAAGAGTTTTTTTAGCTTTTTGCACGACATTATGTATTCCTTATTAAGCCAAGACGATTTCATTACCGCTTGATGTGACGACTAATTCTTCTAATACATCATAAAGCAACATAAGTAGTTCAAAGGAGCGCTGAGTAGGCGCGACAATCAGTTTTTGACCGCTTAAGGCATTTGGATCATCGACTTCTGAGGTTTGTAAGGATTCGCCAAATAAAAAGTCACTAAGCAAATTAGCGCGATGCACAAATACATGTAAGGCGCCATCATAAGCAAAGACTTTATCTAAGGGCAACGCTTCACCCCGATACATAAAGGTTTTATTGTGTCTTGCGGCTAGCTCAACTAATACGCCAGGGATATCGAGTGCCATAGTGTGTTAAGACCCCTGATTCTGTTGAACGATTTGTGAGATACCCAGCAATTGTTGCGAGGCAATATTATTCACCCTTTGTACTATCATTCGAACAATGACATTTTGAGTGGATTGTTGATCACCTTTTTGAGTGGCGATTAATAAAGGAACCTGAACTTGCCAGCTATATACGCCGTTAATTAAGCCTTTTTGAACGATAATGGGCACATTGGTTAGGGTGGCGCTGGTGATTAACTGTTGGTTGACAATATTGCCTAAGAAGCCTGCGGAAGCTTGCATAAACTGTTGCCAGCCAAAGTCAGTAAAGCTACCTTGCATATTCTGTAGTTGAGTACGGTAGTGAACGAAGTCTAATGCATAAATCTGCGGTAAGTTATTGCTTACCCAGTTAGTGACGGCTACATCAGACATATTAGGGTTAGATAAGGGCTGTACTGGAATTAATCGACCATCTGAGGTGGTGGCGAAATAGTATGTCCTTGGCGTTTGATGGCTAAAAAAGATCACGCTACAGGCTAGGATAAGATTTAGCACTAAGCTAATAAGCAACACCCAGACCATGCGACGGAAATTATCTTTATAAAAATCGCTACGCAATTTGACTAATTCTAAAGAGCCATTGGCCATGTTTTTTTTCGCCTTATTATTAAGTTATGGGGATCTTGGAGTACTTGGATCTGAATCTGAGCTCATCGAGCGAGTTGAACCTAATCCTTCTTGATCTAATCTCTCTCTTAACTGTGCTCCAGTCATTCCCGATAAAACCATTCCAATCACATCAGCTGGTATTGGGCCGCGATTGGATGTTACGGTCAAAGTATTTCCCTCTCGCTTAATGCTCCAGCCTAGTTCATCTGGGCCAAATGGTCTTGCAGTACTATCATCAGGAACTTTATCTATATGGACTGCTTTAGTGTCAAAGTGATCTGGCAGGTTTGGTCCGCTGGTCCTTCTAATTCTTGGGCCATTTTCAGTTTCTACAATATTATAGGTATTTATATGTGATTCTAAGGGCGGTTCCTTAGCAGCAGCCAAACTTACGCTTCTTATAGGGCTGGTAAGGCTTTTATGTTTAATTGACCTGCTTGGCAAACCTAAATCTCGCATTTTAAGCGCCACTAGTGAATTAAATTGATTCCATATTTTTTCATCAGTAATCTCTTTCCCATCTTTAGTAATATTATAGTTAGTACCTAAAGAATTAGAGTCTACTTTTAGTCCTAATTGAGAACCCGTTTCCAGCATGACTCGCTTAATCACTTTAGAGGTTAATGTTAATAAGAAGCCAAAGCTCTTAGGATCTTTCATATAGAGCGGAAAAGTCAGCTTACCGGTCTGTGTTCCATTGCTAGTAAGCATATTCTGTATGGCAAACGCCATTTTCTTACGAGCTTTTTCCCAGGCCTCAGCTTCTGCCTCCAAGTTTTTTAATGCGCTGTTATAATTCTCATAATTATCCGTGTCGCCCTCTGCAAAGTCTTTTTCCATTTGAGCTCGTATAGCGAGCTGTTGATTAGTTTTGAGTAGATGACCTCCAACTGAAACCTCGACCTGATCAAGCAAGTATATAAGATCTTCTTTCGTAGTTGGAGCATTCGCAGCATTTGGGTTAGGCATAGCATTTGGGTCGGAGGCAGCGTTTGTGTTAGACATTTTGATGTTCCTCAATATTTGATTCTAACCATAGCGATTCCATCTCTTCACGGCTTTTCTTGAGTTGTTCAATCAAGTCATTAATCGAAACATTTTTACGTGGGCCATCTATAGTTTTGTTTGCTGTGTTATCGCTCAGTATTTCTGGCTCCGAATATACTATTTCAAAGTCATATGGACCCTCTGAATCTAGACTCGACTGAGACGCATCAATATATAACCTTTTACCCAGTTCATTACTTTTTAGCCATGGGTTTTCTTCAACAAAAGTATTATAAATCTGTTGGGCCTCTTCTTTTGAGTATTGCTTAGCCACAGTAAAGAGATCAACAAATTGGCGCGTTAAGGTATAAATGAGTGGAAAGCGAGATTTACTTGCCTCCACAGCAATAGCAAGTTTTCGGATTAAGCTGTTCTGAGTTTTAAGCTGAAGCTTTGCAAAGGCTTGCTGTCGTTGTTTTATCTCAATTGACATATTTCACCATTTAATCCATCTAAATATTACACAATTATACACTAGTTATTTGCTTGGCTAATTCACTTTTTGTAACATAACGGCAATACGAGCTAGGGCATTATATTGACGGGCCGCTTCATTTGAATCCAATGTATTAATAGCTTGTTCAAGTTTTACTTCTTGAATTAACTGCGTAGCTTGTAACATTTGCTGGTTTTGAGCCGCTTTAAGATTTTGATACTGTAAATAGTTATTAAGGGCGAGCATAACCGCGACTGAGCGTAACACTTGTGGCGTTGAAGCAACTGACAATTGTTGGAACCAGGTTTGGTTCGTTGCTGGATCAGGTATATTGCTTAAGGGTGCAGTTACGGCGGCATTTAATAGGGCCATTTGGCTATCTAAGCCATCTTTTTGGTCGGGACTATTACTCACAGCGATAGTTGTTAATACAGATTGAGCCGCGCTAATGATATTCATTTGATAGGTATTATGGTTTTGGTTGGCTGTATTTAGGCTTGAGCCTATAAGGGCATTAATGTAATTGTTGCCATTTAGTGTTTGTTGCAGTTGTGTACCACCTAAGGCAGAGGGGTTCGTTTGACTTAAGGGTTGGGGAGTAAGTAAAGCAAGGGCAGAATTCGTGGTCATTATTGATCCTTGGCATGTGCCAAGTTTACTTCCAGTGCTACAACCGGATAGGCTAGAGGGGTTTAAGGTATTTTGTATTACAGAAGCTTGGTTAATGCTGCTTGGCACAAGTTGTTGCATGATTTGATAGGCTGATTGGCCCCATATAAAATTTAAATTAGTAGGCAGCAGCATGGCATTTGCCAGAGCTTGATTTTGAATGGTTTGGTTCCACTGAGCAACCGATAACTTATTGGTATCTTTGACATCCGTATCCAAGTTTTGAATGGCTTTTATTAGGGAGCCACTTCCTGCTTGTTGAGTACCCCCTGGCCCTAAATTTGGCGCCGGGTTGGGATTATAAATAGTGGGTGGCGCTGTCGTATAAGTAGAGTTGGTAGCGGGTGCAGAATTAGGGATAAGAGGCGGCGCTTGGGAAATTATCCCAGTCGGCCTTTTCGTGAAATTATAGGGCGGATTAGTTGCTACTGGGGTGGTCGTACTAGCCGCAGGAGTAGCTGGAGTAGTAGGAGCAGCATTAGACTGGGTAGTATCGATAAAGGGATTAGCATAAGGCGTATTCGCATAAGCTAAGCCAGCAATAACCGCAGAACTAACTGCTATAGCTATAATTGATTTTTTAAGTAATCTCATAATAGTACTCACTTAGCTTTTTAATAAATTCGGATTGGAGGGAGCATTGCTTGGTATAAGCGGTAAATTATAATTCGAGGGATTAAGCGAGTTAGTATTTACATAAGTTTGTTGGCTCTGCTGCAATTGCTTTTGCATGGTTTGATAGCTTTGGTTTTGCTGAGTAATAAAACTAGACGTGCTAGGGGCGCTCACAGCGTCTGTTTGCCCACTACTATTACTATTAAGCCACGGATTAGTAGACGAAGCAGAAGAATCTGCAAAAGCTAGGGTTGCCATTAATAAGCTTAAGCAGCTCATACATAATATGCTTTTTTTCATGCTATTTACTTTATACATAGTAATCCCCTATGAGTCGTCTGATTTAGAACTAGTACTAGCGCTGCCTGGGCCCTGTTCTCGTTTCGCTCTTTCTCGAGTTTGTGCACCATCTGCGATGCCTTTGCCAGTACCCGTTCCTTCGCTCTTCGCAGTTGATGAAGCATCCTGATCAAATTTAGAAGTTTGACCGGCTTTATCGCCCATGGTGCCAATACCTTTTTCAGCACCTTGACTACCTGCGCCTGCCATCTTATCCGCACCTTGAGACGCTGTGCCAGAAAGTGATTGAACATCTTGAGCCCCAGCTTGGTCGCCTCGATGACCGCCTACCCACTCCATCACTTTATCCGGAATAGTGTAAATGGTTGAAAAACATTTATTAAAGGCTAATACGATAAAGGAGCAATAGACTAAAAGCATCAGGCTAGCGAGGATACCCTGTACCAGTTGATCGTTTTGTGGCACAGCATTGAGTAGGCTTGCGGCCACAGTATGGAAACCTTGGGCGGAGAATGTAATCACCACATAGGTCAATAAAATACCTGTAATCATACCTATAACCATCAATACCGGTCTAAATACGACGCTTAATAGCATTCTTACGGCAGGTGCACTATGGCCCATATAATCATGCCCTCCAGGATGGGCTAAACCAAGCATGACAATAGGAGCGGCTACGACAGCCTCAAGCACCGCTAATAGCCAGGCAATTTCACCGGCCCAGAACAGGAGATAGGGGGTTAACGGCACGATTAATGCAAACTGCACTCCAGCGGTAAATAACGAGGTCAATACAAACATGACGATGGGTAACCACATTAAGGTCATCGATATCGAGGTCAGCTCATTAATAGTCTTAATCTGCATAAGCAAGTTCATCGCCGATGCAGAAGCGCTTAATGCTCCTGATAGAGCGCTTGAAACAGGGGCCCACATTGGGTTGGAGGCTAGCGAGGCGGCGAACCCTGCCGATACTGATAAGCCAATCCCCGCATTCATATAGAAATTTAAAGACGACTCGAAGGTTTGATATTCATTTTGGAAGTGATTAATGATGTCTTCCATGCTGGTTATACAAACCATAATCATGCTAATACCAACGGATTGGGTTTGCTGCATTAAGCTAAATTGCTTAGCTACTAGGCCTGGAACTGCAGGGGGCGAGCCTAAATTATAGACTTGTTGAATTACGCTGTTGAGTGAGGCAGTAGGGTCGGCAGAATCGGCACCTAATAGCCCAGAAAAGATCTCATTTAAGGCCATAGTGACAGGTAAGCCTTCACTAGGTCCAGACTGTAAGATGTTATTGGCTTGTAAGACATTTAACAAACCTTGCAAATAAGGCATGAGAATAACGTAATCCGATGGCACTTTAGTTGGGTTTGTCTTGTAATCTTGTGCAGCCATGGTCAAGAGAATGGATACTGGGCCTTGATATTGTGCAGGTAAATACGACAGGTCCATATATAAATCGGGGTAATTGGTTGAATCAATTACATGCAACTGAGTGGTCTGAGCAACATAGTTAGGATCAGGGTTGTAAGGAGCAATGAGTTGCGGCCAATTAGTAGGTGGAACCTGCATGGTTTGAACGGGCAGCGTAACATTAAAAATATTCGTTCCATGTATCTCATCAGCAGCACAGGAGAAAAATGATGCAGTAGGATCTACATTATTAGGCTGTGCAGCAGAATTGGTAATGCCCAGAGGCGTTAAATTTCCAGCGTAGACCCAATCGAGATTATAAGCGCCGCATTGGGCTATATTGGGATAAATTTGTCCCATAGCCCAGACTGATACTGAATATCCAAGAGTGAAATTCCCTTCAAATGTGGCACTATTACCTGCATTTTGTATTTTGTTGATAAGGGTTTGCAATTGTGTCCATAGTTGTGCCAAAGACTGTGACAATTGATTATCTATTACCAGATAAGAGCTACCTGCTTGCCACCAGCTATTATTTAATTGCATATCTATCATCGGCCCAGGCTGGCCTGGAATAGAAGAAGTGCCTGGGACCCAGTAGTCATTTAAATTATAGGCTACAGGGTAAACTATTTGATTATAAATAGGGTCTCTAATCGGTTCCCCTCTACATTTTATGCCACCAGAGCCAGGCGTAGTGCCATAAGGGCAGGCGCTGTAATTTATATAGATATTAGGTGGCACGCCATTAGGTTGCATAGGCGTATTAACCTGGGTATTAGTATCATCGCTACCGGATGTGGTAGGAGCAGGAGCCGGCATATTGCCGCTACTACCACTTTCTTGATAGGCTAATTCAAATTGTGAAATGGCAACATTTGCTTGGGCCTCATCCATAATGGACGCTACAGGGCCTTGCAAACTACAACTTACCGTGCCGGCGGATGGATCTTTTGGGCAAGGGGTTGGCGGTAGCGGAGTTTTAGTTGGTACAGGGTTGGCAGTGCCCGTTGAAGGAACGACATAGGTGCTAATTAGGGCTTGAACTGAGCAATAGGTTGCTGTAATAACATCGCCTGCGGCCATAGTACTGCAATCAGGTAGACTCCCACTGGCTGTCAATAACCTATCAGGGAAAGTATAGGTATAGTTACCCGAGACATTGATTTTACCATCTGGAGCCCAGTTCATAGGTGTAAAGCTTGAATTATATATGAAGTTATCAAGCCTGGACTCAGTCATGTTAACGGGTGGGCTGGCCTGGCTAGTATTTGAACCAATAAATATATAGTAGTTTGCGTTCTGCCCGCTATATTTTTGTCCTGTTATGGTCGTGCTAGTTAAAAGTGAATTTAAAGCACCGCTACAATCTGCTATGTCATCAGGGAAAAGCTGACTACAAAGACCATTAGTACCTGCAATTTGGTTGTTAAGAGCAGTAACCACAAATTCAGGAGCAGAAGCGGCTGTTTTTTGCCCAACGATGACCGTCTCAGAAACGGGGATTACCACCTTCCCATTCAGAGGTTGACCTGGTATAGCCATTACAATTTTTTCAACGGCTTGAGTTAAAAAGACCTGCTCGACCATTTGGGTGACGGTATTATTTAAATAGACAGGGATAGGAGGCTGTGAGCTATGGTTAAACACTTGATCGATGGTGTCTTTCCAGACCGTTGTACCCATATTAATCCCAATTAATACGGCATATAGGACGATTTTTTGCCCGATACATAAGCCGGATTTAAGCGGTACAACAAATAATAGGCCAAAAATAAGGCGAATAGGGGTCCACATGGTATGCCAGCTTTTGCCTAACATCTGTCCATCAGAGGCTGTATTCATGGTGCCAATAAAGACCATGATTGCAAACAGAACGCTACCGCAGCCCAGTAAAGCTTGGTTAAAATAGAGCATCATCGAAGCAAATAAAGGCAAAGGAACGATGTTTCCTGCAGAGTCAGTATCGCCGGGGCTAGGAATGGAACTATCCACCATGTGTTGGACTGACCCAATAATTTGGTTCAATATTACGACAGATTGGTCAGACCATTGAGGTAAGCCTAATGAAATTAAGGACATATTATACTCCTTTACCTAAAGTGGCCTGGTACCAATCTTTAAAACTGCATCCTAAGACACCGCTTTTAATTTGAAACATCCAGAAATTATAGCGGAAGGACAATGATAAGCACATAATGCTAAAGCAAATGCTTAATAAGCCTGCAATATGGTACGCATGCAGGAAGTTATAACCGGCATAGATTAAGGCCACAATTGCGATAAGAAGATAGCTTAGAAAGAGCTTTTTAAATACCTGATACGTGATAGCTAGCTTAGCCGGGTCAGTTTCAATGGCATGTTTACCCGTAGATTTTGCATTAAGCTCAGTGGTTATCACTTCTTTGCTATAATTTTTGACAAAGGTATAGTTTTCAGAAATTTCTCTGAGCCCAAACATCCTTTTAAGGCCGCCTTTAGCTGATTGAATAATACCCATGTTACGCTCCTTGTTGCATCAACTCGTTAATCATAGTCTTTAAATCCCCAACTTTAGTGGGGTGACATGCGCCGTAGCTGGTCTGTTGCTCGAGTTTTTCGATAATCTCAAGCGATTCTTGTTTGGCTAGGCTTTCACTCTTGCCTTCTAAAATATTTAAGCGCTTCACTACTTCATAGAGCTTCTCTTTCGTTAGGATGCTAGGTTGAAGGGGCGAAACTTCCACATCAAATAGCGAGCTTGCCAATCTTTCTTCGACTGTGACGTGCATAAATATTGAGGGATTGGTCGATTGGTCGCCAAAATCGATATTTTCTTCTGTTTGCTTGCCACCGATAAACTTTAAGATGGCTTGAGTGAGCTGATCATTATCTTTTTTAAGCGCGGGCTGATGCAGGATGGTAAATAATTCATCTAAGGCTTGAGGTTCAGAATTCATTACTAGCATCTCTGCAGTAAATGTAGCGCTCGCCAGGGTACGCAGTGAGGCGATAGACTGGTCGTTAGGCGATCTTACTTTAAGAAACTGATTTAATTTAATTTTTTTAGTTTTTCTAGGGTTGGCATGGAAAAATTTAGCACGAATAATAGTCGATTTAAAGAAGATATGGGCTTCACCTTCTCGTTGATCTTTTAAGTCCAATAAATCGATACGATTACGTTTATCATACGTCGCTTCCATAGAATCTTTATAATGGAAAGCCGAAGCACCTTCGCCTTGTCTATTTAAGCTTCTCGTCACCGATACGTAGGATTCTCCGGCCGTTTTTTGGAAAAACTCCCAGGTCTCTTGTGGGTCCTCTAGTTTCATACAAATTTTAATATTAGTATTCGCACAAATAGAGGCAGCTTCTTCTTTAGACGCTTTTTGGAAGGCAGGTAAATCTTGACCCGCAAATACTACCGAGAAACCTAAAGAACGCGCCTGAGCTGGTACCACAGCAAAGCCTTTTACGGCATAGTAACCATACTCATCGAGTATACAGAGATAAGGCGTTCTAGAGGTGGTAGGTTTCGTTTCGATAATATCTCTATAATCACCCTCGACTCGGCTGCCCAAGCCTTCTGCCAACATGGATTTTAAGGAGGCAATAATCAATTTACCCAAAGCGGATAATTCATCTGGGGATTTTTCTAAAGCAGGCAGCAAGACCACTAGAATTCGGCGATTTAATACCACGTCACGAAAGTCCACTTCGGCTAGATTGGTACGGACAATATGGCCGTATACATCCGCTAAGGAACCGAAAATACGCGTTAACTGCATGGTGATATAACCATGTTGTTCATAAGCTTTACCGCTTTGCTTACCTTTTTCGCTTTTTTGATAGCCTGGTAAGGTCGCTAAGTAGTTTTCGATAGAATCTCTTACTTCAAATGGAATGGGTTTTTCCAATACGGTGACCACATTGTTTTGATCGATAACTTTACGGTCATAAAGCATGTCTTCGATCGCGTCCAGGGTAAAGTATTTACGGATAACACCTGCTTCAAGCAATAAATAGCCATTGTCGCGCAACCAGACTAGGGGGCGCATTAAGGCCTCGGTAAAGGCGATAGCACGGCCTTTCCACATGTCGCCATCCCCGCCACTGGGCGATGCTCCACCACCGCTATCCATTAGGCTAACGACTAATTGGGACAACATACTGGATGAGCCGGCAGCAAATGGGTTCATGGTATTGGATAAAATATGTTCTTGAGGGCCAATAATATCGTTAGCACCGGTCATAAAGTTAACGAGCAAGAGGTCATCCTCTCGGCCCATCGTTCGGCATAGGGAAAAGATTTTAGCAAATAAGGCGTTATCGCCTTTACCATCGACATAAATAAAGCCGCTACCTTGTAATAAGGCATTATAAGCGATAGAAATTAGAGCTTCGGTCTTACCACTACCGGTGGAGCCAAATATTAACGCATGGGTCCGCATATCGTTATTGGTAAACCATAGCTGTTCTTGGGAGATAATGTCATTGCCAAAAAAATAGATCCCGCTAGCTTTATTCGGTTTTTTTGAGCCGGGTGGGACATCATTTTTATCCGGTAAACCGGCATAAATCGGCATTTTAAAGGGCAAGGTTTTCATGGTAAAAAAGGAATACCAGAAAATGACAATGGCAAAAATGAACAGAAAATCCACTGCCACTGGGAAATAAAACATCAGTACCGCTAAACCAAAGACCAGCGCACTCGAACCTACCTGGCTTAACAATAAGTCTCTAATTTGTTCCCAAAATGGGCGTATGTCCCTTACCGCTTCTGAAGGAGCATGTTCCTGACTCTTAATAATGCCGCGAAACTTAGCCATTATTTCCGCTCAACTATAATTTTTTTTGGACCGGTTATTAGCTGTCTTAACAGTCTAAAAGCGGCTACTAAAGGTATTTTGTAATAATTTAAAAAACTTAAAATAGTGATAACGACGACGGCAATGCTGATCGTATACCAGTTCAATTTTAATAAGACTAATAAAATAGCAAAAGCGCCTCGAGCATCGATATAAAATAGCAAGGGGGTCAATCCTGAGTCGCGCCAATGCGGTGAGGTATCTTGCCTAGCCATGTTGCTGCTGCTCCATCATTTGAAAACGCTTATAAGCGGCTTCTGTAATTAAGCCTGCTTTAAATTTTTCTGTGACGTCGGTTAAAATGGAGCGACCATGTGTATCCAATATTTCTCGCGTTTTTGTGACTATTTTATCGGTCGGAGTAGCTACTAAAATATCACGGACTGTATTATTGATAACGAGATATTCTCTTACTGCCATACGTTTCCCGTCTGGGGTAGGGACTAAGGCTTGCCACACGATTAATTTCACGGTTTCAAGTAAGTCAAACATCCGCGCATCGCGTTCTTCAAAGGGAAAAATAGTAATCATACGGCGTAAGGTGTCGGCTACTCCGTTACTATGCACGGTGGTATAAACCGGGTGCCCCGTTAAAGCCGCATCGATAACAGCTTCGATAGTAACTTGATCACGCGCTTCACCGACTAATATTAACCCTGGCTTACGACGTAAGGCATTTCGGACGCCCGCGGCAAAAGTAGGTAGGTTGCGAGGGATCTCGGTCTGGCTGACGATAGAGGAAGGCTTTTTAATTTTGTCATAGACATATTCGATGGGAGATTCATAGGTCAAAATCTTAAGGTTGCTGTCTTCTTGTTGACATAAATTAGCGATAATAGAGGCCAATAAGGTGCTTTTACCGGAACCTGTAGCCCCGCTAATCACGACAATACCTTGTGGGATATTTAAGTTTTCTAAAATAGCCGCTTCCACTCCGAGTTTCTCTAAGGCAGGTGGCTCGCTGGAAATAGTCCGCATGGTCATCTGTAAGCCTTGATAACCATCGAAGTAGCAAGGGGTTATATTAACCCTAAAGCGATATTCTATTTTGTTACTGACCTTAACACGATAGTTGGTATCGATATCGGTACCGCTAAAAATCATGGCCGTCGCATTCGCGCCGTAAATATGTTTAATTAAATCCGATACTTCTTGTAAGGTGAGTTCGCGTTGGGTCACTCGTAGTTGTTTGCCATGAATTTCAACAAACACGCACTCCCCACTTTGAATAGTAATATCGGAGGCGCCTTTGTCGTAACAAAAGGCTAATAATCGGTCGAGCTGTGAGGCAATAAAATAAGCGGGCTCTGCTGGGAATAAAAAGGCATTCATGAGCTGGATCCTGAGTTAGGCCCATTATTGCTAACACCCACCGGCGCCCAGAATTTGCTTTGAAGTTGGAGTTGAGGTTGGGCGGTAATTTGCCAGGTCCGATCGTCAACCATCATGTGATTGCCGCTTCCTGTTACCCCTTGCTGGGATTTTTGAACATAGAATGGGCTAATCATATTTTGTACTAATAATTGTTTGTACAATAACATGCCATTAAAATCGCGCACCATGGTATGTAAATTAATTTGATAAATACCAACCGCTTGATTGACACCTTCTTGCCAGCCCTCGGTAACGTTGGCTTGCCAAATCGCCTTTTCGGCGGCATTGACGGGCAGTAATATCTTATTAGGCAACTGAGGTTGGGGGTAAGCCATCCATAAATAAGTACGCCATGTGGGAGGAGTCGTTACAAATCGAACCGATTCGACGATATTATAGGTGATTCCGGCGATTCGAATGCTATCGCCCTGATCATCGATATTCACCAAATTATCCGCCCGAACGATTACGGGAGGTAATAAATTATTCTTATAGATTACTAAGCTAAAGTTGAAAATACTATCGAGTTGCTGAGCATTTTGTTCCAATTGCGCGTCGATCGATTGCGATTCTGCTGCAAGACCGGCCTGCATGCCTAAGGCTTGTGCAGCCTGTTGAATAGCCTTATCCCTGATATCAGTAAATGAAACTTGCTGCTGATAATACCCATTTGTTGGTGCTAAATTTTGCAACTGGGTCAAGGTGTAGGGCTGAGTAATCATGATCCTGTATACCTTAAGCTAATTAATTTTTGGTCGGTAAAGATCAAAATATTGGCATTAGCCCCGGCTTGTAAATCGGCATTACGAATAATATTGATGGCAGAGGTTTTTTGTTGAGTATCATCAATATTGACTAAAATAGGGGTAGTAGGTGGCTTACCAAACACTTGAAGCTTGTAACCAATCATATCGGCTACTTGTTGCAATAAAGGCGCTATAGGCCCATACCATTGAATGGAAACAAAGGTATCTAAAGCTTGATCGTGCACATTAGCAAACGGCATATACGCTTCACTTTGGTAACGCGCCTTTTCGATTGCCGCGAGCTGAGATAGTGAGCCCGTTGCAGAGACGGCAGCAGCGCTCAAATCCTGTTGGATTAAAGCGCTGTTGTCGGGCAAAGCAGGGGCGGCGTTAGGTTTACTTGAACAACCTGAAACAGCCAAGATGCTCACAGTAATTAAGCTATATGATAACCACGCTAGTCTTTTTAACATTCATTTTACCCCTGCTTTTATACCCTAGCCTTAAGAAATAGACTGAGCGTAATCTGTACCTGTATCAAACGAGTTATAAGCTTGTCCATCCGAACCGGCAACACTACCAACTAATACGTGGGTGATAGGCACGACGATAAATAAGAGTGAGCCAAATATAAGGCTTGCTAAACCCTTACTTAAATGTTTTTCTTGGCCAGTACCGGTATAGTTTTGTTTGAGATGCACTAAGCCTTTTACTATTAATAGCAAACCTGCCAAGGTAATAACGATTTGAACAATTTTCCAGATACCACCCGCGGTTCCTTGAATGTTAGTTTGTAGCTGAGAAAAGGTCATAGGAGTAGCTGGGGGAGTAGGGTTCGCGGCGAATGCTGATCCTGCCACAACTAAGGTGCTCACCGCTAATGCAGCAATTCCAAATTTTATTAAATCACGTTTATTAAATTTCACAGTGTATCTCCTATTTAAAATTAAGTTAAATTACTAGTCAGAACATTCTCAAAAAAATTATAAAGGCTTTCAGCATTTACGCCGGCTACTCCTGCAAAAATATGTGTTATTGCCTTTGCTACACCACCTTGTCCCTGACCTTCGCCTAACTTTATTAATTCTACAAAGCCGCGAATGAAAGAAATGGTCCCTATTAGAAATAACACTGCATAGGCGAGGGTTTTAATCGCTTGCGTATTATCGGTGCTACCCGCTGGAATTTCTTGCAGATAACCTAGTATGGGGCAGAACACAACTCCAGTTTGTTGATCAACTCCTCCTCCTGGGCAGGTATTCGTTAAGTAAGCATTGCCTCCACCAAGCAAGGAATTACTCAGCACTGACAGTTCGGGGGTGTAACTTATTAAAACCACCCCGGCTACAAATGTCATTACCGTTCCCATTGGCGATACCCTGTGCATCATGCTTCCTTCATTATGTCGGTATAATCGCATCAACCCGTATAAGATTAAAAAGAGACCAAGGAACTGCGAAATAATAGTCGTAATACTCAGCATTGGGCTGATTACATTTTGTATTATATTTCGCGCGTCAGTCGCAAATTCTATTCCAGTCATTTCTTCCCTAACCTATTCAAGCCTTGCTATCATAAACATAAGCTATTCACAGCGCAAAACATCAAATGTAACAATTGTAAAGCAAATTGCTATAATTACACTCAATCCCTTGAAAAATATAGTGTTCCAATGTAACAAATTCTATAAAAACCCTCAAAAACTTATTGCTATATTTATTTAAAAATAGGTTACTATTTTATAGTTTATAATTATACTTTTAAAAACCTCTATAAGGATGGCTTGTGAGAATAACCATTAAGCAATTATTTTTAATATCCCTCACTTTACTTATCCTGGAGACCGGTTTATTTGCGACCTATAACTATCTCGATATCCAAGATAGCGCGCATAAACAATCCACTAGCCTCCTAATTTCACTCTTTCAGCTTAGACTATCTTTGTTATTTTCGGCAAATAAAAATCCAGTTAATTTCAGCTCCGAACTCGTAAGTTTGCAAGATCAAACCCAAAATTTTTCTGAACTTGATGTCTCTACGAGCACACAATTACTATCCGATGTTAGAGTGATCCCAGCCGATCAAATTATGCCAAGCACCGTATTAAATCAAGATTTAGAAGCTGAATTACTTAAGGGCAAGCCGATAAAAATAGCGACCTATTTTAATGGGCCTAAGCAATGGGTTATTTTTACAGCACGCTATACGCCTTACAAGAATTGGCGGACTCCATTAATTTTATTAAGCACCAATCTTACCCTATTATTAATACTATGGATTGGGTTTTTATTATATTATCGCTATACCCTACCTAAAGAAGTAATGAACTCCATTATCGGTCATTCGGGTGTGCAACGTAGGCGAGATTTGGTTATTAATAATTTACAGCAGAAAATTCAAAGCTATTTTGATGAAAAGAATTTAATGATTTACGCATTGGCACACGATATTAAAACGCCACTAACCGAAGCGATACTTCGATTAGAATTATTGGATAATGAAAAAGAGTCGGCCTCCATTCGTGAAAATCTTGATAGCATTAATAATATCGTCACCAGTTCCTTAGAATACGCCAAAGAGCCTGACCAGGTTAAAAAAGTGGAAGTCGATGTCGTATCGCTAATCGAAAATATCGCCGATCGTTATCAGCACGATGGATTTGAGGTGCATTTTTCCAGCGAGCTCGAGCATTTTGAAATGCAGATCGAGCTTGAGCTGTTTAAACGCATGATTATTAATATTTTGGAAAATTCAAAGAAATATGCCAGCAGTTGCGATATCAGGATTACGCATCCTAAGCGAAAATTGCTCTGCATTATTTGCCAAGATGATGGGCCTGGGGTGCCGGACAAGTTTTTACATTTACTATCGATTCCCTATTTCAGGGCCGATCAATCCCGTTCCAGTAAAACCGGTGGCAGTGGCTTGGGTCTGGCTATCGTTAAGAAAATAGCCGAAATTCATCATGGGATAGTGCAGTTTGCCAATCTGCCGGGTGGTGGCTTTGAAGTTAAGATTGAGATTAATGTCTCAAAATAGCAAGGCTGCGTCGTTGTCCCCAGCTTGATCGAGAATCCATGCTATAGTGAAATTAATAAGTTAAGGAGCAGGCTATGAAAGAATTTTGGATATGTCCTTCGATACTGTCGGCAGATTTTGCTAGATTGGGTGAGCAAGTCGAGGCGGTATTAAAAGCCGGGGCGGACCGTATTCATATCGATGTAATGGATAACCATTATGTGCCTAACCTCACCTTCGGTCCAATAGTCTGTAAGGCTTTGCGAAACTATGGTATTAAGGCAGGCCTCGATGTGCATTTAATGGTGGAGCCTGTTGATAGCTTAATTGCAGAATTTGCCAAGGCCGGTGCGACCTGCATCGTGTTTCATCCAGAAGCCTCTAAACATGTCGATCGCAGTCTACAGTTAATTAAAGATTTGGGCTGTGAAGCCGGACTAGTCTTAAATCCATCTACAGGCTTAGAATGTTTAGACTATGTAATGGCAAGGCTAGATCGAATTATGCTAATGTCGGTCAACCCTGGATTTTCCGGTCAAAAATTTATCCCCGCAACCTTACAAAAAGCCAGAGACGTCAGCGCCTTAATTAACACCTCCGGTCGCTCTATTCGATTAGAAATCGATGGTGGGGTGGGCATCGATAATATTGCTGAAATAGCCAGGGCTGGAGTGGACACCTTCGTAGCAGGATCGGCAATTTATGGCAGTCAGGATTATGCGGCTACGATTAAGGCTATGCGCGTGGCTTTAGCAGCAGTCATGTCATCCTAGACTTGATCGGGGATCCAGTCAAAAAATTTCTAAGCAACTGATGCCCATGCTCGGTCAAGATGCTTTCCGGATGAAATTGCACGCCTTCTATTGGGTATTCTTTATGTCTAATACCCATGACGATTCTTTGGCCATAAGATTCAGTCCAGGCTGTCATCTCCAGCGTATCGGGTAAATCTTTGACTATCAAGGAATGATAGCGAGTAGCGGTAAAAGGTGAGGGCAGGTCTGTAAACATTCCGGTGTTGCTGTGATAAATAAGGCTGATTTTACCATGCACAGGCTCTGCTTGCACAACCTTAGCGCCAAAAATATCGCCAATGCATTGATGCCCCAGACATACGCCTAATATGGGAATGCGTCCGGCGAAATGGCGAATAATCTCATTCGAAATCCCAGCCTCTTTCGGCGTTTTAGGGCCCGGGGAGATGACGATATAGTCAGGTTTAAGCATTTCAACCTCTAGCAAACTAATTTTATCGTGTAAAACGGTTTTAACCTGGACTCCTAATTCCTCAAAATAGCGCACTAGGTTATAGGTAAAGGAGTCGTAGTTATCGATCATTAATAGGTTTGGCATATTCCCTCTCCCGTCGCTAAAGAAATAGCGACGACCTCTCCCACAAGGGGCGAGGTGAGAAATTGCAAGCCATTGCCGAGTGTATACCTCTCCCCTTGTGGGAGAGGTCAAAAAAGCGAAGCTTTTGAGGGAGAGGGGTATGTTTCATAAATAGTAGGCGCTTGAGGTCATTACCTTGGATTGAAAGCTCATTAGCATTTTAATGGGCTTAGGCAGCTCTCGGCCACCGCGAGACATGGCTTGTTCGGCATGACGCGTTTCATCATCTAACATGGCTTTGACTATTTTACGGCTGGTTTGATCTTGCTCAGGCAGGCGTTGTAGATGGTCTTTAAGATGTTCGGAGACTTGATTTTCGGTCTCGGCTACAAATCCTAGGCTCCAGGCATCGCCGGCTGCACCTGCTATTACGCCAAGGCTAAAGGAAGCCGTATACCAAAATGGGTTAAGGTAGCTGGTATGGGTATCGAGTTGAGTCAGACGGCTCTGGCACCAGTTAAGATGGGCCGTTTCTTCATCTGCAGCTTGTAGCAAATGGGATTTTATTTCAGGAGTCTTAGCAAAAAATGCTTGGCCTCGATATAAGGCCTGAGCACAGATTTCGCCGGTATGATTTACCCGCATTAACCCTTCACTTAGTTTACGCTCTGAATCGGAGAGCGCTGCATCATCAACGGAATGAAGGGTTTGGGTAGAGGCTCTTGCAAACAAGGTATTAAGGGTATGGCCCACTTCGGACAGCAGATTATCAAGTGGGCTAGTATGTCTCATTACTGTTCATCGCCGGTTAAGAAGCTACGTAGGGTCTCGGAGCGGCTAGGGTGGCGCAATTTACGCAAGGCCTTCGCTTCAATCTGACGGATCCTCTCACGGGTTACATCGAATTGTTTGCCGACTTCTTCCAGGGTGTGGTCGGTATTCATATTGATACCAAATCGCATCCGTAATACCTTGGATTCACGCTCGGTTAAGCCTTCGAGAATTAAGCGGGTGACTTCGCGTAAGTTTTCGTTAGTGGTTGAATCCACTGGGCTTGCCAAGGAAGTATCTTCGATAAAATCACCTAAATGAGAGTCATCGTCATCGCCGATTGGGGTTTCCATCGAGATAGGCTCTTTGGCAATTTTCAAGACTTTGCGGATCTTATCTTCAGGCAAATCCATGCGTGAGCTTAATTCTTCTGGAGTAGGCTCTCTGCCCATTTCCTGGAGCATCTGGCGGGAAATGCGGTTTAATTTATTAATGGTTTCGATCATATGCACCGGAATACGGATGGTACGAGCCTGATCCGCGATCGAGCGGGTAATGGCCTGACGGATCCACCAGGTTGCATAGGTCGAGAATTTATAACCGCGTTTGTATTCAAATTTATCGACCGCTTTCATCAGGCCGATATTCCCTTCTTGGATTAAATCCAGGAACTGTAAGCCACGGTTGGTATATTTTTTCGCGATGGAGATCACTAAGCGTAAGTTCGCTTCGATCATTTCTTTTTTAGCACGACGGGTTTTAGCGTCGCCAATTGCCATGCGGCGATTCACTTCTTTAAGCTCGAGTACGCCTAGGCCGTAACGGACTGAGGCTTGTTTGATTTTTTTCTGAGCTTCTATAATAGCAGGCTTTAGCTCGATTAATTTATCAAAAAACGCATCTTTTTTATTAAAAGTATCCAACCATTCCAGGTTCGTTTCATTACCAGGGAAGCTGGCTAAAAACTTTTTACGAGTCATTTTAGCCTTGTCGACACAAATCTTAGTAATAAGGCGCTCTTGCTCGCGGATTTCATCTAAGGTGGCGCGCAGTTTGCCGGTTAAGCGATTAAATTCTTGGCTTGCTAAACGGAAAGTTAAGAAGCATTTAGTTAAGGCCTCTTTTGCGGCCTTCGCTTTTTTGCTATCGGTACCTAATTTTTTCTCTACTTGATTATAGGCATCATATAATTCGCGCAATTCAGCGAATCGAGCGGCGACTTTTTCAGGATCGGGTCCTCCATCTGCTTCAGCGGTAATGGTGCCTTCTTCATCATCTTCTAAATCATCGGCAGAGATAGCACCGCCTTCCATATCATCTTCTAATGCATCGATATTCACTTCAGCAACCAACGGCTCTTCTTCGTCGGTAAAGCCTACGATAATGCTGGATAATGAGCGTTCTTCATTTTCGTATTTGGTATAAGAGTCAATAAAATGACCAAACACGGTAGGATAATCTGAAATCGCTTCCAAAACTTGCAGGGTACCTTCTTCAATACGTTTAGCGATAACGATCTCGCCCTGACGGGTCAAGAGCTCTACGGTACCCATTTCGCGCATATACATACGCACTGGGTCTGTGGTTCGGCCTAATTCGCCATCTACACTGCTCAATACGGCAGCGGCGGCATCGGCGGTATCGTCTTCATCTGCACCAGGCTTATCTTCTCTTAGCAATAAGGTGTCATCATCGGGTACGGTTTCAAAAACCGAGATACCCATATCGTTAATTCGGCTAACGATATTGTCCATCTGTTCTGCATCATGGATATCACCTGGCAGGTGATCGTTCACGTCCGCTAAGGTTAGATAACCTTGCTCTTTGCCCAGGTTAATCAACTCTTGAATCTGAGTCAGTTGGTCGTTATCTATTTTATCTCTCGGTTCCATGTTATTGCCCCATAAGTTGTTACGCAATCTGCTAATTTTGGTTGGCGAGCATTTCCAAATGCTTCTTTTTATTTTAAGCAGCTACTTGTTATCTATTATAATGTCATGTTTTTTTGTGTAAGAATTGTATCTTCAACATAAGGTGCTGTCTACCTCAATGCCTAACTTAAATATAGACGCTATTTTTTTAATTTTTGAAATAATTTACGTAATTTTTCTTTGTCCTCTTCGGAGGTCTTATCTTTCGAGGATTTTGGCAATAAAGATTCAAGAATTTGCTTATCATTTCCCTGTGAAATCATGGAAAGTATGTCTGTAAATTCTTGTTTCTTATCTTCCATATTAATTTGATATTTTGCCGTAGCAAATTGAGCGATATTTTTAGACTCTGGTCTATTTTTCCAGTATTCCAAAATGGCTCCGGTATTGGGTGGATTGTATTGTTTAATAAAGCTTAGCAGGGTATCTAATAAGGCTTGATGTGGAATGTTAAGATTGAGTTTAATCTCAGCCACCGAATGTGCGAGGCTAGGTTCTTGAATAAGCAAAGCGATGGCTTGCTCGATTAGCGTTAAGCTTTTATTTTCCTGAATATCGGCCTTGGATTTTTCAAGGGGAGCATTGCCATTCACTTGTTGCATGACTTGTCGGGTTGAAACCTGACATAAGTTGGCCAATTCTTGGCACAATAAATCGTAATAAGGCCCTTCGGGCAATTGTTTTAAATGCGGGGCGGCTAAGCTTAATAATTTGGAGCGGCCTTCTACATGATAGAGGTCTAATCCGGATTTAAGCTGATCGATTAGATAATCCGATAAGGGTGTGGCTTTTTTTAGCCTGGCCTCAAATGCCGCCTTGCCTTCTTTTTTTACCAATGAATCAGGATCTTCGCCATCCGGTAAAAAGAGGAAATAGGCATGATGCTCGCCGCTCATAAAGGGTAGCGCTATCCCTAAGGCTCGCCATGCTGCTGCTTTGCCTGCTCGATCGCCATCGAAACAAAAGGTTAGCGTGCTGCTTTGCTTAAATAAGGCGCGAAGATGATCATGAGTGGTGGCTGTGCCTAGGGTGGCGACTACATAGCGAATGCTGGCCTCTGCTAAGGCGACTACATCCATATAGCCTTCCACTACTATTATATTGTCAAAATGGTTTAAGGCCTGTTTGGCTTCATACAGTCCGTATAATTCCTGTCCCTTGTGAAATACGGGTGTTTCAGGAGAGTTTAAATATTTTGGCTGTTCATTGTTATCGATGACCCTGCCGCCAAAACCTATAATGCGGCCGCGTTTGTCGCGAATCGGAAACATGACTCGATTGCGAAACCGGTCGTAATAACGATTTTGTTCATTTTTAGCTAATAAACCGGCTTGCTCTAAGGTGTGAGTTAAGTCGCCATTGGGGTTTAGGCTCTTATTAAGATT
Source organism: Gammaproteobacteria bacterium (assembly GCA_030652335.1). Lineage (GTDB taxonomy): Bacteria > Pseudomonadota > Gammaproteobacteria > Francisellales > CACEW01 > JAQSYQ01. The sequence goes on from JAUSAW010000006.1 coordinate 138,620, forward strand.
GTCCCAACCGGCTGGAGCAAAGCCAAGGCCAAACTCTTTGGCAATGGGCCCCGATACTCCACGCTGTTTAAAATACTCGATCGCTACTTCATGCTGGCGTAATTGGTGCTGAAAAAACAAGCTGGCCTGCTCGAGTACGGTAAAGATGGGATTTAGACTGTTTTTATCGGCTTGAGGCACCGCGGCAGTGCCAGCATAGCGTTCATAAGGCACCGGCATACCGACCGAGCTGGCTAAATCTTCTACGGCTTCGACGAAGTCTAAATGCTCGTATTCGGTTAAAAAGCCAATGGCATTGCCATGGGCGCCGCAACCAAAACAATAGTAAAACTGTTTGCTGGGGCTTACCGAAAAAGAGGGGGATTTTTCTTGGTGAAAGGGGCAGCAGGCTTGATAGTTGCCACCCTTTTTCTTTAAGGTAATACGGCTGTCGATAACGTCGACTATATCCACTCTAGCCAGCAGGCTATGGATAAAATCTTGGGGGATGCGCCCAGCCATAATACCGACTTAAACCAGTAACTTTTTAATATGAGCGCTAAGCAAACCCATATCTGTGCGTCCTTGAACCTTAGCTTTAAGCCAGGTCATAACTTTGCCCATGTCTTGAGCCGATTTGGCGTCGGTCTCTTGAATCGCTTGACGAATAAAGGCTTCTACTTCGGCTTCGGATAAAGCTTGGGGCATATAGTGTTTTAATACATCGATTTCAGAGACTTCGATCGCGGCTAAGTCTGGGCGAGCACCGGCTTCAAACTGCTTAATGGACTCGCGGCGTTGTTTGATCATTTTTTCGATAATACTGGTGACTTCAGCATCGGATAATTCAACGCGTTCATCGACTTCTTTTTGTTTAATAGCGGATAAAGCCAAACGAATGGTGCCGAGCAATTCTTTCTTTTGATCGCGCATCGCTTGTTTCATGTCATTGAGTAATTGGGTTTTTAGTGCGCAGTCTGCCATGATTTTTCCTTAATGAAAAACGCCCCAAGCTGGGGCGTTAGTTATTTTAATCTATCATTTGATAATGCGATAGTGTGGTGATAATGCAAGCGTTCACCAACGATATGCGATGAACGTTTGCCAAGGGGCATCTTTAAATCCCCTTAGTATAGCCGTTTGCGAGCTTGACCATCACGGGATAGCTTTTTCAAGTGGCGCTTTACAGCAGCCGCTTTTTTGCGTTTTCTTTCCGTGGTTGGTTTTTCAAAACACTCACGACGACGTAGCTCAGATAGCACTCCAGCCTTTTCACAAGAACGTTTGAAACGTCGCAGTGCGACGTCAAATGGCTCGGTTTCTCTTACGCGTACGCTTGGCATTGTATATTCACCTCACTTATTAATTCTTGGTGCCAGGTTAAATTTTAAGTAGAATAAGGTTCTAGGACGGCGTAGTTTACTGTAAACTCTTCTGGATTTCAATCAATTAATTATGGTAGAGGGTTGTCATTCCCGCGAAGGCGGGAATCTAGTTTTCTGGATCCTCGATCAAGTCGAGGATGACAATACCATTGCATATAAAATATAGGCATTATTTATGAAGGTTTTAGGCATAGAAACATCGTGTGACGATAGTGGTATTGCGCTTTACGATACCGAGCAAGGCTTGCTCGCGCATACTATATATAGTCAGACGGCCTTGCATGTCGAATATGGTGGGGTAGTGCCAGAGCTTGCCTGCCGAGATCATATTCGCCAAGTGTTGCCTTTAATCGAGCAGGTTTGTATAGAAGCCAAGATTAAACCTAGCGAGATCGATGGCATTGCCTATACCGCAGGCCCAGGATTATCTGGGGCTTTAATGGTCGGAGCTGGAATAGCTCAGGCTTTAAGTTTAGTCTGGAACGTTCCAACGCTTGGCATCCATCATCTGGAAGGCCATCTATTAGCGCCTATGTTAGAAGAGCATAAGCCGGACTTTCCTTTTGTGGCCCTATTGGTTTCGGGTGGACATACCATGCTGGTTAAGGTATCCGGTCTTGGCGAATATGAAATACTAGGTGAATCCTTGGACGATGCCGCGGGTGAAGCCTTCGATAAAACCGCTAAGTTATTAGGCTTGCCCTACCCAGGGGGAGCGCCGTTAAGTAAACTGGCCGAAAAAGGTCAGGCTGGGCGCTTGCGTTTCCCAAGGCCTATGCTCGATAGACCAGGCTTGGATTTTAGCTTTAGCGGCTTAAAAACGGCGGTTTTGCGAGTGCTTGAGGCGACCGATCCCACCGAACAAACTAAAGCAGATATTGCGTATGCCTTTCAAGAAGCTATGGTGGCTACCTTAGCTGAAAAATGCAAGAGAGCTTTAGAGCATACCGGTTTAAACCGTTTAGTCTTAGCCGGTGGCGTCAGCGCCAATCGACTATTACGTCAACGCCTCGATGAGATTTCAAAGGCGAAAGGCTTTACATTGTTTTATCCCAGAACCGAATTTTGTACCGATAATGGTGCCATGATAGCCTTAGCCGGTGCTATGCGATTAAAGGCCGGCCAGCCTAGATCTTTAAATATTCAAGTAAAGCCACGCTGGCTACTAACTGATATTACTTAAAGGCATGCGCCCTTTCCTTCGACTTCTCTGGCAGGAGGTATACCTATGCCTGTTCCGGAAAATGGCGTGATTACAGGGGGCGTAAGGGAAGGAGGCAAAGCAGATAACCTAGCTAATGCCTTTCTATCATTAGAGAATACGGCTGCCTTAACTGTCATAAAATAAGTGGAATCAGCTAAGACAAATGCCCGGCTAGGTTTATCTAAAATATCATCACGAACCATCATGCATAACTCACCAACATGAATGTCATTATATATTTGGCACCATTCCCATAGGCTATAAAAATTTTGATACATTTTTTTCGTTACAGAAGAAAGCGCACATAAGTCATTAACTGTCTCGCGAGTAGCACCCGTTATTCCCTCGGAACTTAAATAAATCAGATCTAGCATTAGCCCAAATAGATGAACCTTACCTTTATTAGTCATAAGATAAGAGGCGTTCACAGCAGCGTATTTAGGGTCTAAAAATTTTGAAATGTGTTCCCTAGTTTTCTTCGGCAATCCTTGCACAGTATTTCTCCATGAGTTCATTCTCAGTGGCAATACTATATTGATAAGCTTAAGGGAATATTAAGAGACAGTATTGTAGTAAATATATTATTAATAAATAGCGAATAGCTTACAAATTTTAGCAAAAACATTTGGTAAGATGTGAGTAAGAGTAATGCGCTAAGGAGAGCAATATGTTTGGACCAGAAAAAGCAAGAGATCGACGTTATGGCCGTTCAGAGCCTGTATTAGGTAGGGAGCGTAAAGATAGTTCAGCTTCAGGCGCAAGTTCTAGCTTAGTGCTGCTTTGGGAGCATCCAACACCATTTTTAACAGCAAAAAAGGCGGCAGCAGCTGCGAAACCAGAACTTGGCAACAAGGGCCCGGTAGAGTTTAGGCCAAGATCTTAATTTTTAAGTTTTTTAAACCGAGCAATTAAATTTTGAGTCGAGCTATCATATTGGTTCGGCTCATTTTTATTTAATAAGCTTTTAAAAATAGGCTCGCCTAGTTGTTTACCAAGTTCAACGCCCCATTGATCGAAGGCGTTAATATTCCAAATTACGCTTTGCACAAAAATCTTATGTTCATAAAGGGCGATTAAAGCCCCAATAGTCTCTGGAGTAAATTTCTCAGTTAGGAGCATATTATTAGGTTTATTGCCCGGAATGACTTTATGGGTGGCGAGACGTTTAGCATTTTCTTCAGATAGCCCTTGGCGAATTAATTCGGCATAAGCCTCATCCCAGGTCTTGCCTTGCATAAGTGCTTGGGATTGGGCTAAGCAATTAGCATAGAGAGCAGCATGATGTTCGCCAGTAGGATTATGGGTTTGTACGGGAATGATAAAATCCACCGGTACTAATGGCGTGCCTTGATGCAGCAGTTGATGAAAAGCATGTTGGCCATTGGTACCCACTCCACCCCAAATAACCGGCCCAGTGGCATAGGTGACTGGCTTGCCATCAAGGGTAACCGACTTGCCATTGCTTTCCATATCGGCCTGTTGCAGATAGGAAGGTAGAAAATGCAGATAATCATCGTAAGGTAATACGGCATAGCTATGAGCGTTAAAGAAATTGTTATACCAGATGCCAAGTAAGGCCATGATAATCGGCATATTTTGGGAGAACTCAGCGGTTTTAAAATGCTGATCCATGGCATGAGCGCCTTTTAATAGATCGACAAAACCATTCATGCCTATGCTTAAGGCAATTGGCATGCCGATGCTAGACCAAAGCGAATAACGGCCGCCTACCCAGTCCCACATTTCAAAACAGTTTTCAGCATTAATACCAAAAGCGATAACCTTGTCTACCTTGGAGGATATGGCGATAAAATGTTGAGCTATAGCAGATTCATTAGGAGCTTTTTCTAAAACCCAGGCTTTGGCTGTTTGAGCATTCATCAGGGTTTCTTGGGTGCTAAAAGTCTTGGAGGCGATGATAAACAGCGTGGTTTCCGGATTCAGCTTTTGTAGGGTTTCCGTAATATCCGTACCATCGACATTCGATACAAAATGGCAGTTTACATGGCCTGTATGATAGGGTTTTAAGGCATGAGTGACCATTTTGGGCCCCAAATCTGAGCCGCCGATGCCGATATTGACCACGTCTGTGATTTTCTTACCGCTAAAGCCTAGCCATTTACCCGAATGCACCGCTTCGACCAGTTTGCGCATTTTACTAAGCTGAGCCGCTACGGCTGGCAATACATCGATCTGATTGCGCAAAGCGACATGCAGTACGGCACGATCTTCGGTTAGATTAATTTTTTCACCGGCAAACATGGCGTCAATTTTATGGCGAAGGCCAGATGTTTCGGCTAATTGAATCAATAGCTTAAGGGTTTCATCGCTAATGCGATTTTTAGAATAATCGAGCTCTAATCCGCAGGCCTGTAAAGTGTAGCGATCGGCGCGTTTAGGGTCCGCTATAAACCAGTCTCGCATATGCTCTGAGCAAATGGTTTGGTAATGATCTTGAAGTTTTTGCCAGGCAGGTGAATTCATAATGGGTCTCTTAGTAGTGTCTAAGTTGTGCAACGAGTATACCTTGGATCTGGACCTGGTCCGCGGGGAAGCTCATCGGTTCCATGTCTTTATTTTCAGGAAGCAGGGTAATGTTTTTAGTATTATCGCGGCGTAGCCTTTTTAGAGTGGCCTCATAGCCATCGACTAATGCCACTACGATATCGTTATTATTTGCGGTTTGTTGGGCTTGGATTAATACCCAATCCCCTGGCAAAATGCCGATATCTTTCATGGACTCGCCCTGCACCTCTAGAAAATAGCGCTTATTACGCCCGGCTAAATGCTGGTTAAGATCGATAAATTCGATATTTTCAAAGGCTAAAATCGGTTTGCCCGCGGCAATTTTACCAACTAATGGAAAGCCATTTTGCTCGAGCTCTGGAAGGGCTTGTTTTATCCGCAATGCTCGCGCCATATTGGGGTTGCGTTCTAAATAACCCTGTTCTTCTAGGATTTTAATGTATTTGGTAATCGGGCCTTTTGCCGTCACACCGATGGCGGTGGCGATTTCTTCATAGGTAGGCGCATAGCCATGCTGCTTAATATAATGGTCGATAAACTTTAGGACTTGATATTGCTTTTTTGTAAGCATAAGGTTTTCCTTTCAATGCATTTATTGAATTATAGGAAACATAAGGGTAACTTGCAATGGGCGAGCATCACTATTCTTTAGCGTTGGATCCCGGGTTCCACTCTGTGGCCGCAGGATGACAAGTTCTTTCACCTATAAAGCTCCAACAGAGCTTGTTGCAGAACTATATTTTCTGAATCCTGACGAGATGCGCTGTCTGGATGACGCAACACTATCAAGTTGGGAATGACTACATAGTTTATGACGACAGGGTTGGTGGCAAAATCAATTCAGGCGCAATTTCAGCCAAAGGCTGTAGTACAAAAGCGCGATTCATCATCTCAGGATGAGGAACAGTAAGCTCTGGCAAATCTATAAGCTGATTACCATACAGTAAAATATCGATATCTAAAGTTCGTTCGCCCCAGTGTCGGGTTTTAATCCTGCCATGTTGTTGCTCAAGCGCTTGGCAAGCTTTCAACAAATCCATCGGTGCTAATTCGGTCTCTAGCTTTACGACCGCATTGATAAAATCGGGTTGATCTTGTGGGCCTAAGGGTTTGCTGTGATGAAGCGAGGAGTGGTCTAGCATGGTTGTTCTGGGTAAGTTTGCAAGCTCGGTTATGGCCTGATTAATCTGATCGATAGGGCTATTTAGATTGCTGCCTAGCCCCAGAAAAACGATCGATTTAACCGGCATTAGCTTTAGATTTTTTCGGTTTTTGTAGGCTGCGAATTACCGAAATTTTTGCTTCATGATCAAGGGTTTGCAATTTTTCCCACCACTGTACTAAGGCCATCGGTACTTCGCCAATTTCGCCTCGTAAATATAAGAAATCATAGGCAGCCCTAAAGCGAGGGTGGGTGAGCACTTTTTCGACTAATTTGGGGCGACGGTTTTCTAAAACGTGTTGCAGGCTCCATATTTCGCGAATATTAGCACTAAATCGCTTAGGCATAGCCATGCGCTTTAATTGCGAGGATAGGATTTCGGTAGCGGCATGATTAAAGGCTTCTAGTTTAAGCTCACCGGCCTGCATAAATTCTTGTTGACGTAACGTAACGGCACGCCATAAAAACACGCTTATTAAAAAGGCCGGATTTACGCCTTTTTGTTCGATATAGCGATAGTCTGTGTTGCGCAGGGCGATGCCAGCTAATTTCGTAAAGTTAGCGTCATCGACATAAGCTATGGTTGCTGGGAATAAAGTAATAAAGATATGATGTTTATTTAAGACCGCAAAATTGCCAATGGCATGTCCATGTAAAAATAATTTAGTATATTCATCGAATAGTCTGGCGCCAGGCATTTGATCTAAGAAGGGCAGGGTTTCTGCAATGGCGCGTTCGGTTTCTGGCTCGAGCGTAAAGCTAAGCTTGGTAGCGATACGGATGGCGCGTAATATCCGCACCGGATCTTCTTTAAATCGGGCTACAGGATTGCCAATGACGCGGATTTGTTTGGCTTTAAAGTCGCCAATGCCATCGGTGTAGTCACAAATGCTATTATCAGCTGGATTGTAATATAGGGCATTAACGGTAAAGTCACGCCGTAGAGCATCTTCTTCTACCGAGCCGTATACATTATCTCGAGTAATAATACCGTCTCTATGGCTAGCCTGGTTTACATCGACGGCATGCGTGTGATCGCGACGAAAGGTTGCCACCTCAAAAATATGGCGTTTGAAATAAACATGGGCCAAGCGAAAGCGCCGACCAATAATGAGACAATGGTTAAATAAGCCCTTAACTTGTTCTGGCGTGGCATTGGTGGCGATATCGAAATCTTTAGGATGCAGGGAGACTAATTGATCTCTTACCCCGCCGCCGACAATAAAAGCCTGATAGCCCCCATCTTGCAAGGTTTTAATAATTTGCAAGGCGTGAGGGTGGAAATCAGAAGGCTTAAGCCGCCATTCTGCCGCAGAATAAACCTGGGATTTTTGGGAAGGGGGAGCTTCTTTAGTGCGTTTAAAAATGGAAAATTTCATGGATACAACTCAAGGGCCAAAACAATGAACATTTTGACCCTATTAAATTAACTATATAACTGTTTCTCTTTAATTTCATCGAGAGTTTTACAGTCGATACATAGAGTCGCTGTTGGGCGAGCCTCTAAGCGACGCGTACCGATTTCAGAGCCACAGGCTTTGCAATAACCATAATCATGGGTTTGGATGCTTTCGAGAGATTGTTCAATTTTATTGATTAGCTTGCGCTCACGATCTCGCGCCCTAAGTTCTAAGCTAAATTCTTCTTCTTGAGCAGCACGATCCACAGGATCAGGGAAATTAGCGGCCTCATCTTTCATATGGCTTACGGTGCGATCGACCATAGCCATTAAGTTTTGTTTCCAATCGTTAAGAATCGCTTCGAAATGCTTAAGCATTTTAGCCGACATGTATTCTTCACCTTTTTTTTCTTTATAAGGTTCGAATTTATGGAGAGTTTCTGAATTTGCCATATTAATTCCTTAAAAACGCGCAAGATTTATGGAGTATATTGAAGCAGATATATCGATCAGGCGCAATAAAAATTATTGGAAACCATATGCTTAGTTCGCATTTGGGACATTTTTTTGCATGGCATTGAGCTTATAGAATAGCACTAAAATAAGCGCATTGCTAAATGGTATTAAGATGCTGGTGGCTAAAACGCCTAGCGCTTCTTCCACCCCAAAATTAGTGCTTAAACTGACATTAAGCTGGCTGGCTAATAGCTGTGGCAATAAGAGCAAGGCTAGATTTAAGGCTAAAATGGTAAAGGCGGCGAAAAATTGTGGAGCCACTAGTTTAAAACTAAGCTGTAAGGCACCAACACCGTGCTTTTTCATAAATAAAACGGCTGGGGAGTAGAGTGCAAATACAGTCATGAGCAAAACACCGGGCACGATATATAAAAACAAACCCGCTGAAACCATTATTGAAAACATCGTTGCAGCTAAAATCAATGCAGGTAGGCATTTAAGGGTGTAAGTGGCGGCCTGTGGGATGGTCAATTTATAGGAATAAAGGTAGGCATTTTGACAGACTTGAATAATAGCGTTACCAATTAATGTTATCAACCACATACCAATTAGAGCCGCCACGAGGGTAGGCCAGGATTGAACGCTAATATTATCGCCGCTTTGAATCATAGTGCCATTGACAGCCCATAAGGCTAATTGGCTAATCAACGCCATGGCAAAGGCCAGAGGATAAATTTGTTGAAAACTTACTTTGTAGAGTAGAGCGCTTTTCTTAATAGTTTCAAATATATTCATTAAATGGGCCTAATTTCATGGTCGTTTGACTAGCGTATAATAGCGTAAAGTCTGCTACTTTAACATCCCGACTGGCGAAATCTTTAGGGGCTCCCGCTCAAATAGCAGGAGACCTTTCCCGAGATTTAATGCGGCGCTAAAAGTGACAATCACCTTGACAGCTTAGCTGCTGGGCAAGGCCAAACCTAGATCCTGATGAATGCTACCCATTATCAGGGCACAATGAAGCTCACGCAACGCCTTAACTTATATCTACAATTTTGAGTGGGAGCTGCTGCGAAATCTTGAAATTTTGCGTACTATACAGTAAATAGGCGAGGGTAACATATGAGCTCATTTCCAAAGATCATGGTAGTCGGAGCGGGTGTAAATGGCCTTTGTTGTGGCATTACCCTGCTAGAAGGCGGTTTTACGGAGGTTGAAATTATCGCCGAAGATCTCTCACCCCATACTACTTCTGATATTGCTGCGGCTATTTGGCGACCTTCGCATATGCAAAATGAACATTTGGCTAAATGGTGTGAAACGAGCCTAAGTCAGCTTATGCTCTTAAGCAAAAATACGCATTCTGGTGTTTCATGGGTAACTCGAACCGAATTTTATCGGGAATTTACCTCGCCAGTTTGGCAGAATTTAGTCGAGCACGTTAAACCGGCGGCTAAAATGCCAGCCGCCTATCAGCATATGCTTAGTTATAAAGTTCCCTTAATGGACACCACTATTTACATGGATTATTTAATAAATAGCTTTGTGAAGTTAGGTGGCAAGATAAACCAAGAAAAAATAAAGGCCTGGCAGGATATTAAAGCAGCCGATGTAATCGTAAATTGCAGCGGTTTAGGAGCTTTAGACCTAGCTAAAGATGAATCGGTTTATCCTATTCGAGGCCAAGTCGTCGTTGTGGAAAGGCCGGCAAGATTTACCGCCAGTATCGCGGCCCCCGAAGATTTTATTTATATCATCGCCCGAAAAAACGATTGTATTGTCGGTGGCACGGCGGAAAAAAATGATTGGCACACTAAGCCAGATCCTAAGATTGCAAAGCAAATAATGGCACAAGCTGCCGAGATTTATCCGGCTATCACCAAGCAAAAAATCATTGGCCACAAGGTCGGCTTGCGCCCAGGTCGGCCTAGTGTAAGATTGGAAAGCGATTGGGATAGTCAGGGCAGGTTGTTAATTCATAATTATGGACATGGTGGCGCCGGGCATTCCTTATCATGGGGTTGCGCTAAGGCCGTGCTTGAGTTGATACTGTTTGGAAATTAATAAACCTCGCCCCTTGTGGGAGAGGTCAAAAAAGCAAAGCTTTTGAGGGAGAGGGGACTTAATTCACATGATTACACTAAAAAACATTCAAACCATCGATGGCCAGCGTATCGATAAAACCTATCCTAGCGAAGAATCGTGCGAAATCGATGGCACAGGTTTAACGATTATGCCTGCCGCGATCGATCCGCACGTGCATTTTCGTACCCCGGGTGCCGAACATAAAGAAAGCTGGATAACGGGTGCTAAGGCCTGTGTACACGGAGGTTATACTCATGTGTTTGATATGCCAAATAATGTGCCGGCTTGTTCTACCGTTGAGCGCCTAGAGGCCAAAATGGCCTTAATCGAGCAGCAATTAAAAGAGGCGGGTATTCCCTTGCGTTATCACTTATATTTTGGGGCAGACCGCAAGACCCTCGATCAAATCCCCTTAGTTAAAGACAAGATAATCGGTGTTAAAATTTTTATGGGTTCCAGCACCGGCGATTTATTGATGGATAAAGTCGATGATTTGCGCCAAGCCTTTGAAATTTGCGGCAAGCACGATATTTTAGTCGCGGTCCATGCCGAAGATGAATGCCTGATTCAGCAACGCATGGCTGAATTTAAGGGGCAAACCGATTTCAGGGTGCATTCTAAAATAAGAAGTCCTGAGGTGGCTGAGGCCGCCGTTAAACAAGCGATAGACTTAGCCAGAGAGTTTAATACCCGGCTTTATATTTTACATGTTAGTACCATTAATGAACTTGAATTAATCCGAGCGGCTAAGTCCGAGGGCCTTAAAGTATATGCTGAAGCCTGCCCGCATCATTTGTTTATGACCGAAGAGGCGCTCGGAACTATGGGCGCAAGAGCTCAGATGAATCCGCCCTTGCGTTCAGCCAAGCATCAGATGGCCCTTTGGCAAGCTATTCAAGACGGCAGTATCGATACCATCGGGTCAGACCATGCACCGCATAGTGTGGAAGAAAAAAATCAGCCTTATGGTAAGGCGCCATCAGGAGTGCCAAATATGGACACCAGCATGGCGCTATTATTGAATGCCTATAATGACGGCCGTTTAAGTTTAGAGCGCATCGTAGAGTTGACGCGTACTCGGGCTCAGGAAATCTTTCGATTGCCCGACAATGACGATGTAGTGCTAGTGGATTTACATAAAACTAAAATAGTAGATGAGGCGAAGCTTTATACCCGCTGCGGCTGGTCGCCTTATGCCGGCTGGGAACTTAAAGGCTGGCCTAGCTATACGATTTGCCAGGGTAAAGTATTTACCTGCCGCCAAGACTAGTCATGCGGCACCTTAAATAGCCGTTCGATATGCTCAAGCTTGGGAGATTATGCAGCAGGATGAATCTTTTTCCTTGCCGCTAACTAAACCTGTGCTTGGAGTGGCAGCATTTCTGATTACTATCGCGGTTTTTATAGAGCCTGAACCTGAAAGCGAAGTTTTAGCTCTACTGGTATTATAAATGGCCGTGCTATATTTTATGGGAAGATCTTTGCCATTTTCGATAGCTTTATCGATAAGATTGTTGGCGGCACGCATAGAGACAGCTTGTTTAGCTTCCTCTGGTAGCAGAGTGAAAGTATGGGCAAATATTATCGTATCTTTATCCTGTTCATAACTTATTATTTGAGGTTTACTTTTAGTGCTCGCTCTTATCTTAAATGGCTCTAAATGTAGAGCAAACTCATGACTAATCAAGTCTTCTATTTCTGGCGGTATTCCGTAATCAGGAAATTTTCTAAAATCCGAATAAACCTCAAGAAAAGCCTCATGTAATAATGTTAGAATGTTAGTCGGCAAACTGTCATTTTTTCAAGAAAGGTGGTCTCAGGTGAAAAACGTGAGAATTTATTTTTATATAAATTCGCTAAGAAATCAAAATCATCGGACATAACATTATCGGCTAAATACTTATCTAATTCAGTTAGTGTTATTAGTTTAAACATATAGTTCCCCTTATTTATAGGGTATCTTACTGGGCTATTTGCTAGAAATAAACTAGGCAATTTAGCAAATTTTCGCTATTCTACTAACACTATCCCAAGCAGATTAAACAGTTTATGAAAAAGCGCCTGATTATCGTTGTCCTTTTATTGGTACTAGTTTTTGGTGGAATTTTCGGCTATCGAATTTTTATCAACTATGAAATCAATAAGTATATGTCGCATTTTGCTATGCCTGCCGTCACAGTAACGGTGGCCACCTCAAAAGCTGAAGTATGGCAGCCTTCTCTTTCAAGCGTAGGAACCATGGACGCGGTACAGGGCGTCAATGTTAGTTCTCAAGTGGCTGGCATGGTGCAGGAAATCGATTTTAGCTCGGGCCAAATGGTAAGAAAAGGTCAGGTGCTACTTAAACTTAACGCCGATGTTTTAAAGGCCCAGCTTCAAGGTAACTTAGCCGCGGTTAAGTTGGCGCAGATTAACTATGATCGCTCGCTAAAATTATTTAAGGTTGGCGCTATACCCAAAGCCGTATTGGATAATAATCTTTCCACCTTACAGGAAGATGAAGCCTCTGTGGCCCAGACCGAGCAATCGATCATACAGACCATTATAAAAGCGCCATTCTCTGGTAAATTAGGGATTCGCCAGGTTAATATCGGCCAGTATCTAAACCCGGGGGATACCATTACCAATTTACAGACCGTCGACCCTATTTATGTTAATTATTTTATCCCCCAAGAAGACATTGGCAAATTAAGCGTAGGCCAGGCGGTGTTAATAACGGTTGGTACTTATCCTGGAGTTACTTTCCCGGCTAAAATAAATGCCATCGATGCTGAAGTCAGCGATAATACAAAGAGCATAGCGGTGCAGGCCTTAGTTAAAAATAGCAATCCTGAAACGCAACTTTATCCTGGCATGTTTGCCAATGTGACGACCCTTTTGCCAGAGCAAAATAATGTTGTCACCGTACCCCAGGTCGCTATTTCTTATACTCTGTATGGTGATTCGGTATTTGTGGTAACGGATCAGACCGATAAATCAGGCAAAACGATTAAAACAGCGAATCGAGTCTATGTCACGACCGGCGAGCAACGCGGTGATGAAGTTCAAATCTTGCAAGGGCTAAAAGCCGGGCAGGTCGTCGTTAAAGACGGGCAGATTAAACTTCAGGATACTAACCCAGTCACTATTGCGAATTCAGATTCCAGTACCAGTAGTAGTTAAGAGGCCAGCATGAAATTTACCGATATTTTTATTAAAAAGCCGGTCTTAGCCTCGGTAGTGAGTCTGCTTATTGTCGTAATGGGTTTATCGGCTATCGCTAAGCTGCCGTTACGCCAATATCCTGCTATGCAAAATACCACAATTACCATTACCACCGACTATCCTGGTGCCAGCGCTGATGTGGTGCAAGGATTTATTACCACACCTCTTTCGCAAGCGGTGGGTAGCGCGGACGGCATCGATTATCTCGAGGCGACGAGTTCCTCGAGTATCAGTACCATTACCGCTCATATTAAATTAAATTATGACCCTAATGCCGCCCTAACCAATATCACGGGTAAGGTGGATTCGGTTATTAACCAATTACCAACAGGCAGTCAGTCCCCCGTTATCGATAAAGAAACCGGACAAACCTTTCCCGACTTAATTATGGGCTTCACCGCCACGACCATGAGCCCTGAGCAAATAACGGCTTATATTCAAAACGTGGTGATGCCAAAACTCTATAGCGTTGGCGGAATTTCTAATATTGTGGTTTATGGGGCCAAGACCTATGCGATGCGTATATGGCTTAACCCTCAAAAAATGGCCTTGCTCGGGGTCAGCCCTCAGGATGTGCAGTCGGCTTTACAGACCAATAATATTCAATCGGCACCGGGGCAATTAAAGCAGCCCTATATGTACACCGATATCCAGGCCCAAACCGATCTCCATACTGTGGCCCAATTTGATAATTTAGTGATTAAAAATGCCAAAGGCCATCTCATTCGAGTTCAGGATATCGGCTATGCGGAAATGGGTTCGCAAAGCTATGATTCTCAAGTCTATTATAACGGTAAACAAGCGGTATTCGCCGGAGTTAGTTCAGCGCCTGGCGCAAATCCGCTTACCGTCGTGGATGGCGTTATTAAAGCCTTGCCTGGCATTAAGGCCAATTTCCCGCCCGGCTTAAAAGTAGAGGTGGTGCACGATAGTACTCAGTTTATTCGAGTATCGATTAAAGAAGTAATCGAGACCATTATCGCCGCGACGCTTATCGTTATTATCGTCATTTATTTATTTTTAGGCTCCCTGCGCGCCGTGCTTATTCCGGTGGCGGCTATTCCGCTATCCTTAATCGGGGTATGCTTTTTAATGTTAATGATGGGCTATTCCATTAACCTCTTAACTTTATTGGCTATGGTGCTGGCCATCGGTTTAGTGGTCGATGATGCGGTAGTCGTATTAGAAAATATTTACCGGCATGTCGAAGAAGGTTTAACGCCATTTCAGGCGGCGATTAAAGGCACGCGAGAAATTGCCGGGCCAGTGATGGTGATGACCACGACCTTGGCCGCTGTATTTGCGCCGATTGGGTTCGTGGGCGGTTTAACCGGGGCTTTATTTGGCGAATTTGCTTTTACCCTGGCCGCTGCGGTGGTTATTTCCGGGATAGTGGCCTTAACTTTTTCCCCGATGCTATGTTCCAAGGTTATTAGCGCAGACCTGTTAAAAGGTCGGTTCGTCCAGCGTATCGATAAAGTATTTCATAACTTAAAAGGGCGCTATCATCGCCGCTTACAAGGGGTCTTGGACTACCGTCCCTTGGTTTTATTGGTAGCAGTCGTAGTACTAAGCAGCTGCTTCTTTCTATTTACCGGCTCTCAGAGTGAATTAGCGCCTACGGAAGATCAGGGCTTTATTGGCTTATTCGCCAATGCCCCAAGCTCGGCTAATCTGCCCTATGTGCAACAATTTAATGCCGATTTAATGAAGATATTTAATGATATTCCTGAAACAGACCATAGTTTTATTATCGATGGGATGCAGGGCCCTAATACGGTGTTTGGCGGAATTATCTTAACACCCTGGGGTCAACGCCATCAGACTCAGATGCAGATCACGCCGCTGTTACAGAATCAATTGAATAATATTCCAGGTCTACAGGCCTTTGCCTTCCAAATGCCACCGTTGCCTGGAGTGGATTTCGGACTACCTTTACAATTTGTCATCACCACCACCGATAGCCAGCAGGCTTTATTTCAAGTCATGCAGGCCTTTAAGGCTAAAGCCGCTCAAAGTGGGATGTTCTTATTTTTAAATAGCTCGCTGCAGTTTGATAAGCCGCAAATACAGATCAGTATCGATCAAAATAAGGCCGCGGCCTTAGGGATTTCGATGTCTGAAATCGCCGCTTCTTTAAATACCATGTTGGGTGGTAATTTGGTTAACTACTTTAGCCAGGGCGGCTATAGTTATCAAGTCATCCCTCAGGTGCCTGATGATTGGCGTCGTAATGTTAAGCAACTGCAAAATATTAATATTCCTACCTCTAGCGGTAGCCTGGTGCCTTTATCGAGCATAGTAAGCTTTAGTAATGCCACCGAGCCTTCTTCGCTATACCAATTCCAGCAGTTAAATGGTGCCACCTTAGAAGGCATGCTTAAGCCTGGTTACACCTTAGGGCAAGGATTAGCGTATCTTCAAGGTTTAGCCAAAGAAACTTTGCCGCAAAATATGTCGATTAACTATGCAGGTCAGTCTCGTCAGTTTGTCGAGGAGGGCGATGTTTTAATCTATGCCTTCTTATTAGCGCTTATTATTATTTTCTTGGTGCTAGCCGCTCAGTTTGAAAGCTTCCGCGACCCATTGGTGGTATTGGTCAGCGTGCCTCTATCGATATGTGGGGCTTTAATTCCGCTCTATTTAGGCCTGGCTACCATTAATATTTATACCGAAATCGGCTTAATTACCTTAATAGGCTTAATCAGCAAACACGGTATTTTAATGGTGGAATTCGCCAATCGCCTGCAAGACGAGCAAGGCCTATCGATTCGCGAAGCCATCGAACAATCTGCCGCCACCCGACTGCGTCCGATCTTAATGACTACCTTCTGTATGGTGTTTGGTATATTGCCATTGCTATTAGCCACAGGTGCCGGTGCTGTGAGCCGTTTCGATGTAGGCTTAGTGATTACGGCAGGGATGACGATAGGGACCTGTTTCACGCTATTTGTGGTGCCAACCATGTATACCTATATCGCCGAAGATCGCGTTGCTGCGGCCAAAAGAAAGGCCGAAAAGCAAGTGATGCCAGAGGATGAATAGTAGCGCTAACAATAGTAAGCAGTGGCCAGATCAAATTCTTGAATTTCAAGGTGTGCCTGATTTTCCTGCCTTTGAGGAAAGTCGTAAAGATTTAGTAGATCCGCATGAAGATTTATTTATCACAGAGACTACTAAAAAAGCTCTCTAATTTGAGTAGGTAAGTCTATGCGATCTTCCATAAAATCACTTGGTATTTCTAGGCTATCTATTAATTTGAAATACTCTTTCCAAAGCTCTGGCTTACTCAATATTTTCATTGTATGAGGCGTAATGCTCTTCTTGGTGATTTGCACCTATATAAGCGATAGGAATGAATTAAGCTTGCTTATTATGTAAATAAACATATAGTATACAAGTTTACATAAAGGAGAGTAAAATGTGGATTCAAACTCATAGCAAAGTCTATCAAGGCGTTAGCAAAGAAGCGATATGGCAAATTTGGACTGATGTGAATAATTGGGCCGCCTGGCACGATGATCTAGACTATTGCAAAATGGAAGGCTCCTTTGAAGTGGAGAACTATTTTATGCTTAAGCCCAAAGGCATGGGGCCGTTTAAAATAACCCTGACAGAAGTTATCCCTGGTAAGAAGTTTACCGATTGCACCCAATTTTTCGGTGCCAAAATGTATGATACGCATGAATTGAAAGAAACGCCTGAGGGCTTACGTTTAATCAGCACCATGAAGGTTACAGGCCCATTACAATATCTATGGGTTATGCTGGTGGCGAAAAATGTTTTTAACGATACTGAGGCCCAAAATGATGCCTTGGTTAAGTGTGCAAGGTCTGCGCATGAGTGAGTCCGCCTTTGGATTTGAGCAGCCCGAACATAGCCCCGGATTTTTATTATGGCAAACGACCATTACCTGGCAGCGATTAATTAAACAGGCGTTAGAGCCTTATGATATTGCTCATGCCCAGTTTGTGATTATGGCCTGTTTATTATGGTTTGAAGAACAACAGATAGTGCCTACTCAAATTCTTATGGTCAGGCAAACCAAGCTCGATAAGATGACGGTATCCAAGTCACTCAAGAAAATGGCAGTTCAAGGTTTAATAGCGCGAGTCGAGCATGAATATGACACCCGAGCCAAATCGGTGCGTTTAACAGATAAAGGCAAAATACTAGCAGGCACTTTAGTGCCCGTTGTTGAAAATATAGATAAGCAATTTTTTGGGCAACTAAACCAGTTAGACCAGCAAGATCTTATTAATGTATTAGCAAAGCTTATAGCACCTTGCTGAAAGACCCTGGCGCTTGATTTTTTGTTATAACATGTTATTATGTTATAACATATCAATTCAAGGGGTATTAATTATGCATTTTAATATTTATCTCGATGAGCAGCTTGGCTCCCAGCTTACTTCTTGGGCTAAGCAGCAGGGAGTAACACGCAATAGCATGATTCGTGAAGCCATAAAAAAGCTTCTTGAAAGTAATGCCAATAAGTGGCCGGATGAAATCCTTGAGTTTCAAGGCATTGCTGATTTTCCTGCATTCGAAGAAAGTCGTAAGGATTTTTTAGATCCACGCGAGGATCCATTTAAATGAAATATTTGCTTGATACCTGTACGATTAGTCATTTTGTAAAAGGTCATCCCTCCATTTCAAAACAGTTAAAATCTTGTAGACCAGAACTAATTTCAATTTCTAGTATTTCAGTTATGGAGATTGAGTTTGGCTTAGCGCTTAATTTAGAACGTGCAAAGATTATCAACCCCATAATTGAAACTCTGTTATCTAAAATACACATTTTAGCATTTGAAAAAGCAGATGCTGAAGTGGCTGGAAATCTTCGGGGGCATTTGAAAAAAGCAGGCACGCCAATAGGCCCATATGATCTATTAATAGCATCCCAAGCAATACATCATGGTTTAATATTAGTTACTCAAAATACCAAAGAGTTTTCAATGGTTCCCGTATTAACTCTCGAGGATTGGCTGGCATAGCGAGTAAAATAGGGAATCCCCGAGCAGGTCGGGGATAACAGCGTGTGTTGCTACTATAAAGTCTGTGGTCTCAACATATCTTCAGGTTTTACCCATTGATCAAACTGCTCGGCCGTTAATAAACCCAATTCCATCGCGGCAGCCTTTAAGGTTTTATTATTTTTAAAGGCATATTTGGCGATTTTAGCAGCATTGTCATAGCCGATATGCGGGTTTAGCGCTGTGACTAGCATTAGGGTATTTTCTTCATAATATTGTAAGCGGGGCAAGTTAGGCTCGATTCCGACCGCGCAATAATCGTTAAAGGTAATACAGGTATCGGCAATAATCGTTAAGCTTTGCATAAAGTTATAGATCATTAGAGGCTTAAATACATTCAGCTCAAAGTTGCCCAAGGAGCCGCCGATATTAAGCGAGGCATCGTTGCCCATGACTTGGCAGGCGACCATGGTAATGGCTTCACACTGGGTAGGGTTTACCTTGCCTGGCATAATCGACGATCCCGGTTCATTTTCAGGGATGAAGATTTCGCTTAATCCACAGCGAGGGCCTGAGGCCATCCATCGAATATCATTGGCGATTTTCATTAGGGAGCAGGCTAAGGTTTTTAGGGCGCCATGTGCAAATACTAGGGCATCGTGTGCGGCTAAGGCTTCGAACTTATTGGGGGCGCTTACAAAAGGTAGGCCGGTGAGCTCCGCAATCTTAGCGGCTGATTTTACCGCAAACTGTGGATGGGTATTTAAGCCGGTACCTACCGCTGTCCCGCCCAGAGCTAGCTCATAAAGGCCAGGCAATACTAGATGAATTCGATTGATGGCATTATCCAATTGCTGCACATAGCTAGAAAATTCTTGGCCAAGGGTGATGGGGGTGGCATCCATTAAATGGGTGCGGCCGGATTTAATAATGTTGGCAAATTTTATGGCTTTATCGTGCAGGGTATCGCGCAGTTTACTAATGGCTGGTAGTAATTGTTGGTTTAAGTTAACGGCTGCGGCAATATACATAGCGGTAGGAAAAGTATCGTTAGAGCTTTGGGCTTTAT
Source organism: Gammaproteobacteria bacterium (assembly GCA_030652335.1). GTDB lineage: Bacteria > Pseudomonadota > Gammaproteobacteria > Francisellales > CACEW01 > JAQSYQ01. The sequence goes on from JAUSAW010000006.1 coordinate 158,065, forward strand.
TGACGTCATCGTTTGGATGGACAGGCTTCTTGCTGCCCATTACACCGCCTGCAAGTTCAATGGCGCGATTGGAAATAACCTCATTTACGTTCATATTCGACTGGGTGCCTGAGCCGGTCTGCCAAACAGAGAGTGGGAAGTTCGCTTCATCTATCTTATTTTGAAGGATTTCATCGGCGACCTTTACGATCAAGTCCATTTTATCTTTAGGCAAGGTGCCAAGCTCATTGTTTACGAAAGCCGCGGCTTTTTTCACAATGGCTAAGCCATGAATGACACTAATTGGCATTTTTTCATGACCGCGAAAGTGTAGGCGCGAGCGCTCAGTTTGAGCACCGTAATAGACTCCTGTTGGAACGTCTATCTCACCCATGCTGTCAGATTCAATACGAAAAGTTGTAGTCATTAAAGCTTCCTTGTGCCGCGTTATGTAAGCTATGCATGATAGCGCGCGAAGCTGCACTTGAAAAGAGCGCGCTGCCAGACAGGCGACATTTAGTCGATCACTATAAATATTAAAGTATAATAAAATGGCATAAAAAATTGACTTCCAGCATTATTATTATAAAAATATTATCAGTTTTTAATCATTGAGATAACATTATGAGTTTTGCGCATATTAGTCCTCAAAAAGGCTCTGAGTTTCTAGTAAATGTAAGTAAGGAAGATCTATCTAAACTTTGCAAAATAACAGGACTTGAGGAGTCTGTGACACGTAGTCATTTGCTTAAGACTATAATCAAGTCATTAAAAAAACCCGAGCAAAGCATTAGCCTAATAGCCACTGGCTGCGAAATGGATTATGGAACTTTACTTGCACTAAATGATGAAACCTTTAAGTTTAAGAAGCTGGACTTATCCGATAACAAGTTGGACGATAACTTTATGCAGGTAATCTTATATCAGTTCCATGCTCAGGTAACATATGCCTTTGGACGAAGGGATCAAAAAGTTGCTGCACCACTAGCGGGTATCGCTACCTCTGAAAAAGATCCCTTATTGTTGGCAGTAAGAGCGGCTCCAACGGATGCATGTCTAATTAAAGCCTGGACTAAGCGCGGGAGTATGCCTATACAGGAATCGGTATTATTTTTGTTTCTTGCGAGAAGCGATACTTCATGGGTAGACTCTGTAGATTTTAGACTGCTACATAGGCTAAGGGCCGTATGTGTTTCTGGTTCTAGTTCTAGAAGCCACGCTTATCTATATCGTAATGAAGAAGTTCAAGACTTAGGCGCTATCGCTAAGACAGCAGATATAAGCAAGGCTATCGATATTAGCGTTAGCAAAATGGATCCAGCTTCATCATCTACTCCATGGGCTAGTGCTGGCGCAGGTTATAACTCGCTAAATGGTCCTCCAACTGTCGATGCTAGTGACTGTTGCGGTGCTTGTATCATATCCTAAGCATGTATCTTGCTTAATTTAGAAATAAATAAGCGCTAGGAATTAATACGGCCAGATACAGTAGCGATAAAATACCGCCCACCACTAAGAAGTGTTTGGTGCGGTAGCCACCAGAGCCTGAAATAATAGTGCTGACTTGGTGGGTGGGCATTAAAAACGCGTTAGAGGTGCCAAGCGCGACTACTATAGCAAATAATCTAGGGTCTGCACCGATAGCAATAGCCAGGTGCATAGCGATAGGCACTAATACTACGGTGGCGCCGATATTAGACATTAATAAACTAAAGACTGCTGCCAGGGCTGCTAAGCCCGTTAAAATCATCCAGGCTGGGAAAGCCTGCAATACCGTTACCATTTGATCGGCAATCCAGCTCGCGGTACCCGTACTTTGCATCGCTAGTCCAAAGGGGATTAAGCCGGCCAGCATAAAGACCGTTTTCCAGCTAACCACTCGATAGGTTTCATCCGGCGATATAACACCGGTCATAAACATTCCCACGGCCCCAAACATTAAGCCTATCGCCGCTGGCAATCGAAATACCACGGTCAATAATAAGCTTAACACTAACCAGATAAGGGCCTGATAGCGCTTCTCGGGTTTAAAGTCGACATTGGGATAATCGGTGGTGATAATAGCAAATTCATGGCGTTTATCTAGCCTGGCCAAGCTTTGCCAGGCACTAAATAGGCCCAAGGTATCGCCGGCGCTTAAGGTTAACTCTCTTAATTCTTCACCCTGATGAATCTGGCCGTTACGGTAAATGGAGAGCAGCTGCACCTGATAATTACGACGCATATGCAGTTCGCGCATTTTTTTACCGATTAACTCAGAGCCAGGCGGTATAACGACTTCGCTAAAGCCCGAGCGGGTTGGGTTTAATGCATCGGCAAATACCTTTACTTTAGGGGCCATTAGCAAGCCAGATTCCTGGCAAAAATCGGCTACATCCTGTAGAAAACCAACCACGGCAATATGGCGGCGTTGGTTAAACTCGGTGCTGCGCAAGGGTGGCATTAATATTTCGCGACCATTGGAGAGTGCGACTACCGCAATTTTTTTGCCATGTAATAAGCTTTCGAGCTGGCTTAATTTCATATGACTAATAGGGTTGTCGGAAGGAATGGTTAATTCAAAAAACTGCCCGCCAAAGCCATAGGTTCTTCTAAAATGCGTAACATCAGCACCCAGGGTAAGTTTATCTTTGGATATATCTGGTACCAGCCATTTACCAAAAAAATAGAAATAGCCTAAACTCACGGCCAATAAGCATAAGCCCACCGGCATTACGGTAAACATTTTAATCGGGATGATCGTTATGGGGTGAGTTAGGCCGCTCTGAGTAAAGGGATTGTTCATCAGATCATTAAGCATTAATAGAGGTCCGGAACCGATTAAGGTTAAGGTTCCACCGGCAATCGCACAGAATCCGATCGGCATTAAAAAACGCGATTTAGGGATTCTAAAGCTCATCGATGCGCGATTAATAATGGGTAGCAATAAGGTAAATCCGCCGATACTGCGCAAAAATCCCGACATTACCCCGGCCGTAAGGCCTAAAATCCAACTAAATCGGGAAGGTTCATCTCGAGAGACCCTGAAAATCCAATTGGCCAGGCTTGAAATTAATCCAGAGCGCTCCAAGCCCGCGCCTAGCATCATAACGGCGATAATCGCCACCACGGCATTGCTTGAAAAACCACTTAATAGCTGGTCGGTCGGGATAAGCTTAGCGATACCTAATATCACTAATACCAGCATGGCCACGATATCCGAGCGCCATTTGTCCCAAATAAATAAGACAATCATCGCTACCGCAAGGCATAGCATAAATTTCATTTGAAAAGTAAGGGTTAAAGCCATGTAGGCACCTTTTTTATTTCAAGTAGTGTACAAATAAAATGGGATTTTTGCCATGAATTTTATAAAAAAATAGCAGTGGAACAGCCAGTAAACGTTAAGCATAGTCTTCATTATTACGTTCCAGCAGTTTTTTTATTATAATAATTCCATAAATACAGGAAGTATTATAATGAAAACAGGGGAGTACTATGTTTTTTATCGATGACTTATGTGTAGAATCAGATTCAGCCTCAATGTCTAAATTAGTAGCTGAAGCTAAACCTGGGAATCTAATAATAAACGTCGACTATGCCACTAAAGGCATTTTCAAACCGGTGGCTAGAAAAAATATCTCTGCAGAAGAAGACTGTCTTTTTAATTATGCTCGTGCGAATACTTTACTTATGCCATTTGTGCTAGGTGAAGAAAAATTTCATAATATTATTCATGCTTATATTGCTCATTTCCCAGAAATTTTTGCTGAATGGGAATATAAAGTTTGGGCTGCTAAAGAAGTTTTTGGCCACTATCATAAAGGTATTACGGTAGCCTTGAGCTTACCCTTCGAGCAACAAGACTCAAATTTGATAACGGGGCCTAGTTGTGCAGAGATGCGTGATCATAGGATTTTTGATGCTACCCGATTGAAAAATGACAGAATATTAATGGCTGCTCTCTATAATTGGATTGCAAATGATTCGCCTGATAATGAGCCGCTAGATAGGCATTATATCAGTGGAACAGTGGAATACCCTACTATTTTACATGCCTTTGCAGAAAACCACCCTGATATATTAGGGGACTGGTTTGTAAGTATTACGAAAAATCCAGCCTATCTTAAAAGCTGCGGTGCAGTGATTCAAATGGCTTTAGATTTAGAAGTCGATGGAGCTGACAGGACTTTAGATACGGCTTTGCGCTTGAAAACGGGATATAACTGGACCACGCTTTTAGATGATTATGTAGAAGAACTCGGCTTTGCTACCCCTGATGAAAGCGATGTTGATGATGAGAGTGGAAGTAAAAGTAGCTATCCTGGCACTGATGATGAAAGCGATGTCGATGATAAGAGTGGAAGTAAAGGTAGCTATTCTGGCTCCGAAACTACAAGCCTTATTGCTAGTCCATTTTTTAATAGCCAAGAAGCCACGAGTTCCTCAGAAGATCGTAGTTGTGTATCCGCACCTTTTTAAAGGGGCCTATCGCTTAATATACAAGCTTCGCAATATTCACTACACTAGGCTTATTTTTTTATAGGGCCTTAATAGTGAATCGATTACAAGTTTTATTAGCCGAACGTATCCTTATCTTAGATGGTGCCATGGGTACCATGATTCAGCAGCATAAACTGACCGAGGCTGATTTTCGCGGCAAGCAATTTGCCGATCATCCTCGCGAGCAAAAGGGTAATAACGATTTATTAGTCCTCACCCAGCCGCATATTATTCGCGATATTCATCTGGCTTATTTAGAGGCTGGCGCCGATATTATCGAAACCAATACCTTTAATTCCAATTCGATTTCCATGCAGGATTATGGCATGGAAGATCAAGTGTTTGCACTTAATCTAGCCGCAGCCAAGTTAGCCCGCGAAGCGGCCGATACCTATTCAACTCCAGATAAACCCCGTTTTGTATCGGGCGTATTGGGGCCGACTAATCGCACCGCTTCATTGTCTCCGGATGTGAATGACCCTGGCTTTCGTAATGTTAATTTCGATAGCCTGGTTAAAGCCTATTACGAAGCTACCGATGCCCTGGTTCAAGGTGGGGTGGATATTTTATTGGTCGAGACTATCTTCGATACTCTCAACGCCAAGGCCGCCTTATTTGCTATTCAGCAGTATTTTTCCGATAAACATATCGAATTACCGATCGCGATCTCAGGCACCATTACCGATGCATCCGGCCGGACTTTGTCAGGACAAACTGCCGAGGCATTTTGGTATTCGGTAATGCATGCCAAGCCTATTTTTGTTGGATTTAACTGTGCCTTGGGCGCCACCGAAATGCGACCGTATGTTAAAGATATGGGTGTGGTGGCCAATACTTTTATTAGCGCACATCCTAATGCTGGATTGCCTAATGCCTTCGGTGGCTATGATGAAAGCCCAGAATTAATGGCGGGGATTTTACAAGAATTTGCCCAGAGCGGGTTACTCAATATCGTGGGAGGCTGTTGCGGTACAACCCCGGCCCATATTAAAGCCATTGCTGAGGCTGTCGAAGGGGTTTCACCGCGTAAGGTGCCTAATGCTATGCCTTATTGTTGTTTAAGCGGGCTTGAGCCATTAGTGATTCGCCCCGAGAGCAATTTTATCAATGTGGGCGAGCGGACTAATGTTACGGGATCTAAGCGCTTCGCCGATCTGATTAAAGAAGGCTTATATGAAAAAGCCTTAGAAGTCGCTAAGCATCAAGTAGAAGGCGGTGCTCAGATTATCGATGTGAATATGGACGAGGGCATGCTCGATTCTAAAGCCGCGATGGTTAAATTCCTAAATCTAATGGCCTCAGAGCCAGATATTGCCAGAATTCCAGTCATGGTCGATTCCTCAAAATGGGACGTGATCGAGGCGGGTTTAAAATGTTTGCAGGGTAAAGGCATTGTTAACTCGATAAGCTTAAAAGAAGGCGAAGCCAAATTTATCGAGCAGGCTATTTTAGTCAAACGCTATGGTGCGGCAGTCGTCGTGATGGCCTTCGATGAAACAGGTCAGGCCGATACCAAGGAGCGCAAAGTGGCTATCTGCCAGCGCGCCTATACCATTTTAACCGAGCAGGTGGATTTTCCCGCTCAGGATATTATTTTCGATCCCAATATATTTGCAGTAGCGACTGGCATAGAGGAACATAATCGTTATGGCCTAGATTTTATCGAGGCCACTCGCGAAATCAAAGCCACCTGCCCACATGTTTTATTTAGCGGTGGCGTGAGCAATTTTTCCTTCTCATTTCGCGGTAATAATACCGTGCGAGAAGCCATGCATTCGGTATTTTTATATCACGCTATTCAAGCAGGTTTAAGCTTAGGGATCGTCAATGCCGGGCAATTAGAAGTCTATGAGCAAATTCCCGTCCCGCTTCGCGATGCTATCGAAGAGGTATTATTTAATCGCCACCCCGATGCCACCGAAAAATTATTAAATCTCGCTGAAACCTTTCGTGGCGATGGTAAGGTTCAGCTTGAAGATTTAGCCTGGCGTAATCAATCCGTGGCTGAGCGCTTAAAACATGCCTTAGTCAGGGGCATAGTCGAATATATCGATAGAGACGTAGAAGAAATTCGCCATCAGTTTACCCGCACCATTCAGGTAATCGAAGGTCCGTTAATGGATGGCATGAATGTGGTCGGTGACCTATTTGGCGCTGGCAAAATGTTTTTACCCCAAGTGGTAAAAAGCGCAAGAGTAATGAAAAAGGCGGTAGCCTATTTGCTACCTTATCTCGATGCCGAAAAAGCCGCCGATCCTGATGCTAAGACCAAAGGTAAAATCTTATTGGCTACCGTTAAAGGCGATGTGCACGATATCGGCAAAAATATCGTCGGGGTAGTATTGCAGTGCAATAATTACGATATCATCGATCTTGGCGTGATGGTGGCTTGCCAAAAAATTCTCGATATAGCAAAAAGTGAAAACGTCGATATTATCGGACTAAGCGGTTTAATTACGCCCTCCTTAGATGAGATGGTATTCGTCGCTCAGGAAATGCAGCGTCAAGGCTTTACCGTGCCTTTACTCATTGGCGGCGCGACTACTTCTAAAATGCATGCGGCGGTTAAAATCGAGCCTCAATACCATAATAACCAGGTGGTCTATGTATTAGATGCCTCGAGAAGTGTTGGGGTGGTGAGCAATTTATTGAGCGATACCGGGCGCGATAGTTTTGTAGCGGGTATTAAAGAAGAGTACCAGCATCTGCGCGAGCGCCACTACAACCAAAATAAGGCCATCGAATTCGTAAGCTTAGCCGAGGCGCGAGCGAACAAATTCAAAATCGATTGGCAGGCTATGCCGCCTAGTAAGCCTAAATTTTTAGGCATTAAAACCTTAAAGAATTATGATTTGGCTAAGCTCGTAGAGCGTATCGATTGGACTCCCTTTTTTCAAACCTGGGAATTGGCCGGTAGCTTCCCGAAAATTTTGGAGGATAAAATAGTAGGGGTCGAAGCGACCAAGGTTTACCACGAGGCTTTAGAGTATTTAGCAAAACTCGTTAAAGAACGCCGCTTAAAGGCGCATGGAATATTTGGATTATTTCCGGCCAATTCGGTAAACGATGACGATATCGAAGTCTATGCGGATGAAACGCGAACTCAAGTCATCGCCAAATTTTGCAATCTGCGCCAACAGACTAAGCGTCCTGGGGCCTATATGTGTTTAAGCGATTTTATCGCCCCCAAAGATTCCGGAATCCCCGATTATATCGGTGCCTTTGCGGTCAGTGCCGGCTTTGATATAGAGCCTTTGCTAAAAAAATATGAGGACGATCACAACGACTTTGCCTCGATTATGGTTAAGTCTTTGGCAGACCGTCTCGCAGAAGCCTTTGCCGAACATCTGCACGAACGAGTGCGTAAAGAATTTTGGGCCTATGCTCCGGATGAAAGCTTAAGCAACGATCAGCTTATTAAGATGAAATATGATGGTATTCGTCCCGCACATGGCTATCCCGCCTGCCCCGATCATACAGAAAAGCCAGTCTTATTCGATTTATTAAAGGTCGAAGCGAAAATTGGCATAAAATTGACCGACAATTTAGCCATGTGGCCAGCCTCATCGGTTAGCGGTTTGTATTTTGCTCATCCCAAAGCCCAGTATTTTGGAGTGGGAAAAATCAATATCGAACAGGTAGAGGATTACGCCAAACGCAAAAATATCAGCTTAGAAGAAGCGAGACGCTGGCTAGCGCCGAATCTGGTCGAGTAACTGGCTAAATTAAAGCGGACTTGTAGCTTATGCTGCCAAATATTCTTCTGGTAACACTTTAAAGCTGCCGCTGCGATGGTTTTCAGCATCTTGATCGATTTGATGCTGAATATGTCTGGATTTTACACAGTTCCATATCATATACGCACTGCTCATCAAAAAAGATATGCCACCCGCTCCTATTCCTACACCACATATTGTTTCTGCATGTTCTTCTGATAGATTGACTATATAATGATCTATATCGGTTCCTGCCCTTGAAAATTCAACGGCGCCTAATGCCGTCAAGCTGCCAGCAATAATGCATGCGCCTAAGGCTAGATAAAAAGCGGTTCGGCTAGGAGGAGTAGGAGCTGTTGAGGGGCCTACTACTACAGCCATCGAAAGGCTGCTACTGTTGGTAATGGAGCGAGTTGGTGGAGGGGTCGGCTGCGTAAGCAAAACACTAATTAATTCTGAGCTTGAAATTGGGCTTGTAACCTTGAGTCTAATTTCGTCATCCCTACTCCTTGTTTCATCATCCAGCAAAGGTTTAGCAGTGTCTGAAGTTTTAACTACTGGGGCTGGTATGTTTGTTTGCATGGTTTGCCTCCTTGGCTTCGTTATCTATTTTAATGATAGTAGATAATTTAGGATTTGGGAGGCTTAACCGTTGGAAAAAAATATTCTAAGGCGCGGCGATAAACATGGCGCTTAAAAGGGATGACTTGTGAGAGGGGATACCAATAGTCAACCCAGCGCCAGCCATCGAACTCGGGGTCATTGGTATTATTAAAGCAAATGGCAGACTCGGGGCTTATTAAGCGCAATAAAAACCATTTTTGCTTTTGGCCGATGCAGGTAATTTCTGCGCGACGCACCATATGGGAAGGAAGACGATATTTTAACCAAGGCCGAGTGGCGGCAAGCACTTCTACGTCGAGCGGCTTTAGACCTACTTCCTCATAAAGTTCGCGATACATCGCCGCTAAGATTGATTCGTTGTTATCCACGCCACCTTGTGGAAACTGCCATGAACGTTGCCTGATCCGTTTAGCCCAAAAAACTTTGCCTCGATTATTAATGATTATGATACCAACGTTCGCTCGATAGCCCTCTGCATCGATCACATTATTTAGTCCGTGCCAAGCATGAATACCGTTAAGAATATCGTATGAACTGCTATTTGACCAGCAATTCCCGCTGCGAGCAGCGGAAATTGCTTCCCGAGTAATAGTGCGGCGCCCGAAATAAATTCGGGCTTGCATTAAGGAGGAAGAATCGCGATTCTCCCTCCTTAAGATCCTTTCATCGCGTAAAGTGAGGAGGGTCGCGGTGCTTCCCTCCTTAGGGCTCTCCCATCGCGTAAGGGTAGTGAAAATTTTGATCCGGGCGTTTAATGATTTGAATAAATGACTTATAATGCTGACATTAACTTTTGGAGAACTTCTATGGCCCGCGTAAAAAAATCTGCCGTCGATTTTGAAGCCTCTTTAGCCAACTTGGAATCGACTATTCACAAAATGGAAAACCAAGAATTAAGTTTGGAAGAAGCCCTGCAATGTTTTGAGCGAGGCGTCGATTTAATCCAAGCTTGCCAAAAAGTTCTAGAAGAAGCCGAACAAAAAATTCAGGTCATTACCAATAAAATGGCAAGCCAACATTCATGAGTGATGTGTTGTCCCCCTTTTTAAGGTTTCAAGAACGCTGTCAGAGCCGCTTGCACACAAAACTGCTTGAACACTTTCCTAGCGATACCTCGGATAGCCTATACCAAGCTATGGCCTATAGTGTGCTCAATGGCGGTAAACGCCTACGCGGTATGCTGGTGTATGCCACGGGTGAAGCATTGGGGGCGCCTCAGGCTGAACTGGATCTTGCCGCTTGCTCTGTAGAAATGATTCATGCTTTTTCGCTTATTCACGACGATTTGCCGGCGATGGACGATGATGATCTGCGTCGTGGCAAACCTACTTGTCATATTGCCTTCGATGAGGCAACGGCTATTTTGGCAGGCGATGCCCTGCAAACCTTGGCTTTTCAAATTTTAAGTCAAAAAAATACACCCTATTTCGATGCCTATACTCGCTTACAAATGATCGAAGCCTTAAGTTTAGCAAGCGGGGCAGATGGGATGGCAGGTGGGCAGCAGATCGATGTTCATGCGGCAGGATCGAATTTAAACCTGGCCCAATTACAGCGTATGCATCAATTAAAAACCGGCTGCCTTATTAGTGCCAGCGTGGAATTAGGGTATTTAGCGGCGAGAAAAGATCAAGCCGATATAAAGCGAGCGCTATTACATTATGCTGCGCAAATTGGTCTGGCCTTTCAAATTCAAGATGATATTTTAGATTTAACCTCGGCCTCCGCCACTTTGGGTAAGACCGCGCAAAAAGATTTGGCGCAAAATAAAGCTACTTATCCCAAGCTATTAGGATTAGATGAGGCAAAGCGCCAGGCTGCATTAGCGCATCAATCTGCAATCGATGCGCTTGAGCCTTTAGATAAGTCCGCCGATATGCTGCGAGCCATAGCGGACTTTGTGATTCAGCGCGATAGATAGCTCTCAATATTGTCATTCCCTCATTAGCGAGGATGACAACATAGTTGACAATTATCTAAGCAGCTAAGCTTACTTCAGCTTGAGTCGCTTTTTCAGAATGGACATCAGCCCTAGAGTCTGGATAGAACACTGTGCTCGCCATGTATTGGCCAGGTGAGGGCACACCAGGCACTGGAACTACGCCCCAGCTTCCATCTTTCCTCATTACAATTAATATTGGTGAAGATTGTGCATAAAGCCCAGTTGTTGAATTATAACCCCCAGCGATGCATTGTTTTGTCCTATCAACATCTATGCCACAGCTTACTGTATTAAGACCAACACCAGGCATGTCTAAGCTCGAAAAACTCCAGCTACCATTCCATTGCGCTATAAGCGGTATACTATCTCCTCCGTTAAAATTACCACCTACCGCCACACAGAGCTCTTCTTTTGAATCATCGATACAGTCTAGCCCTTCGTACATGCTTGTACTATTGTCTGGCAGGGGTGGAGATATCCAATTCCAGGTCCCATTCACTCTTTGTCCAATTACTGGGGTCTCTGTTCTAATAATTTCATTTCCCATTATAACACAAGCAGATGTCTCAGGGTTAGGGCACCTGACCTTAGGGTTATTAGAAAGGCCAGGGGTGGAATATTGGGTCCAAGTTACTCCCCCATCTTCGCTCTCCACAAGGGTGTCAAATCCTATCCCAACACAAAAAGGAGGCGCGGTTTTTTCAGTACAATCGATTGCAGAGAATCCTGTTCCTAAATAATCGGCGGCATTGTATGCGATATTCCAATGTCCGCCATTTTTACTATGCAATATAGTGGCGTTCATTTGACCAGAATTTGAGAGCATATTTCCCGCGGCAAAACAGTCGATATCTGTTGAATTTTTTACACACTTCACGCCTAATAATTCCCCATCTACTTTTGGAATAGTTGGAATAGTCCAGTTGCCATTTACAGACTGAACGAGCGCTAACATCGGTGTTTCATCAAAACCAGAATAATAGGAACCTACACCTACGCAGATATCAAATGTTTCACTAGCTTTACAACTGACATCGTAATACCGACCATCTTGAACTGGAAATGAAATGGGCACTACAGTCCAGTTACCCCCATTTTTCTTTTCGACTACTAGCGGAAGGGTGAGGCCGGTAAAATTTTGTCCTACCCCAACGCAGAGATCAGCAGTACAATCTACTGAATCTAATCCCGCATATTTTAGGCCGCCGGTAATATTGGGTAGGTTAAAAGTTTTCCCACCATCGGTGCTTTCTGCTAATAAAATGGAATCTGTAAAGGAAGTCCTTGTACCTCCAGTAGTGCCGACTGCGATTATATTTTGTCCTAATGCAGATTTGACCGATGCTGCTAAAGCTGCAATACCTAGTTTCCCGAAAATACCACGCATAAAATTTCCTTATTATATGTTTACAGAAGAACATATAATAAGGTATGAGTTTTTAACAGTCAATTTTGTTCCAGCAAAACTAAGGATATTTATCAAATATGCAGCATAGTTGATGAAAACAAAGCTGCTAAGGTAATTGTTCAGTATATATTAAACTTATCACCGCTATGGATTAAAAAGCCCCAGCGTTTATGAATTAAATGATCCAAGGATAGTCTGCCAGAGCCGTGGAACATCAACATCATCAGCAAGATACCCCAGGTGATATGATCGTCCAATCCCGAAGCGCCAGCCGGCGTCCATAGGAAATGAAACGAGACCGCGCAAAATAGATTGTATAGAAAGAATAAAAAGATAAAGAAGCGTCCGCCCAATCCAAATACTAGCACCACGGGTAAGAAAAATTCGGCAAAGGTGCCGATATAGGCGGCTATAACGGGATTCATAAACGGTACGGAATACTGATCCTTGAATAATACGATGGTAGTATCCCAGTCGGTAATTTTGCTTAAACCTGATAATAAAAAGATTTTAGCGACCCAAAAGCGAGCGATTAAATCCCCGACGTCTTTTAAATGATTGAGTAAATGCAATACAGGCCTGACGATCTTGGCGGGCAGGGTAATATGAAATGACATGTTGGCTCCTTAAGGGGTTAATCGAATAAGTTGTAATTGGCATAATCTTGATAGAAATTCTGCTGGCTGCGATGGTAACGCTAAAGCCTGAAAACCCTCACATATTTTTTCTAAAGTAGTCTGCTTTGATAAATAGCCTAAAAAGGTCCATTCCGCCAGACTTAAATTAACTAGTTTAATGCTGTGCTCTAGCTGAAATACCGCTAAATAGGTAGGCTGGTCGATACTGAAATTGAGCTGGCCACGATATTCTGGCTGGCAGGTCTGCCAGATTTTGTCGACCGCATACTCTGATTTTATCAGGCGGCAATTAGCCGGCAAGTTAAAAATAATGTTAACACCTTGGTTTTGGATGGCGGTTTGCAAATGGTGCCAATCGATTAGGGGATTGGTCGGCCCATAAAAAACCTGTTGCCAGATGAGTTCGAGCTTAGCCAAATCCGAAAAATAGGGCAGGCTAGTTAACGCTTCCAAGGTTTCGCAAAACCCTGGAAAATTATGGCCATAATGGATGAGGTTGGGCGAATGAGAAGGCTGGCAGGCAATATAGGCATAGCAGAGATGGGTAAAAAATTCCTCGCCGACTAAGCGCTTACAAGCGGGAAAGTTTTTGCCCAAGGCATTGCATAGGCTAGCCTGCATACTATGTTTATACACGGTAAAACCAGCCTGGCTTAGCTCGAGTGATGAGGGGCAGAGGCTATAGAATGGATGCTCGGTATTTTCGGGATTATCCAGTACTTCAAAAAATTGTCGTTGGAATTCGGCTAATTGCATAGGGCCTCCGCTTTAACAATAGCATCTAGCATCGCCTGGGCCTTGTGTGTTTCAGCCAGTAAGCTACCCCAGTCTGGCACATGGTTATCCCATTCTATGCAGGTGGGGATAGGTCCAAATCGATTTAAGGCGAGTTGATACAGTTGCCATACTTCAGGAAAAATAGCGGCTCCATGAGTATCGACTAAGAGATGGGCGGTTTTTTCATAGCCGGCTAAATGAAACTGTTTCACGGCCTTAACCTGAATAGCCTGGACATAATCCTCTGCCTTAAAGCCATGATTATGGCTGTTAACATAGATATTATTAATATCGAGCAATATGCCGCAGCCTGAGCGTGTAGCAATGCTATTGATAAATTCAGGTTCGCTCATTTCAGATAGATTAAAGCGTAAATAACTGGAAATGTTTTCTAATAAAAGCGGGCGTTTAAGGCAGTCTTGGACCGTTTGAATCCTTGCCACGATATGATTAATGACGGCTTCGGTATAGGGCAATGGCAGTAATTCATGGCTATAGCGATGATTATGCGAAGTCCAACAAATATGGTCGGATATCCAGGCTGGATCGATCCGTTCTGCTAAGGCTTTAATACGATTTAAATAATCCTTATTAAGCGGATCGGATGACCCTATCGACAGTCCTACTCCATGCATTACTACGGGATAATGCTGACGAATGACTTCCAATTTTTGTAGGGGTGGGCCATAATCATCGAGGTAATTATCGCTCAATACTTCAAACCAGGGGACGCTGGGCAAATTGGCCAGAATAGAAGCATAGTGCTGACTGCGAAGCCCCACCCCAGCATCTTGAATGCGGGGGTGGATAAGTGACTGAGACATAATTAGCTATTAAGAGACTTTCTTATTTTCGCTCTTGCTTTCGCTATGCTTAGCTTCTGCTTTGCTAACGGGCTTGCTAACTGTCGTTGCAGGCGCTGCCGTTGTGGCAGGGGCTGTCGTGGTTGAAGCGGCGGGTTTGCTGCCAGGAGCACTGGTTATCGCACCTACTTTAGAGCCGGTTAGTTGTTCGCATATGCCTTTAGGAATAGCGATCCAGGCTTGAGGTAAGCGAGCTGAGGCAGCTGTACCGCCGCAAGCGCTTGAGTTGGTGGCGCAATCATTCATGCCGGCAGCAGCTACGCCATAACATTCTACATAGTCATTAGCATCCATAGGCACAGCACGGTGATCGGCCAGTTTTTCGCAAACACCTTTTGGCATAACGACCGCTACATTGGCGCCGAATTTAGACACGCCATAACATTCAACATCGGCTGAAGTAGGTTTGCCGCAACCGGTTAAGCTTAATACGCTAAGGGCTAGAACGCTTGATAAGGCTGCTTTAGCGGCTAAGGTGGCTGAGTTTTTTTTAGTTTTCATGGCTTTTTTCCTGTAATATATGATGAATGCACTTTAGTAGATTGAGTCAGTTTTCGCAATGAAAACCTTGCTCCCACCACGATTTTATCGTACAGTGCGCGGACTTATTATTGGAATATAAACATGAAAGGTTACTTTACAGTTAAAGTCATTAGCGATTTTTCAGCATCGCATATTTTACCAGGTTATCCGGGTGATTGCGCCCGCTTGCATGGCCATAACTGGAAGGTTGAGCTTGAAGTTAAGGTATTAGCCTCGGCTATTAATGAAATTGGCATAGGGGTGGATTTTAAAGATTTGAAAAAAGCCCTGCGCGAGGTATTAGACCGAGTCGAGCATCGTCATATTAACGATATTCCGCCTTTTGATACCATTAATCCAACTGCTGAAAACTTAAGCATCTGGATCTATCAAGAGATTAAACCCTTATTGGCTCATACCCCTTGTACCCTATTGGCTATTAGCCTTTGGGAAACTGAAAGGGCTATGACTCGATATACCGAAGACTAAATTAACGCGACGATACAATGACCGGCAGCGTCGCGTTATAAAAATCCCCTATAAGTGTTAAGTCGTATACTTAACCCACAGCGGCATAATCCGGTTAAGATAATCCATAAACTTCCACAGTCCGACTCGTAGCTCTACCGTACCATACGGATCTTCTTTGGCTTCGGGGAAGCCTATGCCAAATCCGAATAAACCCGGGGCTATAATGCCGTTTCTATCATTATAGGCCAGAGATTGTAGGCCTTCGACGATAATATGGCGTTTTTCAAAGCCGGTAGCATAAATCGCTTTATTGCATTGTGGTAAGACATTGGCTAAATGTTCTTGGGTCGATAATACCCGCTCTAATTTTTCAGGCATTACTCCATCGATATATTCTCTAGCCCATACAGCCGTTTTACCTTTTAAGCCGGTGTCATCATATAAAATATAATCATCGAAATAGACGGCATACCTTAATGGCGAGAGGTAAAAGTTAACCACTTTTTTAACATTACATTCTTCGAGCAAGGCTTTAAGAATAATAATGGCCGAATGCGAGGCACCAAATACCGCAATGGTATCGTTAGGGTTACAGGCAGCCTTTAAAAGTTCTGGGTTAAGCGCTGTAGTCATGGGGATTTCTTGCACTTCAGGGAAGCGTAAGGATTTCGCTTCGGCACCCATGCCGAGTATGACGCTTTTAGCATAGAGAGTTTTATCGTCTAAGCTGATTTCCCAGGTGCGATTATGCAGTTTAAGTTTTTGCGCCTTAGCTGTGATGCAATGCACCTTGTTACGTAAGTTTTCACTAATCCATAATAAGGGGTCAGCGGCTAATTCTAATTGGCAGGTCTGTTCTTGATCCGCATCTTGGATAGCAAAATGCGGAGCCTTATTATACTCAAATGATTGGCATGCGTTAAAAAAGCGTGTAAATAAAGCGACTCTAGTATTGCTCGATACTTTGCGCCATTTTGTGCCAAAGTCGCCTACCGTAAAGCTTGGGTCTATCCATAGTATGGATTTCCCTTCAATACCTTGGTCTAATAGTTTGCCGACTGCCGCGATTCCCGCTGGCCCTGCGCCTATTACGGCCCATGCGAAGGGAGGTTTATTCATGTTATTCTCCAGTAAGTTTGCATATGCAGTTACTATAGACTAGTATTCACATATAAGTAAAATAGATTAAATTAATATTATATATAAGAAAAATTGATATGAGAATTAGCGCCAAACAATTAGCCGTGTTCGTAGCGATAGCCAAGCAAGGCAATTTAACGCGCGCAGCAGAATCGCTGCATATGAGCCAGGCGGCAGCGAGTATGAGCCTGGCAGATTTAGAAAATCAACTCGACGCAAGTTTATTCGATCGAGTCGGTAAAAAATTAATGCTTAACTCAATAGGGCAAGCGCTACTGCCAAAAGCGGTTGATATAGTGAGTAAAATCCAGGAGTTTGAGGTTGCGGCTAAAAACCCCGTGGGCTTAAGCGGGGAGCTTATTATAGGCGCCAGTACCACTATCGCCAATTACGTACTACCTAAAATAATCTCATCCTTTATCGAGCGTTACCCTCAGATAAAAATATCCTTACAGGTGGGCAATACCGAACAAATTATTGGACAGATGGGCCACTTTCAACTCGATTTAGGGTTTATCGAGGGTACCTGTCATTCGCCTGAACTAAACGTGGAGCTCTGGCAGCAGGATGAATTAGTCTGTTTTACCCGCCCTGGACATTTACTTGCCAGGCAAGAAGCCGTGAGTATAGATGATCTGTCGAGCGCTCAGTGGATTATGCGAGAACAAGGTTCAGGAACGCGTGAGATTTTTGAACGGTCCAGTTTTGATAAATTAGCTCGCTTAAATATTATGCTTGAACTTGGTAGTGCAGAGGCCATTAAACAAGCGGTAATGGGCAGCGATGCGATTGGATGTCTATCGGCACTCACTCTACAGGCTGAGCTTGCCAATCATTCTTTAGTGAAATTACCGGTGCCGGAATTAGTAATGAAACGCGATTTACTGATACTGACTCATGGCGCTAAATCGGAATCGAGCTTAGTTCAGGCTTTTCGATCGAGTATGGTTGCTAAAGCCGATAAGCCAAGAATTAAGCTTAGACCCATTGTTTCCTAATCTATTTCGCTAGTAAAAAGCTAGCCTGCAAGGGTTTTGAAAAGGCTATCTCGCAATAATGGCATGTTAATTCGACTTTAGGGCCGGTAGCCTCGATATGAAATAAGCTTTTAGTGGCTTCCGAGTGAGTAATGCATCGCTCGTTAGGGCAATGCAATAAACCGCTAATGCTTTTAGGCAGGCTGGCAACCGTTTTATGCACTACCCCAGAATTTTTAATGCTATTGATGGTAGCCCCTGGTGCCAATACTCCGATTTCATTGATTTCCTGATCGCTTAAATCCCGGCCTTCGATTTTAATAATATCTTTTAAGCCACTACGATTGCTGGGCAGGTTGATGCCGACGGTCACTTGAAAATTGGATTTTACGATGCCTAATAAGCTCAATATAGCGATGGCTTGACCCGCTGGAATATGATCGATTACACAGCCTTGTTTAATAGGGGTGACGGATAAAGTTTTATTGTTCATAGGGAAATCTCCTCGCGCAATAAGGCGGCAAAAATAGCCTGGCGCACCGGCACACCATTAGCAGCTTGCTGGAAATAAGCCGCCTGAGGCATAGTATCCATTTCAGCTGGAATTTCTTCGTTGCGCGGTAAAGGATGGAGGATTTTTAAAGTGGGCTTAGCCTCTTTAAGCATGGCGGGAGTTAAGGCCCATTGTTCTTTGAGATGCTGTAATTCAAAGGCGTTAAAGCGCTCTTTTTGTAAGCGGGTCATATACAGTACATCAACCTTATTGATAACTTCATGAATGTCTTGATGGAAGGAAAAGCGGATGCCTTTTTTACGCAGGAAATCGCAGATCGAGCCTGGCATATTTAAGGTTTCTGGAGCGACAAAATAAAGCCTGGCGTTAAATAAGGCGCAGGCCTCAGCCAATGAATGTACGGTGCGGCCATATTTTAAATCCCCAACCATAGCGATCGATAGCTCATCCAATTTGCCTTGGGTCTGCTGAATGGTATAAAGGTCTAACAAGGTCTGTGAGGGATGCTGGTTACCGCCATCTCCAGCATTAATCACCGGAATGTCAGACATCTCTGCGGCTAATCGAGCGGCTCCAGCTAAGGGATGTCGAATAACCATTACATCCGCATAGCTTGAGATAACTTTAATGGCATCACTTAAGCTTTCACCCTTGCTACCCGAGGAAGTATTAGCAGGGTCGGCAAAGCCAATCGTCTGCCCGCCAAGCTTTAGCATGGCCGCTTCAAATGATAGTCTGGTTCGGGTTGAAGGTTCAAAAAAGCAGCTGGCTAATAGGGTGTTTTTCAATAGATCGGATTTAGGATGGAGTTGAAAGTGCGCGGCTAATTTTAAAATATAGTCGATATCGGCGCGGTTTAGATCGGCGATCGAGATTAAATCTTTCTGAAATAAAGGGTTTCGCATGGCTGGCCTATGGTTGACCTACTGTAAGTTTATGGTAGCAGAAAACAGCGCTTGGATGTAGCTAAAATTGCTGCTGCATATATTAATAGCGACATCTTTTAGAAGGCTAATGCTTCATATAGTAGAGTTTCATAATATTATGAAGTATACTATTATGAAACATATAACTATAAAGTATTGTTAGGAGAGCTCAAATGACCAATTTATTCCCATCAGGGATTGCAGAGGGTGAAGCCTTTTGTAATAGGGTTAATGAGCGTAAGCTTTTGGCGGAAAATATTAATGGTGTGAATCATACTGTAATAGTGGCGCCAAGAAGATATGGAAAGTCTAGCCTGGTTAATGAAGTCATTCATGAGAATGATGTACCACATACCTGGATTGATCTGCTAACTGTTTCATCAGGAGATGAAGTAACCAGCAAAATTATAAAGGGTGTGAGCCAGCTTATTTTTCAACTTTCATCCGATGTTAAAAAGCTCCAATTGCAAGTTCAAAAGTTTTTTAAGTCATTAAATCCTGAAATTACGATAGGGCTTCTGGGTCAGAGCATGACACTGCATTTCAATGATGAGCATTCAGCAGCAATAGAAGAGATTTTGATAGGCTTAGATAAATATGCGCAAGACATGGGTAAAACAGCTGTTATAGTATTTGATGAATTTCAGCAGATCTGTGAATTTAAAGAGAGCGCTAAAATTGAGGCTATGATTCGTCATGCTGTTGAGCGTAGCAAGGCCATCACTTATATTTTTTCTGGCAGTAACCGGCATTTGCTGGCTGATATGTTTAGCAGCAGCCATCGCCCTTTATATCGCTTATGCCAGGTCATGACAATTGATAGAATTGTAGAGGCTGATTATTATCCTTTTCTACAGAATGTGGCTCGGGAGAAATGGAGTAAAGCATTAAGCGAAGAAACCTTGAGAAAAATTATGTTTTATACGGAGCGGCATTCATTTTATATTAATGCTCTATGTAATAAGCTTTGGAAACAGGATAATATTCCGAATGAGGAAGATGTTACTTCTTCATGGGATTGGTATGTTAATACTCATAAAAGCATTATAGTTTCCGATTTGATTGATTTAAGTCTGAATCAGAAAAAACTTGTCTCTATATTGGCTGAGTCCCCTACAACTGAAGTGTTTGGTATTGATTTTTTAGTTAAAACAAACCTATCGACGTCAAGCATTAAGCAAGCTCTTGAAGTGCTTATAAAAAAAGATATTGTTTATAAAAATGAAGCCGGCCAGTATCAGCTTCTTGATCCAGGTGTTAAATATTATATTCTTAATCATTAACAATGCAGCAGAAAACAGCGCTTGGATGTATCTAAAATTGCGGCTGTTTATAAGAATATAGGGTCATCAAAATCAGCTGCAAGTTTAATCTGGTTTTTCATTAGGCCAAATATAAACTTCTTTTTAGGCGCTTCATGTACAGGACATAACTTAGCTACTGGGATTCCAACTTTAGTAATAATGAAAAATTCACCCGCACTGGATTCATCAAGTATTTTTGAAAGATGTGTGTTAGCTTCATTAATATCGACGTGCTTCATGCGTTTCCCTTGAATTTACGTAGTATTTATATTTTATCTGCTGCAAAAGCATCTACTTGAATAATTTGATTACGTAATGCCTCACAATGCATCACAGCCTGCAACTCAGCTTCATCCAACCAGCCATGTTCAAAAGCTTGATTGGCTTGTTCGGCATGAGAATGAGAGCGTTTTAGTTTGCCTTCATGTACCCAGGCTTTGAGTTGATCCAATATAGGTTGGGCCGTTATAAGTGCTTGAAAAGCCATTTCGACTCTACCCACCGCATCATTTGGGTCGAGCTTGAGATAGACCAATTGGCTTAAGCGTTTACGCAGCGGTGAATTCGTTAACATTTGCTTAGCAAGCTTTTGCTCTAAGCTATCCGATGGCAATTTATAGGGATTACCAAAGGGCTGTAGCAAAATTCGCATGCTCCATTTTACAATGGGATTAGGGAAGTTGCGAATCAGCTCATTTAAGGCCTCGCCGCCTTCGTATAGGCAATATTCCACCGCCCACTGGGTGCTGGCTTTTTCCTCTTCAGGTTCATGTAAATCATAATAGGCCTTTAAAACGGCAGAGGCCATATACATATAACTCATCACATCGCCTAGCCTGGCCGAGAGACGTTCTTTGCGTTTTAAATTACCGCCTAAGCTCATTAAAGCCATATCGGAGGCTACCGAATAGCAGGCGCTTAAGGTTGATAATTTTTGATAGAGACGGGATAAATGGCTGTGTGGGGCTTTTGCCGCTAAACCAAAGCTGCATTTATAGACCAGACTACGGGAGATATTGCGAATGATATAACCGACATAACCGAATAATAGATTATCGAAGTTATTAGTCTTAGTCTCGCTACCTTCTTGGCTTACAGCCTCAATTAATTTACGGATATAGGGGTGGCAGCTCATCGCGCCTTGGCCGTAAATAATTAAATTACGGGTTAAAATATTGGCGCCTTCGACGGTAATACAAATCGGCATGCCTTGATAGGCTCGGCCTAAATAGTTATTAGGGCCCATCATAATGCCGCGCCCACCATGAATATCCATGGCATGATTAAGAATTTTTCGGCCGATTTCGGTCATATGGTATTTGGCAATGGCTGAGGCCACCGCTGGTTTTAAACCTTGATCATTCGCGGTGATAGTCAATCTTCGGCAGGCATCTAGCATGACGCTAAAGCCGGCAATTTTGGCTAAAGATTCCTGCACGCCTTCGAATTGACCGATCGGCATAGTAAATTGTTCACGTAGGGCCGCATAAGCGCCAGTGGTTAGATAGCATAGGGCGCCATAGGCACAGCTGATCGCCGGCAATGAAATCGAGCGGCCTATCGATAGGCATTCGACTAACATATGCCAGCCTTTACCCACTTGATCTTGACCGCCAATCACCCAATCGATGGGTACAAAAACATTATGGCCTTGAACGGTGCCATTCATAAAGGCTTGGTCCAGTGGAATATGGCGATCGCCGACTTCGACACCAGGATGGGAGCGAGGCAATAGACAGACCGTAATGCCAATGTCTTTTTTATCGCCGAGCAGATGATCGGGATCGTATAACTTAAACGCTAGACCGATCAATGTGGCCACTGGGGCCAGGGTAATATAGCGTTTGCTAAAATTTAGGCGAATGCCTAACACTTCTTGACCAGCGTACTGGCCCTTGCAGACTATGCCTTTATCCGGCATCGAGGAAGCATCGGAGCCCACTTCAGGGCCAGTTAAAGCAAAGCAGGGAATCTCTAAGCCTTTAGCCAGTCGAGGTAAGTAGGTTTGTTTCTGTTGTGCGGTACCATAATGATATAACAGCTCGCCAGGCCCTAATGAATTAGGCACCATAGCGGTTACTGCCGCGGTTAAACTCTTGGTGGCGATTTTCATCACGACAGCAGAGTGAGCCGCCGCCGAAAAGCCTTTACCGCCATACTCCTTGGCGATAACCATGCCAAAAAAACCCGCTTCTTTTAAAAAGGCCCAGACCTGAGGGGGTAAGTCTTTGTCGGTATGCACGATTTTCCAATCGTCGAGCATGCCGCAGAGAGTCTGAGTTTCATTATTTAAAAAGCTTTGCTCTTCTGGGCTAAGCTCCGATAATTTTAACTGTAATAATTGCTGCCAATTAGGATTTCCGCGAAATAATTCCGCTTCCCACCAGGAGTCACCTGCATTTAAGGCTTCGGCTTCGGTATCCGACATTTTGGGCATGCTATTTTTAATGCGAGCATACATGCTTAGACTAAATTTATGACGAATATCATCCCAAAATTTCATAATGATCCTTTGCTTGTGTGTTCGGCTTGTTTACGTAATTCTCGTTTTAAAATTTTACCCACCGGGCTTTTGGGTAAGGATTCATAAAATTCTACCAGATGCGGGGTTTTATACGCTGCTAGTTTATCATGACAGTACGCAATAACCTCGGCTTCGGTCAAGGTGGATGCGGGCTCTTTGACGATACAGGCTTTTACCGTTTCACCATGCACAGGATCAGGGATGCCTATTACCGCCACTTCATTGACACCCTTTAAGTTTTTAAGTTCTTGTTCCACTTCGGCTGGATAGACATTAAAACCTGAGACGATAATCATATCTTTTAGACGGTCCACGATATAAATAAAGCCATTTTGGTCCATATAAGCGCCATCGCCGGTATGCAACCAGCCATCTGGGCTTAAGGCTTTTTGAGTCTCGCTAGGATTGTTCCAATAGCTTTGCATTACCTGTGGGCCTTTGACGCAAAGCTCACCCGTTTCACCGATAGCTAAGGCTTGATTATTTTTATCACGAATCTCCACCTCAGTCGAGGATATAGGCAATCCGATGCTGCCATTAAAGGCCTTAATATTGGTAGGGTTAATGCTAACAGCCGGTGAGGTTTCGGTTAAGCCATAGGCCTGACATAATACGCAGCCGGTCACTTTTTGCCACTCATCCGCTACCGCTTTTTGTACCGCCATTCCCCCGCCTAAGCTTAACTTCAATCGACTAAAATCGCTGGCTCGAAAGGTAGGATGATGCAATAAGGCATTAAATAAGGTATTGACCCCGGTAATAGCGGTAAAGGGCTTTTTGGTTAAAACCTTTACCATGCCTTGAATGTGGCGAGGGTCGGGAATTAAAATATTTTCACTACCTAATTTGATAAACAGTAAGCAGTTAGCGAGCAATGAAAAAATATGATACAGGGGCAGGGCGGTAATGGCGACTTCTTGGCCTTCGGTAAATAAGTCCCGCACCCAAGTATAGGCTTGCTTTAGATTGCAGACCATATTTTTATGGGACAGTATCGCCCCTTTAGGCGCCCCTGTAGTGCCGCCGGTAAATTGTAGAAAGGCGATATCGTTGCCATCGAGTATGACCGGCCTATACGGTTTTTTCGTGCCTAATTTTAGGGCCTGACGAAAATGCACGGCATGGCCTTTATGCCAGGTATGGATAGAACGCTTTACAAATTTTAAATAAGCCTGAATAAGGTTGCGCTTCCAAAATCCATAGAGATCGCCTACCGAACTCAATATCACGATTTCTACATCGGTTTGTTCGATAATCGGTTCCAGCTCGCTAGTAAAGTTATCCAAGACCATAATAGCCTTAACGCCGGCATCTTTTAATTCCTTTTGCAGGTTTGCGGCTTTATCGAGTGGATTTAAATTGACGACGACTAAGCCTGCTTGTAGGGCGCCGAATAGGGCAATGGGGTAATCCAAGAGGTTAGGCGACATAATGGCGAAGCGATCACCTTTTTTAAGATGAAGATGATGCTGGCAATAGGAGGAAAATGCCGCCGATTTTAACCACAGTTCTGCAAAGCTAATGCTAACTCCCTGGCAGGTAAAGGCGGGACGATCGGCAAATTTTCTACAGGAATCCTGAAATACGGTAACCAGGGTCTCTGAAATCTTATAATCGATTTCAGCCGGAATGCCCTCTGGGTAGCTGCTTAACCAAATTTTATCCATTGCCAACCTACTTAGTTATCTGCTCGTTGCTAAGTATAGTGGCTGTATGCACGAAAGCGAAGGCTTTGATATAAACGGGTATTTTATTTTAGTAAAATTGTCTGCTAGTATGCATTCAACTGTAATGTTGCATGGAGGCAATTATGACGTGGTTTTTTAAAAATTCGACTACTCTGTTAGTTCCTGCTAGACCGGAAGCGGATAGCGCTGTTGCTGCCGTGGTACCTATTTCTCTCGCAAGCGCTGCATCTACAGCATCGAGTGAATCTACAGTATCCATCGGATCTGTGCCGACCGCACTTCCTCGACTCCTTGGGCCTGCCACTCCTCGGGCCTTAGCCCCAGTAATACCGCTACCCAGAGCATTAGCATTTTATGGAGCAAGGCTTATTCGACGAGATTCCGAAAGAGATTATATGAATCATAATAGACGCTAAAAACGCGGCATAGCATCGGGCCCTAGTAGATCCTTAACCTAAGCTTAGCATTTCTCAAATATCCCGGCTGCGCCCATTCCGGTACCAATACACATGGTCACCATGCCATAACGGCCATTCGTTCTCTGTAGTCCATGAATTAACTTGCAGGCTAGTATGGCGCCGGTAGCCCCTAATGGGTGGCCTAATGCTATGGCACCGCCTTCTGGGTTTACTTTGCTGACATCAAGTTTTAATTCACGGATTACGGCCAGCGATTGAGCCGCAAAGGCTTCGTTTAATTCGATCCAATCTATTTGATCCAGGGTAATACCGGTGTGTTGTAACACTTTAGGGATGGCCATAACCGGGCCGATCCCCATAATTTCAGGCGGTACTCCGGCCACGCTAAAGCCACAGAAACGGGCTAAAGGTTTTAAATTATGTTGCAGCAGATAACGTTCGCTAACCAGTAAAACGGCGGCGGCTCCATCGGAATTTTGTGAGCTATTGCCTGCCGTGACCGAGCCAGATTTATCGAAGACGGGTTTAAGTTTGGTCAAGGCTTCTAAATTGCTATCGGCACGTGGGCCTTCATCGGTATCGGCTAGAGTCTCGGTAAGCTCCACCTTAAAGGTATCTTCGTTAGGCAGGCGGCTCGTGACTGGGTATGCCAAAATCTCTTCGGTAAACCAGCCATTCTGAATGGCATTTAGGGCTTTTTGATGGCTATTAAGGGCGAACTCATCTTGATCGGCTCGGCTAATCTGCCATTTTTCGGCGACTTTTTCGGCGGTAATTCCCATGCCATAGGCAATGCCTACTAATTCCTGATCGCTAAAAAAGCGTGGATTGGCGCTTAGTTTATTGCCACCCATCGGCACCATGCTCATGCTTTCCACTCCTCCGGCTATCATGACATCTGCATAGCCCAAGGCGATTCGATCGGCGGCTAAGGCGATGCTCTGCAAGCCTGAACTACAGAATCGGTTAATGGTCATGCCTGACACAGTTTCGGGAAGGCCGGCTAGCAAGGCGGCGATTCTGGCGACATTCATGCCTTGTTCGGCCTCAGGCATCGCGCAGCCTAAAATCACGTCGTCGATGTCTTGAGGATTGACGCCAGGCACAGCATCGATGACGCCTTTAATGACATGCGCGGCAAGATCATCGGGGCGGGTCTGGCGAAATAGGCCTTTATTGGCTTTGCCGACTGGGGTTCTTAGTGCCGCTACGATATAGACTGATTGGGTTGTCATTTCAATAACCTCTGTTGTATTTTCATCCGGGTTCCACCTTTTTTAGATTCCGGATCTTCGCTACGCTCGTCCAGAATGACAAGCTATTTTAATTGCGTAATGGTTTGCCGTTTTCTAACATATATTTAATTCGGTCGCGGGTTTTGGTGGTTTGCACCAGGCTAATAAAGGCTTCACGTTCGAGATGCCATAGCCATTCCTCCGTCACCAATGCATTGGTATCGAGATCGCCACCACACATGACGTCGGCTAATGTATCGGAAATTAAATAGTCCTGCTCCGAGGCGAAATGGCCTTCTTTCATATTCACTAAAAACCAATCGATGGTGGCTTTGCCTTGTCTGCCTAGCACCGGAATTTGCGGGTGTAGGGGAGGGCGATAATTCGATTCGGCTAATACCTTGGCCTGATGAATCGCCACATAGAGCAGTTCGTCGGGATTAAAGATAATGGTATCGCCTTCGCGTAAATAGCCCATTTTCTTAGCCTGCATGGCGCTTTTGGATACTTCGGCCGTGGCGATATTTTTAAAATACGCCTGGAGGGATTGTTCAGGATTTTGGGTTTGACTGGCGCGTAGGGCCATTTCTTTAGAGCCGCCGGCCCCAGGGATAATACCGACGCCCACCTCGACTAGTCCAATATAGGATTCTAATGCGGCGACGACCTTATCGCAGTGCATCATAAGCTCGCATCCGCCACCAAATACATAGCCTCTGACAGCCGCCACGACGGGTATATTTGCATAGCGAACAGCCGCGACAGTTTCTTGAAATTCTTCCAAGGTTTTATAGAGTATTTCAGCCCCGCCAAAAATAAAGCGTTTGCCTAGCGTCATTAAATCGGCACCGGCGCTAAAATGTTCGCCATGCCTTTGCCAGATTACCATGGCTTTATAGCTTAGTTCGGTAAGCTCGATGGATTTTCGAATGCCTTCTAATACATCGGAATCGATGGTGCACATCTTGGTTTTAAAGGATAAAATCGTAATCTCATTATCGAGTGTCCAGAGCCTGATTCCATCATTTTCAAATAGGGTTTCGCCCTCATTAAACTGTTCGGCCAAAACGGCCTGTGGAAATAATTGACGTTTATATACCGGTAATTGGCGACGGCCATGAAACTGATTGGTGGTGGGACTATAGGCGCCATCAGCCTGATAGACGCCGCTTAATTGTTTAACCCAGCTTGGTAATTCCACGGAGCTTAGCGTTTGATTCATATGTAGAGAATGGTCGAGCTCTTCTGCCATCTCTTGCCAGCCGGCAGCTTGCCAGAGCTCAAATGGGCCTTGTTTCCACCCAAATCCTAAGCGAATCGCCAAATCCAAATCGCGGGCATTATCGGCGATGCTGCCTAGGCAATAGGCGCTGTAATGAAATAGATCGCGGAAACAGCTCCATAAAAATTGGGCCTGTGGATGATTTGAATCCCGTAAGGCTTCAAATCGCGAGCTGGCATTTTTATCTTTTAGGATATCGAGAACTTCTTTATCGGCTTTGCCATCGGCCTTGCGATAATCATTGGTCTGAAGGTCCCAGACATACAGGCCGTCTTCGCGTTTAACATAGATGCCTTTTTTGGTTTTTTGACCTAGGGCGCCAGCAGCGATTAAGCCTTGCAGCCAGGTAGGCAGGCTATAGTGATCTTGCCAGGGATCGTTGGGAAGATGGGTTTCCATGGTATTAGCGACATGGGATAATACATCCAATCCTACTAAATCCGCGGTGCGAAAGGTGGCGGACTTAGGCCTTCCCAATACTTTGCCGGTTAGCTGATCGACGACTTCTAAGCCGATAGCAAATTTTTCGGCATAATGCATGGTGGCCAGCATCGAAAAAACGCCGATACGGTTGGCGATAAAGTTAGGGGTATCTTTAGCGCGGATAATGGTTTTGCCGAGGCTGCTGGTTAAAAAAGTTTCCAGCTGATCTAAAATAATCGGATCGGTATAGCTGCTGGGAATCAATTCCACCAAAGCCATATAGCGCGGAGGATTGAAAAAGTGTGCCCCGCAGAAGTTGGGCAATAAAGCTTTGGGCAAGGCATTTGCTAAGGTTTCAATGCTTAAGCCTGAGGTATTGCTGGCGATAATGGTATGCGGGCTAATATAGGGGGCCAAATTTTCATAAAGTTGAGCTTTGATGTCGATATTTTCCGCCACGGCTTCCACGATAATATCGCAATCGCGCAGATATTCTAAATTATCTTTATAATTGGCAGGAATAATGGCCTGGATGCAATTAGGCGAGGCTAAGGGCGCCGGGTCTATCGATTTTAATTTGGTTAAAGCGCCTTCGATAACTTTATTGGGCTGATCTTTCGTGGGCAAATCAAACAAATAGGTTTTAATGCCGGCATTGGCAAAATGAGCGGCAATTTGTGCGCCCATCGTTCCAGCGCCAAGTACGGCCGCTTGCCTGATATATACATTAGTCATGAGGCACTCCTTTTAAAGCTAACTCTGGATATTTTACCTTACAGGGTTTACCGATTTCAGCAATAGCAACATAGACGATTTCAGCGGCGGCGACCTTTACCCAGGCGCTATCCATTTCTTTACGACGTTTAACAAACACGTCGATTTTAGTGGTGATGGAAGTGCTGCCTACCGTTAATACTTCAGCAAAAAACTCGAGATAATCATTAATGAGGACCGGCTTTAGGAATTGCATGACATTGACGGCGATGGTGACGATTTCAGTGCCAGCCACCACTCCGGCCACTATCGCTCCGGCTAAGTCCATTTGACCCATTAACCAACCGCCAAACATATCCCCGCGAGCATTGGCATCTTGGGGGCGGGCTATTAGGCGCATCACCGGGTTTTGTATGGGAATTTTAGGGCTTGTCATACGCTATCCTTTTCAGGCTATTAGTCTGATTTAGGATAGCTGGTTTTGGAAAGACATGCTATCTGGGTTTTAATGGCCAGGGCTTTTTGAACGAGAGACAGCTAATGACTAAGTTCATTAATTTTAGCAGGCTTATCGGTAATTTCGTTAAATTCATTATAAAATACCGTTTTAAATAGCCCTATGAATGCCCCCCCTCTCAGAAAACCACGAGGGTCTGCAAGTACTAGTGGTGGTAAGACGTCTGGCCAAACTGGCTCTGCATCGCCATCAGGGGTTTCTGACGCTAAGCGAGAGTAATGTGGATTAACTAGCTTTGGGGGCTTAGGCGTTTTTGCCGCTGTGCTATGAGAATCGAGTGATTCAGCTGACGCTCCTACAGTCTTAGAAGCTGTTGCCACTATGTCGCGAGGTTTTGTTATGGGAAAAAAACTATCTTGACGCTTAAGCGCACCGGGTATTTCAGTAGATCCATGCATTTTTCTTCCTTGAATAGTGTGGATATGCACTATAGATGCGACTTGAAAATTTGCCAATATAAAACAGTAGTAAGCTTATTTTTTTATGTAAAGCTAGCCGCTTATCCTATTACGTGATTAGGCTTGATAAATTTCCGCCATGATTTAACGGGTAGTTTGTTATTATGTAATTTGGCCAGGCTTTGCAGCATTAATTGGGCGATCTGCAAATTGGTAATCAGCGGGATATGATGATCGATAGCCAGTCTTCGCAAGGCAAAACCATCGGTAACCGAGGTACTGCTTGGATTGCCTTGCGGAATATTGATAATCAAATCGATTTCATGGTTGAGAATAAGGGACTTAGCATTAGGCTCCAGGCCTTCTGAGGCTTTAAATACGCAGTGCGCGCTAATGCCATTTTTTACTAAAAAGTCATGGGTGCCGGAGGTAGTATAAATTTCCCAGTCCAGCTCGTCCAATTGTTTTAATTCTTCCAGTAGGCGCGGTTTTTTAATATCGCTAATGCTAACAAATATCTTTTTACGGCGTACGGTCTGCTCGGTGGCTTGCCAGGAGCGATAAAAGGCATCTAATAAATCTTCGCCTATACAGGCTACTTCACCCGTCGAGGCCATCTCTACATGGGCCACAGGGTTAGCACCTTTTAAACGGCTATAGGAAAACTGGGGGGCTTTAACGCCGACATAATCCAAATCCAAGGTGTTATAGGTTTTTGGGGTATATTTATTCAACATAATTTCGGTGGCGATCTCGATAAAATTATAGCCTGTTACTTTGGAGACGAAGGGGAATGATCGCGAGGCGCGCAAATTACATTCGATTACCTTAATATCGTTATGTTTGGCGATAAATTGGATATTAAAAGGGCCGGTAATATTTAAGGCTTTAACGATTTTCTTAGTAATCTTTTTGGTGCGTCGTATGGTTTCCATATACAAATGCTGAGGCGGCAATACGATAGTCGCATCTCCCGAGTGAACCCCGGCATTTTCAATGTGTTCTGAAATAGCGTAGATTTCGATATGACCGGCATTTGCCACTCCATCCATTTCCAGCTCTTTGGCTTCGGAAATAAATTCGGAAATTACCACCGGATGATCGGGAGATACGGCGGCGGCTTGTTCTAGATAGGCCTTCATTTCATCTTCGGAATACACCACATTCATCGCCGCTCCTGATAAGACAAAGGAAGGGCGAATTAAAACCGGATAGCCTACCGATTCGGCAAATATCTTTGCATTCTCTAAGCTGGTGACTACGGTCCATTGCGGTTGGCTAATGCCGAGTTCATTTAATAGCGATGAAAATATTTCTCGGTTTTCGGCCTTATTAATATCCTCAGGTGCGGTTCCCATAATCGGATAGCCGGCTTTAGCCAAAGGATTTACTAAATTATTGGCAATCTGACCGCCGACCGAGACTACTATGCCTTTGGGTTTTTCAAAATCGGCAATATCCTCGACACGCTCCAAGGTTAATTGCTCGAAATAGAGGCGATCGGATTCATCGTAATCGGTAGAGACAGTTTCTGGGTTAGAGTTAATAATAATCGGGCTTTCACCGAGCTTCTTTAAGGTGCGCGAAGTCGTGACACCGGACCAGTCAAACTCGACCGAGGAGCCGATGCTATAAGGCCCTGAGCCTAACACGATAACAGGCGCCTGGCTCGAGGGTTTTACATCGTGTTCGACGCCATGATAGGTCATATACAGATAATTGGTCTGGGCATCGAATTCACCGGCTAGGGTGTCGATCTGTTTGACGACCGGTTTAATGTTCCATTCCAGCCTTAGCGCGCGAATATCGCTTTCAGTTTTTTGCTTTAGCTTACCGATCACTCTATCGGAAAAACCCATTTTTTTGGCGAGCTTCATTAATTCGGGGTGTAGAGTTTCTTTGCTAAGACGCTGTTCGAGTAGGCTAATGGCTTGGATATGATGCAAAAACCAAGGGTCTACGTGAGAGAGTTGATTAGCATCTTGGATCGTGCCGCCTTGTTTAAAAAATTCATACAGTGCAAAAATCCGTCTGTCGGTGGCATATTGCACTTCATCGCGAATATTATCGATCGGGAAAGGATAGTCTGCTAAGCCTGTAGCACCGATATTCAGCATGCCGATGGCTTTTTGTAAGGCTTCAGGGAAGGAGCGGCCAATCGCCATAACTTCGCCCACGCTTTTCATCTCGGTGCCGATGCGGCGTTCAGCGCCTTTAAATTTATGGGTATCCCAGCGGGGAATTTTTACTACGATATAATCGAGGGCTGGCTCAAAGAAGGCGCAGGTTTTTTTGGTGACGGCATTTTTTAAATCGTAGAGTTTGTACCCAAGCGCTAATTTAGCGGCGACAAAGGCCAGTGGGTAACCGGTGGCTTTGGAGGCTAGGGCAGACGAGCGGGATAGGCGAGGATTAATTTCAATCACTCGGTATTCTTTGGTCTTTAAATTATAGGCATATTGAATATTGCATTCGCCGATAATCTGAAAGTGATTGGCGACCTTAATGGCGATTTCGCGTAAGAAGTGATATTCGGTATTGTCCAAGGATTGCGAGGGCGATACCACGATGCTTTCCCCGGTATGGATGCCCATCGGGTCGAGATTTTCCATATTACAGATGGTTAAGACATTGCCGGCGCAATCGCGAACGATTTCGTATTCGAACTCGCTCCATCCGATTAGGTTTTCTTCGATTAAAATTTGCGGGGCTACGCTTAAGGTGGCTTGGGCACGATGAGTTAGCTCAGCTTCGTTATAGATAATGCCTGACCCGAGTCCGCCCAATGAAAATCCTGAGCGCATCATTAAGGGATAGCCGACTTTTTTAGCGGCGGTTAGCGCTTCTTCGACCGTGACCGCACCAAAACTTTTGGCGGTATTGACTTCGATGGCATCGAGTTCGGCCTTAAATAGGCCTCGGTCTTCGGATAAGCGAATGGCATGGGTCGAGGTGCCTAATACTTTAACATTATACTGAGCCAGTACCCCGGCTTCTTCAAGCTTTAAGCCTAGATTTAGAGCGGTCTGGCCACCGAAGCTTAACATAATGGCGTCGGGCAATTCTTTTTCGATGATTTGGGTAACGATCTCGAGATTTAAAGGTTGTAAATAGACTTCATCGGCCATATCGGGGTCGGTTTGAATGGTGGCGATATTGGGGTTAATTAAAACCACCTTAATGCCTTCTTCTTTTAAGGCTTTAATCGCTTGCGAGCCGGAGTAATCAAATTCTCCTGCCTGGCTAATGCGTAATCCACCGGAGCCTAGTAATAGGACTTTTTTCAAGGACTGAGATGGCTTTAGCATAAACTTACTTACTCCGATCTTTTACTAATTGATAAAATTTATCGAATAACCAATGGGTATCTGTAGGGCCAGGAGCGGCTTCAGGGTGAAATTGCACCGAGGAATACGGCAAGGACTCGTGTTCGATACCTTGTACCGTGGCATCGTTTAAATTGCGAAAAGTCACTCGCCAGCCTTCGGGTAAGGTCTGTTCATCGATAGCAAAGCCGTGATTTTGCGAGGTTAAAAAACAGCGCTCGGTGCCTTCCTGTAGGCAGGGCTGATTTTGAGAGCGATGGCCAAAGCGCATCTTATAGGTTTTGGCGCCGATAGCTAGGCCCATTAGCTGAGAGCCTAGGCAAATTCCAAATATGGGTTTGTTTTTTTGCATAGCTTTACGGAGGATGGCGATAGTTTCTACGCACATCATCGGGTCACCAGGGCCATTGGAGAGGAACACTCCATCGTATGGCTCGTTGGTATAGTCATAATTATGCGGCACGCGTTTAATTTTAATCGGCAGCTTTTGCAAATGACGCCAGATATTTTCCTTCATGCCGCAATCGACGGCGATAATGGTAACATCGCCATTACCTGATTCGATCGGGGCTTTAATCGAGACTTCGCTCACTAAATGTTGGGCATTGATGTTGGGAAAGGCTTTAGGCAGAGGATCGGTGGTGACGATAGCGCCTGCCACACAACCTCGATCGCGCAATACCTTGGTCAAAGCCCGGGTATCAACCCCAACCATCATCGCCACGCCTTGTTCTTTACAGGCTTCTAATAATGATTGAGCCGCATGGGGGCGGGCATGAAATTCGGCCAGCTCCGAGACGATTATGCCCCTGGCGTGGAGTTTATGAGATTCCCAGTCAGCCGCTTCAGGCACGCCGTAGTTGCCGATAATAGGGTAGGTAAAGGTTAATATTTGTCCGGTATAAGAGGGGTCCGATAGGCATTCGACATAACCGACCATACCGGTATTAAAGACGATTTCACCAAAAACGGTGGAAGCTTGCCAGTCAGGAGAGTAGCCTTCGAACACTTCGCCTGTTTCTAACACTAATGTGGAGGGTAACATTGTCATAATTTCCTCCTAAAAAGGCTGGTGGCAAAACGCCAGGCCCAAGACAAATTCTTGGAAATATACTGGCTGGAGGCCGATTTGTCAACTTCATATTGTATTTTCAATTGCTGGTTTCTTTATCTATTTTAATTTTGATATAGTATACGACTTAAGATTAAAGGGGCTTTTGATGATTTTAGAAACAGAACCTAGAGAAAATCAGGAGCCACAAAATAAGTTAGCTAAGCTTAAAGCGCATCCAGGTGTAATCAATGGTGAACCTGATGAGCTTATCCATCAGGATTGGCTAGCCGAATGGGTTGAATATGAAAGTTGAGTTTTTAGTTGATCGACCTGAGCTACTTGATGAAGTAGCCGAACTGTGGCTGGAAAATCTTGGTAAGCATTGGCTGCCTACCCTGACTAAAGAAAATGCAATAGAAAAATTTTCTAGCCATCTTAATAAAGATACGTTGCCACTGACTCTTTTGCTTACTGATAATCAAAGCCTGATTGGTACGGTATCTTTAAGAAAAAACGATACTATAAATAATGATTTCACTCCGTGGTTAGCAAGCTTGGTGGTCCATCCTAACTATCAAAAACAAGGAATTGGCCGCTTGCTAGTTGAAAAGATACAGCAAGAAGCCAAGCGATTAGGGTATTCAGATCTGTACCTTTTTACCGGCGATACCAGTTTGTCAAAATGGTATGAGAAATTAGGATGGGTGATCATTGGACATGAAAAAGTTTTTGATCGAGATGCCATAATAATGAAGAGTAAACTATAAAAATTAAGACGACTGATTTACTTTCTTTTTATGCTTTTTATAAGGCACCAGGCTTAGCACGATCAATATCACGAAAGTAAATGCCGTCCATTCCGATAAGCTTAACCCCATAATCCGCCAGTGCACTTTGGCGCAGTCATCAGAACCTTGCAAAGCAATCTTCAGGACTTGATCCAAGGGGAAGGTTTGGAATAAGGTATATAAATTAGGCCCACAGGTGCCGTTCATAATAGGGTGAAATTGCAGCCATATTTGCCGAGCGCTTAAGCTTAATCCCGTTACTAAAACTAACATTAGCAATACCCGATACACTATCGCGACGCGACCTTTAGGATAATGAGTGGCCCCAAATAAAAACAATAGCCCAGCCAAAGTAATAGCTAGACGCTGTAGTATACATAGGCTACAGGGGGTGACGCCCTTAGCTAGTTGTAAATATAAAGCTCCGACTAGCCCTACTATGCAGAGCAAAAAGCCGAGTAAAAAGTTTATTCTTAGGGATAATTTAAAAGGCATTTTAACGATCCGATAGTGATAGGGTGAATTACTAGATCCTGAGGGGTGTGATTGCCAGGATGATGCGATACTCGCTTATTGTAGAGTAATCTTTGCAAAACGGAAGAGGGCTTATCCACCTTTAATCAAGCGCTTTTTTATCAAATAACTTCCCTTAACTCTTCCACTAATCGACAATTGTCATTTAGTGGAAGTAAAAAATTAAGGTAATTTGTCTTCCACTAATCGCTAATTGTCATTTAGTGGAAGGCTGAGCAGAAAAAGCAGTTTTAGATCAGTGATATCCTAGACTCATGATACCGACTAGAATAAGCCGATCTTATAGAGTAAACCATGCAAAACGGAAGAGGGTATTTAATGCTTTTCTTGTTAGGGACGCCTATCTCGGCTAGAATAGGCGTCCCTAAAATTAATTATTTGATTTATTAGGGACGCTTATTTATAATTGGATAAGCGTCCCTAATAAGAGATCGGCATGAAAAGTGAAATTATTGGTCGTGATTATGAGAAAAAAAAATTAGAGCAAGTCTTCCAATCGCAAGAAGCTGAATTTGTGGCAGTGTATGGCAGAAGAAGGGTTGGCAAGACCTATTTGATTAAAAATTTCTTTTCCGATAAAGAATGTATATTCTTTCATATGTCAGGAATATTAAAAGCATCTAAGAATCAACAATTAAGTAATTTTAGTGAGGAGCTTAAGAGCTTAGCTCAACATATAGAAAAAAATGAAAAAATGGATAGATTTTTAGGAATCATGAATGGCCTTATTGAAGTATTACCTAAAAATTGGATGGGTGCTTTTAATGCTTTGACCCTAATGATTGGCAATTGTGCGGGCGCAGCACAAGGGAAAAAATTTGTTATTTTTCTCGATGAATTTCCCTGGATGGCAACAAAAAAATCAGACCTTTTGCAAGCGCTTGATTTTTTCTGGAACCGATATTGGTCTAATTACCCGCAGGTTAAATTAATTATTTGTGGCTCTGCAGCATCTTGGATTATCGAGAATATACTCAATAATAAAGGTGGGCTACATAATAGAGTTACCGCAAGGCTCCCCATAGCACCATTTAATCTTTATGAAACTAAAGCTTTTTTGAAGAGTAAAGGGATTAAATATGATAACTACCAGATATTGCAATTATATATGTGTATTGGTGGGATACCTTACTATCTTAAAGGGGTAGAAAAGGGATTGTCTGCTACTCAAAATATCAATGACTTGTGTTTCAAAAGCCGCGGTACATTATCAGATGAATTCAATAATCTTTTTAGTTCGCTATTTAATAATTCCGATATGCACGAAACTATTATTAAGTTAATAGCCTCTAAGCGCGAAGGCATGACAAGAGAGGAAGTTGAGCATGCTACCTCATATAAAGGTGGCCGATTAACACTTAGGTTAAAAGAGTTAGAGCATGCAGGGTTTATTAGTGCAGTTATTCCTCAGGGCAAACAAAAAGGGATATGTTACAAATTAATAGACGAATATACTTTATTCTATTTAACATGGATTTCACGCAGTTCTCAAAATAAAATAAATAGTATTACCTCCAAATATTGGGAGAATACTTCACAGTCTCAAGCATGGAAAACATGGGCAGGCTATGCCTATGAAGCGATATGCTTTAAGCAGTTAAGCACTATTTGTAAAGCGCTCCGTATACCAGAAGGTTCAAATGCTTTTAGTTGGCGATATATTTCTAAAAAAGACTCAAAGGAAAGCGGCGCCCAAATAGATTTGTTGTTTGATAGAAATGATGGGGTGATCAATGTTTGTGAAATAAAATATAGCAACGGGCCTTATAAAATTGATAAAGAATATGCCAATAAACTTGAGAATAAAGTGGCTGTTTATAGAAAAATTAGCAAAACTAATAAGCAGATATTTATAACGATGATTACTACTTTTGGGCTCAGCAAGACAATGTATTCTGAAGATTTAATTGCATCCACAGTAACGATGGATGATCTGTTTAGGGAGTAAGGCTAACTCAGTTTTATTATATATATTGAGCAATAATATTGATTAAGAAGAGTGATAGCCTAGGCTCAAAATACAAGCTAGAATAAGCCGATTCTATTTAGCGGAATGACAGCCATGGCGAAACCTTTAATCTTAGTAGACGGCTCATCTTATCTACATCGGGCCTATCATGCCCTGCCTAATCTAACCAATATTAAAGGCGAACCTACCGGGGCGATTTTAGGCGTACTGAATATGCTGCGCAGCCTATTGATGAAATACGATCCTGCCTATGCTGTAGTGGTATTCGATGCCAAGGGTAAAAACTTTCGCCATGATATTTATCCACAGTATAAAGCCAATCGCGCCAAGATGGACGATGAGCTTCGCGTTCAAATCGAACCTTTGCAAGAGATGGTGCGCTATCTTGGTTTCCCATTGCTTGCTATCGAAGGAGTCGAGGCCGACGATGTCATCGGTACCCTATCGATTCAAGCAGCTAACCATGGCCAGGAAGTGATGATTTCCACCGGCGATAAAGATATGGCCCAGCTTATACACGAGCGCCTGCATATCGTCGACACCATGAAAAATGTCAAGATCGATCGGCAATATGTCATCGAAAAATTTGGCATACCGCCTGAGCTTATCGTCGATTTTTTAAGTTTGACCGGCGATACCTCGGATAATATTCCCGGTATCCCTTCGGTCGGGCCTAAGACCGCGGCGAAATGGCTAAACCAATACGGTAGCCTGGATGAAGTAGTAGCTCATGCCAGTGAAATTACCGGCAAGGTCGGTGAACAGCTGCGGGCTAATATCGAACAATTGCCTATGGCTAAGCGCTTGGCGACCATCGATACCCAATTAAACCTCGATATCTCTTTAGAGGCTATGAAGCTTCAACCTACCGATTATACAAAATTGACCCCCTATTTAGAGCGCTTTGAAATGAAGAGCTGGCTAAAGGCTCTAGAGCCGGTCTCAACTCCGCATAGCCCTGCTTTAACCGCCAATGCCACTCAATACCCTTGTATTTTAACTTCAGAAGAATGGCAGCAGTGGCAGCAAAAAATCAAAGTCGCAAAAATTATGTGTATCGATACCGAGACCACTGGCCTCGATGCGATGCGAGCTAAATTGGTCGGCGTATCCTTTAGCATTAAAGCGGGCGAGGCGGCGTATTTGCCTTTAGCGCATACCTATATGGGCTGCCCAGAATTATTGCCATTTGATCAAACGGTGGCAGAGCTAAAAGTTATTTTAGAAGACCCTAGTATTTTAAAAATCGGTCAAAATATAAAATACGATATTAAAGTCCTGGCCCAACACGGCATCGAGATGCAAGGTGTTTATTTTGATACGATGCTGGCCTCTTATGTGCTGGAAAGCGGATTAAATCGGCATAATATGGATGCCATGGCCAAAAAGCACTTGGGCGTGCAAACCACCTCATTTGAAGATATCGCCGGTAAAGGCGCCAAACAAATCGGTTTTAATGAGGTGGCACTTGAACAGGCTAGCGCGTATGCCGCCGAAGATGCCGATATTACCTTTAGATTATATGACTATTTTTCACCCTTATTAGCCGCGAATCCTCAACTTAATACGGTGTTTGAGCATGAAGAGATGCCGGTTTTACGCGTCTTGGCTGAAATGGAGCGGCGCGGGGTGTTATTAGATATCGCTCTGCTCAATAAGCAGAGTCAGGAATTAGCGGATAAAATTCTGGCTTTGGAGCAACAAGCCCATCAGGAAGCTGGCCAGCCTTTTAATTTAAGCTCGCCTAAGCAATTGCTCCAGATTCTATTCGAAAAAATGCAACTGCCTGTCGTTAAGAAAACCCCCACTGGCCAACCATCGACGGGTGAGGAAGTCTTAGAAGAGCTAGCCCTTAATTATCTTTTGCCTAGAATTATTTTAGAGCATCGCCATCTTAGCAAATTAAAATCGACCTATACCGATAAGCTACCTTTACTGGTGCATCCAGAGACAGGCCGAGTGCATACCAATTACCATCAAGCGGTGGCGATTACAGGCAGGCTATCCTCTAGCGATCCTAATCTGCAAAATATTCCTATTAAAAGCGACGAAGGCCGACGTATTCGCCAAGCTTTTATCGCACCCCCTGGATATAAGATATTAGCCGCGGATTATTCTCAAATCGAATTGCGGATTATGGCGCATCTATCGGGAGACGCTGGCCTATTAAAAGCCTTTGCCAATAATGAAGATATCCATCGCGCCACAGCCGCCGAAGTATTCTCTATTCCGATAAAAGAGGTCAGCTCTGAGCAACGCCGTCGCGCCAAGGCCATTAATTTCGGTCTAATCTATGGTATGTCGGCCTTTGGCTTAGCAAAGCAATTAAGCATTAGCCGAGAAGAAGCCGCGCTGTATGTAAAAGTCTATTTTGAGCGTTATCCAGGAGTGGCGCGCTATATGGAATCCACGCGATTATTTGCGACCGAAAACGGCTATGTGGAAACCTTATTTGGCCGAAGATTATATTTGCCTGATATCAATGCTAAAAACGGCATGTTGCGCAAAGGTGCCGAGCGGGCCGCTATTAATGCCCCTATGCAAGGCACCGCGGCCGATATTATTAAGCGCGCGATGATTAGTCTTCAAGAATTTTTAAAGGCCAGTACGCTACAAACCAGTATGATTATGCAGGTACATGATGAACTGGTGTTTGAAGTCTTGGAGTCCGATGTGGAGGCTTTGCGTAAGGCCGTAACGCAACATATGGAATCGGCAGCTCTATTATCCGTGCCATTAATCGTCGATATTGGGGTGGGTGATAACTGGGATAAGGCGCATTAATACAATTTTCGCCAGCGTAATCCATTCAGTCACCTTAGTCTTCCTTGTCGTTGATACTAGACTTTGCTATGCAATATTATATGATGCAGTCTTGACCTACGGGGATTGCTATGAATTTATTTCAACTTAAATTGCTGTCAGCTTTATTAATCTTTGTCATGACAATTTTAGCTGGAATAATTCCATTTAAAAAACGTCTTCACTCGTTAAAAGGCCACGGATTTCCTATCGGTGAAGCCTTAGCCTGCGGGGTGTTTTTAGGGGCGGGTTTAATCCATATGTTGGGAGATGCGAGCGAAGGCTTTATCCATGCCGGCATTCAATATCCAATGGCCTCTGTCATTTGTGGGGCGAGCTTTTTAGGCCTATTGTTACTGGAGCATATCGGTACTGAGCTTAACCATCATCGATCCACTCAAAGCCCCGCTATCGCGCTATTGGCTGTGCTTATGTTATCTATTCACGCTTTGCTCGCCGGTACTGCTTTAGGCTTAAGTCAAAATTTAGCCGCTATGTTAATCGTGTTATTAGCGATATTGGCGCATAAATGGGCAGAGAGCTTTTCATTATCGGTGCAGAT
The DNA here is from genome assembly GCA_030652335.1 of Gammaproteobacteria bacterium. GTDB lineage: Bacteria > Pseudomonadota > Gammaproteobacteria > Francisellales > CACEW01 > JAQSYQ01. The sequence goes on from JAUSAW010000006.1 coordinate 198,583, forward strand.
TAATAAAACCGATCTAGCGCTGCTGCCAGGCATCGTAATTTTCGGGATATTTGCGGTTATGACTCCTATCGGCATTATGCTCGGTAATACCATTACTCAGCTATCGGGCGTGCATCCTTTATTAGAACCGATTTTTAGCGCCTTAGCGGCGGGAACATTTTTATATATCGGCACCCTGCATGGTCTGACTCGAGCCGCCATGATTCAATGTTGCAACCTTAAGCATTTTAGCTTTTTAATATTGGGCTTTGTTTTAATGGCCATTGTGGCTATTTGGACTTAAGGCCCTTGCTTTGGAGTATAAGCAAAGCGGGGAGCGAGCGGGGGTAGTGAATGAGCTGCCATAAGTGGCCCAGTACAGCGAGGTTTCTCACTAACCGGACTCTCAAGCACGCACTTTTTACGATTCGCGATTTCATTTTTAAGCACAGTGATGATCATGTCATTTCTGCAGTTTTTTAAAAGGTCTTCACATTTTGTATCGATAGGGCTTTTCCAAATAAGCAAAGCACAGACTGTCTGAAAATTGTTCGCGGCTATGGCCCAGGCTAAAGGGATAAAACCGTTCTCATCAACGGCAGCTACATCCGCTCCGCAATAGATCAGTTGATCACATGCTGAAAAATCTTCTTGAGCGGCGGCTCTATGTAAAGCTGTTCCATGCATAGGATTATTCTTTATAAGCTCGAATGCATGCAAAAATAGCAAAATTGGGCTGTTAAAGCAATTTTCAGGTTTTTCTTAAGATTCCCTTAAGGTTATAAGCTTAGAATAAGCTCTTTACTATGATCAAGGATGATTCATGGGTGAGTTCGCTGAGATACTTAAAGCCTGGTTAGCCTCTTTTCTAAGGCCTGCTATTACAGAGGCCATTCCAGAGACGGCTATTCCAAAGACCGTTGCGGTGAATCATGCAGCGCCTGTGCCGCCGTTTACGCCAAAAGTTAAGAAAAAGAAAGCCGCTAAGACCAAGTCTAAAGAGGAGGTCTTAGCATCTACCATCATTTTACCCAGCCCAGAGCGAGAGGCGACTGATGAGGACCTGGATACACCTTGGGAAGTAGTCGGAGCGACTAAAGCCTCCTCTGCAGGTTCAGAGGGCCGCGCCTCAGCTTTATCAACTGTTATGCTAAGCCCGGTTTCAGAAAGAGGTATTAGCTCGCCTATTTCAGATACTAGTCCAGGCAGTCCAGTGGCTCTACTCAATGAAAAAATTATAAGCCCCGACACCCGTCCATTAACTCCAGTGAACTATGCCAATCACCTAGCATCAAATACCACCATAACAAAACCTCAACCCAAAATAATACTAACCCCGCCGATTGCAGAAGGTTTAAAGCAGTTTTTCGAAGAAATCAGAGTGCAATTGGCATTGATAACTCTATTTATTGAGCGAATCCATTTATCCAGCTTATCTAAAAGCGATAAAAGCTATTTTACGGCGCAAAGCAACCTTCATAAAAAAGCGGTTTTAGCCACATTTAAAACCTTGAAAGGCTTAGGTAAATCACCTGATATAAGCTTAAGCGATAGCGATAAGGCCAAAGAATTTATTAGGCTTAAGTCGATCGATGATCCAAGAGCTGATTTTTATTCCATTTGTATGAAATGGAATCTAGCCCTAAATCTATTTGCCCGGACCCTTAGTTTTAAAGGATTGGCGGTGAGTAAAGAAGAACTGGTTGCTGATGCCACTTTGCATGGGATATTACAATCGCATTATTTTTTCCCTACCCCAGTTAACAGCATACCAGCCTGGTATGTCGATGATTTAAAACAATATTTTAATCTGTATTTAGTAGGCTCTACCGTATTGCATGAGCCTTTATTTTATAGGCGTAGAGCACTAAGGGAGATAGCTACACCATTAGTGGATGCCTATTCGGATATCGATTACGTATTGATTCCAACTAGCGCCATGAGTTTTAAAGAAATGTTTGATACTAGTAAACATTTAGCTGAAGGTTGCAAAGAGACTCCTTTTAATACCGATGAAGGCTGGATTTCCTTTAAAAACATGTCTTTGGCGGGATCGGCACCTTGCGATGTGACTGTAAGCAGTCAGAGTGCGATAGACTCCGTAATGAAAAGAAAACTCTATTTAACAGCGGCTATGCAAAATGTTGTAAAGGGTACGGTAGTCATGCCGCATCGAACCATGCCATCGGTCTTTACTGAGGCGGTAATTGGTTTGGATTTTATCGAGGTCAAAGCCAGTTCTGCTGATTTGAGCCCGGATGATATCGCCTTTATGTTTAAAACGCTTTGTAAGCTCAACGCATTTAGGATTGGGGCTCCTTATACATTACCGGAAGTCTTTCATAATGTAATGGAAAATAAGGCTTTATATTGGCCGGTTTTACAGGAAGGCCTAAGCAGATACTTTGCAAAATATTTTGAGCAGAGACCCGCCGGACAAACCTATGATTTATTTGAGCACTATCAATTATTCCCCTGTATCATCGAACAGGTGCTCGGCAAAAAAGTGAAGCTGCCTTGTGAGAGGAGCGCCATACTTGAAAATAAGGCGGGTTTAATCGAATGCAAACAAGCCTTCCAATTTCTCAGTCTTAGCTTAAGCTCGTATGGTCTGGATGCCAGCGAAAGCGCAAAACTCTGCAAAGCATTAAAAGTCTACCCTTCTCCTGCGCTAACTTATGCTCATGCTTTTCATAAGCCGCTGGAATCATCAGCAAGGGCGGGCTTCGGTGGGCCTGGGTTTAAAGCTTTTCAAGCTTATAGCTACCCTGGCCATTAATGCTTAATTTTTGCCATAACCAAGCTAGCACCGGTTCGAGCTTTTGTTCTACTTGCCAAGGTGGATTAATAATTAACATGCCGGTGCCATTAAGCTGAAACCGTGAATCTTCTGGCAGTATATTGAGTTGAATATCCAGCACATTAGGCAGATTTAAGGCCTTAATATGATCTAAAAATTTCTTTACAGCACGTTTATCCTTAATCGGATACCAAATGGCATAACAGCCTGTGGAAAAACGTTTTAAAGCCAGTGGAAGGGCGGCCACTATTTTTTCAAATTCTTTCGGATGTTCGTAGGGTGGATCGATTAAAATAAGTCCACGTTTAATGGCTGGAGGTAATAAGGCCTTTAGTATTTGATAAGCATCCTGTTGATGAATCGCGATTCTAGGATCGCTAGCAAAGGTGTTTTTTAGCAAGTGGGCATCTTCAGGGTGCAGTTCATTCAGCATAATCGAATCATTAAATGACATAAGCTGCTTAGCCAAATAAGCCGAACCTGGATACTGTGTGATAGGACCATCGCTATAGTTACATTGGCGGATACAGGCGACATAATCTGCCACTAATTGAGGGATGGCGGAGGTTTCAGCCAAAATTTTGGCGATGCCTTCCTGCCATTCGCCACTCTTCGTGCTTTCATCCGACTCAAGATCATATAGGCCGGTGCCGGCATGAGTATCGATATAGCAATAAGGCTTATCTTTTTCGGCAAAACTTTGTAATAAACTGACTAATATGCAATGCTTGACGACATCGCAAAAATTTCCTGCATGATAAAGATGACGATAATTCATTTTGATCCTAAAATTAAAGCATGACTGTTACTATTTTGGCTATCATACAATAATTTCTGCTTAAGGAATCAATCGTTATGGTAAATAACCCTACCGTGCATTTACTAGGGGTGGCATCTGGAGTAGGTGCGAGCAACCAAGGCTGTGCACATGGTCCGCTTGCTCTGCAACAGCACGCTGAAATCTTTGATAATTTACCGGTGCACTGGGTCTGGGAAAATACGATTTATCCTCCCGAAGGCCAGTATTCTCGATTAGGTGCCATGGAAGCGGTGATGGATATTTCTCATCGTTTGGCTTATGAGGTACATGATTTTATTACCAATAACCAAAAATTTGCCATTATTGGGGGCGATCAATCCTCTTCGATTGGAACCTGGAGCGGTATGGCGCATGCTTTACGTAAACAAGGTGATATCGGCCTTATCTGGGTCGACGCCCATCTAGACTGCCATACTCCTTCTACGACCCGAACCGGCAATATTCATGGCATGTCTATGGCACATTTGCTGGGATATGGCGAAACGGCTTTATGCAGCATTTTAGATGCAGAGGCCAAACTGCTGCCCTCCAATATCTGTTTTATCGGTATCAAGCGATTTGATCCTGCGGAAATGGAGCTATTAGAGAAATTAAACATTAAAGTATTTTTTATGAAAGACGTTCAAGAGCAAGGCATTCATGCTGTTATGCAAGCTGCTATTGAACACGTAAGCCGTCATACTATAGGATATGGGATAAGCATCGATATGGAGTGCTTAGAGACGAAAGACGATACTAGCATGCTTAGTGCTGAATTAATTGGAATTAAGGCGGAAGCGTTTATCGAAAGTTTAAGCCAGCTCTATATATACCCAAAACTATTAGGTGTGGAGATTGCCGAATTTAACCCTAGCAGCGATAGCGATAATAAAGTTAAAATCATTATACGAGATATCTTAAAAATGCTATTTTTAGGGCCCTCGGCCAAGAAACGCAAAGCGAAGAAAATTTAGGGGCTATTTATGTTGCATGCCAAAACGCTACCCATTGGAGTATTCGATTCGGGAGTCGGTGGACTTACCGTATTAAGGGCCTTGCAAAAGCAATTGCCACATGAATCCTTTTTATATTTAGGCGATACCGCGCGCCTGCCTTATGGTACTAAAAGCCCGGATACCGTCATAGCCTACGCTAAGCAAGCGGCTAGTATTTTAATCGAACGTGGCATTAAGTTTTTAGTGGTGGCCTGTAATACCGCCACAGCCTTAGCCTTACCGGCATTGCAACAGCAGTTCCCAGAGTTGACCATAGTGGGTGTGTTAGAGCCAGGCGCTAAGGCGGCTTGTGAGGCCAGTAAAAATGGTCAAATAGCCGTTATAGCAACGGAGGCTACTGTTAATGCTCAGGGCTATCAAAAAGCCATTCATCGCCTAAATTCTCATGCTACCGTGGTAGCCGAAAGCTGTAGTCTATTTGTAGCCTTGGCCGAAGAAGGCTGGCTGGAAGGCGATATAACCGAGGCCGTGGCTAGGCGCTATTTAGAACCCTTATTATTCGCTGTGCCTGATTTTACACCCGATACCTTAATTTTAGGCTGCACGCATTTCCCAGCCTTATTAACTTCCATTCAAAAGGTTGCCGGAAAAAATATTACCGTAATCGATTCCGCCGATTCCACCGCTAAAGTGGTGGCTGAGAGCCTCCAAAAATTAAACCTGTTAAATGATAGCCAAGATAAAGCCAAAACTCATTTAATGGTCACCGATGCCCCAGGGCGTTTTGCTAGGGTGGCCAGGCACTTTTTAGGCAAGGAATTGCTGTCGCATCAGGTTGAATTGGTAGATTTTCACTGATATAAAAATGAATTAGTGTTTATAGATCTCTCGACGATGGCCTATATTTAATACTAATACCACTACCTTATCTTCTTGAATGTCGCAGATTATCCGGTAATCACCAACTCGATATCTCCATAAGCCATGCAGCGGCCCGCTTAGTGAATCGCCTATGCTTCTTGGATTTTTTAGTGCGAGAACGGCATCTAATTTTTTAAGAATTCTTTTTTCAATGTTGGCTGGAAGCTTAGCGAGCAGCTTTTCCACGCTTGGTCTGAACTCGATTGCCCACTTTTGGCTTTTCAGTATGGCTTCTTTGTGCAGCACGGCGCTTCACCTCTTCAAAGGAAATATTAGGTCCTTCTTCTTCTAGGGCAGCCAACGCTAACAAATAGTCTTCCTGATCCTCTAAAAATTTTTCGAGTGCTTTCTTGGTGTAATAGGCTTTGCTTCGGCCGGTAGCTTCAGCTAGATTTTCAAGGCGTTGGATAAGCTCTTTTGGTATCCGTAATGAGAACATAATACCCCCTGATTAAAATATAAACAACGATATCATGTTCAAATTGTAATGCAATGTAATGCACTTGTCAATTTACTTGACTATATACCTGGTTGGATCAGGAAATTCTGCTTCGATAAAGCCTTGCTTTCTAAAATGACAGCTATCGCATTCACCACAGGCGTGGCCTTTCTCATCGGCTCTATAGCAGGACACGCTTAAGCCATACTCAGCACCGAGTGTCGTGCCAAGCTGTATAATCTCTGATTTAGTTAAATCGATAATAGGGGCGAGGATTTTAATAGCCTGACCTTCTACTCCTGCTTTGGTGCCGGTATCGGCGACTTTTCTAAAGGCTTCTATAAACTCAGGACGACAATCGGGATAGCCGGAATAGTCGATGGCATTGGCTCCGATAAAGACTGCTTCGGCGTCAATGATTTCAGCGAAGCCTAAGGCTATTGATAAAAATACGATATTGCGGGCAGGCACATAGGTCTCGGGGATTTTATCATCGCCTTTAAAGTCTTTAACGCTAATCGAATCATCGGTTAAGGCCGAGCCACCCAATTTTCCTAGGGCGTGCATTTCGATGATTTTATGTTTGGCATTATAGCGTTCGGTAATTTTTTTTGCCGCTACTAACTCCGATCGATGTTTTTGACCGTAATCAAAACTTATAGCATGGACTTCATAACCTTGAGATTGTGCAATTACCAGGCACGTTAGGCTATCGAGGCCTCCCGATAACAATACGACGGCTTTTTTCATAGTAGTGAGCTCAATCCAATAACCACCAGCACAATGGTAATAATCCAAAAGCGGATTACGACTTTAGGTTCAGGCCAGCCGCATAATTCAAAATGATGATGGATGGGTGCCATTTTAAAAATGCGTTTTTTATTGCGCAGTTTAAATGAGCCTACCTGCAAGATCACCGATAGGGTTTCGAGCACAAAAATTCCGCCCATAATAAATAAAATTAATTCCTGGCGAACAATTAAAGAAACCACGCCTAGAGCCGCACCTAAGGCTAATGCACCGACATCCCCCATAAATAATTGAGCAGGGTAGGTGTTAAACCATAAGAAGCCTAAGCCGGCTCCAATTATGGACATGCAGAATACCACTATTTCACCGGCGCCAGGGACAGAAGCGAGATGATGGGCTGCGGCAAAGCTTGGGATGGTTCCTAAATAAGCGAAAACTGCTAAGCCACCGGCCACTAGCATGGTAGGGACGATGGTTAAGCCATCGAGGCCATCGGTTAAGTTAACGGCATTGCTGCTGCCGACGATAACAAAATAGGCCAAAATGATAAATAACACGCCTAAATGTAAGGACCAATGCCCGTAAGGAATTAAGAGGTTGGTCGCGTTATAGGTATGCAGGTAATGATAAAGGCTTAAGGCAACGACAATGCCAATAAGCGATTGCCAAAAATATTTCCAGCGCGAGGCTAAGCCATTGGAATGCTTTAAGATTAACTTGGTGTAATCATCATACCAGCCTATGGCACCAAAGCTTATTAGGCTAATCAAAGCTATCCATAAATAACGATTGCTAAGATGGCCCCAGACTAGGCAGCTTAGGGTGATGGCCGCAATAATTAACAGGCCGCCCATAGTCGGGGTGCCTTTTTTGCTTAAGTGAGACTGTGGGCCTAATTCACGAATGACTTGGCCGATTAATTTCTTTTGCAGTATGCGGATGGTAATCGGTGCTAATACTAAAGCAATAGCCAGGGCGCTAAGCAATGCCATTAAGCCTCTCACTAGCAGAGAACAGCCAAAGCCATTAAAGCCTTGTAGATTTAAATGATGTATTAATGCGATCCACATGCTTTAGTCTCCCCTAATAGAGTATTAACGATATCTTCCATAGTATTGCTGCGCGAGCCTTTGACCAACACCATGGTATTGGGGCCACATTCCGGTATTAAAGCGGCACATAACTCGGCTTTGCTTGCAAAATACCGGGCTTTTTCACCGCAAGCTTCTAAAGTATGATCGATTAAATGCTTTTCGCCGAATAAGAAAAATAAATCGATGGCTGAATCTTTCACCAAGTGGCCCATTTTGCTGTGATATTCAGCGGCATATTGGCCTAATTCTCGCATATTACTCATGACAAATATTTTTTTGCCAGTGAAATGGCTTAGGGTTTTAATGGCATTTTCAACCGCATCAAAGCTAGCGTTATAAGTATCATCGATTAGGATGGTGCCATCCGGCAGAGTATGAGGTTTAAACCGACCTTTAACTGGAGACACTAGACTTAGGCCCTTTGCGACATGTTGTATATCTGCGCCAGCGGCCAGGGCAGCGGTAGCAGCGGCTAAGGCATTATAGACTACATGCTCGCCAAGCAAAGGCACGGCTATGGATTGTTTGCCGATCGGTGTAATGAGGTCGAAGGTGGCACCTTCTGGCCCAAAATGCACGTGTTCGGCCATTACATCGGCTTTATGATTGAGGCCATAGCTTACCCGGTGGCGTTTATCAATTTTAAGGGACCAGCTTTCTACAAAAGGCTCATCGCTATTTACTACCGCGATTCCATTTGAGGGCAGGCCTAAGAAAATATCCGATTTTTCATTGGAGACGCCTTCGAGTGAGCCTAAGCCTTCTAAATGGCAGGCGCCTATATTGGTAATTAAACAGAGAGTAGGTTCAGCAATTTTAGTCACATAGGCGATTTCGCCTTTGCTATTGGTGCCCATTTCGATAACCGCAAACTTATGTTCCGGACGCAAACCTAAAAGGGTTAGAGGCACGCCATAAGCATTATTATAATTGCCATGAGTCGATAGGGTAGGGGCTTTTTGGCTTAAAATGGCGGCGATCATTTCTTTGGTGCCGGTCTTACCATAGCTACCGGTCAAGCCAACTATTGGAATAGTAAATTGTTTGCGCCAGGCATGAGCGAGGGCACCTAGGCCCAGCAGCGTATCTTTGACTACAATTTCCGGTACGCCTAGGTCCAGGCGATGATCGGTCATAATAGCAGCGGCGCCAGCTTTTACGGCTTTTTCTGCATAGGCATGGCCATCCATATTTTCGCCTTTTACCGCGATGAATAAATCGCCCGCTTTAAGGGTCCGACTATCGATGCTGACGGATGGCAGGGGCATATCCACGCCGAAATAGTGAGCGCCAATGGCTTTGCTGAGTTGCGCTAGGGTCATCATATTTTATTACCTTGTATAAAATGGTTAATTACTTCGCGTTCATCAAAATGGTATTTACTACCACCTACATCCATATACGTTTCGTGGCCCTTTCCTGCTAATAAGACACAGTCGCTAGGCGCCGCATTTTGTATGGCGTATTCGATAGCCTTAGCTCGATCATGCTCAACGTAAACCCGATCGGCATGGTTAAATCCCGCCGTAATATCGGTCATTATTTGCCCTAATTTCTCAAGCCTGGAATTATCCTGGGTTAAGATGACTTTATCAGCAAATTGCTCTGCTACTTTTGCCATTTCCGGTCGCTTGCCTCGGTCTCTATCGCCGCCACAGCCAAATACTACCCATATTTTACCTTGGCAATGATCTCTCACCGCTGTCAATGCTTTTTCCATGGCATCAGGGGTATGTGCATAGTCGATGACTATAGTGGGATAGCCCGCATGGCAAAGTTTTTCCATCCGCCCACTAACGGGTTTAACCTGCTCTAATGCCATAAGAATAGCAGAAAATGGATGCTTAAGCAGGGCTAAGCTTCCGATTACTGCTAAAGTATTACTAATATTAAAGGCGCCTAATAATGGCAGGTCTAACGTGGCCTCACCCCATAGTGTTGCAAGCTTAAGCCCGATACCATTAGGCTGCATTTCGGCATCGATAACATGAATATCAGCCGAGCTTTTGGCCTTGGTGCTGTAGGTTAAAACTTGAGTGTTAGGGCTACAGCTTTTTTGCATTAGAGCAGAGTAAGGATCATCGGCATTAAGTATAGCGAAGGCTAAGCCAGGAGTCTCAAACAATATGGCTTTAGCAGCAGCATACTGCTCCATATCGCCATGATAATCCAAATGGTCACGGGTTAAATTGGTAAAGATCGCTATATCAAATTTTATGCCTTCCACCCGACGTTGTACTAATCCATGAGAGGAGACCTCCATCGCCACGGTAGTCGCGCCCTGATCGCGCAGCTCTGCCAAGAGGCGTTGTAAATATAAAGGATCGGGCGTAGTGCAATTGGTCGTATTGAGCGCTCCCCATAAACCATTGCCTACGGTACCGATTACGCCGCATTTTTGACCCAGGGTCGTCAATACCTCTGCGATATAATGGCTGGTGGACGTTTTGCCATTGGTGCCAGTCACGCCAATCATCGTTAAGGCTTGGCTTGGATCATTATAAAAATAGGGGCCGAGCAAGAATATTTTTTCGGCTAAATTATCTACGGCAAGAAAAGGAATAGTAGGGTGAGAGGGCGGTGTAAAATCTGAGTCGGGTTGATAGGCGATTGCCTTAGCTCCCGATTGTATAGCCTGATCGATAAAATCGCGACCATCTTCATAAAGACCTTTAAAGGCACAGAATAGATAATTATTATCTCCAATTTGTCTGCTATCTAAACAAATCTGATTAATCTGGAGTTTTTCCCAGGCAGAATCAATCGGTTTAGATGCTAAGAATTGAGCTATGGCAAAAAGTGATTTCATTGTTTATCCATCTAAATAGCATTATTACAGGGCTTCGTCTGGAGTTTATTATGCCAGCTTGTACAATTTTTTTAAATCTAATAAATAGACTAGACGGCTTATAGCGAAAGTGCTAGATTGACTCGCTATTTTTATGGTGTATATTTGTGTAAAATTTTGGGAAGGTTTAATTATGATTTATGGCTATATTTCACTTTACTATAATGCAACAAAAGACGTTAAAGCCGCTATGTTGGATTATGCCAAAGTAAAAGGTTTTAAGATCGATGAGATTATTGAAGACCCTGCTAATAACCGAGTAAATTGGGAAAAACGAGCCTTATCTAAACTTTTAAAACAAACCCTCCAGCCCGGTGATGCTCTAGTGATATACGAAGCCTCTAACCTGGCGCGATCCACCTCTCAGATTTTAGATATTTTAAAAGTGGTAGCCGAGCGCAATATCATTCTGCATATGGCAAAGTACGATCAAATTTATCCTCATAAAGATCACGTAAATACCGAAGATTTTTTAACGTTGGTTCAAAATATTGAAAGTGATTTTGTAGCAAAACGTGTGACCGATGCATTAGCACGCCGCAAAGCCGCAGGCCTACCTGTTGGCCGCCCTAAAGGCAAATTAAATCGTTCCTTAAAGCTCGATAAACATCGCAAAGATATTCAAAAGTATTTGGATATTAAAGTGAGCCGAGCCTCTATCGCTAAATTGATTGGTTGTAATGCTCAGACGCTTTATAACTATATCGAGAAAAGACAGATGCGCTCCCAAGATGCTCAGAGCGTAAGCGATAAGGCTTAAAGTATGCTCAATTTCTCTGTCATTCCCCTGAAAATGGGGATGACAGCAAGTTGATAGCGTAGATATATTACAGCGTTTAGTTCAGCCCTCAAAATTACCGCTTATCGATTGTATTTTAAGCGAAATACATTCTTTAGATTGTTTTATTGGATATTACAGCTTTTTAATTGTATATTTAGTTTTTTACACTATATTTAATGTAAATACAATTAAAGGCTTATTCCATATGAAATTGCATCACTACATACGACAACTCCGCCGCCAACTTGGCTTTAAACAAGCTGACATGAAAATGCGTATTGGTATGAACCAACAGCAATATCAACGCATAGAGGCGGGTGAAAATGCAAATTTAGAAAGCATCCAACGCATAGCAGAAGGCTTAAACGCTGAGTTAGTGTTGGTTCCGAAAGATAAGCTATCTTTCGTGCGTGAGCTTATCGACAACAATATAGCTATCTCAAGCAACACTATGGCTAAAGATTATGACATTTGGTCGAATTTATTTGATAACAAGGATCAGCCATGAAGCGCCAAGAAAAAGTGCAAGTGCTTGCCCTGTCATTATATGGCAAAGATATTGCTTATCTTGCTGGATTTAATGATGGTAAGAATATTGTTAGCTTTACACCGGAGTATATACTTAAACAAGCACGACCTACTCTATCTCTTGCCCAGCTTCATTGCCCAGAACTATTAGTTAAACCTTGGATTACCCAACAGAGATTACATCCTATCCTATCTAATCTTCTTCCTGAAGGGGCTTTAAGGACTTGGATAGCACAAAGTCTTAAAGTCCATGAAGAACAGGAATTTCCACTGTTTGCTTGGCTTGGACAAGATCTTCCTGGCGCGCTTATCGCTACACCCTTAATGCCTGAACAGGTGCCCGAATGGGCATTAACATCTAGAGATTTAATAGAACCTATTATTCTACCGGCAAGTAAACAAGGCCAACGCTTTTCACTTGCTGGTGTGCAGATAAAGTTTTCTAGTATTTTAAGAGATGGTCGATATCAGGTAAGCTCACAAGGAGAGCTAGGCAACTGGATTATCAAAACTCCTTCGACGCTTCACCCTGGGGTCCCTCTTAATGAATATTCCATGATGAAGCTGGCAAGTTTGGCTGGGGTGGAGATACCAGATATTGAGCTGTTGCCTTTGAAAAATCTTCGAGGTTTACCTAATATTCAACTGCCCACAGAAACTTATGCATATGCAATTAAACGCTTTGATCGGATAGATGATGGAGGTCGCGTCCATAGTGAAGACTTTGCTCAAATTACCCTTGAATATGCGCATGAAAAGTATCAAAAAGGCAATTATGAAACGATTGGCCGCATACTTTACCACTATAGTGAAGATGGCTTAGCAGCCGTGCAGCAATTTGCCAGGAGGCTATTGGTAAATATATTGTTAGCCAATGGAGACGCTCATTTGAAAAATTGGAGTGTCATTTACCCAGGGCAAATTAAACCCGTGCTATCTCCAGCTTATGACATTGTGTATACCCAAGCCTATATTCCAGGAGAAACATCCCTTGCCTTAAACCTGGCGGGAGAGAAGAATTGGTATAAAATTAATGTAGAGCATTTTAAACGCTGGGCGGAGAAAATAGGGGTAAATTGGGCAAGTATAGAAGTGCATTTGCACGATACGTTAGAGCGGGCCCGAATATTATGGCCTGCAGAACTTGAAAATCTGCCTATGTTAGACCACCATAAAGCTGGATTAAAACAACATTGGTCAAGGCTTTCACAAGATTGGCAAATTTAAAGCCGTTATCTATCATTCCCGTGATATTAATAAGCGGCGCGCTTCAATCGATCTGCAATCGCGGCCCATTCCGCTGTATCGGGTACAGCCTCGACCACTATCACAGTATGAGCCTCGCTATCCAATAAGCGTAAATTGGCATAAAGCTCATGAGCATAGCGTTCAGGGTTACTACTAGCATGCACGTAACGAATAGTAGCTAAACCTAAATCAAGTTTGCTATGGGTGAGTAAGCCAATTGAGTCATGGTTGTGAACTAATTTGCTTAATTCAGCTTGTAACTTTTCAGAGGCAATTAATTGCACGGGTGTAATCGGTGCATAGTGGCTGGCCAACATTCCTGGCGCACGAATAGTCGATTTTGCATCGATTAGTTCTTCGACTGGCTCACCTAAGGATTGGCTTAGTTGTTTTGCAGAGATAGCGCCTAGTCTTAAGATACGGTAAGGCTTTTGACTGATGTCGAGGATAGTGGACTCGATGCCAACTTTAGATCGGCCCCCTTCTAAAATTAAATCGACCTTTTCGCCTAATTCAGCTTTAACATCGGCGGCGGCGGTGGGGCTAATTCTGCCGAATCGATTAGCAGATGGGGCGGCTAAGCCTCCACCAAAGGCCTGAAGTAGGCATTGCGCTACAGGATGGTTGGGCACTCGAATACCAACGGTATCTTGCCCGCCGGTCAATTCGGTAGAAACATGAGGGGCTTTTTTACAAATAATGGTTAAAGGGCCTGGCCAAAATTCGGCTAAAGCATTTTTAACATTTTGAGGGACATCGCGAGCCCAGCCATCCATTTGCTCGATGGAGGCGATATGCACAATAACGGGATGAGATGAGGGGCGGCCCTTAGCTTCGTATATTTTTTTAACGGCGGCAGGATTGGAGGCGTCAGCGGCTAAACCATAGACGGTCTCGGTTGGCATGGCCACTAAACCGCCTTGTTTAAGGATAGTCACGGCCTGTTGAATCATTTCATTCATATCAAATCTCCCAATGGAATAATATCATAAATAGCGGTTTCCGCTAACTATACGGGATGGGGGATTGCAAGGGGGGAGAATCGCGGACTCGCCCCCCTTGCCACCGAGCACGAATTCATTTCGGGTCGGTGCTCTTACTTGGGAAGGAATTTTTGCTACTTTATTAGCGGAAATCCCTGGTATAATTGCCCTGCTGGAATGGCTATTATTTTAGCAATTGCTTGCTTAGGGCCTTATAGGCTGGGTTCTTTCCATCTCTGGCCCATTCGAATAATAGCATCTGTTTGCTGATAATCTGCACGCCACACTGTTGTAGCCTTTGCAAGGCGATCGCTTTATCTTCGGGGAATCGTGAATTTGTAGCATCGGCCACGACATAGACCTGGTATTTTTTATCGATAAGTTCTAGCGCCGTTTGCAAGACACAGAGATGCGTTTCAAGCCCGGCCAGTATAATCTGCTTGCGTTTTGAAGCCTTGATAGGCTTATAAGCCGCTGCCAGGGAAGAAAATTCCGTTTTGGCGAAGCAATTATCAGGAGACATGCGTTGGCGCAATAATTCAATGGTGTGGCCCATTCTCTCTGGCATATGTTCAGAGGCTAGCACCGGCACATTAAAGGCCTTCGCCATCATTAAAAGCTCTGTGCAATTAGCCAGCAACTGCTCATGGTGATGTATAAAGTTAATAACACCTTCTTGAATATCGATCAATAATAATAGAGATCGCTCTGCTTGGATTAGCATAAAGTTCCCCTAGTGGTCATTCGAGTGAAAACGGGAATCCAGCTCTATTATATAAAACCTTGTTGTTATTTACCTCTGCGCATTGTTGCCATAAGGTCTGAATATGATAACCTGGCGATTAGCCACTACTGATAGGATCAATTATGGGACTTCGTACCGAATTATTTGCAGCTCACCAAGCGGCTAAGGCCAAGATAGTTGATTTTGCGGGCTTTGATATGCCTTTGCACTATGGCTCGCAAATCGAGGAACACCATGTTGTAAGACAAAGCGCGGGGATGTTTGATGTCTCGCATATGTTAGTAAGTGATCTTAATGGTGCTAAAACAACTGAATTTTTACAATACTTATTAGCCAACGATGTGGCCAAATTAAAGCCTGGTAAGGCGCTTTATTCCTGTATGTTAAATGAAGCGGGTGGCGTGATCGATGATTTAATCGTCTATAAGATTTCAGACGATCGGTATCGCCTGGTCACTAATGCCGGTACCCGCGCAAAAGATTTGGCGTGGCTACACCAGCATGCTACAGCCTTCGCCGTAACCGTAAGCCCCAAGGCAGATTTAGCCATATTAGCGGTGCAAGGCCCTAAGGCCAGGGAATTAGCTGCCACAGTCTTGCCTGACGAATTAGCGAAAGCGGCTTTAGCGTTAAAACCATTTTGGATGACAGAATCTGGCCAATGGATGGTGGCACGCACGGGCTATACCGGTGAAGATGGGTTTGAAATTATGCTGCCTAATAATCAAGCCCTAGAATTCTGGAATCAGTTATTACAAGCAGGCGTTAAGCCTTGCGGGCTTGGTTCAAGAGATACCTTGCGCTTAGAAGCGGGTATGAATCTCTATGGCCAAGATATGGATGAAAGCATTAATCCCATAGAATCCGGATTAAGCTGGACTGTGGCGATGCAGAATGCTCGGAATTTCATCGGTCGCTCGGCGCTTGAAAAACTGAAACCGAGTTATAAAATGGTCGGCTTAGTGTTAGAAGAGCGCGGTGTATTGCGCAGCCATCAAAAAGTCATCGTGCCCGGTATAGGCGAAGGAGAAATCACCAGTGGAACCTATTCATTAACTCTAGGCGTGGGGATTGCATTGGCGCGAGTGCCTATAGACACGGCTGAGCATTGCCAGATTGATATGCGCGGCAAACTGTTAAATGCCCGGGTGATATCCCCGCCATTTGTTAAACGCGAGAAATAATCGTTTGAAGTACTGGCAAAATGACTTGAAGTTTGCTATTAATTTTCAAGAGAAGTGTAAATGGAGAATTTAGAATGAGTAAAGTTGAAGAAGATTTAAAATATGCCGATACTCACGAGTGGGTACGCGTAGACGATGGATCCAGCGTTACGGTGGGGATTTCAGACCATGCACAAGAATTATTAGGCGAGTTGGTATTCGTTGAGTTACCAGAGGTTGGCGATGAAATCGAAGCAGGGGATGAGTGTGGAGTAGTCGAATCCGTTAAAGCGGCTTCCGATGTTTACGCCCCAGTTAGCGGTATCGTTATCGAAGTCAACGACGCGCTTGAGCGTACTCCAGAATTAGTCAATAGCGAGCCATATGCTGATGGCTGGTTATATCGCGTTAAGATCAGTGATGTGACCGAAATTGATAGCTTAATGAGCGCCGATCAATACGAAGCCTCGATTGAAGAAGAGGAAGAGGAAGAACCTGAGTAAGTGTTAGTTTACTTTAGGCTATAGCTTAAACTGCATTTGTGTATCATGTTGCTTGTCGACTAGCATAATGTTGGCAAATGGAGTTTGAGTTGTTTGAGGTCCGATATTAATAGAACTGTTTTTAAGGCCAGCCAGCTTGTTTTTATCCACCCCTGGAATGGATTCAAGCCATTTAATTAATGGGGGCAGGTTCGTCATAATACTATCTTGATCCAGCGCACTAATTAATTTTTTGTATCCAGAAGAAAATAGGCTGTTGGGTGATTGTTGAATATGGGCTGTAAGTTGTTGCAGGTTGCCATTTTTGATAAGTTCTACGTGATGAATAAAATGATGTAAACGAGTCAGCATTTCTCGGTTCCAGCCTTGATTGGTTTTATGGCTGAAATAATCACGAATTTCATGAAAACTCACTCGATTTTTTAATATATGGTATTCAGTTAGTTCTGAGTCTCTCGTGTTCTCTAATCCCGTGCCGGAGTGTAAAAATGCATGTTCTTGACATTCATACATGCCTTTTAGCGATAATTCACGGGCTCGTTGATAGTCCCCGCGATTATATAATGCTTTAATCTCAGAAATATGAGACATAGCCAAACTCCTTGTCAAAATTATTGTTTTTATTTTTGTTATCGACAGTATAATTCTAGACGAGGTTTAGGAATTTTTTATTAAATAGAGAGATTTATGAAGATTGTCGTGAATACATTAATCAATAACCCCCGCTATGCGGCTATTTTATTATTGGTTTGCACCCTAGTTAGCCTGTTTTGGGCTAATTCACCTTGGGCTATAAGCTATCAATCCTTACATCAGCTTCAATTAGGCCTGCATTTTGGATCATGGTCCTTTGCTAAGAGCCTAGACTTTTGGGTGAATGACGGTTTAATGGCGGTATTTTTTCTATTAGTAGGCTTAGAGATTAAGCGCGAAATGCTAATAGGCCACTTAAATTCACCGCGCAAGGCCGCTCTGCCCGTAATAGCAGCGATTGGCGGCATGGCCGTCCCTGCTCTATTATTTATTCTAATGAATTTAGGTCATCCGGGTAATTTAGCGGGCTGGGGCGTGCCTATGGCCACCGATATCGCCTTTGCCATGTGTTTGCTAGGCTTATTGGATAGGCGCATCCCACGCGGGCTTCTGGTGCTATTAACGGCCATCGCCATAGTAGATGATTTGGGAGCGGTGTCGGTTATCGCCATATTTTATAATAATGGCATCCATTTCAAATACTTATTGCTTGCCTTAGCTATTTTGGTATTGCTTTATGCCGCTAACCGAGCCAAGTTTAAAGGCTTATGGCTATACATCGTGCTGGGTTTAGCTTTATGGATGGCTTTATTGCATTCAGGTGTGCACGCCACTATTGCCGGGGTATTGCTGGCTTTTATGATTCCTATAGAGGCCGGCAATCGATCGCCACTACAGCGCCTAGAGCATTTTTTAAAACTACCGGTCATGTTTGGCATTATACCGTTATTTATCTTGCTTAACGCCGGGGTGAGCATATCGATGCCTATGCTAGACGCCGCTTGGCATAGCCCGATTACCTGGGGAATTATCGGTGGTTTACTACTGGGTAAGGTGCTGGGTATTTTCGGACTAAGCTCAATCTTTATTAAACTAGACTGGCTGCATCTGCCCGAAAAGGTCAGCCTGCGCTTATTACTCCCGATGAGCATTATCGCAGGAATAGGTTTTACTATGGCGCTATTTATCGCGGAATTAGCCTATCCTGGCTCGCAGAATTTAGTGTTTGCAAAAGTAGGCATTCTTAGCGCCTCGCTAATTGCGGCGGGCGTTGGGTATGCAATGATGTGGATCTTTACCAGGGTCTAAAAGCAAAAAGCCCCGCGAAGCAGGGCTTATTTAAAGTATTACAGCTTATGCAGTTGGAGAAGGTTCTACAGTTTCTTTGACAGCATCGCATTCACCATCAATTTTGCATCGAACCGATCTAAAAAATGGTTGCTCTATAGTCTCTGACTCCCAGGACATACCGCCATCTGTAGTATGAACTAGTAAGGGCTCGGAGCTGCTCATACTTTGTCTTACGGTCTCGCATGCAACAGAGCCTGTAGCATCATATTTACATTGTGCTGAGTAATAAACTGGTTGCGCTTTAATCCCTGACAACGCCCAAGGTGCGGGGCTATTAGTAGTGGACGTTTCTGTTATAAAGGGTTGTTCTTGTGCCCTTACAGCATTTAGTAATGATATGGCATAAGCTGCAAATGCTAATTTTCGGTTTTCAGTAAGCTAAACATAATTTGCTCCAGTAGTTTAATTTTTTCATATGGTATGCTCCATATAAATATATTGCACTTACTTTCAGCAAAATACAGTCTAGAGCGTAACAGGCCTGGCGCCGGCTAATTTAATCCCTGGCAATATCACCCGAGCCCTATCTAAAGAATCCTCAATAATCTTAGCTTCCGGATAATGAATGTTATGAAAATGTTCATAGCCTTGCATCAGGGCGTAGTAATAAAACTGCTCGACTCTGCAAATGGCCGCATAGCGATTCACTAGATTTAAGTCTTTGCTAAAGTCGGTATACTTTGTGCCTAGCTTATCGCGGTGGGCGAATGTTATGCGATGATGTGGGTGTTTACGGCCTAATTTTCAGCTAAGAGTTTGAATGTGGCTGTCTTTTTCTTATAGATAGCTTATATTTGCTTAATTGATTTTTGAGAATAAGGATTAGCTAATGGCTTTCACCGCAATTTCGAGTGCACTATGCCCTGAAACAACAGAGTTAAATTCATTTCAAATAAGAGGCCTTGATGCTGGTTTATCCAAAGAGCAAGTTAGCCGAATCCTATTTACAGCGCATCATGCAATGGCTGCTGAATGCGGATTTAAGTATGTGGAATATGCGGGTTTAACCGAAGATCAAATAAGTGAAGGGCTTTTAAAAGGCTTAAGCCGAGAGCAAGTAGAAGGGCTAAATATTTATGAAATCAGAGGCATTAAAGCAGGTTTGTCACGAACCCAGGTAGGGCAGGGTTTATATTGGGAATATGAATTTGATAGCATTGTAGCTCAAAAGGCAAGGCAGAGTTCATTCGGAGAATATCATGCCATTGCCGCTGAAAGAGGTATAGCCTTCGAATTATATGTTGGTTTAGAAAGCCATCAAATAGAACATGGTATTTTAGAAGGATTAACTCGAGCGCAAGTAAAAGGATTAGAAGTTGATGAAATCAAAGTAATTAAAGCAGGCTTAACCCGTGCGCAAATAAGCGGGCTAAGCCGTAATCAAATTAAAGGCCTTATGGCAGGATTGAGTCGTAAACAAGTGAATGAGCCTTGGTTTAGAGCGCCCCATGCACTAGCGGCGACTCTAGAAATACCCTACGAAGAATATAAGGGATTAACGGACCCGATAGTCGAGCATGGAATTTTGTATGGGCTAAAGCGCGATCAGGTAATAGGATTGACCCGTGGTCAAGTTTTAGGCATTCAGGCTGGATTAGAACGCAGCCAAGTGAATTTTCCTTGGTTTAAAGAGATACATGCACAAATCGCTGATAAAGGTATTCCCTATGAGGAATACGAAAATTTGAGCGAGCATCCAGCGTTAATAGCAATTTTGAATGGATTAACTCGCGCGCAAGTGGTGGGCCTGAATCTTTCTGAAATTAAAGGCATTCAAGCTGGTTTAAGCAGGGAACAGGTTATAGGATTAAATGATGATCAAATTGAAGGTGTACAGGCGGGATTAACGCGGGAACAGGTGAGCCATTCTTGGTTTAAAGCTAGTCATGCACAGGCTGCTAAAGGTGGCATCCCCTATTACATATATGCTGGTAAAAGCAAATTGAGCGATATTGGTTTTGCCATCGAAAGATATCATAGAGTACAAACTCGTGTAGCTTTATGTATGGCAACCCATACCCGTCTTGGTGAAGCAGCTCATGATGCCGTGAAAAAAGTTTTTAAAAATGGTGATTTGCCAGAAAAAATATGGACTTATGCTCAAGGGCCTTAGTCATCACAGAGTCACAGGAGTGGCACCGGCTAATTTAATCCCCGGCAATATCACTCGAGCCCTATCTAGAGAACCCTGAATAATCTTAGCCTCTGGATAATGAATGCTGTGGAAGCGCTCATAGCCTTGCATAGGCGCGTTGTAATAAAGCTGTTCGGCTTTACAAATCGCCGCATAGCGGTTCACTAGATTTAAGTCTTCGCTAATGATTCCGGCTATCGAGGCGCTATAAAGATTGGCCAGCTCGATACAGTGCTCGGAGGAGTCGGCCCTAAATACTTGTAAAAATGGCCCTGAAACTACGGGGACTTGAATAGTAGGTGATAGCACGGTAATCCCGGGGGATAATAAGCCGGTACCGCCTTGAATCAGTTTCATAGGTAAACGGATTTCGGCACCTTGCTTTAGCAAAGCCGCTTGCACGGCTAAAGCTTGCTGGGCCGCATAAGGAGTGGCCATGGCACTCATAAAGGGGGCAGGATTGGCATCATAGGCCGCTATTCGTAAGGAGCGAGTCATGGCGATAATCGCATCTAAAATAGCATCGCCGTTGGCATCACTAGCAATAATTAAACGTTTAGCCGCATGAATGCCTTGGCCTGAATTTAAAAAGGCCGATTGTACGGCAAGATAGGCCGCGCCTTCGATATCGCTAACATCCTTAATAATTAAGGGGTTGGCCGAGGGGCTGCAAATTTGGATATATTTAGCCGATTGTTGAGCGGCTTCGAGTTTAAACATAGCAGCTGTCTGCGCATCTCCTTCGAAAATTAATCCATCGATTTCGGAGAGCTTAGCAAAACCGCTGGCTGTTTCATTATCGGTATGTAAAAGCTGAATAAGGCCGGTGGGAAGCTTAAGATTTTCCCAAAGCTGCATCAGCTTTTCTAAACTGGCACGAGAGCCAGGCAGGCTAAATAAAATAGAGGCATTACCATAAAGCAATACTTCAAAGGTTTGGGCGATATAATTTAAGCTGCTCGGCGATCCAAATATGGCAACTACCCCGAGTGGGCGGCGATTATTATTTAAGGGCAGATTAGACATATGCTTAATTAGGGAATGTAAGGCATGCTCCACTAGCCACACTGGCCGTCCGCTTTCTTGGGCGATAATCAGGCTTAATTCAGGATGATGTGCATTTAAGGCATCTAATAGCCCGATCATTTTAGCGCGACGGTCGATTAGCGCTAGATCAGACCACTGTGTAGCAGCCGCTTTAGCATGGATAAGCGCTAGCTGAATCTGTTTTAAGGTAACGGCCTGACCTTGCCAAAATGTTAAGCCATATAGCGGGTCGACCGATTGAAGCGCTTCACCCGATTTATCGAGGGACCATTTGCCTGCTATATAGTGACCTGCTGATTTCATGATTTTCTTAAAGTGGTTTGCCTAGGGTAATTCTATCAGAAATTTTGAGAAACAGCGTATAGGCTATTATTTTACCTCGCCCCTTGTGGGAGAGGTCGAAGAATCGCTAGATTCTGAGGGAGAGGGGTTCTAAAGCCTTCAAGATTTCACTTAACACTGCTTCTTGTTGGATAAATACATCATTATCCCAAAGGCGGATAACTCTAAATCCTTGCGAAATTAAATAATCCGTTCTTATCTGATCGTAAGTTTGATTGGTGATTCATTATGCTGCCCGCCATCTAATTCAATTATTAATTTCGTTTTATGACAAATGAAATCTACGATATAAGGGCCGATTGCAACCTGCCTGCGAAATTTATGGCTGCTAAATCTCTTGGCACGGAGAAAATACCAGAGTTTTGATTCGGCGTCTGTTTGGTTCGATCTAAGGTGTTTTTTAAAATTTGATAGGTCCATACCCCTCTCCCGACAAGCTTCGCATGTCGACCTCTCCCACAAGGGGAGAGGTGATAGTTTGATCATATAATGTACTGTTATGGGATTCAATATCAGTATGAGAATATATGGTTAGGTTCTAATGGGGTGAGATTAGGAAATCTGACGGGTGAAGGGTGGTAGACTGTCCAGCAGCTGCTTGCCATAGCGCCTTAGTACTACTCGGCGATCTAGTATCGTTATACGGCCAGTATCGGTATGGGTGCGGATTAAGCGGCCTACGAACTGAGTCAGGCGGATAGAGGCTTCTGGCAAGGTATGTTCCATAAAGGCGTTGCGGCCTTGGGCCTCTAGCCAGCCTACTCGGGTTTTTTCGATGGGGCCAGAAGGCACGGAAAACGGGAGTTTTGTTATCACTACATGGCGGCAATAATTGCCTGGTAAATCTACGCCTTCGGCAAAGGACTGTAAACCGAAAATAATGCTGGTATGGCCGTCATCGATAAGGCGTTTATGGGTGTCGATCATATGATGTTTGGGCTGAGTGCCTTGTAGTAAAATTTGCTTTTGCCATTTTTTGCCTAAACGCTCGTATACGGTATCCATCATGACTTTACTGGTGAATAGCACCAAGGTGCCGTGTTTTTCGTCTTTTAATACTTCGGGCAAAATATCAGCTACTTCGTCGATAAAGGCATCGGATTTATCGCCCTCTGGTAAGACTTTTAATAACGGCACGATAAGATGGGATAGCTCATAGGGGAAAGGTGAGGCGAAGGCGAAGGTTTTAATGTGTGGATAATATTGCAGGCCGGCGTTTTCGATAAAGTCATCGAATTTGCCTAAGGCTCGTAAGGTAGCCGAACATAACACTGCGCCGTGTTGTAGCTTATCCCAGAAGTAATTGGGCAACATGCTAGCAGCTGAGGTCATGGCTGCATGGCAGATATAATCCTGGCCTTGATAATTTTTTAACTTGTCGTCTTCCTTGCTGGTAATCCAACGCGCGATAGGCGGAATACCTTCCGGGTCTTTGGAGCATAATAGGGTGAAGGTGCGGGTAAAATCTTCGGTTCGACTAATGAAATAGCCTAAAGCCGATAGTATCGAATCGTAATCCGATAGGGTGCGTTCATCGTGTTTCTCGGTTAAGGTTTTACGAATCGTATAGAGGGCTAATTGTAATTTTTGGCTGGTTTGGGCTAAGTCTTGGAAGCTTTCGCGCAATCCAGTGGGCAAAACTGGCAGTAGCCAAAAACTATCGCGTTGATATAGGCTAAAGTTTGCCGAAATAATATCGCGTAGTATAGGCAGGCTAAGTTTTACTTCTTTTATGGTGTTTTCGATTTGAGTGACGGTGCCTGCATCGAGCTTTAGGGACAGCTGAATTGATTTCATACCCTTATGCAGTTGATCGAGCCAATCGTTAGCACTCATTACTCCGGTATAAGCAGTAAAGTGTTGAATGGCCTTGCTTGCTAGATGATGGGCCTCGTCGATAACATAAAAACAATCTTCGGCGGGGGGCAATAGCGCACCGGTGCCAAGTTCAATATCCGATAATAATAAGTCGTGATTAGTGACGATAATATCGGCTTGATACAGTCGGCGTTTGGCCTGGAAGAAACTGCAATCATTATAAAACGAGCAGCGTTTATTGCTACAGCCTACCGCATCTGTGGTGACACTGCGCCATAAAGGGTCAGGGATTGCCGCATGAAGTTGATCGCGATCGCCATTCCAGCGTTTTGATTCGTGTTTATCGATGAGTTCATTGACTAGGGCTTGTTCTTCTTTTTTAGGCTGCTGGGCTTTGCTTTCTGAAAAACCGAGTAAATTGAGCTCAGATTGTGATATGCCTTGTTCATAGTTGTAGAGTTTATTTAAACAGACATATCGGCGCCGGCCTTTGGCGATTTCGGCGGTAAATTTTAAACCCAATATTTTCGATAGGTTAGGCAGATCGTGCTGAGCCAATTGTTCTTGAAGGCTTACCGTGGCGGTGGAAATAACCAATTTTAATTTTTCGGGGCGTTGTAACAATATCGGGATTAAATAGGCAAAGGTTTTACCAATACCGGTACCCCCTTCGATAATGGCGATGGTTTTTTTATTCAAAGCTTCCCCAACGGCCAGCATCATCTGCTTTTGGCCAGAGCGTTCTTCGAATTTAGCTTCTTTGAGTTTATCTAAAGCTTCTTGCAAATTCATTGTTTAATCCATCTGTTAGTGTATTGTTCCAGCCTTTTAGACCATGGTTAAGTTCTTGGTCGTGTTCGACTTGCAATGCACATTCATAGAGCTCTTTTTCTCTAAGCTCAATTTCTCTTTCTAATAAACTAACGATTAGCTTGTGGTACTGGTGTGATGGTATCGCACCCCTCATGCGCATAATTAGGTGGTCTGGAACTGAAATAAGCAACTTTTGCATAGATACCTCCTATATATAACATTCTTGCAAGTTAGTGCTATTCTTTCCAAGCTTCACCCTCTATGGTTCGGCCTTCATCAAGGTGAATTTCAGCTTGAGGCTCGCTAGCCGATTGTTGCATAGTAGGCTGGCCCATATTAAAGGCGCTTTTACGTAAGACCCAGTTTACAACGGGATCGCGCAATTTTGGAATTAATAAAAACAAACCAAATGCCGTTGAAATAAAACCTGGGATAATCATAAAAATTCCGCCTAATACGATGGCGATAACATTAAACATCTCGCGTGCTGGGGCTTCGCCTTGCATCATTTTAAGTTGAGCGCGTTGCAGGTTGGCCAGGCCGAAGCGTCGCATTAAGACGCCGCCAAATAGGCTGGAAAGTATGATGAGCAAAATAGCCCAGCCTAAGCCGATAAGATGGGCGATCCAGAAAAATACGACTAATTCTAAAATTAACCAGACTAGGCCAAACACTTTAAATCCATTCATAGAAAACCTTTTTTACTATTTTTTGGATCCCGGGTTCCGCTTTGCGGCCCCAGGATGACAAGTGGGTGTTATTATGGGGTTCGGCCGTAGATATCATCGTATCTGACGATATCATCTTCGCCTAAATAGGAGCCAATCTGTACCTCGACGATAATAACGATATCTTGGGTGAAGTTTTCCAGGCGATGCTTAGATTGCAACGGGATATAAAGTGCTTGGTTTGCGTGGTAATCGCGCACGTCATCGTTAATGGTTACGGTAGGGGTGCCTTTTATAACCACCCAATGTTCTGCCCGCTTAGCGTGGCTTTGTAGTGAAAGCCTGCCTCCCGGATTAACGGTAATGCTTTTAACCTGAAAACCTTCTTGGATTTCTAAGGTTTTATAATGCCCCCAGGGGCGTTCGTAAACGGTGCCAATTTCATTGACCGACATAGTATACCCTATTTTTTTAAGTAAATGCTGGAGACAGTATAAGCTAAAAACGGCAAACGATTAAGGATTTTCAGCGGCAGGCTCAGACCATAGCATAGCCGCACCTCGCATGCCGCTTTCGCCACCATGCTGGGCTTGGACTAATTGGGTCTTAATTTTTTGCGGGGAAAATACATACTGGTCCCATTGCTTAGGAATATTGGTATATAAGCGCTTAAGAGCAGATAAGCCGCCGCCTAAAACGATGACATCCGGATCTAAAATATTAATTATCATGGCGCAGGCTCGAGCCATGCGATTTTCATAACGGCTTAAAGCGGCCTCAGCCTCAGCATCACCGTTGTTGGCAAGCTTGACCACTTCTTCGGCGCGAATATCTTTGCCGGTTACGTGGCGGTAGCTTCTAGCTAAGCCAGTTCCCGATAAATAGGTTTCTAGGCAGCCTTTTAAGCCACAGTAACATTCGGGTCCTGATATTTCTCGTTCGGTAGGCCAAGGTAATGGTACATGCCCCCATTCCCCGCTTAGTTTGTTTAAGCCGACTAAGATTTTTTGATCGATAACGATGCCGCCGCCCAATCCTGTGCCTAATGTGGCCCCAAATACCACTGAGTGTCCGCATCCAGCTCCATCTATGGCTTCGGATAGCGTAAAGCAGTTAGCATCATTACCGGTGCGGATAACTTTATGGAGGGCTTTAGCCAGATCTTGTTCAAATGGCTTATCATTAAGCCATAAAATATTGGCATTCTGCACCAATAGACTGTCATGATTGACGCTACCTGGATAGCACATGCCAAAAGTCACCGGACCTAATTCGGCCTCATAAGATGCCACTAATTCGCTTAAACGGCTTAATAGACTGTCATATCCATCAGGAGTAGCGATTTTGCTTTGTTTAAGGGCTTGCCCCGTTTTGGCATCTAAGGCTATGGCGGCAATTTTAGTGCCGCCTATATCCACGCCCATTCTGATAGAAGGTAACATAGTAAGTAAAATTCCAGTGTAGAATGCTTTAACTATAGCATATCTCAGCCCAGATTCGCTTGCGCTATATGTTTATTTTCCAACGCTGCAAGATTATTTTTGATGCTCAAGGCAGTAGTCGATTCAGATTGAGACTCTGGCAAAGCAGGTTTCGGCTGATTGAGCTTAAATTCCCGAGTTCCCCGCATAGATAAGGATTCACAGCAGCTTGGGTGGTCGCGGTTTGGCTTTTTTGTTTCAGATTTGGCGCAAGGCAACAAAGGCTGTACCGCTGTTATACCGAGTATGCTACCTAAAATTGGCAGGAATATTTCACCCGCACAACTCGCATAAGAAGGAGGGCAGGATAATAATAAATAGGCGGTCGCGCCAAAGCAGGCCAGGCTTGCCGTTAGCGAGGCTATACTTTTTTTAGATCGGACGGTGCTTTCACTAGATATTGGCCTTGTTTCGGGTGTTTCATGGCTTCGCTGAGTAATGGCCGCTCTCGACTGAGGCGATAAAAGTGAACTCGATAAATTGTTGGGTATGATGATAGTTATGTTTTCTAAAGCGTGAGGTTGGGCAGGCATAATGGCTCCTTGTGGTTTAGTGTTGGTTAAAAATCGATCACAATTTAACCATACTAAACTCAGGGGCCTTTTGCAAATGTGTATAGTAATTATACAGATTGCGGTTATTGGAAGTTTTGGTGTACTTCAATAGGAGTGCTAAAAAATCTAGACTTGATAAAAAGTTTAGGTTTACATAAAAAAGCCTCAGAATCGAGGCTTTTTAGAGAGCTTAATTGGCTAATGTGCTAAAGAATTTTTTCACATTATCGAACCAGCCAGAAGCTTTAGGGCTGTGATCTTTGCCATCGTTAAGCGCCTGTTTAAATTTATCCAATAGCTCTTTTTGCTCGTGGTTTAAATTAACCGGCATTTCCACATTGATATGGCAAAGCAAATCACCCATAGCATTGCTGCGTAAGCCTTTTACGCCTTTGCCTCGCAAACGGAAGATCTTGCTGGATTGAGTTTCGGCCGGGATTTTTAGTTTAACTTGGCCATCCATAGTCGGAATTTCAAGTTCGCCGCCTAAACAAGCTGTGACCATATCGATAGGCAGTTCACAGTGCAAGTCATTGCCTTCGCGTTTGAAGATAGCGTGAGGTTTTACCCGCATTTCGACATATAAATCGCCTGCAGCCTGGCCTTGTTCGCCGGCTTCACCTTCTCCGCCTAAACGAATGCGGTCGCCATTGTCGACTCCAACCGGAATTTTAACGGAAAGATTTTTGGTCTTCTGGGTGCGGCCTTGTCCATGACAGCTTGGGCAGGGATTTTTAATAATTTGGCCTTGACCATGGCAATGCGGACAGGTTTGTTGAACGGCAAAGAAACCTTGTTGCATACGTACGATACCATGACCGCCGCAGGTGGCACAGGTGGTTCTTTCGCTGTCTTTTTGTGAGCCTTTGCCGTGGCAGGGTTCGCAGGTGCTTAAGCAGGGGAAACTAACTTTTTTGGTCGTGCCATGTACGGCTTCTTCTAAGGTAATTTCGACGGTGTAACGTAAATCGGAACCTCTTTGGGGTTGAGCTCTACCCTGGCTGCGACCACCTCCGCCGAAGATATCGCCGAAGATATCTCCAAAAGCATCGCCAAATCCACCGCCACCAAATCCACCACCGCCTCCGCCCATAGAAGGATCGACTCCGGCATGCCCGTATTGATCGTAAGCGGCGCGTTTTTTAGGATCGGCTAGGATTTCATAGGCGTGACTAATCTCTTTGAATTTTTCTTCAGAGGCTTTATCGCCTGGGTTCTTATCCGGATGATATTTCATCGCTAATTTGCGATACGCTTTTTTAAGTTCTTCTTCCGAGACGCCTTTGCTAACGCCTAAGGTTTCGTAAAAATCTTTATTGCTCATTGTCAGTTCCTACTTAAAACAAAGCCCGGAACGAATTCCAGGCTGTATTATTTATACTTTTCGCCATCCTTTGGCCCTTCGGTGATCGGTGGACTATCCCCCTCTCCCCATCCCTCCCCCGCGGGGGGGGGGGAGGGGGTTTTAAAGGTGGGTTAGTCTTTTTTGTCTTTGTCTTTTACTTCTTCAAACTCAGCATCCACAGCGTCGTTATCGGCTTTAGGTTGCTCGGCTTGAGCCTGCTCACCACCGGCGCTAGCGCCTGCTTGGCCTTGCATGAGTTCGGTGAGTTTCATCGAAGCTTGGGACAATTGCTCGGTTTTGTTTTCGATAACGGCTTTGTCATCGCCTTTAGCCACGGCTTCTAAGTCTTTTAATGCCGACTCGATAGTGCCGCGATCGCTGGCTGGCACTTTATCGCCTAGCTCTTCTAGGGATTTTTTAGTGGCATGAATTAAGCTATCCGCTTGGTTGCGAACACCAACTAATTCGTGGAATTTTTTATCTTCCTCGGCATTGGCTTCAGCATCTTTAACCATTTTATCGATTTCATCTTCGGATAAACCGCTCGATGAACGAATGATAATCGATTGGGTTTTACCTGAAGCTTTATCTTTAGCGGATACGTTTAAGATACCATTGGCATCGATATCGAAGGTGACTTCGATTTGCGGGGTGCCGCGTGGAGCCGCTGGAATGCCGGCTAAGTCAAAGCGTCCTAAGGATTTATTGGCGCTAGACATTTCACGCTCACCTTGTAAGACATGAATGGTCACCGCTGATTGATTATCATCTGCCGTTGAAAAGGTTTGTGATTTTTTGGTAGGGATCGTGGTATTGCGTTCGATTAATTTCGTCATTACGCCGCCCATGGTTTCAATACCGAGGGACAATGGGGTAACATCGAGCAATAATACGTCTTTAACGTCTCCTGCCAATACACCGCCTTGAATCGCCGCACCGATGGCCACGGCTTCATCCGGGTTAACATCGCGACGTGGCTCTTTTCCAAAAAACTCTTTAACCGCTTCTTGTACTTTAGGCATACGGGTTTGACCACCGACCAGGATAACTTCATTGATGTCGGCAATGGTTAATTTAGCGTCTTTTAGGGCGCTTTTGCATGGCTCGATAGAGCGCTTAATAAAGTCTTCTACTAAGGATTCGAATTTCGCGCGAGTAATGCGAATATTTAAATGCTTAGGACCGGAAGCGTCTGCGGTAATATAAGGCAGATTCACATCGGTTTGCTGGCTGGAGGACAGTTCGATTTTGGCTTTTTCTGCCGCTTCTTTTAAGCGTTGGATAGCGAGTGGATCTTTACGCAGGTCAACGCCTTGTTCTTTTTTAAATTCGTCTACTAGGAAATCGATTAAGCGGCGGTCAAAGTCTTCGCCTCCTAAGAATGTATCGCCATTGGTCGCTAATACTTCGATTTGGCTGTCGCCATCTACGTTAGCAATTTCGATGATGGATACGTCAAATGTACCGCCCCCTAAGTCATATACGGCGATTATGGAGTCTTTTTTACCGCTTTTATCTAAGCCATAAGCAAGGGCCGCAGCAGTCGGTTCATTGATAATACGTTTAACTTCAAGGCCTGCAATTTTACCGGCATCTTTAGTCGCCTGGCGTTGAGCGTCATTAAAGTAAGCGGGTACCGTAATAACCGCTTCAGAGACGGGTTCACCTAGATAGTCTTCGGCAGTTTTTTTCATTTTACGCAATACTTCAGCAGACACTTGAGGGGGCGCTAAACGTTTACCATCGGAGGTTTCTACCCAAGCGTCGCCGTTATCGGCTTTAACGACTTTATAGGAAACGTTTGGAATCACATGTTTTTGAATTTCGGCATCATCAAATTTGCGGCCAATTAAACGCTTAACGGCGGCAAAGGTGTTTAATGAGTTGGTAACCGATTGGCGTTTTGCCGGTTGGCCTACCAGGATTTCACCGTCTTTGGTATAAGCGACGATGGAGGGGGTAGTGCGATCGCCTTCAGCATTTTCGATGACGCGAGGTTTGCCGCCTTCCATAACGGCGACGCAAGAGTTAGTGGTTCCTAAGTCAATTCCAATAATTTTAGCCATTACATATTCTCCGTTTAATCATATTTTAATTCTTGAATATTAAGTGGGGTTGATTTTTGCATTTTCAAGCCCGAAGTCGAATTATTTGCTAACGACCACTCTAGCAGCGCGCACTAATCGGCCATTTAATAGATAGCCTTTTTGGAATACCACTATGACGGTATTAGGTTCCGTGCCTGGGCTTTCTTGCATAGCCATCGCTTCATGCAGGGCAGGATCAAAGCTTTGTCCAATAGGATCGATCTGTTGTACACCGTGTTTTTTTAGGGTGTCTAATAATAATTTCATGGTCAGCTCAATGCCATGATGAATGCTCTGGGCTGCTTCATGGCTATCTGGCTTAAGTTCTAAGGCTTTCTCTAAGCTATCTACAACTGGTAATAGGGATTCTGCAAAGCGATCGATAGCAAATTTATGGGCATGGCTTACGTCTTTTTCGGCGCGACGTTTGGTATTTTCGATTTCGGCTACCGCACGCAAGGCTTTATCCCAGTTTTCGTCAGCTTTAAGCTTGGCATCTTCTAGGTCTTTTTTAAGCTTTTCCATCTGGTCCGCAAATAATAGGGGTTCGGCAGAGCTTGCGTTATCGTCTTTATCAGTCATAGTCTTTCCTTAAAATGAGTGTGCGAGTTAAATATGGGGTTGGTTAATGAATTTTTCAAGCGATAGATTTTCTTAGCCGTAAAACGGCTTAGAAAATCATTGTCCTTTCTAGAAAAGGCTAGTTAATTTTTATCTTTATCAAGGCTCATCGACAATAGTTTTGCGGTCATATCCACCAGTGGAATAATGCTTTCATAGGCCATTCGAGTCGGGCCTATTACGCCAATAATGCCGACGGATTCCTCTTGAATATGATAGGGTGCCGTTATAAGGCTACAGGCGTCGAGTGTTTTAAAGCCCGATTCTTCGCCAATATAAATCTGAATGTCATTGGCCTGTATGCAATGATCGAATAATTGCAGCATATCGCGCTTTTCATTAAAAGCATTAAGCAGTCCTTGCAAATGGTCCTGCCCAGCCATGACATAATTGGTTTTATTTTCGGGGAGTACAAAGGCATTTTCAGCCACATTCACCACCAGCTCCATGGAAAGATCGAGCCTTTGTTTATCTTCTTGTAAGGATTTCAATAAGGCTAGTCTGGCTTGCATGAGATCCATACCGCCATATTGTTGTGTTAAGTAATTTCCCATTTGTTCCAATTCACTACGGCTATAGTCGCGGTCTGCGGCGATTATGCGGTTTTGAATTTCATTATCTTTTAAAACCAGGATAACTAATATCTGTCGGCCGGATAGGGGTAAGAATTCAACTTGCTGCAGCATAATTTTATTGCGTTTAGGCAAAGTGACCACTCCCGCCATTTTAGTCATGCCTGATAATAGGTTGGACACCGAAGCCATCACATCTTTAAGTTTAGGCGTGGCGCTTAAATTAGAGTGAAATTGTTGGATAAGGGTATTATCGATCGGTTGCACGGTGAGCAGACAATCCACAAATAATCGATAACCTTGGGGGGTGGGCACTCGGCCTGCCGAAGTATGAGGCGAATGAATAAATCCAGCTAGTTCTAAATCGGCCATTACGTTGCGAATAGTCGCCGGGCTTAGCGCTAGGGTGGGCATAAGTGCTAAGCGCTTGGAGCCAACCGGTTGGCCCTCCTGGATATAGAGATCGATTAGGGCTTTAAGGACTTGTTTGGCCCGAGGGGAAAGTTCAGCCATTAGTGTTTCTCGCTAAGGGATTAAGCAAGTGAGCGATGACCAGTCGATTGGCTTCAGGGAATTCATACTCTGCTAATTGAGGCAAAGGCACCCATTTAACAGGCTGGCCTTCCCGGCCTTTAGCTTCACCGGTAAATTCGGTAATCAGCCAAAAATCTAAAAATACCTTGCGGTCGACATAGTCATACGGGATTTGAATAAAAGGGCTGGCACGCTGAACTATTATGCCAAGCTCTTCATTTAGTTCGCGGGCTAAGGCTATATTAGCTTCTTCATTAGGCTCGACCTTGCCACCGGGAAATTCCCAGAGTCCCCCCAGATGGACGTGCTTGGCTCGTTTAGCGATACAACATTCATTGTTGGCATTGATTATAATGCCGATGACTACATGTAATCGATCCAATTTGCTCTCGCCTCTTGCTCTTAGCTAACATTCTTCGATACTATAGTCAGATGAACCTAATCAATCAATTCCTTATAGCAACATCCAATTTGGATAATACCCCGTTTGAACGGGCCGTTGTGTATTTAATTCAACACGATGCCGAAGGTGCGATGGGCGTGGTTATTAACCATAGTGATAATATGAAGTTAGGCGAAATTTTTCGCCAGCTTGAGATTAGTGTAAATTCACCAACTTTGCAAAATCAAGCGGTATTAACAGGGGGGCCATTACAGCCTCATTCTGGTTTTGTGATTCATCCACCTGGCGGGAATTGGAATAGTTCGGTTACCATGAACCCTAAAATTGCCGTAACTTCGTCTAAAGACATTTTAGTAGCGATTGCCTCGGGGAAATATCTCGATAGCGCGGTATTAGCGTTAGGGTATGCCGGTTGGAGCGCGGGGCAGTTGGAAGCTGAAATTGGTCGTAACGATTGGTTGTGCACTCCCGCCTCTGAAAATATTATATTCCATACGCCGATGACCGAGCGATGGGAAGAATCCATGCATTTATTGGGCATTAAAGATATCGCGCAATTAAGTTCATGGGTGGGTCATGCCTGATATAAAAAATGTGTTAGGCTTTGATTACGGCTTACGCCGCATTGGTATTGCTTCAGGTCAATCGATTACCAAAACTGCTACCCCTTTGCCTGCTATAGTAGCTAAAGAAGGCGTCCCCAATTGGCAGGAAGTCGCTAAATTAATCGCTCAGTGGCAGCCACAAGCTTTATTGGTCGGTATTCCCTTATTAATGGATGATAAAGAACAGCCGCTAACACATAAAGCTCGGGCATTTGCTAAAAGCTTGGCTCAATTTAACTTGCCGGTATATGACGTGGATGAAAGATTATCGACTCGAGAGGCGCGCTCTCGTCTAAGCGAAATCAATGATTTCAAAAGCATGAATCATAGAAAAGTAGACAGCATGGCAGCCTGTATTATCGTAGAGACTTGGCTCAATACTCAACCCAGCGCTCGTCCAGGATGATGCATCCCTAAAGCAGCGTAGCTGCTAAGGGCTGCTTCACTTAAATCTGTGGATACATGCCAATGCGTTGTAATTTCTTACGTAATGCATCGCGGCTTAAACCCAGTATGCTAGCCGCGTGAGCCATATTGCCATCAGCATGCAGCATGGTGGCTTCAAGCAAAGGTTGTTCAACCTCGCTCATTACTAAGTCATACATACCTTCGATTTTAATATGTCTTTCTGTGGTTTGGTAAAATGTAGTCATCATACGACTAATATGATCGCGTAAGGTTAGCGCCGCTGTTGGATTAGCATTAATATTTGGATCGTGTTTTGCCATTCTCATTTCCCTTTTGCCCCACCCTTTTTACATAGTATAGTTTAAAAATTTGAATATCGCTGCCCAGAGTTTTTTGGGTTTTTTATAAACTTGCATTAAGGTCAAAATTTGCTACTCTTGAGGCGATATTTAAAAAAGGATCATATTATGAAATTATTCCCTAGTGTGCTTTCGTTAGGTTTGCTACTTGCTGCTACTAGTGCCTGTGCATTTTCCTCAGGCGCTTATGTAAGCTTCGGCGGCGGTGCCAACTTCACCAATATGGATAGCACTTGGTCTAGCGGTGGTACAAGTACCCCTCCTTTACCGCCAGGACCTCTTCCTCCTCTATTCAATAGAGCTGCTCTTGGTGCAGTTATTCCTACAGCGCTTAATTTTAGCTCGGGTCATGATAGCGCTTTGACTCGGCCTGAATTTAATTTTGCCGCAGGGTATGGCTGGATCTTTAACAATTATTATGTGGCAACGCAGCTGGACTATACCAGTAATTCGAAGACCAGCACCTCTACCGATAATAACGCTGGTACTGGCACTGTTACTAATGGCTTTCCTCCTGTTATCAGCACTGTTAGATATACTTATTCCAATCAAGCTGAATTAACGGACCAGTTCAGTGCAGGGCTTAAATTAGGACAAATGTTGACTCCTAATAATATGGTTTATATCCACCCAGCGCTAGCTTATGCGAAGATTAATACTAGCCAGCAATTATCTTCAAGTATGAATGTTTTGCCTTTGTCTACGACAACAAAAAGCTTATGGGGTGCAGAAATGGGCCTAGGT
The DNA here is from genome assembly GCA_030652335.1 of Gammaproteobacteria bacterium. GTDB lineage: Bacteria > Pseudomonadota > Gammaproteobacteria > Francisellales > CACEW01 > JAQSYQ01. The sequence goes on from JAUSAW010000006.1 coordinate 233,539, forward strand.
TATGAGCACCTATTTACGCCTGCCTTATCGGCTGCGGTTGAAGCAGACTATATACGCTATCAAACCTACTCTATTATTAATACCACAGATGGCATCACCACGCCTGTTACCACGACTTATAAGCCTGATCAATATCGTTTGAATGTATCGCTAATTTATCATTTTTAGGATAGGCGCTACTTGGCTTTAAGCTCGTCGAGAATGCGATTGAGGCTGTGAATGCGAGTCGCTGCTATATTGCCTGCTGCCACGGCGCTTAAAATGGCGCAGTCAGCAGCGGCTTCGTTTTGATGGCTACAGTTACGATATTTGCATTGACCCAGATAGGATTTAATTTCTATAAAGCCATCGATAATTTTATCAGCACGGGTTTCGCTAATGCCAAATTCACGTACTCCAGGCGAATCGATAATGCTGCCGCCATTTTGCATATGATAGAGGCAGGAAGCAGCCGTGGTATGACGGCCCTTTTTATTTAATTCTGAAATGCTGCCGGTTTTGGCCTCTGAGCCATCGATTAAGGCGTTGATTAATGAGGATTTTCCTACCCCGGACTGCCCGACCAATATGCTGATTTTGCCCTGCATTTCTGCGTTAAGCTCGGCTAAGCCATCTTGAGTTTTGGTACTGGCATATATAATGGGATAACCGATGCTTTTATAATACTCCAGCCATTCTGGAGCTGGATGTTCGGCTTGAAGATCGAGTTTATTCATCACAATTCTGCAGGGGATATTTTGTAATTCTGCCGCGACTAAATGCTGATCTAAAAAGTAGGGAATAGGGGTGGGGAATAAGGACAATACCACCATAACCTGATCGATATTGGCGGCTAGTTCCTGGGCGGGTTTATATTGGCTGGCGCGAATTAATAGACTGCGACGAGGTTCCTTAGCGATAATTACGCCACAGGCTTCATTAGCTTCGGTTTGGGCCTGCCAGATGACTCTATCGCCGACCACGATGCTGCCGAGGTTACGTCTAACGTGACAGTGAAAGTGGCGACCATCTGGCGCTTCTACATAGATAGTATGGCCATGATGGCTGATAACCAGGCCTGATTGCTCAGGCCCAAGTGCCGAGTCTACAGCCTCTTTAGAGGCCGTGGAGCCGATTAAGGTCTTTTCAAATTTACTGTTAATGCGACGATTCTGTTGCTGGGATAGTTTCCTAGCCACTTATACGTCCAGCTTGCCAGCCAATACAGTATTTAAGGCATGCTTTTGGATAAAGTCGCGTCTAGGCTCGACTAAATCACCCATTAGACAGGTAAAGAGCGCATCGGCCGCCACAGCATCAGTAATCGTCACTTGTAACATGCGACGCACTGCAGGGTCCATGGTGGTTTCCCATAGTTGAGATGGGTTCATCTCTCCAAGACCTTTATAACGCTGAATAGTTTGGCCTTTTCTGGCTTCTTTCATTAGCCATTCCATCGCTTCTTTAAAGTCGTTGATGGCTTGGGTTTTATTTTCGCGTCTAATGGTGGTTTTGCCTGGCTCGATTAAGCCATCCAACATTTGAGCTAGGGTTTTAATGCTGCTATATTCAGGTGATTCGAAGAAACTATGCTTAAATTCAAAGCGAGTATGGATACCGTGGGTGATGATATCGGCAACCGGAATATAGAAATTGGTTTCGGTATTATGCTCAACCTTTAGCGATACCTTGGTGCGCTTATCGGCGACTCTGTCGTAGTGTTCTTGTAGGGGTAACCACCAGGCTTCTACTGCCGCTTTATCCAGTAAGGATTCGGGGGCCGGTTTATAAAAGCTTAAGCGTTGCAAGATCGTTTCGGAATAGCGACGGCTCAACACGGCAATGACTTTTTGCGCTTTTTGATATTGCATTATGAGTGTTTCTAGCGATTCGCCCTGGGTGCTAATTTTGCCATCGTTGGAGATTAACTCGGCGCCTTCGATAGCGATCTTGGTCAGGTACTGATCTAGGGCGGCATCATCTTTAATATAAGTTTCAGACTTGCTGCGTTTCACCTTATATAAAGGCGGTTGAGCGATGTAAATATAGCCGCGCTGAATAATCTCAGGCATTTGGCGATAGAAGAAAGTCAGTAGCAGGGTGCGGATATGCGATCCATCCACGTCCGCATCGGTCATGATAACGATGCGATGATAGCGCAATTTGTCGGGGTTATATTCATCGCGACCAATACCACAACCAAGGGCGGTAATTAGGGTCCCGACTTCAGCCGAGCTTATCATCTTGTCAAAGCGGGCTTTTTCGACGTTAAGGATCTTACCTTTTAAAGGTAGGATAGCCTGGGTGCGACGGTCGCGGGCCTGTTTAGCCGAGCCACCTGCAGAATCTCCCTCAACGAGATATAGTTCCGATTTGGCCGGATCTTTTTCTTGGCAGTCGGCGAGTTTTCCGGGTAGGCCTGCGATATCGAGGGCACCTTTACGGCGGGTCATATCGCGCGCTTTACGAGCGGCTTCACGAGCACGGGCGGCTTCGACAATTTTGCCGACGATGGCTCTAGCTTGTTGAGGCTGTTCTTGTAGATAATCGTTTAACATTTCCGCCATAGCGGATTCGACGGCCGTCTTCACTTCGGAAGAGACTAACTTATCTTTGGTCTGGGAGGAGAATTTAGGGTCTGGCACTTTAACGGATAATACGGCGGTTAAGCCTTCGCGAGCATCTTCACCATTGGTGTCGATCTTATATTTTTTAGCTAGGCCTTCGGCTTCGATATAGGTGTTTAAGGTCCGGGTTAAGCCGGCGCGGAAGCCCGATAAATGCGCTCCGCCATCCCTTTGTGGGATGTTATTGGTAAAGCAGTAAATGTTTTCTTGGAAGGAATCATTCCATTGCATAGCGACTTCAACACCGATGCCATCTCTCTCGATCGAAAAATTGAAAATATTGACGTTTACCGGAGTTTTATTGGTATTTAAATGCTCGACGAAGGCTTTAATACCGCCTTGATAATGGAAGATATCTTCGCGATCGCTGCGTTCATCGCGTAGTTCGATGTATACGCCTGAATTTAAGAAAGACAGTTCGCGTAAGCGTTTTGCTAAAATATCGTAGTTAAAGGTTAATACATTATTGAAAATAGTAGGGCTTGGCTTAAAGTGGACGGTGGTTCCGCGTAAATCGGAATCGCCCACCGCTTTTAGAGGTGCGTCAGGTTCACCGAGGTGATAAGTTTGTTTATGCATTTTACCATCGCGGTAAATGGTTAAGTTTAACACTTCGGAGAGGGCATTCACTACCGATACACCCACTCCATGCAAGCCGCCAGAGACTTTATAGGAGTTGCTGTCAAACTTACCACCGGCATGCAAGATGGTCATAATAACTTCGGCGGCAGATCGGCCTTCTTCTTTATGAATATCCACTGGAATACCACGGCCGTTATCGGAAACGGTTACCGAGTCGTCGCTGTGAATCGTGACGATAATTTTATCGCAATGGCCGGCTAAGGATTCATCGATGGAGTTATCGACAACTTCAAAAACCATATGGTGAAGACCTGAACCATCGTCGGTGTCCCCGATATACATCCCGGGGCGTTTACGGACGGCTTCTAAGCCTTCCAATACTTTAATGCTGGAGGCGTCATAAACAGCTGAATTTACTGGTTTTTTTACTTCGTCGGACACGTTGAAATGCTCCTTGGCTAATCTGTACCGTAGTGTATCAGAAAATCAGTCTTTTTGCTGTAGGATTTGGCTATTTTTTTAGAAGTGAAGTAGTTTATAAAACGGTCAGTGGGGCATGCGGTAGGGTGTTAGCTTGCTTTAGGTTTTAAAAAAATTGTGCCTTCACTGACTTTATAACTATTGAATTCTTCATTTTGCAAATAGGGGCTTAATACATCCTCTTGAATGCTGCTCATAAATACTTGAGAGCCCAGGCTTCTTAACTGCTGCATAATCTGTTGTAAATGGTTGTGATCTAATTCTGAGGCAATATCATCCAATAAATAAATGCAGGCCTTGCCCGTCTGTTGTTTAAATAACAGGCCCTGGGCTAATTTAATGGCACAAATCAAGGTTTTTTGCTGGCCTCGCGATAAAATTTCGGCTGCGGGCTGTAGCTTAATCTTAAATTTAATATCAGCCCGATGTGGCCCGTAATGGGTCAAGCTATGTTTTCGATCTTGCTCGAGGGAACGCTCTAAGCAGGATGCTAAGGTTTCGTCTTTAGGCCAACCTCGGTAGTAACTTATTTGAATTTGATGCAGCGCTAAAAACTCACCCAGTATATGCTGTAAGGTTTGAATTAGGGCTTCGCTATACAGGTTTCGATACGAGTCGATCTGCTCAGCCGCCTCAATTAAGATTGGCGCCCATAGCCCAAGCTGTTCCTTGCTATGGCCGGACCGTAATGCGGCATTGCGTTGTTTTAAGGCTTTGCGTGCGGCCTGCCAAAGATGAATGTATTCAGGTTTTTGATAAAATACCCCCCAGTCCAGCATTTGTCGACGGCCTTTGGAGCCGGCATATAATAAATCAAAGCTTTGAGGATCGAATAAAAGAGTAGGCAACAAGCGAGCGATTTCCACTGTGCTTTGTACCGATTTACCATCCAAGCGATTGCGCGCCTCGCCTTTTATTTGCCTGGACATGCCGATGCTATGCGAGTCCGTATCTTGAGTTTCAGCGAATAAAATAAATTCGGCCGTATCCTGAGTAATGAGGCGGTTTAATAGATTGCTGCGAAAGGACCGGCCATGGCTTAAAAAATAAATCGCTTCCAAAAGACTGGTTTTGCCAGAGCCGTTTTCGCCAAAAAAGATATTAAATTGCGAATGAGTGCTAACAGATACCTCTCGCAGATTGCGAAAATTTTGCAGACTAAGGCGGGAAATAATCATCCCAGCAGACGTTCTTCTAACCATTGCATAATCAAGAATAGCTCCTGAGGGCAGACACTATGGCCCATGGTATAAGTTTGCCATGTAACGGCACAATTCATGGCAAGCAAGGCATCTTTAGAATCTTCCGCATCGCGCAAGGGGATAACGTCATCATGGGTGCCGTGAATCATTAATACCGGCGTAGTGGCGTTAGAACTATGTTTTTGTTGGGTAATAATTTCACTTACCGGTAAATAGGTCGATAAACCGATGATTCCTGCCAGTGTATAGCCATAGCAAAGACCGGTATAAAGCGCGATAGCGCCACCTTGGGAAAACCCGGCGATAATAATCTTATTGCTGGGTATTCCTGCGGCGATTTGTTGATCGATCAATAAGCTTACGGCTTCATAGGATTTATGAATTCCTTCCGCATCCTGTTTATGTAATTCTCGGTCCAGGCTATTAATATCGTACCAGGCTCGCATCATCATGCCAGCATTGACTGTCACAGGTTGAACGGGGGCATGAGGCAAAATAAAGCGGATTTTATGTTTATCCGCTAAGGCCAGAGCTTCGATAGCAGGAACGAAATCATGCCCATTTGATCCTAGGCCATGCAGCCAAATAACAGCCGCTACGGGAGCTTCTTTTGGTTCGACGATAATGCTTTCTAATATAGTGGGCATATAATAAGCCTTAGGATTATGTGGACTAGGATGGCTTTAAATTCTATGATAAAAAACATCAAACAGGAAAGGAGAGAATGATGAAATTTAAAAATAGTATGGCTTTAGTGGCTATTGTAACAGGTTTATTATTGGCAGGTTGTGGACAAAGTGGTCCACTATATCTAAAAGCCTCTGCACCTAAGCGTACTAATACAGGAAGTATGCCAGCCCACCCTAATCAAACCACCACTCATCCCACTCGAGTGACTCCTGGGGTGACTAGTACCACTAATGTACATGCTACAAGCAGTCCAAATGCCGCACCTACTGTTATTTCACAGCAATCGGTAGCGTAAACAATAATGAGCGATACTTCGCTGAAAACCCATCTGCAGGATTTTTTAACTTATCTTCAAGAGCAGAGGCAGTATTCAGCTTATACTTGCGAGAATTATAAGCGCGACTTAGATCGCTTACTACAGTTTCTTAGCGATCAAGCTGTGTCCGATTGGGGCACAGTCGAACTTAAGCATATTCGGCATTGGGTAATTAGCCTGCATCAAAAAGGCTTGGGCGGTCGATCGCTGCAACGCATGCTATCTTCGACTCGTAGCCTCTATCGTTACCTATTAAAACAAGGCTTGGTTAAGCATAATCCGGCTTTAGGAGTCCAAGCCCCGAAAAGCCCGCGTAAGTTGCCCACAGCACCCGATGTCGATCAGACTCAGCAGATGCTTAATGCTTCAGCTTCCAATGAGCTTGAGGTTCGGGATTTAGCTATTTTGGAATTGGTGTATAGCTCAGGTTTGCGCCTGGCCGAATTGCTTTCGCTCAATCTTAATGATATCGACTTTAGTGAAGGCTTAGTCCGAGTCACCGGAAAAGGCAATCGAACCCGAGTCATACCGCTTGGTGCTCAGGCGATAGCCGCTATTCAAAGCTGGTTACAATGCCGTGCGCAATTTGTAGATGATACCGAGCAGGCCGTATTTATTTCCAAACAAGGCAAACGCCTTAGTCCTCGTGGCGTACAGAAGCGCTTCGAACTTTGGGGCAATCAATATGCCAGCCAACATCTGCATCCGCATATGTTGCGTCACAGTTTTGCCAGTCATTTGTTGGAATCGAGTGGAAATTTGCGAGCGGTCCAAGAATTATTGGGTCATAGCAATATATCTACGACCCAGATTTATACCCATTTGGATTTTCAGCACCTAGCGAAAAGCTATGATGCGGCGCATCCTAGGGCTAAAAAAGTAAAGCCAAACGACTAACTAGTATAATTTACTTGCCATAGCCTGTGGTAGCTTCATCTGATAACGGGGAGTAAACTGTATCACCCATTTTTTGAGTTCCAGGGAGCTCCGCTAGATTGCCACTATTTTTAAGCTTATCAGGGGTGGCAAAGCATAATGCATCGGAACTACGATAGCTCCCAATGCCAAGTCCCACAGCGCATCCTGTTCCTGTACCTATACCAGCTCCAGTAGCCGCTTCAGTAAGGCAGACGTCTATACATGCACCGCCATTCATTGCAGATAGACCAGCGCCTAGAAACCCCGCCGTACCTGCAAGAGTTGCACAAGTTAGAGTCCAAAAGGCAATATGAGTATAAGGGTGTTCTAAACATTCATTTAATTTAGCGTACATAATTTTTGCCTTTCCTTGGATTATTAAAAGATCTATTTATAATTAATCTCAAAAAATACTGCAAGGAATTTTTAAACACTAAGGTTTATGACATACTGCCTCGATATTAAATCCATCGGGATCTAATACAAAAGCGCCATAGTAATTTGGATGATAAATTTCTCGAATGCCAGGTTTTCCGTTATCTGTACCGCCATTTTTAATCGCAGCAAGATAAAATTGATTAACTGCTTCTCGATCGGAAGCGCTAAAAGCAATATGAGTTTTAGTTCCAGGATTCTCACCTTGATGCAGCCAGAATGAAGCGATGGGACCCTCTTTGCTTGCCATGCCAAATCCGGCAAATCCCGCCACTTCCATTAGTAATTGATAACCTAAAGGTGCTAAAGCTTGCTCATAGAAAAGCTTGGACTTTTCATAATTGCTGACTTCTATCCCGATATGATCGATCATGTTGCCCTCATTTTTTTATATTTAGATGGATTCTTAATCAGCTAGGCACTAAAAGATTTATGTACATAAAACGGAAAAATCAACAAGCTTAAAATTTCAAATTTTACGTAAAATGGCCGATTTAATATAGCGAGTCTCTGGAATCGCTAAATGAATAGGATGATCCGGGCCTTGATGGCCTAATTCCAATAGCTGTAATTCAGTATAAGATTTCACCGCTGCCTTATGCAGCATACTGACGAAATCTTCATCATGGAGATGCATCGAGCAAGAAGCCGAAACCAAAATGCCGTTAGGATTGAGTAATTTAATCGCCATTTCATTGATTCTTTGATAGGCCATGCTGCCTTCTTTTAGATCTTTTTGGCGTTTAATAAAGGCTGGCGGATCGACTATTACCACGTCGAATTTCTGGCCTTGTTGCATTAAAGCTTTTAGGGCTTCAAAGGCATCATTACAGATGACTTCTACCTTTTCAAAATTATTAAGTTTGGCGTTTGATTGAATATACTCGCAAGCTTTGGCCGAGGAATCGATTGCGGTTAGGGATTTTGCGCCAAAGCCCATCGCCTCTAAGCCCCAGCCCCCTAGATAACTAAATACATCGAGGACGTACTGGCCTTTAACATAGTCTTTTAGGCGCAGACGGTTCATGCGGTGATCGTAGAACCAGCCGGTTTTTTGGCCTTCCCAAAAAGGGGCTTTAAACTTCACGCCATTTTCGATTAGCTCGACTTCTTTAGGAGGCTCGCCAAAGGCGGCTTCCACAATTTTCGGTAATTTTTCAAAGTCGCGCGAGCCGCTGTCGTTTTTCCATAATACCGATTGAGGTGCACAAACTTCCACTAAGGCCGCCAATAGAATTTCTTTTACGTTTTCCATACCTTGGGTGTTAATTTGAATGGCAAAATGCGGTCCAAATCGATCGATTACCACCCCTGGTAAGCCATCGCTTTCGCCAAATACTAAGCGGTAGTATGGCTCGGCAAAGAGACGCTCGCGTAATACTAGGGCCTGTTGAATTTTGGTTTTAAAGAATTCACAGTCGAGTTCGGCGCTTGGGTCACGGCTAAATAATCGTGCGCAAATTAATGACTGCGGATTGACATAGGCCTTGCCAAGCAGTTCACCGGTAAAGGAAGCAATTAAGACTTGCTCGCCTGCGGTAAAATTACGCAAAGGGCTTTTAGCGACATCGACTTCATTGCTATAAATCCAGACATGCTGAGATTTAAGCCTTTGTTCTTCGCGCTTTTTTAAATAGAGAGTTTGTAGATCAGTGGATGTTTTCATCTGGCCTTTGTAACCAAAATACGCTGTGGAGTCAATCTAAATGAATAACAGGCTTACGAAAATGAGGCTAAAAATGCTATGTTGATTATTATTTGATCGGAGCAGGAAGTGAGCAAGCTTCATAACCCACATGATAGCTTTTCTAAGCTATGTTTAACAAACTCAGCGGTGGCGGTGGATTTTCTAAAAGCGCATTTGCCTGAATCGATAAAACAGCGCTGCGATTTTACCAGTCTAAGAATTGAGCCCACGGCATATATTGAGGAAGATCTGCGCCAACATATGGCCGATATTTTATATTCGCTTACCATAGATAAAAAGCCAGGCCTAATTTATTGCTTAGTGGAAAATCAGAGCAAACCTGAGAGGTTAATGCCGCTACGCTTTTGGCGTTATCAGGCTTCGATACTGAAAAAATATGCTGAGAATAATAAAAGCGCCAAGCAAAAATTGCCGGTAATAGTACCCTTGTTGCTTTATACCGGTACACAAAGTCCTTATCCTTATTCATTGGACTTGGCGGATTGTTTTTATGATCCCGTTCTAGCCAGGCAGGTTTTATCGCAGCCGGCGAGGTTAATTGATCTTAGTGTAACGAGCGATGATGAAATTAAAACGCATGGTAAGGCAGCATTGCTAGAGCTAGTCCAAAAACATATTAGAGGACGTGATATTATTGCACTCACTCGAGAAGTTGTTGCATTATTACGTCCTGTTTACGTTAGTCGCGATTTAGCTAGCAATGTGATAAAATACCTGGTGTCAGAAGGCGAGAGCCAAGATGCTGCTGGTATTATCGAACTATTTAAAAGTGAAACGGAATATAGGAGTGAGGCAATGACTATTGCAGAACAAATTGAACAATGGGGTGTTGTAAAAGGCATGCAACAAGGCATGCAACAAGGTAAGCTTGAAGAAGCGCGAGCTATTGCAAAAAATTTGCTGGCAAGAGGTCTGGATTTTGATTTAATAAAAGACACTACTGGTTTATCTGCAGAAGAATTAAATAAGCTTAGCACCGCTCATTAATTCTCAAAATTCACCCATAAATGTTTTGGGGCCGGATAGAAAAACGTTAGTTCATGTTTGTTTTGACTTAAGTGTAAAACACGAGCCTGTGGAATAGCAGCAAGCTTATTAATAATGGCCCAATCCGGTTCACCCTGTAACTTTACCGTGCAAATCATACGCTTAGCATTGCCAGTCGCTAGCCAGCTTTCTATTAGGCTTAATAAGCGTTCTGGATAACAGATAATGTCACAGACTAGCCAGTCGATACGTTCAAATTCAGCAGGATTTAGGGCAAAAGCACTTTGCTGTAAGTATTTAATTCCAGGCAATTTAGCGATGTGCGGTGCCAGTGGGGCCTTATCGACTGAGATTACGGTAGCACCCAAAGATTGTAATACATATGTCCAGCCACCCGGGCAAGAGCCTAGATCAATGCAAGTCTCACCGGCTTGTGGGTATTCACCCCATAAACTTAATGCTTCCCAGAGTTTTAAATAGGCCCGGCTCGGTGGCATTTCTTTATCTTCGTTAAATTCATATATGCCATCTGGCATGGACTTCCAGCGTTTAGGGCAAAACAGCATTTGGTTCTGTTCCAGCAAACTAAAGCCACCTATTTGCGGCAAGGCCTCGCGAGGTGGGAAATTTACGGTAAAATTAGACAGCTTTTTAAAATTATCCGATATCAAGGTGCCGCGGCGAATAAAATTAAGTTTATATTGATGCCATAATTTGCTGCCAGACATTCTAAGTTTAGCCGCACCATCGTTAATCGAGCTGATTTCAGCCTGAGTCACATTAGGCCAGACATCTAAGGCGAAGCAGATATCGGGTTTAGCCGTAGCGGAAAGTAGGCCCATCTCACCCAATGGCGTGCATTCGCCTAATTCTTGTTTTAGTAGAGGGATAAATTCGGGTTGAGTAATATAAAGATGGGTCTTAGTGGACATTCGGTGCCTATATAGCAAAAATCCTGGACAGGCCAGGATTTTCACATAATTAAAAGATTTTATCTACCCAAGTTACGGCAACTTTTACCGGCAAACAAATTCGCTTCGATTTGTTCCAAGGATACATCTTTGGTTTCTGGCACAAAGAAACGAACAAAGATTAAGCTTACTAAGCCTATACCTGAGAACATCCAGAACACACCATGTGCACCCAACGTTCCTAATAAGCTTAGGAAAGTAAAGCCGATAATCGCATTGCATAACCAATTGGTAGCAGTGGTAAAGGTTACACCAACATCGCGACCCCTTAATGGATAAATCTCAGCACAGAGGATCCACATTATTGGTCCTAAGCTTACGGCGAAGCCAACGATAAACAGCAATAAGAAGGCAACTGCCGCGTATTGTAAGGTTGGAGTCGTAATGCCGACATGGAATAAATAACCCAATAGAAATAAACTAATGGTGGTCACACATAGGCCAAAGTATAGGATAGGGCGACGGCCTAATTTATCCACTAGCAAAATAGCGACTACGGTAGTCAATACGTTAACGCTACCCACCGCAACAGTTCCCCACATTTGTCCGATATGACTGCTAAATCCAGCCATTTGGAATATGGTAGGCGCATAATACATAACGGTATTAATTCCTGAGAATTGTTGAATAACCTGAAATAGCATGCCAAGTAGCAGCACCTTGATAAATAAAGGATTGCGCATCATTTCGCGGAATGAGTGCGTTCTAATTAAGCTGTCTTCAATCTCTTGAACTTCACCAGCCACTTCATGGCTATGGCGAACTTTATCGAGTACGGCGATAGCCTGGTCTTTATTGCCGCTTAACATTAACCAGCGGGGGCTTTTTGGTAGCATTAATACGGCTAAAAACATAGCGAAGGCTGGGAAAAATGGCAGACCTAACATCCAGCGCCAGCTTCCAATTAGGCTAAAGGCGGTATCGCTTAAAAATGCAGCTAAGATTCCGATGGTAATCATTAATTGATAGAGAGCGATTAAGGCACCGCGAATATTTTTTGGTGCTACCTCGGATAAATACAGCGGGGCGGTAAATGAGGCTAATCCTAAGGCCAGCCCTAAAAACAGCCTAACGATGATTAACATGGTGACTGAAACGGCAAAGGCTGAAAATATCGATCCGACTGAAAAGATTAAGGCGCTTATCAAAATAGCAAAACGTCGGCCATAACGACGCGTAATAAATCCGCTAAATAAGGTCCCGATAACCGCACCGACTAAGATGGCGCTGACGATGGATTCTTGTTCGATAGTAGTGAGGTGGAAATCTAGTGTTAGAAACGGCAAGGCCCCTGAAATAGCACCGATATCGATACCAAATAATAAGCCGGCTAATGCGGCAGTAAGGCCAACTATATAGACAAAAGGTTTATGTTTTAGAGTTTGCTCAGTTTCCATAAGATATTTATCCTTTTTTGCTCATTTAAATCGAATTATTGAGGCTGATTGCATTATAGGAGCTTCCGCTAAAAATAGCGGGAGCTCCTTTCCAAGTTTTAATGCAGCGCCCGAAATGAATTCGTGCTTGCATTAAGGGGAGATAATCGCGATTCTCTCCCCTTAAAATCCCCACATCGCGTAAGGAAATTCCCGCAATGTGTTGATTATTTGTGCGAGAATTAATGTTTGCATTATATACCATAATTGCAAATAAGTTCATTGTTCAAGCAGGCAAAGAACACTATCATGAAGTTTCTGCCGAGTAAACATATGCCCGAGGAGTCTCTCAGAATGATGGATATTAGTAATTCACCCCATAGACGCTATAACCCTTTGAAGGGTGAATGGGTATTAGTTTCGCCGCATCGAGCTATGAGGCCTTGGCAGGGTCAGCAAGAATCGGTGCCATTGGAAAATAAACTAGCTTTCGATCCCGATTGTTATCTTTGTCCAGGCAATACCCGAATTAGCGGTAAAAAGAACCCGGCTTATGAGCAGACTTATGTATTTAGCAATGATAGCTCGGCCTTATTCCCGGATGCTGAGTTTCACGTTAAAAATAAACCTTTATTATTACAGGCTGAAAAAGCCGTCGGCACTACCCGAGTCATCTGTTTTTCGCCCAAGCATGATTTGACCTTGGCCGATTTAAGCGTGCCTGAGTTAACTACCGTGATTAATACCATGGTCGATCAAGTGGAAGAGCTAAAACAAAAATATACCTGGATTCAAATTTTTGAGAATAAAGGCGAAATAATGGGTTGTTCTAGCCCGCATCCGCATGGGCAAATTTGGGCCAGTGAACATATTCCTAACGAAGCTATGCGTGAAGAAACGCACCAATCCGCTTATTATAATACTCATGGCAAGCCTTTGTTATTAGATTATGCCGAATTAGAAATGCAACAAAACGAGCGTATCGTCTGTGAAAATGAGGATTGGTTAGTAGTGGTGCCATTTTGGGCGACCTGGCCATTTGAAACTTTATTATTGCCTAAGTTTCAGGTCCAACATTTGCCGGGTTTATCGCCTAAACAAATTCAAAGCCTAGCCAAAATACTGCAAATACTATTGGCGAAATACGACAACTTATTTAATGTCTCTTTTCCTTATTCGATGGGCTGGCATGGTGCGCCTTATAATGGTAAAGCTAATGAACATTGGCAATTTCATGCTCATTTTTACCCGCCGCTATTACGCTCGGCAAGTATTAAGAAATTTATGGTCGGTTATGAGATGCTGGCTGAAGCTCAGCGCGATCTAACCGCCGAACAAGCTGCCGAAAGATTGCGAGAGCTTCCCGACACTAAGCAAAAAGGTGCAGCATGAGGCAAGCCGTCTTAGATGAATTTTTAAAAATCTATAATAAGCCCGCCACTCATGTGATTCGTTCACCCGGGCGAGTGAATATTATCGGAGAGCATACCGATTATAATGAAGGCTTTGTCCTGCCTATGGCATTGGAACGCGCGACCTGGCTGGCTATTTTTCCTCGCGATGATGCGATTGTCTATGTGGAAAGTAAGGGGCGGGGCCGCACCCAGATTGATTTGAATAATTTAACTCGACCTTATGATAAAGCCAAATGGTATGATTATATACAAGGCGTGGCCTGGGTCTTAAGTGAAGAATTTTCGCAGAAATTAAAAGGCTTCGATGCAATAGTCATGTCGGATGTGCCGGTTGGAGCTGGCCTATCTTCTTCTGCCGCCTTTGAGCTGGCAATTGCTCGCGCATTGGCGATTAGTTCTCATTTAGTTTGGGACCCCGTACGGATGGCAAAACTTTGCCAAAAATCTGAAAATCAATGGGTGGGCGTTAACTGCGGCATTATGGACCAGATGATTTGCGCGGTCGGTCAAAAAGACCATGCCGTTTTAATCGACTGTCGGACCTTAGAAACTCAATTGGCCACTGTGCCTAAAGACACGGTAGTCGTCGTTATGGATACCAGTACCAGGAGAGGGCTAGTAGGTTCAGCTTATAACGAAAGGCGAGAGCAATGCGAGTCTGTAGCTAAAGTTTTGGGGGTGCGATTTCTACGCGATGTAAGCTTGGATACCTTAATCACAAATAAAGCCAAGATCGACCCTATTGCCTATAAGCGCGCCTATCATGTGATCTCTGAAAATGATCGGGTGCTAGAGGCCGTTATCGCCATGCAAAATAACGATGCGGTGAAATTAGGGCAGTTAATGGTGGACAGTCATAGTAGCTTAAACCGGGATTTTGAAGTCTGTAATGAGGCCTTAAATATTATGGTCAATATCGCTCAAAATCTGCCTTCTTGTTATGGTGCCAGAATGACCGGGGCGGGTTTTGGGGGTTGTGCGGTGGCTTTAGTGCAAAAAGACCAGGCTGAGCAATTTGCAGAAGTAGTCGCTCGTGAATTTCAAAAGCAGACCGGCTTAACGCCGAGTATTTATATTAGCTTGGCTACTGAAGGTTGTAGTATAGAGACTCCTCTTCCTCGCCTCTAAAGTAACTCGACCTCTTCCACAAGGGAGAGGGGGTAAGCGAACTCCAATACTTTTTTAACCAGCTTCTCGATACCCTTTTGCACATCGGCAATAGTCGGCCCTAGCATATAAGCGGGAGTGCTCACTAGTTTATAGCGAGCATCCACTACGATATCATCGACCGGGCAATTTACATGAATAGCGCCATGCGCCTTAGCCATTTTAGCCGTTGCGGAGTCATTACCGATAGTCATCTTGGCGCCAGCTGGATAGATAAAAGGAATCATCATCGGGGAGATGCAAATAAAGCCCATCGGTTTGCCGGTGGCTTGAAAAGCCTTAGCAAATTTCAGTATATCGGGTTCAACTTTGTAATCTTGGCCTCTAATGGCGAGATCGAATAGATTTTTCGCCGCGCCATTGCCACCAGGGAAAATAACCGCATCGTAGTCTTCCACTTTTGCTTGATCGAGGACTTTTACATTACCGCGCATAATTCTGGCGGCTTCTACTAGGATATTGCGAGTGCCTGCCTCAGGCTTTTGAGCATAATGGTTAAATACTTCGTATTGATCACGATTAGGCGCCAGGCCTTCATAGCTTGCGCCATTTTGGGCTAAAGCCAATAGGGTAAGGGTAGCCTCATGGATTTCAGAACCGTCCATTTGGCCACAGCCGGCGAGCACTACGGCTATTTTCTTCATCATGCGCTTTTTCTCCTTTCTTTGTCATTCTCACGTCGGCGGGAGTCCAGATCGAGTTCTGGATTATAATGAAGGGCGTTATCAGGATGCTGCCTCTCTATAGCGGTTTGTCCCTTAAGGGAAGCCATTAACTCATGTAAAATAGCTTCTCGCACTCCGCCGGGTGATAGTTGCATTTCTTGAATATTAAGGACTTCGAATATGCCTAATAAGATGCATAGGCCGCCAGCCAAGATGCTTTCTCGATCTTCACGTACCCCGACAAATTTAATCGCCTCAACAGTTTTAACGGCCAGTAGTTTTTGAACAATAAGTTCTAGCCCCGTTTTGTCTATATAACCTTTATGCCAGCCTAATGCATGCAATAATGATGAAATAGTTTGAATGGTGCCAGATGAGCCTAAACAATGTTGCCAGCCAAATCCTTGCAAGGTTTGTACAATAGGAGCCAGATTAGCGCGAGCCTCGGCTAAAGCCGCATTAAAATTCCCTTGAGTTAATAAGCCATCAGAAAAAAATTGTTGTTGAAAGCCCACGCAGCCCATTGGAAGGCTAGTCAGTGTGACGATATTATTGCCTTTCCCGACGATAAGTTCTGTACTGCCACCACCTATATCGATTACTAGGGTGTGATGATTATTGTTAATATTGATACCGAGTGAGGCCCCTAAATAGACTAGGCGGGCTTCTTCTTCGCCAGAGATAACTTGAATCGGAAAGCCCAGTGCAGTCTCAGCTTGGCTTAAAAATTCCACATCATGCATGGTGCGCAGGGTATAAGTACCAATTACTTTGGCGTAATCCACTTTATGTTTTTTAAGGTTAGCCGAGAAATCTGCCAAGCATGCCAGCGCAGTTTGTTTGGCCTTATCGCTTAAATGTTGCTCGCGATCGATGCCAGCCCTTAGTTTGACCTGCTGCTTTTGACGTAGCACGGTGCGCTTTCGGCCGTGCTTATCCAGGCGTGAAATGAGCATATGAAAGCTGTTGGAGCCTAAATCGATGGTAGCAAGTGTTATGCTCATACAATTGTACTTATTCAGGTTTTAGTATAATGTGTACAATATACCTATTTATAAATAGCTTCTACAACTCCAGTTAAAATTAATTATTGAGAGAGGAACCATGACTAGTATTATAGTAGATGTAAATGATAGTAATTTTGAGCAAGAAGTAATTCAATCCGATAAGCCTGTATTAGTTGATTTCTGGGCAGAATGGTGTGGCCCTTGCAAGATGATCGCGCCTATTCTTCACGATATAGCAGCCGATCAAAATTATGCCAGCAAAATAAAAATTGCCAAGGTTAATGTGGATCAAAGCTCTCAAGCTCCTGCTAAATACGGGATTCGCGGCATTCCAACCTTAATGATATTTAAGGCTGGCAACTTAGTGGCCACCAAAGTAGGTGCTTTAAGCAAGGCGCAATTAACCAGCTTTATCGATGAGAACCTAGGTTAATTGAATTTGCTTGCAATTCCCCCGTAGTCTTACTACAATCTGCACTGAATTCGAAAATTGCCAAGTTACCGAAGTATTCGATGACTTGGCCCTCGTGTTAATTTCATTCCAAATTCCAGATTACTATACATTTTAGCTCAACTGACCAACCTGAAGACCAAACCACCATGAATCTAAATGAACTTAAGAAAAAATCTATTTCAGAATTGATGGAAATCTCCCAATCACTCGGCTTAGACAGTACCGGACGCGCTCGTAAACAAGAGATTATCTTCTCTATATTGAAGACCCAAGCGCGCAAAGGCGAAGATATTTTCGGCGAAGGGGTATTAGAAGTCCTGGCCGATGGCTTTGGTTTTTTACGTTCCTCAGACAGCTCCTACTTTGCTAACCCAGACGATGTGTATGTACCGCCTCAATTGATTCGTCGCTTGCATTTACGTACCGGCGATAGCATTAGTGCCAAAATTAGACCGCCTAAAGATAACGAGCGATATTTTGCGGTCACTAAAATAAATTCGGTAAACTTTGATCCACCCGAACAAGCCAAACAAAAGATTTTATTTGAAAACTTAACCCCATTATTCCCAGAACAACGTCTGATTATGGAATTGGGTAACGGCTCTACCGAAGATTTAACCGCTAGAATTATCGACCTTGCCGCACCTACTGGTAAAGGCCAAAGGGGCTTAATCGTATCGCCGCCTAAAGTCGGTAAAACCATTATGCTACAAAATATTGCTTCCTCGATTTCACAAAATTACCCAGAATGCTTCTTAATCGTATTGTTAATCGATGAACGTCCTGAAGAAGTAACAGAAATGGCTCGCACCGTACGCGGTGAAGTGGTTGCCAGTACTTTTGATGAACCCGCTACCCGTCACGTTCAATTGGCCGAAATGGTTATCGAAAAAGCCAAGCGTCTCGTCGAGCATAAACACGATGTGGTCATTCTTTTAGATTCGATTACGCGTCTAGCTCGTGCTTATAATACCGTTCTACCCGCTTCCGGTAAGGTATTAACCGGAGGAGTAGATGCGAATGCGCTGCAAAGACCTAAGCGCTTTTTTGGTGCGGCTCGTAATACCGCAGAGGGCGGAAGCTTAACCATTATCGCCACAGCGCTTGTCGAAACCGGATCCAAAATGGATGAGGTTATCTTTGAGGAATTCAAAGGTACCGGCAATATGGAATTGCGTCTGGATCGTAAAATCGCCGAAAAACGCGTTTATCCTGCCATTAACTTTAGCCAATCCGGCACCCGCCGTGAAGAACTCATTACCAAGCCTGATGAACTACAACGTTTATGGATATTGCGTAAGATTCTGCATCCTATGAACGAGATTTCAGCGATGGAATTCTTAACAGAACGTCTGAAAGATACTAAGACCAATGAAGAGTTCTTCAACGCTATGAAACGCCAGTCTTAAATGACAGACCCTCTTAGCAGCAACTTGCTATGAGGGTCGTCATTCTGATAATGCAAAGCATTCATCAGGATCTAGTATTTGAGGTAACAGTTTTTATTTTTCAGATGGACGTAGTGCAGTGTCCTCACTATTTTTAACACAGCGTTGAAACTCATATTCTGCTTGCTTTAGCAATTCAGAGTGAACGACTGCCACCGTGGTTGCAGCTGGCTTAGCAGAGCCAGCTTTAGGTGAAACTTCTTTTATTAATGCTTTGACTGTTTTTGCAAAGCAATCTGTTGTCACGCCTGAGCCTGATGGTCCAAATGGCATATTTAAGTCCTTTTTAGTGTGGTATGGCTTTTCAAATTACCACAGTAAATTTATGTTTAGAATGCCTTCAAGCAAGTAATTTTTTACTAAGGATGGATGCTTATAAAAGTCCATTTAAGAAAAGCTGTCGATTTTAGCCCCAAATTTCTCTATAATTCAAGGCTATTTCCTTATAGAGTCTCCCATGCACTACACCGACCTTCGTGAATTTATAGAGCAACTTGAAGCTCAGGGTGAGCTTAAGCGCATCTCCCTTCCTATCGATCCTAATTTGGAAATGACCGAAATCGCCGACCGCACCCTTAAAATGGGCGGTCCGGCTTTATTATTTGAAAACGTCAAAGGCTCCTCGATGCCGGTGCTGGCTAATCTTTTCGGCACGCCCAAAAGAGTGGCCATGGCGATGGGGCAAAATTCTGTAGAAGCATTACGCGAAGTCGGTACCTTATTGGCCTTTTTAAAAGAGCCTGAGCCGCCTAAAGGCTTAAAGGATGCCTGGGATAAGCTGCCTATCTTAAAACAAGTGATGGCTATGCAGCCTAAAACTATTTCCGATGCGCCTTGTCAGGAACATATTATCGAAGGCGACCAGGTCGATTTAGGCCTGCTGCCGATTCAAACCTGCTGGCCTGGCGATGTAGCGCCCTTAATTACCTGGGGCTTAGTGATTACCGAGGGGCCGAATCAGGCTCGTACCAATTTAGGCATCTATCGCCAGCAAGTGATTGGTAAAAACAAATTGATTATGCGCTGGCTAGCCCATCGCGGCGGGGCCTTGGATTTTAAAGCACATTGTGAAAAATTTCCAGGCAAACCCTTCCCGATTGCTGTGGCATTGGGAGCCGACCCTGCTACCACATTGGCGGCGGTGACTCCAGTTCCCGATAGTTTATCCGAGTATGCTTTTGCTGGCTTATTGCGCGGCTCAAAAACTGAATTAGTAAAATGTATCGGCTCGGACTTAATGGTGCCGGCTACGGCTGAAATTATTTTAGAGGGTTATCTCTCAGGAGAAGTGGCGCCAGAAGGGCCGTTCGGCGATCATACCGGCTATTATAACGAGGTCGAATCTTTCCCAGTCTTTACCGTGGAGCGAATCACTCACCGTCATAAACCCATTTATCACAGCACCTATACCGGCAAGCCACCCGATGAACCGGCGATTTTAGGTCTGGCTTTAAACGAAGTCTTTATCCCGATATTACAGAAACAGTTCCCGGAAATCGTGGACTTTTATTTGCCGCCAGAAGGCTGCTCTTATCGACTTGCGGTAGTGACCATTAAAAAACAATATCCCGGTCATGCTAAGCGGGTAATGATGGGCGTGTGGTCTTACCTTAGACAGTTTATGTATACCAAATTTATTATCGTTACCGATGACGATGTCAATGCCCGCGATTGGAAAGAAGTAATCTGGGCTATAACGACTCGAATGGACCCCATTCGCGATACGGTTTTAATCGATAATACCCCGATAGACTATCTGGATTTTGCCTCGCCCGTATCCGGATTGGGTTCTAAAATGGGCCTCGATGCTACTAATAAGTGGCCCGGAGAAACCCAGCGGGAATGGGGCGTGCCTATAGCGATGAGTACAGACGTTAAGGGCCGCATCGATGCTATTTGGGATGAGCTTAATATATTCAAGGCTTAGCAGGGCGTACGATTTATAGTCTTGCAGGTAACTCTTTTGTCATCTATTATTGTATTTGAAAACAAAAAGAGAACTTGTGAGGACGTTATGCAAAACAATACTACTATATCGATACTAAATCAGGCTTTTAATTCGGTTAAAGCCTTAGAGAACCAAGCGAGTAGTTTCAAATTATTTGAAGCCATCACGCTTTATAAACTGAAAGAGGCTGTTAGCTCGCTAATTAATGAGCTTCACTCAAGATAAGTCCACTTTGTGTAATAAATATGCTAGGATTTAGGCTTAATTAGCATTGGAAAGCGCATGAAAATCAATTGGGGCTCATTGTCATTATTAATCTTACTCGGTTTAATCTGGGGTTCAGGTTATAGCATTGCCCGTTATTGCGTGACTCATGGTGTGGCACCTATGGGTTACTCCTTTTGGCAATCCTTAGGGCCCGCGCTATTTTTATTATTAGTCGTGAGCTTTAAGGCGCCTAAACTACCGCTTAGTCTGCCTTATCTACGTTATTATTTGATGTGTGGAATTTTAGGGATTGCCTTTCCTAATACCTTAATGTATTTCGCCGCTAGCCATTTACCTGCCGGAATCTTAGCAGTATTAGTCAATACCGTGCCAATTATTACCTATCCATTAGCCCTATTATTAAAAGCAGAGCACTTTAAATCCTGGCGTATACTTGGATTAGGCTTAGGGGTTATTGGGGTGATGTTAATCGCCTGGCCGCATCAAGGCTTCAGTCATGCTTCAATCTGGACCCTGGTCGTATTATTAACGCCCTTATCCTTTGCCTGTTGCGCGGTATTTGCAAGCTTTAGACCGGTGCCAAGCGATTCACTAAGTTTATCGGCTGGCATGATGCTAGTTTCGACTTTATTGTTAGCACCATTAGTTTTAAGCTTTCACCAGTTTCATCCGCTGGATTGGCCTTTTACGACGGTCGATTGGCTAATACTGTTAGAAATCGTGTTATCCAGCGTAGGCTATGTGATTTTCTTTGCTTTAATTAAACGCGCCGGCCCAGTCTATTACAGTTTGGTTGGCGGTGTGGTATCGATTACCGGCTTATTCTGGGCCTATATAGTGTTTAATGAAAAATTAACCCTAATGCTAGGCCTCGCCGTTATCCTGATTTTAGCAGCTATCGGAATATTAAGCTTTCGCCATACTCAGGATGGTCCTTAAAATTCAGATCCTCTACTGGTAGGGCTCTCATCTGACGTTGTCTCAATGCTATTACCGCTCAATGTATATACTGTAGGAAGTAAGATGGTGGCCGTAGCGTGTAGCTCACGAATTTTCTCGGGAAGCTCTTCCTTATTTCGTGCTGTATTAGTATAGATAGTTACGAAGTCCTTGTGCTTTATTTTTTGATATGCAAGGTGAGCTGTTGCCCTAACAATTCTGGATTTTTCATAGGTTTTGGTTATGTTTTCCATAGAGGCTCTTAGCAGTGAGTACCGCTTTTGAAGCAATGCTCCCTGGGCTTTAATTTCCTCTAACAACTGTGTATAGCTCGTATTGAGCTGTTCTTTTTGCTTGATTGCTTTAGACAGGTCGCAACCTATCGAATCAATTTTTTCAAGACCATTGGTAAAGTCCTTGAGCATAAGTCTTGCTGTGTTACATATGTCATTAAAATCAGCAGAGAAGGAAGTTTTTTCATTTGAACATCCTATTTTAGCGATTGTAATATCGCGTATGGCTGTTTCTAGAAATGGGGCATCAGATGGATAACGCGAGTAAAATATTCTATCGTTGAAATCTGCTCGACAAATGAAAGTAGACAGTTCATCGAAAGTATGGTCTGCTTCACTAGCAACACGCTCTGCCTGCACATTAAAGTCCGCTAAGGTTTTATTAATGCTTGTTATACAGGCAGTGACAGTGTTATCTAATTCACGTTGAGCTCTTATAGTGTCTACCGTAATAATTTCAGCTAAAGCCTTGCATTCACTTACTTTATGAAAATTAGCTGATACTAATGCTTTGTCATTATATCTTTTTCGCCAGAGGGTTAATTCTATACTTTTATTCATTTAAGACTTCCTTGTCTTTATTAGCTAAGGTTATTATGCATTTTTTCTTTTAATTGTATAGAATATTCCAGCAAAAATAGGTGTTTACAGCGTAATAAATTGACTAAATAATGTAGAAATTAATCACGCAAACGCTATTTTAACAAAGCTATAGAAGTGTTCAACTCAATATATTCACTATGGCCCTACAAGGGCTTTTTTTTAAGATGGCTTCAGAGTATGCTTAATGATCTAAAAGCTTTCAGCAAAAGTGACCTATGCAGCATAATAAGAACTGGGCCAAATCAGCCAATGGCCAGACAATCGAGCTATATCATAGCGAAGGCGCTTTAAGCAGCCAGCAACCTATTTTACTGATAGGCGGCACCCATGGCGATGAGCCTGAGGGCGTGCGTTTGGCTGAAGAGTTGCTAAACTTTTTGCAAGCACATCCTGGCCAGGTTACACGGCCTTGGGTGATAATCCCCTGTTTAAATCCAGATGGTTATGCTGAAAATGAGCGAGTGAATGGCCATGGAGTAGATTTAAACCGCAATTATCCTGCTACAAACTGGTCGCCAGACTATGAGAAGCCACGTTATTATCCCGGCCCGAATGCAGGGTCAGAGCCAGAAATTCAAGCCTTGGTAAGCTTAATCGAGCAGATTAAGCCTAGTGTAATTATCCACTTTCATTCGATTGAAAATCCCTGCATAGTATGTACAGGTAAACCTGGCTTAGAGGCTGCAAACCTTATTGCAAAAGCCTCAGGCTATGCGGTTCAGGATGATATCGGTTATCCCACACCTGGCAGCTTAAGTGAGTATGCCTGGTATGATTTGGGAATTCCGGTCATTTGTGTGGAAGAACAGGAAAGAATTAACCTCGATACGATTTGGCCTAGATTTGAAAAAGGTTTGTTAAGTATTTTGCAATAAAATCAGCTAGTGTCTTACGCTGCCGATGTGCTCGTATTGAATAAAATTTTTTTTTATATAAGGTATTTAAACAGTGTAATGTTATTCCCCTCAATCAATAAGGAGCTTTACATGTTTAAGCGAATACGCCTGGCATGATTTAAAAATTCCGGTGATCTGTTTCGAAGAATAAGAAAAAATAGACCTCGACACGGTGTGGCCGAGGTTTAAAGGAGGTTTGATCAATATCTTATTATGAATGTTCTAATGTCGTTGCTGTTCTTACAGGCTTAGTGTGCAAGCCGGAATAAAGAATAAATGAAGTATCTCCAATGGCTTCAACGTCGCCACAGCTAGCGGTGTTACAACTAAAAGTACCGGCGTAGATTCTTACAGAAACGCTACCTGATCCTGTGCATGCAATATAAGCGTCATGCAAAACAGCTTCAATATCAGTGTTGATACTAGCAACGGATGTGGATCCAGTGATCTTAAGGGCACATGATTCCCTATATATGATCGGCAACGTCTGCCCACCTGCATTCAGCTCACACGTTAAACCAGAGGAAACTTTGCCCTCAAAAAGTAGGTAAAAGTCACTTACATCCGCCGCCAGGTTGGCGCTAGTAACCACAGCTGCTGGACCAATTGACCCTTCGCCGTTTTCTATACTTGTGCCTGAAGGAGTTAGATCATTGAGCTTAAGCCAAGGGTATTTACGGGGCTGTCCAAGGATCCATACGACGGCACCTATTATAGCGCCTATTAAAACTATCGCGATAATGCTAGCAATGAGTTTTCGCCTGTTACGCTTAGCAAGTATATCTGCATCAAGCTCTGCCGCCGTGAAAGACCTAGGCAATACTGTCGGTACTTGAACCGCCGTATCATCTGCTAACAACGGCTGTCGGTTTTCTGTCAATGGATGGTGATCATAGCTCACGGGCACAGCACGAACTGCAACGCCATCTGTTGGTGCCATTCGCGAACTTGATGTTGCTATAGCCGGGATAGTATTGTAGCCTGAACCAGCTTCGGTTAGATTTTGATGTGGAATAGGGTCGCCTTTGCTTAGACTAGCTACTGAGCGCTCAGTAACTAAGATAGATTGATGCGTTGCAGGAAGCGGGGCAATCGGATCATCACTGGCTAGTAGGGCGCTAGGTTGGCTTTGCATGGTCTTCTCCTTTCTTATAAATAGCGGTGATCAATCCTTGAAAAAATAGTTATTTTTAGCGTTAATTGTATTATAAGTAAGTTCTTTCTATCGGGACAATGGCGAATGGCTGAAGCTTTTGTCAGTGATTTACCCTTCTAATTCTCTGATCGACTAGGTTTTCTCCTAAAAATTTGCATATAATGGCAGAAATATAAGGAAGCTCTCAATGAATGATCCTAATAAATCCAATACCACCCATTTTGGTTTTAAAGAAGTGCCTTGGGCAGATAAACAAAAGAAAGTCGCCGAAGTATTTAGCTCGGTTGCGAAAAAATATGATGTCATGAACGACGTTATGTCCCTTGGTGTGCATAGACTTTGGAAGCGCCATACCATTTCGATGAGTCAGGTTAAACCTGGTCAAAAAGTACTGGATTTAGCGGGTGGCACCGGTGATTTAAGCTTGAAATTCGCCGAATTAGTCGGCAAAGAGGGCTTGGTGGTATTGGCCGATATTAATGAAGCCATGCTAACCGAAGGGCGTGCCAGGCTCGATAACAAAGGCTATGTCAGCCAAATTCGTTATTCCCAAGTCAATGCCGAACACCTGCCGTTTCCCGATAATTATTTTGATTGCATAACTATCGCCTTTGGCCTGCGCAATGTCACCGATAAAGACCAAGCCTTACGAGAAATGCATCGAGTTCTAAAGCCAGGCGGGCGGGCTTTAATATTAGAGTTTTCGCAGCCTATGTTAGCGATTAAGCCGCTCTACGATGTCTATTCCTTTCATATTCTGCCAAAAATGGGCAAGTTAATCGCCCAGGATGAAGAAAGTTATCGCTATTTAGCGGAATCGATTCGTAAACATCCCGATCAAGACACCTTAAAAGACATGATGATCAAGGCGGGTTTCGATCAGGTGGATTATACCAATTTAAGCGGCGGAATCGTGGCTTTGCATAGAGGCCTAAAATGGTAAATATGCTGTATAGCGCGATGGCAGGCATGGCCGAAAAAATTATCAATGCCTATATAAGCCTAGACCCAGAATCACCGGTTTTATTAGAAGCTTTACAAGGCAAAACCCTAAAAGTCTATGTCGATGATGTAGGTTTAAGCTTCTTATTAGCGCCCAAGCCCAGCGGATTTAGCCTCTATATCAATAGCGAAAATGCAGCAGAAGTAGAATTATCCGGTCGCTTATTAAATTTAGTCGAGTTTGCGTTTAGCGCTCACCCCCAAGGTTTAGTCAGTTCGGGTCGAGTCAAACAGACGGGCGATGTCGGCGTTTTGCAGGCCTATCAACGCTTTATGGACCAAAGTCAGGTCGATTGGGAAGGCCTATTTGCTAAAGTCATCGGTGATGCGGCAGCCTTTGAATTATGCAAGGCGGGCAAAAAAACTCAAGAATGGCAAAAAGATAACATGAAAAGCAGTTGCTTGGACTTTACCGAATATCTACAAGAAGAAAAAAGACTACTACCCGCTCGCGAAGAAGTGGAAGATTTCTTTGAAGATATTGCAAAACTACGCGAAGATGTCGAAAGGTTAGAAGCCAGATTAGCCCATATAGAATAGTTAAACGCTTACACCGCTTTCAGCTACTTTCTCTATTTATCTAAAGCCCCCTGCCTTAATATAAGAGACATAGTAATGGCTCAAATTAAGGGAGAAACCCATGTTAGCCTTAAACCAAATAGAATTAAGCCAAGCCTGGCAAGAAGCCAGCAGCTGCAAAAGGGCCTTAATGGCCGGTGTCGCCGCCTTTACCTTAAGTGCCGTAGCAGTGGGTGTAGCTGTATCCTTAAGCCTAGGTGTTCCACCTGATATGGTAATGCATGCGCTACATTATGGGTTTGAAGCTATCATGCTAACTAAGCATATTACGGAATTCGCCAGCAAAGCTTGGGCAACTATAAGCGAATGGCGGGCCGCTAAACCTGTTGAAAATACTAAGATTGAGCATGGATGCAATACCGTTTTACCTTTTATGAGAACTCTGCAAGCTAGCCGCGAATATGAGCCTGCTTTACTGGCTGCCGCGGCTTAGCAGCAATTCTCCCTATCGAATTGCTTGGAAATCTTATATAATTTCCAAGCAAATAGATAAGGGGATTTTCATGAGTTTTCAAAACCAATCTTTTACCTTCGATGATGTATTATTAATTCCAGCGTATAACCACTACGAATCTCGCCGCATGGTCGACGTATCCATGACCGATCGTTCTGGCAAATTACATTTAGATTTACCGATAATGACCGCCAATATGGATACCGTAACCGAGCATGGCATGGCCAACTTTGTCGGTTCTAAAGGCGGAATGGGCGTGTTGCATCGTTTTATGAGCATTGCTGATAACATTGCCGAATTTAAAAAATGTAAACATAAAGTATTCGTATCGATCGGTTGCTCAGACGCCGAATTAGAACGTGCCAAAGCCTTAAGCGATGTCGGTGCCGAATATTTTTGTGTGGATGTGGCTCATGCCCATGCCAAATACGTGGGCAAAACTTTAAAACAACTTCGTGATATGTTCCCCAATGCCTGCATTATGGGCGGTAACGTCGCGACATATGCCGGCGCAGACTATTTATCTTCCTGTGGTGCCGATATTATTAAGGTCGGTATTGGCGGAGGGTCCGTATGTAGCACAAGAATTAAAACCGGCTTCGGCGTACCGACACTTTCCTCGGTACAAGATTGCGCCAGAGTGGATCGCTCCATCATAGCCGATGGCGGCATTAGAACCCCAGGCGATGTGGTTAAAGCCCTAGCTTTTGGTGCGGATTTTGTCATGTTAGGTGGAATGTTCGCAGGAACCCGCCCAACCCCAGGCGGATTTGTTACGCATCCAGATGGCCGCAAAGTTAAAATGTATCGCGGTATGGCAAGCTCTGAAGCTCAATCCGACTATATGGGTGGCGTGATGCCGGAATGGAAAACCGCAGAAGGTGTAGCGACTGAAGTGCCTTATCGCGAAAATGAAGAAGCTATCGTAGCGGATATTATTGGCGGATTACGTTCGGGTTTAACCTATGCTGGAGCCGCGACCATTCGTGAATTGCAGCGTAAATTAAACTTCAACTTAATTACCCCGGCATCGAGAATCGAAAGCCTGCCGCATAAAACTTTAAGCTAAAATTTTTGCATCTACTATAATTCAATCACAAAATTGGATAAGGATCAGCATAATGAATAAAGTACTAAAAGTAACCGGAGCCGTTGTTGCGGCATTATTATTGTCAGCAACGGCCTACGCACAGCATTCCGATGCGCCAAAGCAAACCATCAATGTAAGCTCCCAACAACACCTGGTTAAAATTGCCTTGCCAGCCAATGCAACTACTGGCTATCAATGGTATGTCAGCAATTACAATACCGACCTGTTAACTTTGACTGCTTATCATTATCTTGCTCCTACCAACCATCGCATAGGCGCTGGTGGTACGGCTGAATTTATTTTTAGTGTGAAACCAGGCTTCCATGTGGCGCCACAAATTACCAATGTAAGCTTCGTTTATGGCCAATCTTGGGATATGAATGGTGAGACTACAAGGACTGTAACCTTGACCTCTATTCCTGCTTATTCAACCGATATGGCTAAACATGAAACTAAAAAGCCAAGCATGCATGAAACCAAAAAAAACCTTATGCATACAGAAAGACCTAGTCATACCGATATGAATTCCAGCATGCCAGCTGACGACTCAAGCGCTACCAGCATGCCAAGCAATGCAGCAGCCGATAGCAATATGCCAGCAGCTCAAGCGCCTGCCGCTGATGCAAACCTAACCGCGCCAGCGCCAGCAATAGCACCTGCTCCAGCAAGCACTACGCCTGCAGCAACTAGCTGGTTAAGTATCCCTGGTCAAAGCTAATTACCGTCATCCTGTGATCACGTCAGTGAGCCACAGGATCCAGTTTAAGAATAAGGCCATGCACTAGATCCTGACGAATGCTACGCATTATCAGGATGACGAGACATCATCCTGGAGCAGGGGCGTTAGTAGCTCCTGATCCCCCGGCTGCTAGGCTAGCACCGAGAAAACTTGTGGCTGTTAATTCAGGCGCAGGTTCAAGTGTTAAAGTAGCAGCACCTGTTTTAGCATCAATAGTAATGTCATACTTTTTGTCTGGATGGGCAGAAAGCTGCATTAATGCAGTTGGCTCGCCAGTTTTATTAATTTGTGCCAATTTTAAAAAGCTTAAAGCCTGGTTGCTTAAACTAGCATGATGTTTTTGAAAGGCTTCTATGTAGAGCTTTAAACCTAATTCTATAGAGTGCCTAATATTGCCACCGGAAACATCCACTAGATTGCGAAACAAAGCCGGGCCATACGTTGGGGTAACAGTATCAGCAGCCAAAATTTTGGCTAGCCCCGCTTTCAAGCTTGGGTCTATTTCCTGCCAAGCTACTTGTAAGGCGGTAATTTTATCAATATTAGCGGCTGACAATCCTAGCCAATTTGCTAAGTAAGCTACAAGCTCCCGTGAATCAAGGTCTTTTGCCATGCCCAAACGATCAGCGCGCGTATTCAAAAATGTGGCTAGAACAGGTTCTGCAGGGTTTAAGGCTAATTTTGCAATTTCTCCGTATAAGTCATTAATATCTTGAAACATTAATTCATTTAATACAATTGAGCCTTTAGGGTTTTCTTTATCTACGTTAAAGCCCATCATATTCACAGCCCAATACAAGTACCAAGTATTAAGCTCTTGAGCTTGTTTAGTAGGGCCCGAGGCCTCTTTAGCCGCTACACATTTAGCTCTCAATACTTTAAACATGCCATCATTGCCCTCGGTATAAAGCATATGACGAAAATGGGTGTGATGTGGAAAGCAGGCATTTACGATAGCCATTTGATCATGATCAAAGCCTTTAATTGCAGGATATATGCTTGGGCAGTGCTCAATAGTATCTGCTGAAAATTCCACGCTATCTTGTGAAAAAGAGGGGTATAGTTCTTGAGCGCGTCTTTTGGCCTCTGGGGATAAGGTAATGCTAGAAAGAATACTAGCTGCCCGTATGGCTTGTAAGCCTTTTGCATCTTTTAGCACCTGGTGAAATAAAGTATAAAGCTTATTAAAACTGATCTTGCTTAATCTAACAGCCTCAGGTTGGTTTGCCACAAAAGCGGCATAATTATTTTCCCATAGGTTTTGTAAACAATATAAACGATTAATCGTTCGCGATATTTCAAATTCACCGCGAAGGTTCTGTTGGGTACGGCTTTGGGGTGTGGTAATCGGATTTTCTGCAATCCAAGCAAGTTGTTGGATTTCAGGTTCAGATAAAGGCATTTTATATAGGCTTAAAGCATATTCTTTTATATAAGCTTGCATGGTATAACCCTCTTAATGGACTGCCATTACAGTATATAAAATCGATGCTAAAATATACTAGGAGAATAATAATACATTCTCGACTTTGTTTTTGCCGTTAATCGCGGTGTGATTAGCAACATAAATTGCGCTGGAACGCCCGCCATCTAAGTTTACTGCCGTAGTAATTTTACTGACGCCAAACCATTCCGGGTGTTCGTATAAAATATTTTCTAAGGTATACAGCGACATAGCCGAGGTCGATATGACCAATAGCTGACCGCTACTGGATTCCGCTAACACGGTGCGTTTAGCAAACTGATTAAATTGGTTCACCCTAGATACGAGCATCTGATTTTGATCGATCAATAAAGGCCCTGCTTGAATCGCATAGGCGGCATCTTTATAAGGAGTGTCGCTGTTTCCTAAGGTCAATCGGCCTTGTTTATTAATCACCACCATGGCATTAAAAATTGGCTGCTTACTAGGGGCGGTAATGGTTTTACCGTGTTTATAAAATAAACCATCTGGCGTAAAGCTTGGCGTGAAAAATCCACCGTTTACCGCTAAAAAGGCGGCTTCTTCTTTACCGATAGTGCTGACATAAGCGGCATGTTCTTGGCTATTCTGCTTATAAAATTTGGCCTGATAATGGTTTACTTTAACCACCATAAATTCAAAGGTAGTGGCTAAGGGATCATTGGTGGCAATTTCAAGTTGCGCGAGCTGACCTTTAGCATGGCCTAGCGTTTTAATTCGTGCACTTTTTAACACATAATTATTTTCTTGCTCAGGGCTAATAGGCCTAGAGTCAGGTTTAGTCATAGGCGCACAAGCCGGCAGAAGGCTGCTGGCGATTAACAGCAGCAAAAGGCCAGGTTTATGAGACTTTTTAAAATATAAGCGCATAAAGTTACCCCTAATTAATTCAAAGGCTATTATATAGAATAAACCTTAAGGTTTTCTTAAGAGATTAACCTTTCCAGGTTAAATCCAGCTCTTTTGCGGCTTTTATGTCGTCCATGCGTCTCACTGGCTGAGTAATCGGGGCTGCTTTTAGGGCTTCTGGATTGCTCGCCGCCATTTGACGGATTTCGGTCATGGCCACAATAAAGGTATCCAATTCCTGTTTAGATTCGGTTTCGGTAGGCTCTATTAGTAAGCATTCTGGCACCATGGAGGGGAAATACATGGTGGGAGCATGAATGCCATAATCCAATAAGGATTTAGATATATCCAAAGCATTTACGCCATATTTCTTATTTTCAGGCTGCATGGTCACGATAAACTCATGGGTGGCTCGGCGTTTAGGGAAAGCTAAGGTAAAGCCCGCTTTTTGTAAGGATTTCATTAAATAGTTAGCATTTAATACGGCGATTTCAGAGGCGCGGGTTAAGCCATCACGTCCTAACATCCTAGCATAAATATAGGCGCGAATTAAGATGCCAGCGTTGCCCATAAAACCCGATAGGCGGCCTATGGTAGTCGGTAGCTCTTTTTCGGTGACCCAGGAGTACTGTTCGGCCTTTTTAGCTACAAAGGGAACCGGTAGGTAGGGCACTAAACGTTCACCGACGAGTACGGGGCCAGCACCTGGTCCACCGCCGCCATGCGGGGTTGCGAAGGTTTTATGTAAATTCATATGCATAACATCAAAGCCCATATCACCAGGGCGAACCTTGCCCATAATGGCGTTTAAATTGGCGCCATCGTAATACAATAGACCACCGGCCTTATGCACCATTGCGGCGATTTGTTTAATTTGACGCTCAAACACCCCAAATGTGGAGGGGTTGGTTAACATAATTCCAGCGGTTTTAGGGCCTAAGGCTTTTGCTAAGGCCTCTAAATCGATATCGCCATCGGCATTGGTGGGGATTTCTTTCACTTGATAGCCACACATTGCGGCTGTGGCGGGGTTAGTACCATGAGCCGCATCGGGAACGATAATCTCTGAGCGCTCGGTATCGTTACGCGCTTCATGATAGGCTTTGATCATGGCTACGCCGGCAAATTCACCTTGGGCTCCGGCCATGGGGCTTAACGAGGCGCCTTTCATACCAGTTAATTCCATTAAAATAGTTTGCAGCTCGTGGAGACAGCTCATTAGGCCTTGGCTTTTGTTCAATTGCGCGAAAGGATGGCGCCCCGCAAAGCCTTGCAATAAGGCGAGTTTATGCGCTGCCCTGGGGTTATATTTCATGGTGCAGGAACCTAAGGGATAGAAATTGGTGTCGATCGAAAAATTCTTTTGCGAGAGCCTAGTATAGTGGCGTACGGCTTCTAGTTCACCGACTCGTGGTAGCTTAGGCGCTTTGGCACGCAGCATGGCTTCAGGGATATCGGAGACTTTTGGAGTGTCGAGCCAGTCGTTGGAACAATAATGGGATGTTTCGAAAATTAGCATATTATTGGGCCTCCAGAACATTTATTAAAGCGGCAATTAGCTTGTCATGGTCTTGATCGCTATGAACCTCGGTCGAGCATAGCAATAAGGCGTTGCCTAATTCAGGAAAGTCTTGGCTTAAATCAAAACCGGCTTGAATATTGTGCTCGGAGAGTTGCGCTAAGACTTGCGCCACGGGTACGGGCAATTGCACGATCACTTCATGGAAAATAGGGCCCTTCGATACTACTTTTATGCCTGGAACTTTGGCCAGCTTCTGAGCTAGGGCCTGAATATTATGATGAGATTTTAGGGCCTTATCGCGTAAGCCTTCAGGTCCTATGATGCTCATAAAAATAGTGGCAGCGGTGACTAATAAGCCTTGGTTGGTGCAAATATTGGAAGTGGCTTTAGCACGGCGAATATGTTGCTCGCGGGCTTGCAAGGTTAAACAAAACCCTGGTTTACCTTCGATATCTACGGAGCGACCGACGATGCGCCCGGGCATTTGTCTGACCCATTCTTGGCGACAGGTCATAAAGCCAAAATAAGGTCCGCCTGAGCTCATAGGAACGCCTAGGGGCTGTCCTTCGCCACAAGCGATATCGACGCCATCTGTCCCCCAATCGCCGGGGGCTTTTAATAAGGCCATGGCAATTGGATTGACCAAGGCAATAACCAGGGTCTTTTTGGCGTGAGCCCAATCTGTTAGGTTATCGACGATTTGAATATGGCCTAAAAAGCTAGGTTGCGGAATAATTACTGCGGTAATGTCTTGATCTTGCAATGCCTTTAATTTTTCGGAGCGTTGAGCCTCATTTAATAAGTCGAGAGCGATACTTTCGATATGAATATTTTGGTGCTTTACGATGCTATGCAGTACTTTTGCATAATTGGGGGCGATCGATCCTAGAATAACAATGCGATTGGATTTGGAATGCTTATTAGCGCGCACCGCCATTAATACCGCTTCGGCAAGAGCCGAGGCACCATCATAAAGCGAGGCATTGGATACATCCAGGCCCATTAAAGAGGCCATCATGGTTTGGTATTCGTAAATGACCTGTAAACCGCCCTGGCTAGCTTCAGCTTGATAAGGCGTATAAGCCGTCATAAACTCACCACGACCGACTAATTCCCAGACTGCGGCCGGAATAAAATGTTCATAGCTTCCGGCACCGATAAAATTAAGTTGTTCGCGATCAAGTATTGCACGCTCTTGCATATGCTTAGTTATGGCTAATTCGTCGATACCCAGCGGAATATTATCCAAAGACTTGGCACGAAGGCTAGTGGGAATTTCATCGAATAGGTTCTCAATACTAGCTTCGCCAATCGTATCGAGCATGCTACGGATTTCATCATTAGTGTGCGGAATAAAGGGCATTAAGATCTCCATCAACGAACAAAAATATTGATTGAGTATACCCGATATCCTAATCCCTGCTAATAGGATTTTAACCTCCCTCTTGTGGAAGCGCTTGAGCTTAAGTAGCATGGGCGAAAAAAGGGAAATAAAATGTCAAAACCTAGCATTAAAGGCTTAAGCCATATCACATTTCGTTGTCATGATTTAGAAAAGTCAGCACATTTTTTACAGTATGTGTTGGATGCGGAATTAATTTATGACAGTGCCGAACAGACCTTTTCTATTTCAAAAGAAAAATTTTTCCTAATTGCCGGTATGTGGATCGCGATTATGGAAGGTGAGCCGCTTCTTAAAAGCTATAACCATGTCGCTTTTCTAGTCGATGC
This sequence comes from Gammaproteobacteria bacterium, assembly GCA_030652335.1. Classification (GTDB taxonomy): domain Bacteria; phylum Pseudomonadota; class Gammaproteobacteria; order Francisellales; family CACEW01; genus JAQSYQ01. The sequence continues at coordinate 267,457 of JAUSAW010000006.1, forward strand.
CAATGATATCCCTATTTATAAATCTCGGATTGAAGAGCTAAGACTGGAAATCTTATCTAGCCGAAGTCGGAATCCAGCAGAAGGCGAATCGCTATATTTTTATGACTATGATGGTCATTTATTTGAATTACATACGGGTGATTTGGAGACACGTTTGGAATATTACTCTCAAGCAAGCGCTAAAAATGCAGGTTGATTTATGGCTTAAGCAATAAAAAGTATACTTTGTTATTTCCTTCATGCCTTGGTGTTCTGCAACTCTCGATGAAGCCACATTACTCTCATTGCATGACCATACTGGGTGTAAGCCTTTGCTGACTGCATGGTGAATAAGGTGATTGCAGACAATGGTTGATAATTTCTGACCTCGGTATTTTTCATGGGTTACAGTGACTAGCTCAACAAGGTGCTTTGAACAAATTCCATGAGCTTCGCTCACTACTATTTGTTTGTCAGCATCCCATAAAACAAAGCCTATGGCATTTTTAAGATAATTTTCTGGAGTAAGATAAGTCTCTAGCATAATCTTTTTCCATATGCACAAATTAAACATAGCCTTGTCTTTAATCGGTTTAAGTATATATGGAGTTTGATTTTCATAGTGTGGAATAACTAAAGCGGACATATCGTATTTATATTCTCGTCTAGGAATCGATGTGAAATTTAATAACTTCAGTGGCTTATAATTGACGCTAAGTCCGCATTGCAGTCTTACATTGCATTTTTGTTTAAGTAGAACGAAAAATTCTTGAAAAAGTACTTCATTCAAGTGGCCTGCCGTTAAACAATAAGAATCTTCACAGAGTATTAAGCAAGCCTGGGGATCGTTTTCAGTATCTACCCAAATTTGACCTGGCACCAGGCCTTCGATAACGCCATAAGCCGTTGGTAAATTAGTATCATTTGTATGAAATAATTTTCTAACTATTATAAACGCATCTGGAGTTAATTTTTTAATCGTCATATATTTGCTAATTATCGGTTAATAATCTTTTTAAACTTTTCTGCCCAGACTTTGGTGTTTTCAAGGATAGCCGCTTCGTTTAAGGTAGTAAGTGCGCGATTTTTAAGCAATTGCTTTCCTGCCACCCAGACATCGGTGACCTGATCGCGAGAGCTGGCATAGACGATTTGCGAGACGGGATTATATACTGGCATAGTCTCTGGGCGATTTAAATCGATGGCGATGACGTCGGCGGCTTTATTGATTTCCAATGAGCCCGTTATATGATCGAGGCTTAGGGACTTAGCACCATTAATGGTTGCCATGCGTAATACATTTTGAGCCGAGATAGCTTCGGGGCTATTATCGTGAATTTTGCCTAAAAAGGCGGCCGAACGCATCTCGCCTATCATATCTAAATCGTTATTGCTGGCAGGGCCATCTGTGCCTAAGGCCACATTTATTCCAGCATCGAGCAAAGTTTGTACCGGGCAGATACCGCTGGCTAATTTCATATTTGATTCTGGGCAATGAATGACATGAGTGCCGGTTCTCTTTAGGATTTCAATATCGGTTTTGCTCACTTGGGTCATATGCACGGCTTGGAATTTCGACGAGCATAGTCCAAGTTCCATTAAGCGATCTAAAGGCCAGGTTTGATGAGCAGCCAGAAACTGATCGACTTCTTCTCTGGTTTCTTGCACATGCATATGAATCGGCAAGGAGTATTGTTTGGAGATACGCAAAACCTCACGCAAAATCTCATCGTTAGTCGTATAAGGCGCATGAGGCGCAATAGAGGCCTCGATTAAAGGATAGGCTTTAACTTGCTGGGCTAATGCAATGGTCTTATCGAAACAGCTTTGCACGTTAGGGGACCAAGGCATTTCGATATTAAGCACGCTATCGGCAATCCGCCCGCGTATGCCGGATTTATGCATGACTTCGGCGGCTTCGGCGGCGTAGAAATACATATCGTTAATACAGGTGGTGCCACCTCGAATCATTTCCGCCAAGGCTAGGCGCATCCCATCGCAGACCATTTCCGGTCCAACATACAACCTTTCTGCTGGCCAAATATAATTATGTAGCCAGCTCATTAAAGGCAGGTCATCGGCAAAGCCGCGCATTAAGCTCATGGCATTATGAGTGTGAGCATTAATAAAGCCCGGCAAGATGGCATGGTTATCTAAGTAATGAATTTTAATGGCGGTGTATTTAGACTTAAGCAACTGATTAGAAATAATATCGATAATTCTGCCGCGATCGATCACTAGGGAATGGTTTTCTAGAATACGATTGTGCTTATCGACGGTGATGAGCCATTTTGGTTGAATAATAGTTTCTACATGTTGCATAGGATATCCATTAAGTAGTTGTCATCCTGGGGCCACGTAGTGGAACCCGGGATCTAATTTTTTGGATTCCGGGTTCTGCTTTGCAGCCCCAGAATGACAAGGCCAGTCATGACAAGTCTGTCATCCTGGAATGCCGCTAGGCGTATCCGGGATCCAAGTTATTGTAGTAAGCTTTGCAAGTTTGTCCAAACCTTATCTGGCGTGATATCAGTATAGCAGGGCGGGCTAATAATTTGGCTAGGATTGGTTTTGGTACAAACTCGATTGCCACAGCAGGCAAATGGTGTTTTCAAATGAATTTGATGCTGGCCCATGGTGCCAATTTTATTGGGATCGGTGGGGCCATATACGGTAACGGTAGGAATATTTAAGGCTGCAGCAAGATGGCTTAAGCCCGTATCGACAGCCACTATGCCTTGAACATTCGCGATAATTTTAGCCAGTGCTGTTAGGTTCATTTTGGGTAGGATTTCTATTTGTGACGAGATGGCAGCAATATGCTCAGCCCTTTGTGATTCAATTGGATTGCTAACAGGAATTTTTATTTTATAGCCTTGTGCAGTGACTATTTTAGCCAGTTCAATCCAATAGGCTTCAGGCCAATGTTTAGTGGGCCAGGTAGTACCATGGACGAAGAGTAGGTCTGTTTTTTGAGCGGAAGGATTAAAATAATTCGCGATACCATAATCGGGAATGCTAGTAGGTTCGGTATAGCTTAAGCTTTTAGCAAATAATTCTCGGAGCCGTTTTACCGCATGTTGATTGCGAGCCACTATTTGTGGGCAATGATAAGCCCAGGCAACTGGCTCTTTAGTGGAGCCTTTACCAAAGCCAAAGCGTTTGCCGCGAGCTAATTTGGTCAACACAGCGCTTTTCATTAAGCCTTGAGCATCGATAATGACATCGTACTGTTCTTTGCGTAGGGCCTTAATAAATTGGCGGATTTCATCGTTGCGTAAATACTTCCATAGTGATTTACGCCAGCGCCTTAGAGCGATAGGGATTACTTTCTTAACTGCTGGATGCCAGCTTGGGATATCTTTAAAACCTTCTTCAACCACCCAGGTGACTTCTAGATTTGGAATATTTTGCATGGCATCGGTTAAGGCGGGCAAGGCGTGAATCACATCGCCCATCGAAGAGGTTTTAATCAATAATAATTTCATAAGGGCTTCGTTCCTAACGTATCGATGGCGCTTAATACCCATGCAGGTTCCAAATCATTTAAACATTTCATATGACCCAAGGGGCATTCCCTTTGAAAACAAGGGCGGCAAGGTAAATCTGGCACCGATAGGATGATTACATTATTGCTTAATGGGGGCGTAAAGTCGGCGCTGGAGGAGCCATAAACAGCGACCAGGGGTCGATGTAATGAGGCCGCTATATGCATAGGCCCGCTATCATTGCTAACCACGGCTTGTGCTAGGGATAATAAGTCCACCATATCGGCTAATGAAGTTTTCCCAGTTAAGTTAATGCATCGATTATCCGATAATTCTTGGATTTCATCGGCAAATATCTGCTCGGCCTTAGAGCCAAATATCCACACCTGCCAGCCTTGGCTAATTTTTTTCGTAGCCACCTCGGCAAAATAACGGGTCGGCCAGCGTTTAGCCGGGCCAAAGGCCGCGCCTGGGCATAATGCTAATATGGGTTTATTGAGGTCTAATTGATATAGAGCTAACTTGGCATCGGCTTCGCTGGCTTTAATGCTTAAGGCTGGAAGCGGATAGTCTTGGCCGGACCAGGTTTGATTTTTAGGGTAAGCCAAAGCCACAAAGCGCTGCACCATTTTCGGAAACTGAATTTTATCCAATTTACGCCAATCATTTAATAGACCATAGCGCATCTCGCCTAACCAGCCGGTTCGCTTTGGAATTTTAGCAAAAAATGGAATGAGAGCGGATTTCCACGAATTCGGTAATACAAAAGCTTGATCGTATTTCTCAGTACGCAATTGCTTGCCCAGGCGATAGCGCTCAGCCAATTTAAATTGACCATGGCTAATGGGCATAGCGATGGCTTTATTCACCTCAGGCATTCTTTCCAAAAGCGGCAGCACCCAGCTAGGAGCGACCACATCGATAATGGCTTGAGGGTGGTCGAGCTTTAGCTGAATCAAAAGGGACTGGGCCATAACCATATCCCCGACCCAAGCCGGTGCAACGATGAGTATTTTGTTCACGATAAACTCTGTCCACGATAAATGACTGTATACTAGCAGGTTTAGCTCTTAAGCTGAAATAGTTTGAATAAGTCGTTATTTGTGCAGTCTTAATAATTCCTTAAGGTTTGTTCTATAAGATACTGCGTAGTTTATCAATTATAAGGACGCTCATAATGTTTAATGCAGGTGCTTTAAATGGCTTACCTTTGGAACATATGGAAGGATTGAGTGCATATCAAATCCAAGGCATTCATAAAGGATTAACCCGAGACCAAGTTAACCATGCCTGGTTTATGTCCTCTCATTCAAGCGCGGCAGAAAAAGGTATCCCTTATGCTGAATATGAGGGGTTAGATTATGAAGCTGTTTATCATGGTATTTTAAAAGGCTTGTCTCGGGTACAAGTTGAAGGATTAAATGCAGAGCAGTGTTGTGGTATAAGTGCAGGCCTAAGTCGAGACCAAGTTAACCATGCCTGGTTTGACTCCCCTCATGCAAGCGCGGCAGAAAAAGGTATCCCTTATGCTGAATATAAGGGGTTAGGTCATAAGGCTACTTTATCGGCAACTTCTAATTATCTGGCAGCTAAAGCCAAGGGTTTGAAATATGGCGTAACAGCAGAGCAGATGGCTGTTTTATCGGCCAAAAAAATTCTTGCTATAACCGATCATGGTATGAAATTTGAGGCGGTATTAGGTCTTACTGAGTCGGCGTTAATTGAGACTCTTCGTTATCGCCAAATTCAACAAAGATCAATCTTTTGTAAGTTTCAATATCCTCAATTCCAAGCTGTTGGTAGGCCTGAATTGAGTCCTGCAGCAATTCAAGCTCTGAATATTCCGGCTGTATTTGATAACATCTGTACATTTTTAGGCAAGCCAAAGCCGGAGCCTAGAGCAAGCGCTGGAGACGCACCTGCGCCATAATCGCATAAAGTCGCTCGCCGTCGGCATCGATTTGTAATAAAATGCCGACTATTTAATAGGGGCTAAATAATGAATCGAAAGTTAAAGGCTAGTGCGGTAGTGCTCGCTTCTATACTAATGCAGGGGCTTCCAGAAGCCAGGGCCAGCATTATGACGGCAGGATTAAGCCTGGATAACACTAGACAATATCAATTGCTTCCTTTGAGTGCTGAAGCGGCTGGGAAAGGTAATTCATCAGCAGATTATGCAAAATTACATTCGGGTCGAGTTCAATACAGTGGTTCAAAAGGTCTATCTCAAGACCAGGCGGAAGGCCTGCGTCGGAAAAGATTCGTGGTATCCACCCACGTTTAAGCTAATAAGTTCTTATTTACAAGCCCTTAAGGTCTCCTGAAGGCTTGATCTATAAGATAGCGCTTAGTTTATAAATAGAAGGATGCTTATAATGTCTGACCCATTTCCACTTGGCCCTCGCGTTCAGCGATACCTATGCATTCACCAGGGCCTACACTTTCAGCGCTTCCTATGGGCCCTTGCGGATCTTAGGCTTAAGCCAATAGCCTGGATCCTGATGAATGCTGACGCATTATCAGGATGACAATTTACTAAGCGGTGCTCGCTAAGTAAATTGTCACTTAGGCCTCGCGCCTTGCATCGATTTGCTTTAAAATGCCAGCTAATTCATTATTAGTTGGTTTTTCGTATGCCTCCACGCACCAAAAGTAGCCAGAGCTGGCTCAAAGAACATTTCAAAGACCCCTACGTTAAAAAATCCTGGGCGGATGGCTATCGTTCGCGAGCGGCTTATAAGCTACTTGAAATTCAGAAAAAAGACCGCATATTAAAACAAGGGATGAAAGTTGTCGATTTAGGGGCGGCTCCTGGAAGTTGGGCGCAAATTGCGGCTAACCTTATCGGCAAGAATGGCGTGTTAGTTGGTTTAGATATCTTGCCGATCGAGCCGATGGCGAATGCGACCTTTATCCAGGGCGATTTTAAGGATGAGGCCGTATACCAGCAATTGACCGATCTGTTAAAGGCAGAAAAAGTTGACGTGGTCTTATCGGATATGGCGCCGAATATGAGTGGTAATAAGGATGTGGATCAATATCAGGCCATGTATTTAATCGAATTGGCTGTGGATTTTTCCAGACAGAATTTGAAAGTAGGCGGCAGTTTATTGATGAAAGTGTTTTCGGGCGTCGGTTTTGATGATCTTATCAAACAGATGCGCCAGGAATATGAGAAGGTCGTGATTCGTAAGCCCGATGCTTCGCGTGATCGCTCTAGAGAGATTTATGTTCTGGGACTGGGCTTTCGAGGATAGTCATGGAGACTTCCGAAAGTTGATAGTATAATGCAATGACTTAATTAGGGCTTAAATGCTCAAGGTGCCAATGAATGAATGATATCGTAAAGAATATATTGTTATGGGCCGTCATTATTTTAGTGGTAGTGGCCGTATTCGATAATATAGGCCCCCATGACGCCAGTGCGCCTAAAAAGATGGATTATTCCACTTTTGTGCAAAGTGTGGACTCCAACCAAATTAAAAATGTCGATATGAGTGGCCGTGATATTAAAGGCACCACCATGGATGGCACGCAATTTGTCACCTATTTACCGAGCGGCGATCCATTCTTAACCGATAAATTAATTCAGCACAATGTGGATGTAGTCGCGACTCCACCGGCTCAAAAAAGCCTATTAACCACCATCTTTATTAGCTGGTTCCCGATTTTATTAATCGCCGCAGTCTGGTTATTCTTTATGCGTCAGATGAGCGGAGGCAAAGGCGGGGCATTCTCATTTGGTAAAAGCAAAGCGCGCTTGCTAGGCGAAGACCAGATTAAAGTGACCTTAGCCGATGTGGCGGGTATCGAAGAGGCCAAAGAAGAAGTGGGCGAGATCGTCGACTTCTTAAAAGACCCCACTAAATATTCCAGCTTAGGCGGTAAGATTCCCAAAGGTATCTTAATGGTCGGGCCACCAGGAACCGGTAAAACCTTATTAGCTCGCGCTATTGCCGGCGAAGCCAATGTGCCATTTTTCTCGATTTCGGGTTCTGACTTTGTTGAAATGTTTGTCGGGGTGGGTGCCTCTCGCGTGCGCGATATGTTTGAGCAAGCTAAGAAACGCGCACCTTGTATTATCTTTATCGATGAGATCGATGCAGTCGGTCGCCATCGTGGTGCAGGTATGGGCGGTGGTCATGATGAACGCGAACAAACCCTTAACCAATTATTAGTCGAGATGGATGGATTTGCCGATAATGAAGGCGTCATCGTTATTGCCGCGACTAACCGTCCCGATGTTTTAGATCCTGCATTATTGCGCCCGGGCCGCTTTGACCGTCAAGTGGTAGTAGGTTTGCCGGATGTAAAAGGCCGTGAACAAATTATCAAAGTCCATATGCGCAAAGTCTTAATAGGCGATGATGTTCGCCCTGAATTTTTAGCCCGCGGTACTCCTGGATTTTCAGGAGCTGAATTGGCTAACTTAGTCAACGAAGCCGCTTTATTTGCCGCGCGTTTGGGTAAGAAAAAAGTCAGCATGGAAGAATTTGAAAAGGCTAAAGATAAGATTTTAATGGGGGCGGAGCGCCGTTCGATGGCGATGAGCGAAGAAGAGAAAAAACTCACCGCTTACCATGAAGCCGGCCACGCGATTATCGGTCGCCTGGTGCCAGATCATGACCCTGTCTATAAAGTCAGTATTATTCCACGCGGCCGCGCTTTAGGTGTGACCATGTATCTGCCTGAAATAGATCGCGTAAGCTATAGCAAACGCCGATTAGAAAGTTCATTATCCAGCCTATTTGGCGGCAGATTGGCCGAAGAGCTAATCTTTGGTAAAGACTTTGTCACAACCGGTGCCTCTAACGATATTCAGCGCGCCACCGATATCGCTCGCAAAATGGTAACGCAGTGGGGCCTATCCGAAAAATTAGGACCACTCACCTTTGGTTCGGACAATGACCAGCCGTTCTTAGGTCATACTATGGGCACATCGGCAGGCAAAGAATTCTCTGAAAGCACGTCGACCATAATTGACCAAGAAGTAAGGGCCTTGATCGAGCGCAATTACCTTCGCGCCCAAACGTTGCTACAGGATAATCTCGATATATTGCATGCTATGGCCGAGGCTTTAATTAAATACGAAACCTTGGATGCTAAGCAGGTAAATGATTTAATGCAACGCCTGGAAGTGGGCGAGCCTGAGGGCTGGACTCAATCGATGAGCAAGAATGATTCAAGCTCAGGCAGTAGCTCAACGGTTAAACCTGGAATTATTATAGCTCCAGGGCCCGTAAAGTCTGATGAATAAATGTCATCGCTATCTTGCGACTCAGGAGTGCGTATAAGCAAATCTAAGGTCCACTATAGCGATTGCATTGTACTTATAGTATGTGTGCTTAGCAGTGGACTGCTGTCTTATTGGCATGGACTTGGAACCGGCTGGGATTTCTTAGATTATCACTATTATAATGGCTATGCTTTTATCCATCAGCGCTTAGGGTTTGATTTAGCGCCTGCTGGAAATTGGACCTATTATAACCCCTTGTTAGATAGCTTAAATTATCTACTTATTAGCAGCCTGCCTGCTAAGCTTTGTACCTTTATAATGGGCGCGATGTGCGGGTTTATCGGTTTCTTTCTCTATAAGATTAGCGATTTACTCTTCCATAGCTCTGACAAGCGCTGGGTTTATGTAATTTTTAGCTGCTTGATAGGTTTAACGGCGGCAACTATTTGGCCAGGCCTAGGCTCGATAATGAATGATATTCAAAGCGCCTCATTTGTAATGCTAGCCCTTTATCTCGTGCTGAAGTATTTTAGGTGTAAGGCTCAGTATGCTAAGATTTTTATCTTTGTAGCAGGCTTATGCAACGGCCTCGCCCCAGCATTAAAACTGACCAATTCGGCCTATACCATTAGCCTATTGGCGATCGCCTGTTTATATTGCATCAAAGACCGTCGCTTAATGATAGCGCTAAGCCTTCTTGTTGCGGGGACTTTATTGGCCTTCTTATTAGTAGAAGGCTTTTGGATGTGGAGCTTATGGAAGCATTTTGCCAATCCCTTTTTTCCCTATTTTAACGCCGTATTTCATTCTCCTTATTTCGCCGATACTAACTTGCAAGCCGATCCGCGTTGGGGTGCTCATAGCCTAATGGGTGCCATACGATTGATTTTTATTTTGACTCAAGTTAACCATCAGGTCAGCGATTGGTGGATACGCGACTGGCGCTTTGCGGCGGTTTTTATCGGTGGACTATTAGCAGGGCTTGCGGCACTTATAAACTGCCTGCGTTCGATTAAGTCCACAGCCCCTAACGAAAAGCTTATGGTCCTTTTACAATTTTGGGCGTTGGCCTATCTAATTTGGGCATTTGAGCTAGGCAATTATCGCTTTGCCGCTCCCCTCGAATTGCTATCGGGGCCTTTGATTGTAGGGCTTTATGCTCGTTTGAGCGCTGGATTTAACTGGCAAAATTTTGGTCTCTGTATACTGACAGCCTGCATAGTTTCTCAAACTGTCTATCCCCGCTTCAACTATAGCCCCTATCAAGGTGGGGCTTATGTATCCGTCAGTAAACTGCCTAAGCTTCCAGCTAATTCTATGATCATTATGACAGCCCCCTTGCAATCATTTCTGCTACCATTTTTTCCAGCTTCGATAAGGTTTGTAAACCCGAATGCCTTTTTATCTAGCCGATCAGGCTATGATTTAAGCAAAAAAGCCATGTTCAGCGAGCATGGCCCTATCTATATTTTGCTTGGGGATTACGATACCGATCAACAGGTATATTGGCCAAATTGGTCAGCCAAAACGCTTGCCATATATCGGCTTAAGGTTAGTGGGCCTTGCCAAAGCTTTACCAGTAGCGTCGCTTGGCGTGGGCCTTTTAGGCTGTGCCCTGTAAAATGATTACTCTTTTTCAGGGTAAATAAAGCTGCCCTGTTTAGGCTTGCCCCAGATTTCTTCTTCACTTAGGGTGGTTTCAATTAATTCTATAGGCGCGCCGATTTCTTCATCGATAAAAATAGCCACGCGATAGCCTTCAAACGGATAGTAAGGCCCAAGAATTAGGGTCTTTCCGATAATGGCAGCATCGATGCTATCTACTTTATAAGCTACATGTGGCAAGGTTTGAAGTAAAGGATGCAGGAGTGAGCCTTCTTCAAAGCGATGCCATTGCACTCTAAAATCAGGGTTGCCGCCGCCCGTGGTGTACATTTTAAAGGTGGAGCTATAACGCTCGCCTTCGCGCACTTCGGTGGTGGGAATTCCAACGTGATGGAATGAATATTTTATTTTTTTAGTCATAGCTACCTCTTTGCAACTGATTGTATGATATTGTCTGCATGAATTCATTCTTTTGGATTAACTCTATGAACTCTCCTCGAATTATGGGCGTTATCAATATTAGCCCCGATTCCTTTTATAAAGGCAGCCGCTGCCAAAATGCCGAGCAGGCATTAAAACTCGCCGAGCAGATGCAGCGAAATGGCGCAGATATTATCGATATCGGTGGTGAAGCGACTAATCCTAAGCTCGATATTGGGTTATCTAAGGTTAGCATTGCCCAGGAATTGGACCGAGTCATTCGGGTAGTCGAGGCGATAAAATCGAGGCTCGATATCGGTATTTCAATCGATACCAGTAAACCTGAGGTCATGCAGGCGGCTGTTAAGGCAGGGGCAAGTATGATCAACGATCAGCGGGCTTTAACGCAAGCAGGCGCCTTAGAGATGGCAGCAAGTTTACAAGTGCCGGTCTGTTTAATGCATATGTTTAGCTTAAATCGGCAGCCGAATGCAGATGCCGCAAAAACGCTATTTGAAATCCAAGCTTATTTGCAGGCTCGAATAAACGCCTGCTTAGCCGCTGGGCTAAAACAAGAAAATATTATTATCGATCCAGGCTTCGGCCATGGCAATTATGGTAAGAGCACAGCTGAAAATTGGTATATTTTAAAGCATCTTAAGCAGTTGTGTGCTCTGGGTTATCCCGTTATGGTAGGCCTGTCACGCAAGACCATGATCGGGGAATTATTAAATATTCCGATTGAAGAACGTTTGGCAGGGAGTCTGGCTTTGGCTATACTTGCTGCAGTGAATGGTGCAGAGATTATTCGAGTGCATGATGTATTAGAGACCGTGCAGGCTATAAAAATGATCCGTGCGGTATTGGATTAGAGTATGTCATTCTGGAGCCTGATCGCACGATCAGGAACCCGGAATCCAAAAATATTAGGTCCCGGGTTCGCCTGTCGGCGCCCCAGGACGACAATCGATAAGGTAAGAAAAATGGCAGTAAGAAAATTTTTTGGAACAGACGGTATTCGTGGCAAGGTTGGCGTATGGCCCATCACTCCAGATTTCGCAGTAAAGCTTGGTTGGGCGGTCGGTAAAGTCTTGGCCAAAAAACCCGGCGCTCGCGTATTAATCGGTAAAGATACACGTCGCTCGGGTTATATGTTTGAATCGGCTTTAGAGGCAGGTTTATCGGCGGCGGGTGTTGATGTGTATTTATTAGGCCCAATGCCAACACCTGCTGTAGCTTATTTGACTCGCACCTTCCACGCGCAGGTAGGCATCGTTATTAGTGCCTCTCATAATCCCCATCATGATAATGGGATTAAATTTTTTAGCGATGCAGGCGCTAAGCTATCCGATGCTTTAGAATCGGAGATCGAAGAATATTTAGATAAGGAACTTAAAACAGTAGACCCTGAATTCATCGGTAAGGTAAGCCGCATTAAGGATGCTGAAGGACGTTATATCGAATTTTGTAAGGCCTCTTTGCCACATTTCCAAAGTTTCAAAAACCTTAAAATCGTAGTGGATTGTGCCAATGGCGCCACCTACCATATCGCCCCTCAAGTTCTACAGGAACTAGGCGCGGATATTACCATTATCGCCGCCGCTCCCAATGGCCTTAATATCAATGATAATGTGGGTTCGACAGCGCCTCAAGCCTTGCAAGAAAAAGTCTTGGAATGCGGTGCCGATGTCGGTATCGCCTTCGATGGCGATGGTGACAGGGTAGTGATGGTCGATCATCTGGGTCAAATTGTCGATGGCGATGAAATTCTCTATGTCCTCGCCAAAGATAGTTTGCTGCATGGCCGATTAAAAGGTGGCGGAGTGGTTGGGACTCAGATGAGTAACTATGGTCTCGAAGTCGCTTTAAAGAAAGAAGGCATACAATTTGCCCGCTCTAAAGTGGGGGATCGCCATGTAATGGAGCTGCTGCAAGAAAAAAATTGGCAACTGGGAGGCGAGTCCTCTGGTCATATTATTTGGTTAGGCTCAACTACCACGGGAGATGGAATCGTTGCAGGCTTACAAGTATTAGCCGTCATGCAAAATTCCGGCAAATCCTTACGTGAGCTTTTGGCTGGCATGGAAAAATTCCCTCAAGTCATGGTAAATGTGCCTACTAAGAAAACCTTATCAGAAGCCGATTGGTTAACCTTAAATAATGAAGTGAAAACCATCGAGGCCAAGCTTAAAGATACCGGAAGGGTCTTGCTTAGAGTGTCGGGCACCGAGCCTTTAATTCGGGTTATGGTCGAAGGCCAGAATCAGGCAGAGGTTCAAGAGTATGCTGAATACTTAGCGGGTCACGTCAGAAAGCTCACGGCCTAATCGGGGATTCAGGAAACCTAGATTTCCGGTTGCGCGGGAATAACTGGAGTTGAGGCAGGAATGATATGTTCAGTAATCGCCAAGTATGAAGTCACTTCTAATTCACGATCTTCATACACATCCCGATCGAGATATTTTTTCTGCCAGGCTTTTATGGTCTTATCGCGCTGTTTGATAAGCTCAATGATCTGAGGCTTGTAATGCTTCACCATATTTGTCAGCCAAATATTTAATGGCCAGGATGGATAAGCATGATCGATAGCAAAAACATCCAGCATCTTAATGACATCGGAGGCCTTATACCAGGTTTCACCGCACACCCAGCGATTGGTAGTAAACAAACCGATAGGGTAGCCCTGTTTATCCATAGCGATGCCGATTATATGGCAAATTTCATCTTGAAGGCTGCCTGCTGGGCGCTTTGAAGTATCGAGTTTAACAGGCTTGCAGGATGGGGGGATGCCGTTTTTTCGTAATACTAAATGAAAATGCCCATGCTCTTTATCTCGGGTCGAGGTAGCGGCAGCATGGGTATGATAGAAATACTGGGAAAAGGTCTCTGCGTCATACACATCACCTTTAGGGTAATGGTTCCATTCCATAAATTGTTCGGATTGGCGCAGGATTTCCCAGACTACATTAGAACGAGCTTTGCGTAGGACCCGATAACATTCTTCAATTTGCTGCATTGGCAACAAATTAGTTTTTATCATCAGGGTATGTCCTAGGATTGAGTATTGCCGCCTGGTGCGCACGGGCTACAGCTATCAACTGGTGCACATGGGTTTAAGCTTGCACATGGGTTGCAGGGATTGTAGGTTGGCATGCAAGGGTTGCAAGGGTTGCAGACTATTGCGCAAGGATTACACGTTACTGCACAAGGGTTCACCGTGGCACAAGGATTAGCCATAGGAGCAGGATTAGCAGGTGCTGTGCTAGTAGTGCTTTGGCTAGAATATTGCCCGGCAGACGCGCAAGGGTTGCTACGGCAAGGAGGAGTCATAGCATAAACACTGGTAGACAAAGCGGTAGCGGCAGCAGCGACGAGTAGCTTATTCTTCATGATAACTCTCCATTCATTAATTTTAAACCTACAGTCTAGTTTGACTTTATGTTTATCATAGGCAAGTATAATGATATTTTGTTTGAATGGCTATCGTGCTAAAGACATTTTTGTATCTATTTTGAACGGCTCGGTCGAAAATCGGGATAATTTGATTGAATAATAATCAATATTGGGGTAATTATGCGAACTAAATTAATTATGGGCAACTGGAAGATGAATGGCTCTCATGCTTTAGTAAAAGAACTCATTCCCGCTATCCAGGCCGGATTAAAAGACGCGCCGGTTGATCTAGCCATTTGTCCTCCTTATCCTTATTTATCCGCGGTCAAAAATAAACTGAATCAATCCGAAATCGGCCTTGGGGCACAAGATCTGAGTAGCCATGAAAATGGCGCTTATACCGGCGAAGTATCGGCTAGTATGTTGGTGGATATGGGCTGTCAGTATGTGATTATCGGTCATTCTGAACGCAGACAGTATCACGGCGAGACCGATAAGCTGGTCGCTGAAAAATGCCTACTGGCTCATAAAGCCGGCTTAATCCCCGTGGTTTGCGTGGGTGAGACTAAACAACAACGCGGGCAGGAAGAGACAGAAGCCGTAGTTTCGCGTCAATTAGCCGCTATCCTCGAAGCCTGTTCTGAACAAGATTTATTGAAAACTATTATTGCCTATGAGCCTGTTTGGGCGATTGGCACCGGTTTAGCGGCAACTGCAGAGCAGGTCCAAGCTGTTCATGCCTTTTTACGTAAAGAGCTAGCCAAGTGCTCAGATAGCGTTGCCAAAACAGTCAAAATACTATATGGTGGCAGCGTTAAATCCGCGAATGCTGACGAATTAATGCAGCTCCCAGATGTCGATGGGGCCTTAATTGGCGGTGCTGCTTTAGTAGCGGATGAGTTTATAAAAATTGCCTGGGCGGCAGCAACAGCGTCATCCTAAACAGTTTGTCATCCTCGGCTCGATCGGGGATCTAAAAATTAATATATAGAGGTTAGACATGCAGTCTTTAGTATTATTATTTCATATCATCGTAGCGCTAGCCATAATCGGCTTAATTCTACTGCAACAAGGCAAGGGTGCCGATATGGGCGCAGGCTTTGGTAGTGGAGCGTCCGGCACATTATTCGGTAGCCGCGGCCCAGCTTCATTTTTAATGAAACTTACCGGCAGCTTAATGGCAATATTCCTTATCACTAGCCTAACATTAGGCTACCTATCTGCTCAAAGAGTAGCAGATTTAAATGCCTTGGCCGCTCCTGCGCCGGCTCAACAAACTGCTAACTTTATCCCTCCTGTCACCAGCCCAGCACCAGCAGGGCAACAATCCTCTGGACAGGGGCAATAGAAGGCATTAAGATCGTTACCGTTTTATATAAAGAATAAGCCGAAGTGGTGGAATTGGTAGACACGCCGTCTTGAGGGGGCGGTGGGGGTAACCCCGTGAGAGTTCGAGTCTCTCCTTCGGCACCATATTAGAACTTGTAAAAATCCTCAGAAGCTCAAAGGCCCTTTTCAAGGGTTTTAAGCTCGTTCAGTGTTCCCTTAATTCGCCTTTATACATGGATTGCCATTGCTAATGCGTATATTACCCTGTAAGTTTTATGGATATCAATCCAACTTTACTGGCTCACAAAAAGTGACTATTGCTTACAAGATTGGCCTGAGCAAGGTTGATTTTCCTTCACCCTTGAGCTACAGCCTATTTTTATTTATTTATGAATAGAATAAAATAGATTTAGTTTTTGCTGTGAAATCTGATAAGCGTTATATTTACAATAATAAAGCACATTTAAAAAGGTTATATAAAATCTTGGCATAAATGCTGATTCATTTCTTGCAGTGGGCATTTTGAAGGAGGAATTTAAAGTGGGGCCATTTAAAAAAGCTTCTTTAGCTGCGGCAAGCCAAATACTTAATAGCCCTAAAAGCTTACATGCTTTTATAAAATTCTTAGACCACAGCAAATCTGCGTTGGTGATGATGCCTAAAATAACATTAAATGAACTCTATGATAGTTTGATAGAGAAAGAATATGATAGAGCAACGCTCGCTATAAGCAGAAAAGACTATCTGTTGGCTCATGAATACTATTCTAGAATTATCGAGCTGTATGAAAAAGGTCGCTATCTTAGTCAATCCCAAGATAAAACCAAAAAGTTGCTGGCTGAGGTTTATTTCAGAAGAGGGAAATTGCAACAAGATAAAGAAGCGGCCTTAATTGATTATGATAAATCTTTTGAACTTAACTTACATAACAAAGCAGCCAAACAAAGTCGAGAGGCTATTGTGCTAGGGCGTGGGCAGCTTGAAGGCACAGATTATGCTGACTATAAGTATGATTTTTCAGAATCAGACAAGGTTCAAGCCGAAGAAGATGAAGCATATCTAAAATATCAGCAAGCAAAAACTTCTAAATTTGAAACGAATGAATCGCATGAACTAAAATAAATTGTTCCCAATGCTAGAGGCAAAGCTTATAAATTAATTATTCAGGTTGTCAAAAATAGCCAGTATTAACATTCTTACCTGCTTAAATAGTTGTTTAAATGGCCTAAAATTCTGGTCAATTTTGTAATCAATTAGCTTCCGGTTCTTCTCTTGGTGCGAGATCGCCTGCAAAGGCTCGGTTGCCGAGCTGTTCTGCAAATTGTGCTGCTATGTATCACCTTTGATCTAATTAACACATATAGTTATAATAAAAACGGTTCTATTTTATTATCTTTCAGAGAGCCGCCTTGTTGCACTCACACTTTTACATTTTGAATTTAAAGCCATTCAGATTATAGGAGTAATCATTATGTCTATTAAAAAAAACTTTCTAATTAGTGTAACGCTTTTGAGCATAGCAGGGATAGGCCATGCGCAAGGCAATTTCTTTTTTGGAGCCAATGCAGGTGCAGGTCTTTTATCAAGCCCTAGCACTTTAGATCAAGGTTTGACGCGCTCAGTACATCATCCTGTATCATGGTCTATGTATGCTGGCTATCAATGGCCGATTACTCAAAAAGGAGATATCAACTTAGGGTATGAATTAAAATATAATAATTATGGCAATACCACCTACGATATCACCAATGCACCAGGCCAACTCGAATATTCTGCTGATAGCGTCGATTTGCTCGCCATTTTTGCGAAGTCATTTGATAATGGAGTTAACTTCTTTATCGAGCCAGGTGTGGCCTACCAAATGCAAAAAGCTACTTTAAGCAATACAGCCACGATTAACGGGACTACTTTTGCAGCCCAAAGCAATAAATCTCACGGTTTTGCTCCCACTTTAGCGCTCGGTTTAGGTTATGCTATTAATAAGCATATTAATACGTATATCACCTACAACCACACCTGGGGTGAAAACAACAATAACTGGAATGATGTCAATGCCCAAAACGGTTTTAATCACAAACCTTTTGCGGCAAGCGCATTACGCTTAGGCGCATCCTATCTATTCTAGTTCATACTGTTTAAGGCTTAAGCATAAGAGCACTGGCTAAAATTACAATCCTTACCTCAACTTCTGGGCTTGTTAACTCGCAGATTTTGATTTAAAGTACTGCCTCTAACAGTTAGTAATGCTTAAACTAGGTAAAATTCATGCTGATAAATTATTTGCCCATTTTAATCTTTATCATAATCGGGCTTTTATTCGGGGCTATGGCGATTATTGCCAGCAAAGTCGTGTCGCGCTTTACCCGAGTGAATCATCCGACGGCTGAAAAATCGTCTCCTTATGAATGCGGCTTCGGCGAATTCGAAGATGCCCGCATGCGTTTTGACGTGCGTTATTATTTAGTGGCGATCCTATTTATAGTATTCGATTTAGAAATTGCCTTTTTATTTCCCTGGTCGGTCGTGATGACTAAAATTGGCTGGGCTGGATTTGGCGCGATGGGACTATTCTTATTCTTATTAATAGTCGGTTTTATCTACGAGTGGAAAAAAGGTGCATTGGAATGGGAGTAACGGATAGCCTGTTCGGTAAACAAGGGTTCCTAACCACGAGTACCGACAGTTTAATGAACTGGGCCCGTAGCGGATCGCTATGGCCGATGACTTTTGGTCTGGCCTGTTGCGCGGTTGAAATGATGCATACCGGTGCTTCGCGTTATGACTTGGACCGCTTTGGTATCGTATTCCGTCCTAGCCCAAGACAATCCGACGTGATGATCGTGGCAGGGACCTTATGTAATAAAATGGCACCGGCTTTGCGTAAAGTATACGATCAGATGGCTGATCCAAAATGGGTAATTTCGATGGGTTCCTGCGCGAATGGCGGGGGCTATTATCATTATTCGTATTCGGTGGTTAGAGGCTGTGATCGCATCGTGCCGGTGGATATTTATGTGCCAGGTTGTCCTCCAACCGCTCAGGCTTTGCTGTATGGCATTATCCAATTACAAAATAAAATTAAACGTTCCTCCGCGAGAATGGAGAAACAAGAATGATCGAATTAGCAAGCCTGCAACAGCAAGTAACCGAAGCGCTTGGCGCAAATATAGCCAGTTCCGAGATCGTTTATGATGAACTAACCCTTATTGTCAATGCTAAAGATATTAAAGCGGTCTGCCATGCCCTGCGCGATCAATTTAATTTCGAACAATTAATGGATTTATGCGGAGTCGATTATTCCGCCTATGGCGTGGATGAATGGATTACCTCGACTGCCACCGAGACCGGCTATTCTCGTGGCGTTGAAAAAATTGAACCTAAGCTTCAGATTCCTGCCGAACACCGCTTTGCCGTAGTTTATAACCTCTTATCCCTTAAGCATAATTGCCGTGTGCGCCTGCGAGCCTATGTATTTGGCGAGATGCCAAGATTGAATTCGGTTGTCGATGTCTGGGCCTCGGCTGACTGGTTTGAGCGCGAAGCCTTTGACCTATTCGGCATCCTGTTCGACGGACATCCCGATTTACGTAGGATCTTAACCGACTATGGTTTTATCGGTCATCCTTTCCGTAAAGATTTCCCTATTAGTGGCCATGTCGAAGTTCGCTATGATGCCGAACAAAAACGCGTCGTCTATGAGCCTGTAACCAGTGTTAAACCGCGCACCTTAGTGCCAAGGGTTATCCGTCACGATAATCGTTATAAAGATCAAGGGATCGATTTATGAGCGGAGAATTTCGCAATTACACCGTTAACTTTGGGCCTCAGCATCCAGCGGCGCATGGAGTGTTGCGCTTAGTATTGGAGCTGGATGGCGAAACAGTTGTTCACGCCGACCCGCATATCGGGCTATTGCATCGCGGCACCGAAAAACTGGCCGAAACCAAGCCTTTTAATCAAAGCATCGGCTATATGGACCGACTCGACTATGTGTCGATGATGTGTAATGAACACGCTTATGTCTTAGCCATCGAAAAATTATTGAATATCCAGGCACCGATTCGCGCTCAATATATCCGCGTGATGTTCGATGAAATTACCCGAATTTTAAACCACCTCATGTGGATCGGTTCCAACGCTTTAGACTTAGGCGCCATGACCGTATTTTTATATGCCTTCCGCGAGCGCGAAGACTTAATGGATTGCTACGAGGCCGTATCTGGAGCGCGTATGCATGCTAGCTATTATCGGCCGGGGGGCGTCTATCGCGATCTGCCTAAATCGATGCCGCAATATCAGCCTTCCGTATTTCGTAACCAAAAAGAATGCGATAAATTAAATGCTAATCGTCAAGGTTCCCTGTTAGATTTTATCTCCGATTTTACCGACCGTTTTCCTAAATGCGTCGATGAATACGAAACCCTGCTTACCGATAATAGAATTTGGAAACAACGTACCGTAGGAATTGGGGTATTAAGCCCGGAACGCGCTTTGCAATTAGGCTGTACCGGCCCTGTGCTTAGAGGCTCAGGTGTGGCTTGGGACTTACGCAAGAAGCAACCCTATGAAGTATATGGACAATTAGATTTTGACGTACCTATCGGCAAAGAAGGCGATTGCTACGACCGTTACTTAGTTCGAGTCGAGGAAATGCGCCAGGCCAATCGCATTATTCGTCAGTGCGTGGCATGGTTACGCAATAATCCTGGGCCTGTGGCTTTGGACGATTATAAGGTGATGCCGCCAAGTCGTGAGCTAATGAAGCGCGATATGGAAGAGCTAATTCACCACTTTAAATTATTTACCGAAGGTTATTGTGTGCCAGAGGGCGAAACCTATGTTGGGATAGAGCATCCTAAGGGCGAGTTTGGCGTATTTTTAATCTCGGATGGTGCCAATAAGCCGTATCGCTTAAAGGTAAGAGCACCCGATTTTGCGCATTTAGCTACCATGAATGAATTGTTAAAAGGCCATATGTTGGCCGATGTACCCGCGATTATCGCCACCTTGGATGTGGTATTTGGAGATGTGGACCGATGACGTCAAAAGTAATAGCCGCGCCATTATCAGATAGCGCCAAATCACAGATCGATCACTGGATTCAAAAGTTTCCAGCCGATCAAAAGCAATCTGCGGTATTGGCTGCATTGCATATCGTGCAAGATGAAAATAAGGGTTCCTTAACGCCTGAGCTAATGGAAGCAGTAGCCGAGTATTTAGGCATGCCGTCTATTGCCGTGCAAGAAGTGGTTAGCTTTTATTCCCTTTACGACGCTAAGGCATGTGGCCGCAATAAAATGTATGTCTGCACCAATATAAGCTGCTTATTGCGCGGTGCCGATGAATTAATGGAACATATCGAGCATAAGTTAAATATTAAATCCGGCGAGACCACGCCAGATGGTAAATTTACCCTCAAACATTTCGAATGCCTAGGTGCCTGCACGAAAGCGCCGATGATGATGATGAATAAACAATATTACGAAAACCTGACTCCAGATAAAATCGATAAAATTTTGGATGAAGCGCAATGAAACAAAATTTAGTCTGTTACCGCACCCTAGATAAAGAAAACCCAGCCTCACTAGCGACTTACGAGAGCATAGGCGGCTATTCGGTTTGGCGTAAAATTTTAGCCGAAAAGACTCCGGCCGATAAAATTATCGAAGAACTTAAATTATCAAGCCTAAGAGGCCGCGGTGGTGCTGGTTTCCCAACAGGCTTGAAGTGGAGCTTTGTACCGCGCAACGCTCCAGGCGACAAATATGTGGTTTGTAACTCGGATGAGAGCGAACCTGGTACCTGTAAAGACCGCGATATTTTGACCTATAACCCGCATCAAGTACTCGAAGGCTTAATGATTGCGGCTTATGTCATGAACGCCCATCTTGCCTATAACTATGTACGCGGCGAATACTGGCAGCCTTTCCAATGCATCGAAAAGGCCTTAGCAGAAGCCAGAGCCGCAGGTTTACTCGGTGAGAATATTTTAGGTTCTGGTGTCAATATCCAAATCCATAATTTACTTGGAGCCGGTGCCTATATTTGCGGAGAAGAAACCGCGCTATTAAATTCGATCGAAGGCAAAAAAGGCCTACCACGTTTTAAGCCCCCATTCCCCGCTAACCACGGTTTATATGGGCGTCCTACCATCATTAATAACACCGAAACCTATGCCTCGGTGCCGGTAATTTTGCAAAATGGTGGTCAATGGTTTGCCGATTTAGGCACCCCCAATAATGGCGGCATGAAATGCTTTTCCGTATCGGGGCACGTCAATACGCCTGGTAACTATGAGATCCCATTAGGCACTCCCTTTAGAGAATTATTAGCCATGGCCGGCGGCGTGCTTAACGGTCGCAGAATTAAAGCGGTAATCCCTGGTGGAAGTTCCTCTAAGATTATTCCAGGCGATGTGATGATGGACCTCAATATGGATTTCGATTCATTAGGTAAGGCTGGCTCCATGCTAGGCTCAGGCGCCGTGATTGTAATGGATGAAACTACCGATATCGTTAAGGCCCTATGGCGGATTTCCTATTTTTACTACGATGAATCCTGCGGCCAATGTACGCCTTGCCGAGAAGGCACGGGCTGGATGACCAGAATGCTACGCCGCTTCCTAGATGGCAAAGCCGTGGCCGGAGACGTTGAAAAATTATTAGATGTAGCCGGTAAGATTGAAGGGCATACTATCTGCGCATTAGGTGAGGCCGCGGCCTGGCCGGTGCAAAGCTATATCGCCAAATATCGAGCCGAGTTTGATTATTATATCGAACATAAAAGAAGCATGCTTAACGTATAACACAGTAATTGTCATTCCCGCGAAGGCGGGAATCTGGTTTTTCCTGGGTCCCCGCTTTCGCGGGGATGACAAAGCAGATAGGTGAGTGAAGTGAACAACGAAATACCAAAAGTAAAAATTAATATCGATAATCAAGTCTTAGAAGTGACTCAAGGCAGCATGATTATTGAAGCAGCGGATGACGCCGGCATTGTCATTCCTCGTTTTTGCTATCATAAAAAACTCTCCGTTGCCGCTAACTGCCGCATGTGCCTGGTCGACGTTGAAAATTCCAGAAGACCCATGCCAGCCTGCGCCACGCCTGTCACCGAAGGCATGGTCGTTCGTACCAAATCTGAAAAAGCCATCTCCTATCAAAAAGCCGTTATGGAATTTTTATTGATTAACCATCCCCTAGATTGCCCTATCTGCGATCAAGGTGGCGAATGCGAGCTACAAGATTTATCGATGGGCTATGGTAAAGATATTTCCAAATATACCGAAGGTAAACGCAGCATTCCCGATAAAGATATCGGCCCCCTGGTCAAAACCGATTTAACCCGCTGTATTCAATGCAGCCGCTGTGTAAGATTTGGTATAGAAGTTGCCGGTATGCGCGAGCTAGGCCTCTTAAATCGTGGCGATCGCATGGAGATCGGTACCTTTTTACAAGGCAATATGGACTCCGAATTATCCGGTAATGTCATCGACTTATGCCCGGTAGGTGCCTTAACCTCCAAGCCCTTTCGTTATAAAGCCCGTGCCTGGGAATTACAGGCCAGCCCCTCGGTTTCTCCTCATGATTGCGTAGGCTCCAATATCTTTATTCATACCCGCCGCAATGAAGTCATGCGCGTGGTGCCTCGTGAAAACGAAGCGATTAACGAGGTATGGATTTCGGATCGCGATCGTTATAGCTATGAAGGCTTAAATCATTCTGACCGCATAACCAAACCGATGCTTAAAAAAGACGGAGCCTGGATCGAAGTAGAGTGGTTCGATGCCTTAGAATATATTAAAGAGCAGCTAGAACAGATTAAACAAACCCATGGCGTCGATAAGATTGCCGCTTTAGCCTCAAGCAATAGCAGTACCGAAGAGCATTACCTGCTGCAAAAATTAATGCGCGGAATCGGTACCGGAAATGTCGACCATAGACTGTATCAAAGCGATTTTGCTCACCAGGATCAAGCAGGTGCCTTTCCTGGACTAGATTGCAACCTGGCCGACATTGAAGGGTCAGATTGCGTACTAATGATTGGCGGTAACTTCCGTCACGATCAACCCCTGCTTAACCAGCGCGTGCGTAAAGCCGTGTTGCAAGGCGCTAAAACCATAGCAGTTAATCCAGAATCTTATGATTACAATTACGACGTCGACTTCGATTTAAGCGGCAATCTAGATGAGATGCTCATTACCGTAGCCGCCTTAGCCAAAGCCGTTTCCAAAGATAAAGTTATCGATAGCAAATTAGTCGGTCTACTATTCCAGGTTCAGGTGACTGAAAGTATTCAAAAAGCTGCCGACAGCCTATTAAAAGCCGAATGCCCGGTTATTTTGGCGGGTAATATAGCAATCTCGCATCCTAAAGCTTCGATACTCAATGCCTTGATACAAATCATTAAACAAGCCATTAAAGCCAAGGGCGGTATCTTAACGCCTGGTGCGAATAGTGCAGGAGCCTGGCTCGCAGGAGCAGTGCCTCATAGAGGGCCGGCTTCCACTAATGCCAGCAAAAAAGGCCTAAATGCCTCGCAATTGCTTAATCCTGCTACGGGCATAAAAGCCTATATCTTATTAAATAATGAGCCTGAGCTAGATAGCGTATACGGTCAACGCGCTATCGATAGTTTAAGCGCTGCCGATGTCGTGATATCGATAAGCCCGTTTAAAAGCTGTGCCAGCCTGCATTATGCCACGGTTATTTTACCGATAGCCGCCTTTACCGAAACTTCAGGTACCTTCGTCAACGTAACAGGTGAATGGCAGTCTTATAAAGGCATGGCCAATACTCGAGGTGAGGCTAAGCCTGCTTGGAAAGTGATTCGAGTATTGGGCAATATGTTTGCCTTGCCTGGGTTTGCCTATGATTCCAGCGAAGAAGTATTGCAGGAATTAAAATCCTATATAAGCCGCATGACAGCCCGTAGCGAAGCCTGGGAGCTACCAGCCGAATTGCCTAAATGCACCGAAGACCTCGTTAGAGTAGGTACGCATTCTATCTATGCTAGCGATGGCTTAGTAAGAAGAGCCGTATCATTGCAGGCCACCGAATTAATGAAAGACCAAGCGATTATTCGAATTAACGCAACGCTAGCAAGCCGCTTAAATATTAAAGACGGTGATAGTGCTAGAGTTCAGCAGAATCAAGGCCAAGCCCTGACTCTGCCGGTACGAATCGATAACAAACTGGCTAATAATAGCGTATTTATCCCAAGTGGCTTAGTCGAAACAGCCTTACTTGGCGAAGCCTTTGGCCCAATTAACATTATGCGAGCGTAATATGTTAGCTACCATTGCCTGGATAGTATTAAAGATTTTAATCATCGTCGCCATCTTATTAGGTGCTGTGGCCTATCTCACCTTTGCTGAGCGTAAAGTGATTGGCTATATGCAGGATAGGATAGGTCCTAACCGCGTGGGGATATTCGGTTTATTGCAACCGATTGCCGATGGTATGAAATTATTCTTTAAAGAAATTATCGTCCCAACTAAGGCCAGCCCTTATCTTTTTGCGGTGGCGCCGATCTTAACCTTTGTTACCGCGCTTGCTGCCTGGGCTGTCATCCCCTTTGGCGCACATATGGTATTGGCTAATGTTAATGCCGGGTTACTGTATATCTTTGCGATGACTTCATTGGGTATCTACGGTTTAATTATCGCCGGCTGGGCCTCTAACTCTAAATACGCCTTATATGGTGCGCTTCGCTCTTCCGCCCAAATGATTTCCTATGAACTAGCTATGGGCTTTGCCTTAATCGGGGTATTAATCGCTGCTGGCAGCTTAAACTTAAATCAGATTATTCTAGCCCAGCAAGGCGGAGTATGGCATTGGTTTATTATTCCCTTATTTCCTTTGTTTATCGTGTATTGGGTCTCAGGGGTTGCCGAAACGAATCGCGCTCCTTTTGACGTAGCCGAAGGTGAATCTGAAATCGTGGCGGGCTTCCATGTCGAATATTCCGGTATGCGCTTTGCCATGTTTTTCCTTGCCGAATACGCCAATATGATATTGGTATCCGCTTTAATCTCCATTTTCTTTTTGGGAGGCTGGCTATCGCCTTTCGAAGCCATCCCTTATTTAAGCGATTGGTTTGCCTGGGTGCCTGGTATTATCTGGCTATTGGCTAAGATGGCGGTATTCTTGTTTTTCTATTTATGGGTCCGAGCTTCCTTCCCACGCTATCGTTATGATCAAATTATGCGTTTGGGTTGGAAAGTGTTTTTACCGATGACCATAGTCTGGGTTATCGTGGTGGCCTTCCTAGTTAAATTCCAAGTAGGCCCTTGGTTTATCACGATGGCTGGCAGCTAGGAGAATAGAATGAATAAAATGAAGCATCTGTTTAAAACCTTTTTACTCTGGGAGTTGCTGTTAGGGCTAAAGCTTACCGGCCGGCATTTTTTTACCAAGAAGATTACCGTACAGTTCCCAGAAGAACAAACTCCAACCTCTCCTAGATTTCGTGGCCTGCATGCATTGCGTCGCTACCCTAATGGCGAAGAGCGCTGTATCGCCTGTAAATTATGTGAAGCGGTTTGCCCGGCCTTAGCCATTACCATCGAAGCCGGCCCTAGAGCCGCCGATGGTTCTAGACGCACTACCCTTTATGATATCGATTTATTTAAATGTATTTACTGTGGGTTTTGTGAAGAATCCTGTCCGGTCGATTCGATTGTATTGACTCGAATCTCGGATTATCACATTGAAAATCGCGGCGAAAATATACTAACCAAACAAAAATTATTAGCGATCGGAGATTGGCAGGAAGCAAATATTGCCAAAGACCGTGAGTTAGATAGACCGTATCGTTAAGGACACTCATGACTACGTATCAAGTATTATTTTATCTGTTCTCCAGTCTCTGCGTCATAAGCGCATTGATGGTTATAACATCGCGTAATCCGGTTCGCGCGGTATTAAGCCTGGTTGCCGCCTTTGTCTCGGCCGCCTGTATTTGGATGTTAATGGAAGCCGAATTTTTAGCCTTGGTCTTAATCGTGGTCTATGTCGGTGCGGTATTAGTATTATTCTTATTCGTGGTTATGATGCTCGATATAGAAGTAGCCGAAATTAAGGCGAGCTTCGTTCGCTATTGGCCGCTCGCTGCCGTCATTGGAGTCGGCATGACCGCCATTATCATTTGGGCCGTGGGTCCAGGCCACTTCGGTTTAAATTATTTTCCGGCACCGGCGCCTCATGCCGCTGATTACAGCAATATCCAAGAAGTAGGCATGGCCTTATTTACCAATTATCTGTATCCCTTTGAGCTGGCGGCGGTGTTATTATTGGCGGCTATGATTGCAGCCATTACCCTGACCTTTAGAGGGCATCGTTCCGGAACTAGGGCGCAGATCGTCAGCAAGCAAGTGGCGGTGCAGTCTAAAGATAGACTGACCATCGTTAAAATGGCTCCTAGCCTTAAAACCGAAGCGCCGGCTAGCCAAGAAGGGGACGCGTTATGATAGCCTTATCCCAGTATTTAGTATTAAGCGCCATTTTATTCGGCATTAGCATGGCCGGTATCGTGCTTAATCGTAAAAACTTAATCGTCTTATTGATGTCGCTTGAGTTGATGTTATTGGCGGTAAATACCAATTTCATCGCTTTTTCGCATTATCTAAACGATATCTCTGGACAAATTTTTGTGTTTTTCGTATTAACGGTAGCAGCGGCCGAAGCGGCTATTGGTTTGGCAATCTTGGTAGTGATCTTTAGAACCAGACGCACGATCAATATCGAAGATTTAGATACATTGAAGGGGTAAGGAATGGCGCAGCTTCAAATTATTGCATATGTATTACTATTAGCGCCTCTGCTGGGATGTTTAATCGCCGGCATTTTGGGTAAGGTTATCGGGATTCGTGCCACCAATGTGGTGACAGTAGGATTAATGGCTGTTTCCTTTGGCCTATCGCTATATTTCTTTAATGAAATCGTTATCGATAACGTTCCGGCCCTTAACTTTAATTGCTTTAGCTGGGCGCTTATCGATGGCATTAACTTTAATGTGGGCTTTCTAATCGATACCATGACCGTGTTTATGATGGTTATCGTTAACTTCGTGTCATTATTAGTGCATATATACTCCATGGGCTATATGAAGGGTGACCCTGGCTATCAGCGCTTTTTCAGCTATATCTCGGGCTTTACCTTTGCTATGTTAGCTTTAGTGATGGCTAATAATTTCTTGGTGCTATTTTTCGGCTGGGAAGGGGTAGGCTTAGTATCCTATTTATTGATCGGCTTCTGGTTTAAACGCGAAACCGCTAACTACGCAAGTCTTAAAGCCTTTATCGCCAATAGGGTAGGGGACGTCGGATTTTTATTAGGCTTGGCCGGGATAATGCTGTATTTCGGTAGCCTGGATTATGCCCAAGTGTTCCAACAGGTGCCGGCTTTTGCCGCGACTAATGCCACCATCGCTATTTTGGGCATGCATAGCTGGAACGTCATTACCGTTATCTGTATCCTATTATTTATTGGCGCGATCGGTAAATCCGCTCAGGCGCCATTGCATATCTGGCTCGAGGGTTCGATGGAAGGTCCTACCCCAATCTCGGCTTTAATCCATGCCGCTACCATGGTAACAGCCGGTGTATTTATGGTCGCCAGGCTCTCTCCACTATTTGAATACTCCACCGTCGCGCTAAGTACTATCTTAATTATCGGCGCGATTACCGCTTTATTTATGGGTATCATCGGCATCGTTCAAACCGATATTAAACGCGTAATCGCTTATTCTACTCTATCCCAATTAGGCTATATGATGGCCGCGCAAGGCGTGTCGGCTTACTCGGCTGGTATGTTCCATCTCATGACTCATGCGGCCTTTAAGGCCTTATTATTCCTGGCGGCAGGTTCGGTTATTATCGGCATGCATCATGAACAGGATATGCGCAAAATGGGTGGCCTTCGTAAATATATGCCGGTTACGTATTGGTGTATGTTATTAGGCGCCTTGGCTTTATGCGCGATTCCGCCATTTGCCGGATTCTATTCCAAAGACTTAATTATCGAAGCGGTTAAGATGGCTACTATTCCAGGGCATGAAGTCGCGGCCTGGATGCTGATTATCGGTGCGTTTGTTACCGCGCTTTATACCTTTAGAATGTTTTTTATGGTATTCCATGGCAAAGAGCGTATGGATGAAGAGACCCGCTCGCATATTCACGAGTCTCCACTTTCGATCTTAATTCCTTTGGTAAGCTTAAGCATTCCTACCCTATTGGCCGGGATCTGGTTTTTTGAACCTTCGCTTAATGGCTTCTTTGGTAACAGCATTGTAGTTTTACCGCAACACGATGTTATCGGGCAGTTGCAAACGATGTATGGCTCGAGCTGGCAATTCTTAGCGCATGGCATTATAAGCCTGCCTTTGGTATTGGCCGTAGCCGGTATTGCTATAAGCTATATTTGCTATGTCGTGTATCCTGGCATCCCGGCTAAGCTAAGCCGCTGGTTCTCATGGATTTACCTGGCCATTAAACATAAATACGGAATCGACGCCGCCTATGATGTTATCTTTGGCGGCGGCTCTCGCGTAGTCGGTTATATCTGTTGGCGAATAGGCGACGTGTTTATTATCGATAAAGGTTTGGTTAACGGTTCGGCAAGAACCGTCAGGACCTTAGGCGGCGTGCTACGTAAATTGCAAACAGGCTATCTCTATCAATACGCTTTTGCAGTAGTCATCGGCCTGTTCCTCTTATTAGCCTGGTTATATATAAAACAATAATGTTTTAAGGATTGATTGATGTTGGCAAATTATTTATTAAGTCTATTAATTTGGGTGCCGATACTCGGCGGGGTGCTGGTATTAATGCTATCCAAAGTGCATTCAGGGACGGCTTTGCCGCGCTGGGTCGCTTTAGTATTTGCAGTGGCCACGCTGGCGTTGTGTATTCCGCTTTATGCTGGATTTGATTTCACTAGCTATCAAATGCAATACCTTGAGCGCTATAACTGGATTCCACAATTTGGGATTCAATATGCCTTAGGGGTCGATGGCATTTCCTTATTGTTTATCGCCTTAACCAGTTTTACCAATCTGATTATTATTTTATCGGCCTGGCGCGTCGTTAAACACCATGTCGCGCAATATATGGCGGTATTCTTAATTTCGACTGGGATTATGAACGGTGCTTTTTCGGCCTTAGATGCCATGTTATTTTATAGCTTTTGGGAAGCCTCGATGATTCCAATGTATTTAGGTATTGGAATCTGGGGTGGTCAACGCCGAGCCTATGCGGCCATTAAGTTTTTCTTATATACCTTTTTAGGCTCGATTTTTATGCTGGTGGCTTTTTTATATTTAGCCAATAAATCCGGCAATTTTTCTATCATTGGGTTTCAAACGGTCCTATTGAGTTCCGATACTCAGAACTGGATATTCCTGGCTTTTTTACTGGCCTTTGCGGTCAAGGTGCCTATGTGGCCGATGCATACCTGGTTGCCTGATGCGCATACAGAGGCACCAGCTGGCGGTTCGGTGGTATTAGCTGCTTTAATGTTAAAAATGGGGGCCTATGGATTTATTCGATTAGCCCTGCCTATCGTGCCGGGCGTGACCCAAACCATGGATTGGTTATTGATCGGCTTATCGCTAATGGCCATCGTCTATGTGGGTTTTGCGGCCATCGTCCAAAAAGATATGAAACGCTTAATTGCGTATTCTACCGTCTCGCATATGGGTATCGTGACCCTGGGTATCTTTATGGTATTTAGACTGGTTCGCGATAGCACAGGCTTTAATTTTGCCGGCAATGAAGAAGCGATTATGAGCGTGCAGGGTGCTGTGTTCCAAATGATTGGGCATGCCTTCTCCTCGGGCGCTTTATTTTTAGGAGCCAGTTATTTGTTCCAACGCTTTGGTTCGCGTCAAATTTCAGATTATCGCGGTATAGCCAATGTTATGCCGGTATTTGCGGCCTTCTTTATGTTATTCGCTATGGCCAACGTTGGCCTACCTGGTACATCGGGCTTCGTCGGTGAATTTTTAGTGATACTGGCGGCCTTTAAAACTAATTTCTGGGTAGCGACAGCGGCGGCATCGACCCTAATATTAGCGCCGGCTTATACGCTATGGATGTATAAACGTGTCTTATTTGGCGAAGTGAAAAATCAGACTCTAGCCAAGGGTCAAGATTTAACGAAATTGGAATTGTTTATCTTTATATTATTGGCTGCGCCAATTTTGATATTCGGTATTTATCCTGAGCTGATTTTATACGTCTCTCATGCCGCCGTGGTGCATTTTGTTGAGCTTGTGGCGAATAAAGTCGCGATCAGTAGCTAGGGTTATTAAAAGGGTTTTATTATGTTTGAACAATTAGTTGCAGTATTATTTCCAGTCTGGCCTCAGATTTTTATCGTAGCGATGATCTGCGTTATTTTATTAGTCGACCTGTTTTTGCTCGATAGCCGCAAATGGATTACCTATTGTTTGGCGCAATTAACCTTAATCGGTGCGGCTTATTTAAGCTATAAGCAATTATCGGTCGGGGGTGCTACCTGGCTTAACGACCAGGTGATGCTCGATCCATTAGCGGTAGGCTTAGAGCTTGTAATGTATCTGGTGATATTCCTGACCTTTCTGTATGCTAGAGTGTATACCGTCGAGCATAAAATTATGCGCGGCGAGTTTCATGTGCTGACCCTTATTTCGCTATTGGGTGGCATGGTATTAGTCTCTGCTAATAGCTTACTGACGGTGTATTTAGGGCTCGAACTTTTATCCTTACCTTTATATGCCATGATTGCTATGCGCCGTGATGCGGCCCGTGGCTCTGAAGCGGCTATTAAATATTTTATATTAGGCGCTATGGCTTCCGGTATTTTGCTCTACGGCATGTCTTTAATTTATGGCATGACTGGCAGTATATTCTTGGATCAAATAGCGGCTAAAGTACCGGTAAGTTTAGCGAGCAATAGCACCTTATTGGTAGGCCTAGTGTTGGTTATGGTGGCAGCGGCCATTAAATTAAGCGCCGTGCCATTTCATATGTGGGCACCCGATGCTTATGAAGGCTCGCCTACTTCGGTTACTTCCCTATTGGGAACTCTGCCTAAATTAGCTGTATTAGGTTTGGTGTTTCGCTTAATCGAACAGACCCTGCCTACTTTATCAAGCCATTGGACTGAAATCTGGCTGGTGCTAGGAGTCTTATCCTTATTTATCGGTAATATGCTGGCTATCGTCCAAAAAAATATCAAACGTATGTTAGCGTATTCTACCATAGGCCATGTGGGTTTTATTTTAGTAGCCTTATCCTTAAATACGCCCGATGGTAATTCGGCAGCCTTATTTTATATGATGACCTATGCGATCATGACCGTGGGTGGCTTTGGCGTCATTATGTTAGCCAGCATGCATGGGGAAGATGCGGATAATATCGAGGATTACACCGGTCTTAACGATCGCAATCCATGGCTCGCGTTTATGATGCTGCTATTATTATTGTCTATGGCCGGTATCCCACCGCTAATCGGGTTCGATAGCAAGTTTTATGTATTGAAATGCCTGGTAGATTCACAGCATTATGTGCTCGCGACCTATGCCTTATTAATGTCGGTTGTGGGCGCTTATTACTATGTTCGAATGATTAAAGTGATGTATTTCGACAAGCCGCTGTTTATTAAGCCTATCGAAATGTCGGCTGATGGCTTAACGGCGATTAGCATTAATGGTTTGGCGATGCTTGGTTTAGGGTTCTTTCCTTCCTTTTTATTAGCCTTCTGTCAGGGAATATTTTAAAGAATATTTCCTTGCCATAGCTCTTTTAAAAAAATGTTGCCAAGGGATGATATGGATTTGGCATCCTGAACTTATCGTTAATAGTCTAGGAGCAAGATCTTGGCTAACCATAGTTAGGAAAATGCGAGCGTATGTAGTAAGACTTTCCGGTTTTTCTTGCCCCCATAGAAAGGCTGACTGCTTTAGGGGTAATTCTATATTTAACAAGCGCTTAAACTCTACCAAAAAGGAATTTATTCCTTTTATATCCTACTTTTAGGGAATCAACTCCTTAATAGTAAGAAATACAGGGGTGTTTATACAAGCTTTAAATTTAGCATAATGCCTTGCATTCATCAGGGCCTTGACCAAAGCTTTCCCCAGCAACTGGATCCTGTGGCTCGCTGACGCGATCAAACATTATCACTATTGGCGGCAATTTTTAATTGATTGACCACTTCAATCATTTTAACTATAATGATTAAAATGATCAATTTAAGGCGTTGCAAATGAAAACAGAGACAGCCACACAGGCTAAAATTCATTTTGGTAGAGTATTGGCAGATTCAATGCTCGAGCCTATTCTCATAGAGAAGTCAGGGCGTAATGTCGCAGTTTTGATTTCATACGATGAATATCAAAGAATGTCTTCATTAGAAGATCAGTATTGGATTTCTAAGGCTGCTGAGGCTAAAAATGAAGGTTTGATAGGCGTTAAAGCCAGTGAAAAGCTGTTGCAAGATTTATTAAATGTTCAAAATTAATCTATCCAGGCAAGCTCAGAAATCGCTACAAAACTTGCCTGCTAAGCAAGCAAAGCAAATTGCTCAAAAACTTATG
This sequence comes from Gammaproteobacteria bacterium, assembly GCA_030652335.1. Classification (GTDB taxonomy): domain Bacteria; phylum Pseudomonadota; class Gammaproteobacteria; order Francisellales; family CACEW01; genus JAQSYQ01. The sequence continues at coordinate 300,487 of JAUSAW010000006.1, forward strand.
GATATGAGAGAAAATCCAAGGCCAAATGATTCGAAAAAGCTTGTAGGGTCTGCTTTTGTGCGTGCAGATTCAGGCGAGTATCGCATCATTTATGATATCAATATTAAGGCGCAAACCTTAGAAATACTGATTATAGGAAAGCGCAACGATGACGAGGTTTATCGTAAGCTAAGGCAAAAACATAATTAATCTTCAGGTTTTTTTAAAAACACACACCCTTTACTCGGCCGATATTTTGTCAAGGCCTTTAATTTCACTTAAGTCCTGCTTTTACGCTTGACTCCTATGGTGCCCTATTGAAAGATAGGAAGGCTTATAAAGCCAATCACGTAGGAGAAATTAATGAGTTATGGATCAAGTGTGACATCTTCAATAATGGCAGTTTCTAAAGAATCTCGTAAGCCTATAACCGTTTGGACTGATGCACCGATGGAGGCCCATCAGAAACAAGCGAAATTAGATGCATATGCTAATACGGCTAGAGCAAGAACATTAAGTAGCAGTGCGGTAGCTGTAGCATCAGTCGAGTCATATGATGAACCCCTACCATTTCCTGAGTTAGCAAAGCTACATAGACAGCGCTCTAGAAGTAGAACTGTAACGGAAGAAAGTGAGTTTATGGATAATAGTAAGCTAGTCATAAGTCCACCTTTACCGCAAGAAGTTGAGCATGAACGAAAAGCGCTTCATGAAAAAATAGCAGAAGCTAATGCTGCTATTCTAAAGTTGGGAGGGCTTGAAGATGTTAAGGATGCAAAAGGTAATTCTTTGCCAAGAGGCTTATGGGCAGACGGCATGGGTACTAATTCTATTGCTATCCATCCCCTGGATAATGCCCGCGCTCATGAGCCACACGTAGCTATTCTTAAAAAGGCTCGTCATGATTTAGCGCGTTTAGATAAAGTTAATGCAACGGCTTTGATGGTTAAAACTGATGAAATAGCCGAGAGCGCAATAATAACGCCTGGTTCTAATCCTAGCGTATTTAAGGCGCAGACTCCTTGGGCGGCGAGTGCTGGTGCAGGGACTCCTAATCCAGATAAATTAGCCACGCCTAGCTTTGACAGCTAAGCTTTAATTATCTATCGCTATAATGGCACCCCTGCAAGCAGGAGTGCCATTATATAAATTTCCGCCAACCCTTTTTTCAAAGGGCTGCAATATATAGAAAATCATTACTTGCAAACGGCTTTAGATTTTAGTATATTGAGCGCCTACCAATTGCGGGGTGGAGCAGCCTGGTAGCTCGTCGGGCTCATAACCCGAAGGTCGTAGGTTCAAATCCTGCCCCCGCTACCAAAATTGTAAGAAACCCCAGTTTGGGGTTTTTTGTTATTAGAGAATAAGAAAAACAACAGGGCCGGTAGGCCTTTTTTGTTTTCTAGGATATGAAATGAGTAATTTGACACAAAAGTTATACGAAATGCTGTTGCCAGCGGTTGAGGCACTGGGCTTTGAGCTGTGGGGAATCGAATATATCCCGCAGGGTAAGCACTCGGTCTTGCGAATCTATATCGAGCATGAAAATGGCATCGGTGTGGATGACTGCGAAACAGTAAGCCGTCAGGTAAGCGCGGTCATGGACGTAGAAGATCCTATTACGGCGGCCTATGATTTAGAAGTATCCTCGCCTGGCGTCGATAGGAATTTATTTTATATACACCAATATCATAGTTATATTGGCGAACAGCTGGCACTGCGGTTGCGGATGGGAATCAATACCCAGCGCAAATTCGTCGGTAAATTATTGTCAGTAGGCGAAAGCAGTATTGAACTTGAAGTAAAACAGCAGAGTGTACAGATCGAATTTACAAATATTGAAAAAGCCCAGGTGCAACCTGACTTTGCTAAACCCAAAGGGAGCGTGGATAAATGAGTAAAGAATTACTATTAGTCGTCGAAGCCGTATCGAACGAAAAAGGCGTCGATCGCGACGTTATTTTTGAAGCGATGGAATCTGCCTTAGCCATAGCGACTCGTAAAAAAAGTGGCTTAGATATCGACACCCGCGTGGAAATCGACCGTAAAACCGGCGAATACCACACGGTTAAACGTTGGACCGTAGTTCAAGACGCCGATGCTATCGTCAATCCCGACGCTGAAATTACCCTGGCCGAAGCCCAAGAAGAAGATACGAGCTTAAGCGTAGGCGATATTATGGAAGAAGAAATGCCTTCCATCGAATTTGGCCGAATTGCCGCGCAAACTGCCAAACAAGTTATCGTACAAAAAGTACGTGAAGCCGAGCGCGAAAAAGTAATCGCCGAATACGAAAGCCGAATCGGCACCTTAATTAACGGCACCGTTAAGCGCGTAACCCGTGATTTTATCGCTGTAGACTTGGGCGAAAATGCAGAAGGTTCTATCCCTCGCTCAGAATCGATTCCTCGTGAAGCCTTAAGAGTAGGCGATCGCGTTAAAGCCTATTTAAAAGAAGTGTCTCGCGACAATCGTGGCCCACAATTATTGCTAAGCCGCGCTTGCCCTGAAATGTTAATCGAATTATTTAAAATCGAAGTGCCTGAGATTTCCGAAGAAATTATCGACGTGAAATGCGCGGCTCGCGACCCTGGCTCCCGAGCCAAAATCGCGGTGAAATCGAATGACCGTAGAATCGATCCAGTCGGCGCCTGCGTCGGTATGCGTGGTTCACGCGTTCAGGCTATATCCAATGAATTAGGCGGCGAGCGAATCGATATCGTATTGTATGACGATAACCCGGCTCAATTCGTGATTAACGCCATGTCCCCGGCTGAAGTTGTTGGCATCGTAATGGATGAAGACAATCACACCATGGATGTCGCTGTTAAAGAAGATCAACTATCCCAAGCGATTGGTAAAAGCGGACAGAACGTAAGACTGGCGAGCCAATTAACCGGCTGGCGCTTAAACGTAATGGCTGAAACCGAAGCGCAAGAAAAACAAGAAAGCGAATCCTTAGCCCTATTAGAATTATTTATGCAACACCTTGAAATCGATCAAGACGTAGCTGAATTATTGATTAACGAAGGCTTCACCAGTTTAGAAGAGCTCGCTTATATCCCCGCTCAAGAATTACTCGAGATCGGCGGCTTTGACGAAGAAATCGTAAACGAATTGCGTGAACGCGCTAAAAACGCTTTATTGGCTCAAGCCCTATCCGGCACTAAGAAAAAGGCCCAGCCAGCGGCTGACCTATTAGGAATGGAAGGCATGACCGATGAGATTGCCCATCGCTTAGCCGAAAATGGTATTATTACCATGGAAGATTTAGCAGAACAAGCCGTTGACGACCTGACTGGTATTGAAGGTTTAAATGAAAAAAATGCGGCTGTATTAATTATGACAGCACGTGCACCTTGGTTTAAAGAAGACTAAGCGTGTTTACGTAAAGAGGAGATTGCGACCATGGCGGATGTGACAGTAAATGTATTAGCCAAAAGCGTTGGTATCAGCGTTGACGTGCTGTTGTTAAAATTAAAAGAAGCGGGCTTATCCCAATCCCATGCGGATGACTTGGTAACCGATTTGCAAAAACAAACCTTGCTAAGCTATATGCAGGTTGAAAAGGCCCCGGCTAAAAAGCTAATTTTAAATAAGAAAAGCAGCAGCGATATTAAAATATCCGCTGGTGCGGGTCGCGGTAAGACAGTTAGCGTAGAAGTGCGTAAAAAACGCACCTTCGTTATACCGACCCCAGAAGAAATTGCAGAATTACAACGAGCCGAAGAAGAAGCAAAACTCGCGCAAATCGAAGCCGAGCGCGCAGAGATTGAAGCCGCTAAAGCCGCCGAAGCCGCTAAATTGGTCGAGCTTGCTAAGCCTAAAGTTATCGAAAAGCCAGTAGACGTTGCTGCTAAAGAAGTCGAAGCACCAGTCGTTGAGAAGCCTGTAGACGTGATCGCTACCGAGAAAAAAGTAGAAAAACCAGTCCGTAAACCTGGCTTTACCCCGACTAGCAACGACGAAGATAAGCGCAAAAAAGGCAAATATAAGCCTGATGCGGTTCCTAAGAAAGCCGTACTTAAAACCTTTGGCCCAACCATTAGCGAAGATGAAGATGGCAACTTTAGAGCGCGTCGTCGTAAGCGTCATCATGAAGCCTTTAGCCAAAAATTTGAAATGCCAGCCGAGAAACAAGTGCACGAAGTAGCGATTCCATTAACCATCAAGGTCGGTGACCTCGCCCAAAAAATGGCGGTTAAAGCCGGTGAAGTCATTAAGGTATTGATGAAGCTTGGCGTAATGGCCACCATTAACCAAATTATCGACCAAGATACCGCTATTTTAGTAGTGGAAGAACTCGGTCATAAATACGTATTGCGCAATGAAAATGCGCTAGAAGATGAGCTTATGCTGCAAGCTGAAGGCGGGCACACCGTGCATCGCGCCCCAGTCGTCACCATTATGGGCCACGTCGATCATGGTAAAACCTCTTTGCTCGATTATATTAGACGCACCAAGGTTACCGCTGGCGAAGCCGGTGGGATTACCCAGCATATCGGTGCCTATCATGTAGAAACGCCTCGCGGCATGATTACCTTTTTAGACACCCCTGGACATGCGGCATTTACCGCCATGCGTGCTCGTGGAGCTCATGCAACCGATATCGTCGTGCTAGTCGTGGCCGCTGATGATGGCGTAATGCCACAAACGATTGAAGCGATTCAGCATGCGAAAGCGGCTAATGCGCCTATCGTAGTTGCGGTAACCAAGGTCGACAAACACGATGCGGACCCTGAAAAAGTCAAACAAGAACTATCCCAACATGGCGTAATCCATGAGACCTGGGGTGGCGATGCTATGTTTGTAAATGTCTCAGCCAAGACCGGTGAAGGCATCGATCAACTGCTCGAAAGCATTTTATTGCAAGCCGAAGTATTACAATTGACCGCCGTTGAAGATATGCCAGCGCGCGGAGTCGTCATCGAATCGCGTCTCGATAAAGGCCGCGGAGTCGTGGCGACTATCCTGGTACAAAACGGGACCTTGCGTAAAGGCGATATTTTATTGGCCGGCACCGAATTCGGTCGAGTGCGTGCTATGTTGGATGAGCTAGGCAGACCTATTGATTCCGCAGGCCCATCGATTCCAGTAGAAGTATTAGGCTTGTCGGGTACTCCCGCTGCCGGTGATGATGCGGTTGTGGTAGCCGATGAAAGAAAAGCGCGCGAAGTCGCGGGCTCTCGTCAAATGCGTACTCGCGATGTGAAGCTTTCTAAACAGCAAGCCGTTAAATTAGAAAATATGTTCGATCGCATCGGTCAAGAAGGCGTATTGCAAAGCTTAAACGTTATCGTGAAAGCCGATGTACAAGGTTCGGTTGAAGCCTTGACTGAATCCTTACAAAAACTCTCTACAGATGAAATTAAAGTCAATGTGGTGGTAAGCTCTATCGGTGGAATTACCGAATCTGACGTGAACTTGGCTAAGGCCTCCCGTGCGGTAATATTCGGATTTAACGTCCGTGCCGACTCGACAGCTAGAAGGCTGGCTGAGCGTGAAAGCATCGATATCCGTTACTATAGCGTTATCTATGCTTTATTAGATGATGTTAAAGCCGCTATGACCGGTATGTTATCGCCAGAGCTTAAAGAACAGATCGTCGGTATCGCTCAGGTCCGTGAAGTGTTCCGTTCACCTAAATTCGGTCAAATTGCCGGCTGTATGGTAATCGAAGGCGTGGTTAAGCGTAATAACCCAATCCGCGTATTGCGCGATAACGTGGTGATTTACGAAGGGGCCTTAGAATCCTTACGCCGCTTTAAAGAAGATGCCGGTGAAGTGCGTCAAGGCATGGAATGTGGTATCGGCGTGAAGAACTATAACGATGTTAAAGCCGGTGATCAGATCGAAGTCTATGAGACGATCTCGATAGCTAGAACTTTATAATACCTCCTATCTTTGTCATTCCCGCGAAGGCGGGAATCTAGTTTTTCCTGGGTCCCCGCTTTCGCGGGGACGACAAAAGAGATGGGGATTTTCTGTGGAGTATTAATATTATGGCTGGCAATCAATCCAATCGTGCCAATAGAGTGGGCGATATGATTCAACGCACCTTAGCGGAATCCTTGCAACGTGAAGTGCACGATCCCCGCTTAACGATGGTCTCTATTTCAGGGGTGGAAGTCACCCGCGATTTAGCCCATGCTAAAGTGTTTATTTCCGTTTTAGGCGATAAGACCAAAGTCGATGCCGCGATGGCCGCGCTTGAAAAAGCCTCTGGATTCCTACGTACCATCTTGGCTAAAAATTGTGATATGCGTACCATTCCCGCCCTGCATTTTTTCCACGATAGCTCGGTCGAAAAGGGCCGTAGTATGTCCGATTTAATCGATCAAGCCCGTGCTAAAGACCACAATTCTAACCCAGGTAGCGATGAGTAAGCTTCCGATAACCGGGATCGTATTATTAGACAAGCCAGAAGGCTTAAGCTCTAATCATGCATTGCAAAAAGTAAAACGACTCTATCATGCCGAAAAAGCAGGCCATGCTGGCACCTTAGATCCAATGGCAACCGGTATGTTACCGATCTGCCTAGGCCGCGCCACTAAACTATCCGAATACCTTTTAGATGCTGATAAATGCTATCGCGCGACCATTAGTTTAGGCTCCGCAACCAATACCGGCGATAAGACCGGTGAGATTATAGAGACCGCTGCGGTCCCCGCCCCCTTTGTTATTCCCGCGAAGGCGGGAATCCAATCTTCTAGCCTAGATTCCCGCTTTCGCGGGAATGACCTGGTGACGTCAGTCCTAGAAAAATTCACCGGCAAAATCGAACAAATCCCCCCAATGTATTCGGCCCTTAAGCATGAAGGCCAGCGCCTGTATAAATTAGCGCGAAAAGGCCATGAAGTCGAACGCCAGCCCCGTCCCATTACTATCTACCGCCTGCAATTAATCGAGTTCATAGGTAATGAATTAACCATCGAAGTCGAATGCAGCAAAGGCACTTATATTCGAGTATTAGGCGAAGATATCGCCAAGGCTTTAGGCACGGTAGGCCATCTTAGCGCTTTGCGCAGGCTTTATAGCGCAGGCTTGGAGTATGCGAAAATGGTGAGTTTAGAGGTCTTACAGCAATCCAATGATTTAGCTGCATTTTTAATGCCGATAGAAAGTTTCCTATTGGATTGGCCTAGCGTTGAAATTAGCCCCCAGCAACTTGAAACTCTCTATCATGGTAAGCCATTACGATTAGAGGTCGAGGTGACCGGGCGTTATAAATTAATCTGCCAGAGTAAGCTCACCGGGATCGCTGATTGCCAAGCCGGTGAAATAATAGAGCGCAAGCTAATCTGAAGGTTACTCGAATGATATTGTAGAACCCGTCACAATCGATTCACGGCTACCACCAGCCCCTGCAAATGTAACAGAACGTCGATGTGCAGAGCCTGGAGTCTTTGCCGCAGGCGACGAACTATCTGGTTTTGGAAAGAGGCTCGTTACGCCCACTTCACGAAAAGTATATTCAGCTACTACTCTTTGGCTATTGAGTTCAAATAGGCTGGCATTCGCTGGGTCGCGATAAATCTCTTTGGTAAGCTCTCGAATAATGCGATCGGCATTGAGCGTTGGCCTATCGAGTATAAACGTTTTAATGCTCTCTGGTAGCTCTACTGGCAAGAATTCCTTCACTGATTCCAATTTGTTCCGTAAAATATATCGCGCGATTTCAGTATAATATTGTGATTGCACGGCATTTTCTATGGTTCTAAATGGGTCGCGTCCAGTCTCACGGGATGCTAAGACTTCGTGTAATTTTTTAATACCGCTATCAACAAATGCTTTGTTGGTTTTAAGTTCCTCATGATGCCTCTCTAATCGGTTTTTAAGGCTGGTCTTAGCGAAAGGGAGTGGGGCTTTAAAAGTAGGGCCTGAGTATATGGCTTTTAAAATATCGAGGAATTTAGTGACTAGTTCAGTTGGAACGCTATCATCATCTATACCAGGGATATAATCATCGATAAGGTTATTGAAGTGCTCTAATATGATCTCTACCATGCTAAAGGCTACTCGCCGGTCAGGCTTCACTTTTTTTAAGGCGGAAAGGTTTAAAGCGATATCATCTGGCAATATGCGTATGCCTAGTTTCTCTAATTCGCTAGAGGTTTCAGCTTGGATTGATCTTATGTCTGGTTCAGGTAGGCCCGGTTTAATGGCATAGTGTTCTAATGAGTCTTTAAAGGGTTTAATCATTTGCATTTTTAAAGCCAATACTATCGCTTTACGCGCGGATAATAATGAAATAGAACAAGTGCTTAGCACTTTTTTTACGGCTTCAGTTGGGTCTGCATGCATATATCCTCCTTGAGGCTTATGGCCAACTTTCTGTTAGCCATTCGTTAAACTTATTATCATACTATGGAAGGCGAAGAGCTTAGAGATCTGCTTCTTGCGATAGCATCGCCGGTTACGCGGGAGCTTAGCACGGCGGTGCTGGAGACAGAAGGTCTACGGCTATCGGCCCCTGCACCCATTGCTGCATCGTCTAGCGCCGCGCTAAGTCTTCTAGCCGCTTCTGGTATAATGGTATCAATAGGCCTGTGACTAGGGCTTAACATTGGTCCCCAACCAGCCGTGCTAGAAGAGGTGTGTCTAGGGGTGCGTATACCAGCGGTATCAGAGGGCAGGGTTTTATCAAGTGGTATCCCACTACGTTTTTCAGCCTCTTGAATCTGAGTGCTTACATAATCTCTGTTAAGCTCATACAGATTAGCTAGTACAGGATCCTTGCAAATTTCATGACTTAAGCGATTAATAATGTTGGTGTCTATTAAATCAGGATGCTCAGCAATAAAGGTGAGGATGGGTTCGGGTAAAGCAGCGGTGACGTGTGCCTTACGCGCAGACTGCCTAAAATAAGTGTTAAATTCATGCTGGTATTGAATCGTTAAGGCACCGCGTACTAAGGTGATAGAATCGTATCTTCCGATTGATTCAAGTAAGGTATGAATAGCTTCAATTTTTTGATCAATATCATCGCTAAAGCGCTTAATAAAAGCTGGATCCTTTAAAGCAGCAGTAAAACGTTCCAGCTCTTTTTTAAATTTATGGCTGAAACCACTACTAAATGCGTTTAATTCAAGAAGGTTATCTAAATTTATTGCAAAACTAGCAATCACAGCGCTGATATGTTTGCCGCATTCCCCAAATCCTAATGAGTAATGGTTAATTCTATCTTCGTAGCGAGCCTGTAATAAGCGTGTAATAGCATAGGCGACACGACGTTTTTCATCAATTTTACCAAGATCGCTGAGCGAGACGCTATCTTGAACTTCAGGGTATATGCATATATTACTGGCAGTCAGTATTTCAATGGCTATATATTTGATCTTAGTTTTTTCTTCTTCGGATATAGCATCTACTGCTCCGTCATGTCTTTCTTCACGGTATTTATCTAAAATGCTAGAGAATTTGATAAATATCTCATTTATACGTTTTATTAGCTCTTTGCGCTTAGCTAGAATTTGTTGGTTAAGTGGAAAACTATTTAAATCACGAACTAAAGTCTCCGCAGTTGGTAAAGTTGATAGTCCAGGCATGTTCTTTTCCTTTTAGTTAACAAAAAAATAATCTTAATTTAAAAATAGGGCTTGAGAAAGTCCTTTTCTAATCTAAGTTAAACTTTGTATTTAAAAGAATAAAAGTATTATTTATTCACGATTAATGGATTAAATTTTAACCATCGTAAAATAAATTATCAAGCCTATTAGCCCTAAAATTAAATAAACGCTGGCTAATAGCGCGACTCCTTCGGCAGAAAATGAAGCGATCAAGGCGCTGCTTATAAAGGCCGTTAGCATTTGAAAACCACCAAATAGCGCACCTGCTGAACCACGTTTGTCGTGGAAAGGACTTAAGGCTCGGGAAGTCGAGTTGGATGAAATCATTATCTGGCTAAATAAGGTTAAAAATACTGCGAACATAATTAAAGGCACGTCGATCAGTCCGAGCACAATAAAGCTAATCATCCAGGCCCCGGCAAAACTGACCAGCACCAAGCCCATAATTAAAGTCTTTGCACTGCCAATATGTTTAATAAAATAAGGGTTGGCTAAGCGGCCGACTATTCCGCCAATACTGGCGAGTCCCGTTACCCAGCCATAAGCCACCGGACTCATCTGAAACTGAATTTGGAATATAAAGGAGCTTATGGTTGCATAAGCCATTACAGCCGCCATGGCTATACCTGTTAGTAAGGTGCAGCCCAGGAATAATGGGTGGGTAAGAAGATAGCGATAATTAGCATATATATCCTTAAGCGTAAAAGCCGCTGGATTTTTATAGAGGTTCGTTTCGGGACAAAATACCGCATAAATGAGTAAAATAGCGCCTAGAATAAGACCCAATGTCAGAAAGTTTCCCTGCCAACCATAAGCTTGTTGGATATAGCCGCCTAATGTGGGAGCCACTAAAGGTGAGAGTCCGACGATTAAGCCAAAATATGAGGCCACCGAAGCTAATCGATCTCCCTGCAAAGTATCTGCTAAGATAGTCCTGCCGATGCCAATACACACCCCAGCGCCAATCCCTTGCAGTAAACGCCAGGCTAAAAAGCTATCGATATGAGTGCTAAATACCGCTGCAAAACTGCTAAGGGCCGCTAAGCTTAAGCCAAATATTACGATAGGCTTTCGACCATATTGATCGGATAAGGGGCCATATAACAACATGCTGGCGCCCATGCCTAGCAGATAAAGCGATACCGATTGTTGAACGTGTTGTTTAGTAGTATGCATAAAAACCATAATATGAGGCATCGAGGCAAGATGAAGATCTACGCCAAGCATGCCGCTCATAGAAAGCAGCATGGCAATGACTAGGGTTTTAATTTTAATAAAGCTTAAGCGTTGATTTTCCATGGTATTCCCTGTTTTAACTTGCTCTCGAGCGCCTTTTTGGGTAAAATACCCGCGCGTCTGACTCAACCATAAATGGGTGGGATAGCAAGAAAAGCTGCCGCCGGCAGCCAATTAACCGTTTAGGAGTATATTTTATGGCATTAACCAGTGCTGATAAAGCTAAAATTGTAGAAGATTTTCAAATTGCAAAAGGAGACACCGGTTCTCCTGAAGTCCAAGTTGCCCTGCATACCGCACGCATCAAAGACTTAGCCCCACATTTTGAAACTCATTCACATGACCATCACTCACGTCGCGGATTACTGCGTTTAGTGAGCCAACGTCGTAAATTACTCGATTACCTAAAAAATAAAGATATCGCGCGTTATCGCACACTTATCGCACGTCTAGAGTTACGCCGTTAGTTTTTTAGCCAGGCTTACCGAGGTTTGATGCGGCGCCCGAAGTGAATTCGGGCTTGCATTAAGGGGAGATTGCGATTTCCCCCTTAAAAACCCCTTATCGCGCAAAGACGTTCCCGCAACACATTAATTTATAAAGAGTGTTTTGAGCGGGAACTGCTAATTTTTGATATTCATATAAAAGGAAATAGTAGTGAAAGTATTTAAAAAAGTCTTTCAATATGGTGGCTTAGAAGTCACCCTAGAAACAGGGGGCGTTGCGAGACAAGCGACTGCCGCTGTTTTAGTAAGAGCTGGAGACACAGTAGTATTGGTTACTTTGGTCGCTGTTAAAAAAGCGAAACCAGGCCAAGATTTCTTCCCAATGACCGTTAACTATCAAGAAAGAATGTATGCAGCGGGCCGTATTCCCGGTGGATTTTTAAAACGTGAAGGTCGTCCAACTGACGCCGAAACGCTAATCTCCCGTTTAATCGATCGCCCACTACGCCCTATGTTCCCAGCGGGTTTCTATAACGAAGTGCAAATCGTTCCAACCGTAATGTCCCTAGATCCTAACGTTAGCCCAGATATTTTAGCCTTAATCGGTGCATCAGCCGCTGTAGCGTTGTCGGGTGTGCCATTTGAAGGCGTATTAGGCGCAGCTCGCGTAGGTTTCCGTGAAGGCCAATATTTACTAAACCCAAGCAAAACAGAGATTCTAAGCTCTGAGCTTGATTTAGTAGTAGCTGGAACATCCAATGCTGTATTGATGGTAGAATCCGAAGCGAAGCAATTGTCTGAAGAAGTCATGCTTGGCGCGGTATTATTCGGTCATGAGCAAATGCAAGTTGCGATTCAAGCGATTACGGAATTAGCTGAAACCTGTGGTAAACCTAAATGGGATTGGCAACCTCCAGCGCCTAACACCGTTTTAATCGACGCTGTTAAAGCTGAAGCTATGGCTGGCATTACTGCCGCTTACCAGGTTCGTGAAAAACAAGAACGTTATAGCAAATTGAATGAGTTAAAAGCCGCCGCTGTGGCAAAACTTGTTAACGAAACAACAGGCTTTACCGAGAAACAAATTAAAGATACTTTCTTTGATCTAGAATCTAATTTGGTTCGTGACACCATTATTTCCGGTGGCTTACGTATCGATGGTCGTGATACACGTTCCATTCGTCCTATTAGCATTCAAAGCCGTTTCTTACCTCGTACCCACGGTTCCGCATTATTCACCCGCGGCGAGACCCAAGCTATTGTAGTCGCTACCCTAGGTAACGATCGCGATGCGCAATTACTCGATGCTATGGCTGGCGAGTCACGTGATCGCTTTATGCTTAACTATAACTTCCCTCCTTATTGCGTCGGCGAAACCGGCATGATGGGCAGCCCAAAACGTCGTGAAATCGGTCACGGTAATTTAGCACGTCGCGCGGTACAAGCTGTATTGCCTTCCGAAGCTGACTTCTCCTACACCATTCGCGTAGTATCCGAGATTACCGAATCCAATGGTTCAAGCTCAATGGCCACCGTTTGTGGTGCAAGCTTGGCGATGATGGATGCAGGCGTGCCTTTAAAAGCACCCGTTGCCGGTATTGCGATGGGCTTAATTAAAGAAGGCGATAAATTTGCCGTATTAAGCGATATCTTAGGTGATGAAGATCATTTAGGCGATATGGACTTTAAAGTGGCCGGTTCTGCTAATGGTATTACCGCACTACAAATGGACATTAAAATCGCTGGAATCACCAAAGAAATTATGTCGGCGGCATTAGATCAAGCGAAAGCAGGTCGTATGCATATCCTAGGCTTAATGAATGAAGTGATCTGTACGGCTCAAGATATGTCCGCACATGCTCCACGCATTTACTTAGTTAAAGTACCTGCAGAAAAAGTAAAAGAAGTGATCGGTAAAGGCGGCGCAACTATTCGTTCTATTACAGAAGAATGTAGCGTAACCATCGACATCGCTGATGACGGAACTGTGAAAATTTTCGCGGCTAACTCTGATGATGCGCAAAAAGCCATCGCCAGAATTGAAGGTGTAACCGCTGAAGCTATCGTAGGAACCATCTACGAAGGTAAAGTAGCACGCTTAGCCGATTTCGGTGCCTTTGTTACCATCCTGCCTGGTAAAGACGGCTTGGTGCATGTTTCACAAATTCGCGATGAAAGAGTGGAAAATGTCGGCGACTTCTTAAACGTTGGCGATATGGTCAAAGTTAAAGTCTTAGAAATCGACAGACAAGGCCGCATCCGTTTAACCATGAAAAACTTAGACGGTACCGCTCCAGAAGCCTCCGAAGCCCCAGCCGCTCCTGCTGCTGATGCCGGTGAAGCTCAAACTGATAGCTAAAATCCAGTAATTATTAAAAAGGCGCCGATGGCGCCTTTTTTTCGTCCGTCATTCTGATATTGCGTAGCATCGTCAGGATCTAGGCGCTTTTATTTAAACCTGTTTAATGCTTCAATTGTTTTTTGATGTTGCTATAAAAGTTCTCGTGAGAAGTAAAATCAATTAAAGTAAGCGTTTCGTCATCTATATATGAATAAGCCAGCAAAATTAATTGATCTAACATGCGAAACTTATAAACTCTAATGCCTGCCAAATCGCCTACTTTAAGTTCCCCAAGCTCAGGATTTTCTTGAATTTCTTGTATAGCTTTTTCTAGCGCAGTAATTTGGTTGCGGTGTAGTTTTTTAGCAGTTCGTTTGAAGGTGGCGGCAATGAGAATTTTCATAGCATGCCAGGTTTATACTCTTCAACATCGCCATTTGCTATATCTTGCATGCCTAACAAGATTCCCTTAATCATGCTGTAGTTTAAGTCAGGATTTTCTTCGGCTATTTGACCGATCTTAGCCCAATGTTCAATTTGCTTCGCAACAGAGCGGCTTAGCGCTTTTGAATAATACCTGGCGGATTTCACTAATTGGTCATTTAGATTTACTGACATGCTCATAATATACCTCATTGCGTTTTGCAGTATTTTACGTCATGATGTTGCAAAAAGCAACAGTATATCATTACATTTTAGACTCAAGGTAGTAGATATGAAAAGAATAAAACCAACTCACCCAGGGATTATTTTATTAAAAGAATTTTTAGAGCCTATGGGGATTAGCCAATATCGTCTAGCAAAAGATATTAATGTACCTGTTAAACGTATCAATACCATTGTTAAAGGCAAAAGTGCTATTTCTCCCGACACGGCTCTTAGGCTTTCTGCTTTTTTTACTATGTCAGAAGATTTTTGGATAAATATGCAGGCAAATTATGATGCGCTCTGTGCACAGATAGCGTTTGCTAAAACCATTCAAAAAGAAGTACGCCCTTGGGCTGGCTTATCATTTGCTATATCTTGCATGCCTAACAGGGTTTCTTAAATGCTGTAGCTTAAGTCGGGACTTTCTTCGGCTATGTGACCGATCTTAGCCCAATGTTTTTTCTTGTTTTATGTTAGGCATTTTTCTAGATAGTCAATCCATATAGTTCCAGCAAGATTTCCTTATAATGTCTTCATTACACGGACGTAATGAAATAGGAAGACATCATGAAGATGACAAAATTACAAGCAACGGGTGTGACAGTCTCTTTAGGGCTACTTGCCGCTATAATAGGACTTATCATTAATCAAAGAGCAGTTTGTGCGGCTGATGATAAGAGCTGTAATGACTCTATACTATCTGTTTGCTCGATTAGCCTCGCTTTAGTAACCGTTGGCTTGATTGGCTCAATCGCATCATGTATAAAAAAAGACGGTGAGGTTCGTAGAGTAGCTGGCGTATCGGCAAATAATCTTAGGCCCGCTGGTACGATCGAAGAACGGGCAATTCTTGCCGCGTTAGCCCAAAATCCCAATTCCGTCATTAGTGAGTCAGCCAGTCACATTGAAGAACTTGCAGGTCTTCTGTCAGCAAATTTTGCAGCAGAAAGCACTGCCGCGGTAGAACAAATAACAGTTGCTGTGGCTCAAGTTCAAACTCAAACTAATCAAGGACCTGTTGATAATGGCGCAGGAACGGGTGCATTTTCAGCAAGAGCCTTAGCGAACACTCCTGAGTCTAAATCAACTGAGGATGCCGTTGTGCTTGAGTAAGGCGTCGATCTTAGGCTCTCGACCTCTAAACTGAATAAATAATTCCATAGCATCTTTGGCGCTGCCTTGTTCCAATATATTGTGCAAAAAGGCTTCGCCTACTTCGCGATTTAATACGCCTTGTTCTTCAAATTTCGAGAAGGCGTCAGCTGATAAGACTTCTGCCCATTTATAGGAATAGTATCCTGCCGCGTAACCGCCGGCGAATATATGTGAGAAGCTATGCTGAAAGCGGTTAAATTCCGGTGGAAAAATAACGGCGATTTCCTGACGGACCTGATCTAATACTTCTTGCACAGACTTAAGATTTGCCGGATCGTAGTAATAGTGCATTCTAAAATCGAATAGCGATAATTCAATTTGGCGCAGCATAAAAAGGCCGGCTTGGAAGGAGCGGCTTTTTAGCAATTGCTCAAACATGGCTACGGGCAAGGGTTCATGGGTTTCGATATGGCTGGAAATTAAAGGCAGGACTTCCGCACACCAACAAAAGTTTTCCATAAATTGGCTAGGCAGTTCGACCGCATCCCATTCGACTCCATGAATACCTGAAGCCGATAAATAATCGACCTTGCTCATCAGGTGGTGCATGACATGACCAAATTCATGGAATAAGGTAATCACTTCATCGTGAGTTAAGCAGGCCGCTTGGCCTTTTAAAGGCGGGGTAAAATTACAGGTTAAATAGGCTATTGGGCTTTGAATCGAGCCATCTTGTAAGCGGCGTCTCGTTATATAATCATCCATCCATGCGCCGCCGCGTTTATTAGGTCTGGCATAAAGATCGACATAAAATGAGCCGCGCAATAAGTCATCGGTATCATAGATATCGAAAAATTGTACCGACTCATGCCAGGCCTCGACTTGGCGTTCTTTAACCGTTAAGCCATAAATTTTATGTACGATTTCAAATAGGCCTTTTTGAACCTGGGTCACCGGGAAATAAGGCCTTAGCGCTTCTTCTGATAGACCGAATTCAGCCTGGCGCAGTTTTTCGCTGTAATAGGCGGTATCCCAAGATTGTAGGGCTTCTGAAAACCCATGTTTCTTAGCAAATTCTTGCAAAGTTTTAAGTTCTTGTTTGGCCATCGCTTTGGAACGGGCGGCTAAATCTTGTAGAAATTCTAAAACCTGGGTAGGCGATTTAGCCATTTTGGTGGCTAAGGAAAGCTCTGCAAAGTTTTTAAAGTCTAATAGCAGGGCTTCTTCATGGCGTAAGGCCAAGATCTCATCCATAAGCTTGGTATTATCCCACTGACCGGCATCTGGGCCCTGGTCTGAGGCTCGGGTAGCGTAAGCGGTATAAAATTGCTTGCGCAGATCACGATTGTCGGCATAGGTGATCACGGCATAGTAGCTTGGAAAGTCGATGCCTAGGGTCCAACCCGTTTGATTGGCTTCTGCAGCCCGCTCTGCGGCGGCGATAATGGTATGCTCGGGCAAGCCCTGTAGCATGGTTTTATCATCGGTGTGATACGTCCAATGATCGGTGGCATCGAGAATATGGTTCTCAAACTGGGTGCAGATTTGCGATAGTTGTTGTTGAATCTCTTTAAAACGTTGTTTTTTAGCCTCTGATAGCGAGACACCGGAAAGGGTAAAGTCTCTTAGGGTGTGCTCGATAATGCGCTGTTGCACGGGATCGAGCTCGCGAAAGGCTAAGCTGTTTTTAAGTTTTTCATAGGCTTGATATAGCGCATAATTTTGACCGATTTCGGTATGGTAATCCGACAGCTTCGCGATGCAATGCTCATAAGCTTCGCGCAAGGCCGGGGAGTTTTTAACCGAATTAAGATGGCTCACCGGAGACCAGGCTTTAGAGAGCTGCTCGTCACAATCTTCAATGGCTTGAATAAGGTTTTCCCAGGTCCAAGGGCCGGTCTGAGTCAGGGTTTTAGCCACGGTCTCGCGGCTTTTTTCAAGCAAGGCATCGATAGCTGGCTCAACACATTCTGCTGTAATGGCCTTAAAAGGCGGCAAAATAAACGATTTTAATAAAGGGTTGCCCATTGAAATTTCTCCTATAATCCCCATATAACATCTGTACTAGATGCTACCTATAAAGGAAGAAACATGCAATTTGATTTAGCCCAAAAGATAATGGCCTGGCTTATCCCCTTAATATTTGCCATTACCGTACATGAGGTGGCACATGGTTGGGTGGCGAGCCTATTGGGCGATAAAACCGCACAAAGGCTAGGCCGATTAACCTTAAACCCCATTAAACATATCGATATTATGGGAACATTGATTGTGCCGATTTTATTATTATTAGTCTCCGGCGGCAGATTTGCCTTTGGGTGGGCTAAGCCTGTGCCTGTGGATTGGCGCAATCTTCGTTCGCCTCGATTAGGTATGGCTTTAGTCGCTATCAGTGGCCCGGTCGCTAATATCCTTATGGCATTAATCTGGGCAGGTGTGGCCAAATTTAGCCTATCCTTGCAGGTTTCAGAGCCTTGGACAGCATTTATCTTAATGAATATGGGTATGTCCGGCATAGTGATTAATATCGTATTCGGTGTATTAAATTTAATTCCTATCCCGCCATTAGACGGTAGCCGAGTATTAAGCGCATTCTTGAGCCCTAAAGCCTCATTGCGCTATAATAGTTTAGAGCGTTACGGGTTTTTAATACTCATACTTTTAATGGTAACCAATATACTCTCCAGCATAATTTATCCACCCGTGCAAATTATAGCAGGACTGATTATTCATGCGTTTGGAATTGGATAAGCCAGCAATTTGTAAATTTATGCCTATACTAGAAAGAGTGCAGCAATAAATCAGGAGGTTGACCATGAGTAATTTAAATTGGGATACAGTGGAACAAGATTTGTCGACGGCACAAGATATTATCGATAGTCACTATGATATAGACCTTGACGAAACCATGGTCGGTATTCAAGAAGTGACCTATGTGCCTGAGGGCAGCATTCAAATAGCGAGAGCCGCTTGGGTCGTCGAACTTGAAGAGACTTTAGAAGCGAAATACGGCGAACAGGCCGGCTGTGATATGGCGCGTAAATTGATGACGGCGCTTATTATTCAAGGTGAAGCAGTTCACTAAATTCTGACGATTGCTTTACACTATCAGCATTACGCCGAGCAATAAGAATTCGTAGCCTTTCAATTACACTATAGCTTTACGGGAACCAATATATTTCTCGTTATAAACCGCGTGCTCTGCGTTCTACTATGAAATAAAGATTGTGTTTAGTCATTCATAGTAGAATGCAGAGTAGTTTTAAGCCCCATGCTTTTATAATTTTAGTAATTTTGAATAATAAAAACCATCGGTTCCCATGACTTCTGGGAAAAACTGCCAGCCGCATTCTGTTTTGCAGCCGCGTGGGAATTCTAAGGCCAAGGTCTTCGCATTAGCGGTTTCGGCTAAAAACTGGCTAATAATCTGATCATTTTCTTCCGGCAATATCGAGCAGGTGGCGTAAACTAAAATGCCATTCGGCGCCAGCATATTCCAAAGGTTTTTTAAAATTAGCAATTGCAGCTCAGCGAGTGCAGGAATATCGCTAGCCAGGCGTAGCCATTTAATATCAGGATGCCTACGAATAACCCCGGTGGCCGAGCAAGGTGCATCTAATAAAATTCGATCAAATGGTTTTTTGTCCCACCAGTCGGCTTGGCTGGCATCGGCAGTCAGTAGCTTCGCTTGTAAATCGAGGCGCGATAAGGTGTTTTGAACGCGGTTTAGGCGAGTGGCATCCTGATCGATGGCCAGCAAGTCCACACTAGGCTCAGTCTCTAAAATATGCGCGGTCTTGCCACCGGGCGCCGCACAAGCATCTAATACGCGCTGATTGGGCTTTAATTCTAATAAAACGGCCGCCTGTTGAGCGGCAATATCCTGCACCGAGCACCAGCCCTCTGCAAAATGCGGTAATTTATCGACATCCACCGCTTGCTCCAAGGTAATGCCCATGGGGCTAAAAGGATGAGCGGTGGCGATGATGCTATGATGCTCTGCTAGCAGTTTTAAGTAGGTGTCGCGATCGGTCTTTTGCTGATTGATGCGAAGATGCATGGGAGGGGCTAAATCGTTTTTTTGCATGATTTGTAACGAGCGGTCCGGCCAGGCGGCTTTGATTTTAGCCACTAGCCAGGAGGGATTGTTTTTATCGGCACTTAGTTTAGCTAGTTTAATTATGGCTGCTTTTTCGCGAACAAATCGGCGCAATAGGCCATTAATTAAGCCGGTAGCCCATTGTTTATCGATTATTTTAGCGGCCTCAACAGTCTCTGACACGGCAGCATGCTCGGCAACCCGCATCGACATTAATTGGTATAAGCCGACCGCGATAATAATGCTAATATCCTGATCGATGGGTTTTAAGGGTTTAGTAAGCAGTTGTTTAGTAATGGCCTGCAGATTGCCATATTCACGCAAAACGCCATAAACCAGGGCCTGTACAAAAGCCGAGTCAACCGGATCTAAGCCTTTAGTCTGTTCTGAGAAAACCTGTTGTAAGGAACGCTTTTTAAGCAAGACTTCAGCGACCAGGGTGGCAGCAATCGCACGACTATTAGGAGAATGTGACATTATTCGATACCATTAATTTTTAAGCCATTATACTCGCCTTAGGCCAAATAATGACAATTCCAGTATAAACTAAATTAATATACTTCTTGCCAATCGCCTTCAAATTATTAAAACTAGAGAGAGTGATTAAGGGGGCAATAAATGAAAAGTCTGGCCGAACAAATGGGCGTTTATCAGCTATATCATGAGAAAACCCTTACCAAAGTCACCCATCTTATTGGCGTACCCTTATTGATATTCGCTTTTTTTATTCCCTTGAACTGGATTAATATTGGTATAAACGGCGTGTTTCAGATCGATTTAGGCTGGCTTTCTGTGGCGGCGTTATCGATTTATTATATTAAACTTGATCGCAAAATTGGTTTTAGCACCGCGATCGTATTAGTGGCTTTAGCCTGGATTTCCAGCTTATTTTCGCAATATCATCCTAATCTAATCGGCGCTACGGCTTTTATACTGAGCTTAATCGCCGGAGTCGGGTTGCAAATAATTGGCCATATGATCGAAGGCAAAAAACCAGCCTTAGCCGATGATCTCTCGCAGATTTTTATTGCGCCGATTTTCTTATGGACCGAAGTGCTCTTTATGTTGGGATATTTCCCAGAGCTTAGAGCGGAAGTCATAGCCTTAGGTCGAGCGGAAACATTTTATCCTTAAAATCTGCGCTTTACGCTGGCTTTACGATTGCTTCTCAAAGAGTAAATCCCATACCCCATGCCCAAGACGTTGGCCACGTTGTTCAAACTTGGTTAAGGGCCTGCTAATAGGCCTTTGGGCAAATTCATTCGCTCCAGCCGCATTGCTAAAGCCAGGTTCTGCGCTTAATACTTCCATCATCTGCAGGGCATAGTGTTCCCAATCTGTCGCCAGATGAAAAAAGCCGCCCGGTTGTAGTTTTTGTAAGACCAACTTCACAAATTCGGCTTGCACCAGTCGACGTTTATTATGGCGTTTTTTATGCCAGGGATCGGGGAAAAATAACTGTAAGCCAGCCAAGGAATGATCAGGGATGCATTGTTTTAATACTTCTACAGCATCCTGATCATAAATCCGAATATTGGGGATCTGCTGTTCGATAATATCTTTAAGCAGGCAGCCGACTCCAGGGCGATGCACTTCGATGCCGATATAATCATTTTCCGGCTGAGCTAGCGCCATTTCGGCTAAAGACCTGCCCATGCCAAAGCCAATCTCAAGTATGCAGGGTGCCTGACGGCCAAAGGTGTGAGCCAAATTAAGCGGCCCGTTTTCGAGCGATAAACCAAACTCTGACCAGCCGGTATCTAAGGCTTTTTGTTGACCGACGGTGAGTCGGCCTTCGCGGCGCACAAAGCTTTTAATGGCTCTAAAAGGTTTTTCAGTGTTCATAATATATCATCAACTTTGCTGTTGTCTGGATTCCCATTTTCATGGGAATGACAAAGGGGTGAGCATGTCATCCTGGGGCTGCAAAGCAGAACCCGGAATCCAATTTTGGTTAGGGTTTTTTAATAAACTCATCTATGGTTTGATCGATGGTTAGCTCATTTGCCTGCCAGCTTTGTTTTTGCATGATATGCATAACGATGGGAGGCAGACAAAATGCGACTAAACCAATGCCTAATATCGACTCGTATTCTAATACGCTGTGATAGGGGATCTGTGGGGGCGGTATAAAGCCGATATATACGGTGAAAATCATGCTGAATATACCAAGGCCCGATACTAACCACATCCCAAATTTACCACCAGGCACCTTAAAAGGGCGCTCGACATTGGGGTGAGTAAAGCGCAAACGCAAAAAGGCAAAAAACACGCATAGATACATCAACATATACAGTTGAGTGGTCAATACGTTTAGCAGCCAATACGAGCTATTTACCGAAGGCATAAACAAAAATAAGGATGATAGCACGGTGACGATAACGCCTTGAATATACAATAAATTGGTCGGTGCGGCATTGGCATTTTGTTTTTGTAAAAAGGGCGGTAGATAACCGTCTTGAGCGGCGACCATAAGGCCTTTGGTTGGCCCGATAATCCAGTTATTAAGCCCGGCAACCGCGCCTAATATTAAGCTTATCGCCACGATAGGCGTTAACCAGGCCAGATGGTAGGCCGATAAAAAGTCCGAAAAGGCGTCCATAATACCCGAGATTAAGTTTAACTTAGCCGCCGGAACTACTAAGCCGATGGCTAATGAACCTAAAATTAAGGTGGCCAATATAAATACGGTGGAAATCAATAAAGCCCTGGGATAGCTTTTTTGTGGGTTTTTAACTTCGGCCGCATGGATAGTGGTAATTTCCACCCCGGTTAAAGACATAACGATCGCGCTCAAGGATGTCCACATGCTGGTATTATTCCAATGGGGCAGCATGCTCTCGCGAGTAAATTCGATTTGATGAGGATAGGGGCCGACTAACCAGATGGTACCGAGGATAATAATAAGTAGCATAGGCACAATAAGGCCCAATATTCCAAAAACTTCGGTAAGCTTGGCCGATAATTTTAAGCCTTTTAAATTGATATAGGTGCAGATCCAAAATACGATGTTGATTAAAGCAAATACGTAAAACTTATTATTAGCTAGTTGCGGCGTTAGCAAATAGCTTAAGGCGCCGGCGATAAAGGATAATACTAAAGGGTACCAGATAACATTCTCGATCCACTGGAACCATACGGTAAATAGGCCAAAACCCTTGCCAAAAGCCATCTTGCCCCAGGTATAAATACCGCCTTTTTCAGGCCAGGTAGTCGATAATTCAGCACAGATCAGCGCGGTAGGAATAAAGAATACGATGGCTGATAGGATGAAAAAGAACACCACGCTGCTGCCAAATAGGGCGCTAGCTGGTAAGTTACGGATACTATCCACGCAGGTAATGGTAATCATTACCAGGCTAAAGGTGCTTAGTATTTTGACTACGGAGGACTTTGACATTAAATCGATTTCCTTGGTTTCAAATTTTGCTGTAAAATGATAACGTCTTTTGAGCTGGTTGTCATTCATTCATCCCGGAGTCCATTAAAAACATGCTTACTTATCCGCAAATTGATCCCATCGCTCTTAAGCTTGGACCTATAGCCGTGCATTGGTATGGCATTATGTATTTAATCGGCTTTGTTTTAACCTGGAGCCTCGGTGTTTACCGCAGCAAAAAACCGTGGTCTGTGGTTAAGCCTGATCAGGTGGCTGATGCGATCTTTTATGGCGCGCTAGGGGTTATTCTTGGTGGGCGCACCGGTTATATGCTATTTTATGATTTCATCCCCTTTATTCATCAGCCTTGGACTATTTTAGAAGTCTGGGATGGCGGCATGTCTTTTCACGGTGGCTTAATCGGCGTGATACTCGCTATGTGGTATTACAGCCGCAAAATTAATATTAATGTATTCGATTTAACCGACTTTTTTGCGCCTATGGTTCCGATTGGCTTGGGGCTTGGCAGAATCGGCAACTTCATCAATGGCGAGCTATGGGGCAGGGTTACGACCTCCCCAATCGGGATGATATTCCCAACTGGCGGCCCCTGGCCTCGTTATCCTTCGCAATTAATCGAATTATGTTTAGAAGGCATAACCCTATTTATTATCTTATGGACCACCTCGATTAAGCCCCGGCCTAGGATGCTGATTTCGGCTTTATTTCTACTGTTATACTCAAGCTTTAGATTTAGCGCCGAATTTTTCCGCCAACCCGACCCACAGTTAGGTTTTATAGCCTTTGGCTGGCTAACGATGGGCCAGCTGCTTTGCGTGCCGATGTTTTTGTTGGGTGTTGGATTATGCGTTCATGTCATCCTGGGGCGCCGATAGGCGAACCCGGGATCCAAACCACAGCGTCTCCTGATAACGCATAGCATTTATCTGGATCCAGAAATTATTGGATAGCACACGTTGCAGCTCTTGTAGGGCTCACGATGCCAGACCAGTAATTAGACCAGGTTGGCTCGCGTGCAGCTACTACCGTTGGCGCCAGGCTTGCCGCTATGCTTTCGGGTGGTGTACTAAGTGTTCCAGCAAATACAGTTTGAGGTTTGGTTGCAGCTAGTAGGGCATCGGCTGATTCCAGGAGCTTTTCCCCAGCATTCTTGTGAATTTCTCCTGTACTACGAAGTTTAACTTCGCCTATTAAAACTTGATCCAAAAAGATGGGCCAAGATACAGAAGCACTTTCATTTACAGTATTATACAAAATATTAGCATTCTGCATTTCTGCAATATAGTTACAAGTTTTTCTAAGAAAATTTTCTATTATATTTGCGCAGTGTTTAAATTTTTGACAAATAGCTATTTCATCTGCATCGAGAAAATGAGTTAGATCCTCATCTCCAATATCTGCTTTATTCAAGCCCTTGCTCTCTATGGCACCTAAAAGGACTGTATGCTCGCACCTAGAAGATGGTGTAAATTTACGTTCTTTCACAATACTATGGAGGTATGCTCTTGATGCTTTTATGGCAAGTTCAATTGAAGTTACATATCGAATAATATTATGCTCTTCGGTGTTTAAGTCACGGCCAATTTTAGCTTGTTTGGCAGTTACTGCTGTATTAATAGCATCAACGCTAACCTTTGAAACGGCCGTGATAGCTTCTTCAAGCTCACGCTGCTGTGATTCAGTGAAGCCAAATGTGAATAACATGACCCAATCCCCGCACAATTGATTTTGGATTGAGTCTAGCAAAAAAGGCGCCTTTGTGGAAGCGCCTTTTAAGTATAAGATATATTATAAAAATTACTTAGGTTAAGCCTTAGCTTTTGTCAGGTTTTGGTGTTGCACCGTGGCCTGCTGTCTGGGCAGCTGATTGAAGAACCGACAAAGCCGTACTGAAGTGACCAGCAGTGGGGCCAAGGCCAGAAGTGACCTCCGTGGATAATGGAATAGTATCAACCTTTAAATCTATTCCAGTTGCTGGATGTGCTTGAGCGGCAGCTTCAGCTTCAAGTCTTGCTTTTCTAACGCTTGGACGTTCCATAAATCCATCAAAATCAACAGTAGGTATTATGCCAGAAGACACTGGTAAATTTGACGTAGAGGCCTGTGGTGCTACATCTTTAGTCATGGGTTTATCTAATTTAGCTGAAGCTTCAGCTTTAGCTTTAGCATTATAATAAGCTTCTGCAGAAGCAACGCTTTTTTGGTTCTCTATTTTAGCAGAATGCAAATAAGAGCCACCACCAACTAACAAACCTATGCCGACACCTATACCTATCGCAACAGGTAAGACCGCACCACCTGATAAGACGGTTAAAGCGATGGCTGTACCTATAGCTAAACCAATCGATACACCTAAGCCTATCGAGCGCCAGTTAAAAGCACCTTTTTTACGTTGAGTAGCTAAGAAGGCCTGTGCTTCGGATGATTGGTGCAAATTGGGAGCTTTGCTAATTTTCTGTTTAGCAGCAGCTACAACTTCATTATGTGCGCCGGTAGCAGTAACAACTTTACCTCCTACTACAGCGGTATAACTGCTTCGGTTGCTGGTGGGTGCAGTCATTGTTTTAAAATCAGCATCGGTTTCCAAAGCTCTATGATATGCAGCCATTGTTCTTAAAGCCGCTTTTGGACTAGATTGTTGTAATGAGTTTTTCAAACTATCAGCGGCATTATGACGTTTAATGCTTTCGGATGCGCGTGGTGTCTCTTGAAGTTTTCTTTTGGCTTGCTCTATAGGTGTAAAATGATCAAGAGCTTCTCCAAATTTAGTCATCACATCCTTTACCGATTCATTTGTCTCAAGCAATGTTAAATGATTATTTTTTATATGAGCTAATTTATCTTGGAGAGCATAAATGCTATCTGCTTTGCCATTTGAACTATATAAATCTATTACAACTTGTTGTAGAGCCGTTTTAAGCCCGGCAGGGATAGCATTTTCTTGAAGTTGAGCTAATAGATAATAGCTGGACTTGCTGAACTCAGGGCTGGAAGGGGTTATGAAAAATGCCTTAACAAGTTCAGCATCTTGCCCTGTAAATTTAATGGGAGGTAATACTTCATAGTAGTTGCCTGTGTTATTAAATACGGCGGTATATTCATACTCAGCATCTAAAGTAATAGGAGCTCGTGCGACAGTATCAGTAGCTGAAGGCATCACTATAAATGAATTTATTTTTTGCTTGGCTGTAACACATGGTTTGCGGTCTTTAATAAAGCAATTTAAAGATAGAGGTTCTTCGTCTACCTTCATTCCATCTTCATTTAATAGTTTGATTCCATATAATTTATCCATTAACAAGAAAAATTGTTGATTTAAATTAGCTGTAAACCCAGAGTTGGTTAAACCTAATGTTGTATTTATTTGATCTTTAAATAGTGCCTCTAAGGTTTCAGAAGGCATTGTCTCTAAGTTTAAAGAAGCGTTATTTTCACGGACAATGTCAGATAATAATCGCCCATTTACATAACCAATTTTTCGTTCACCACGACTAAAAATAGGATCAGTAGATTCCGAGTGTAAGGTAATAAAGCCATGATTTAGATTAACACCAACATTTGGTAGCTCTTCATTAAAAAAGTTAATCAACTCTCGATTTGAGATATAGGCAAAAGAATGCAATCTTTGCGCCAGAGTTTCTTTTGGCTCAGTATGAAGCTCCCGGTTCAAATCGGCTAAGTAATCTTGTAACACATCCCGCTGACCGAGTTTAGCTAATCTACCAAGCACGTTTACAACTTCTTCGGTAGAATCAGAGGGGTGATCCGCAAGCCAGTTTTTGATGGCTAGTAAATCATTGATGGAGCGAGCCCTACTATCCGTATTTATGATGGTTAATGCTTTATTATAAAGAGCCGTTAATTCAGCTTTTCCTAAATAATTAGAGTCAGGTTTATTCAATAGAAATATATTTGCTTCCATTTTATCTTGGAAAACATCTAAAAAGGATTGTTCTTCAGTAACATCTCGGCTTCCAGCGTTTTTATTGCGAAGATTAATAGCGCTAATACTCTCTATTTCTCTTTCTGCAGCAGGCGTGGCAAGTGTAAGAATTTCATTTGCATCGATAGCGAATTCTTCAGAGGCAAGTGATTGAGATCTTCTTACAACAGTTCTTGCAAGTTGAAGTGAGGTCATCTTGTATAATAGTTCCGCTGAGTCTCGAAAAATACTTAATTCAGTTTCATACATGCCTTGTGAAACACTTAGGCCATAAATTAAATCATCTGCAAACATTTCTTCGCCGAGATATTGAACTTTCTTAGCCAAATTGGGATCAGTTGCCATTTTTGCTGTTAATGCAGCTTCGTATTCAGTATAAGAAGTAGGGTTTTCATTAGAGCTATTTTTGACGTTCAGTTCATCGGCTGTAAAATTATAGCGTGCTAAATTTTCATTATCAGCAGCCCCAACTAATACTATAGCATCTGGTTTTATAAATTTTTTCCATAGCACGTTGATACCAAATTTTATAATTTTCGCATTGAAATCACTGTTGGTATTAGCTAAGAAATCAGATACTTCGGGTTTAAGCTTCATTTTAGATGGGCGAATTGGGTCGCTTTCTAATAATGCCCTGCGGTAGTCAGAAAAGTTTTTGGCAGCAGCTTTCAAAAATAAGTCTTCTTGGGCTTTTGGATCTTTCTCTGCCGTTTCATGTTGAATAGAAGGAAGCTCTTTCATCTCAATGGTAGATGCTTTAATAATCAAAGGGGCATACGCGCTATGGTTTAAAAAGCGTGAAACATCTTCGACGGGACCATCTTTTTTTGGGTCGTGTGTTTTTGTCATTGTTTCAAATGCAGCCGCTAAGACTTCGCGGTCAAATTCGGTAAGTATTCTTCTGGATCCGTTCATCATTAGTGTTCCCCGACCATCTTCCTGATATATTATGAATTCTATATACTATTTATAGACGATATAATCAGTTTAAACTTATATTTTTGTAAGACATTCGCTATAGTTCAGTAAAATACCCCTTTCTTATTTTCTATTTTATGATTAAATTCTTAAGGAAACCTTAAGGCGAGACAGGCATGGAACAATATTTAAATCTAATGAAAGATGTATTAGAAAACGGCACGCCTAAAGAAGATCGCACCGGCACAGGTACGTTAAGCGTATTTGGCCGTCAGATGCGTTTCGATCTAAGCAAAGGCTTTCCCTTGATCACCACCAAAAAAGCCCATCTGCGCTCGATTATTCACGAGCTGCTATGGTTCCTAAAAGGCGATACCAATATCGCATATTTAAAAGAAAATGGCGTGAGGATTTGGGATGAATGGGCAGATGAGAACGGTAATTTAGGCCCGGTCTATGGTTCGCAATGGCGTTCTTGGCCTGCGGCAGATGGCCGTCATATCGACCAAATTACGCAGCTTATGCAGCAGCTTAAGGCTAATCCTGATAGTCGCCGCCTCATCGTATCGGCCTGGAATGTCGGCGAAATCGAGAATATGGCTTTGCCGCCTTGTCATGCCTTTTTCCAGTTTTATGTAGCCAATGGCAAATTATCCTGCCAGCTTTATCAGCGCAGCTGCGATGTATTTTTAGGCCTACCCTTTAATATCGCTAGTTACGCCTTATTGACCTATATGGTTGCGCAACAGGCCAATTTAGAAGTAGGGGACTTTGTTTGGACCGGGGGCGATGTGCATTTGTATTCCAACCATTTGGAACAAACGAAATTGCAGCTTAGCCGGCAGCCTTTTGCCTTGCCTACCCTTAGCATTAATCGTAAGCCTGATAGCATTTTTGATTATAAATTTGAGGATTTTGAGATCCTAAATTATGAATGTCACCCGCATATTAAAGCGCCAGTAGCTATTTAATGAAGCTTTCAGCCGTTGTAGCCTATAGCCAGAATCGCGTAATGGGCAAAAATAACCAATTACCCTGGCATTTGCCGGATGATTTAAAGCATTTTAAGGCCTTAACGGTCGGTAAGCCGGTATTAATGGGGCGCAAGACCTATGAATCCATCGGCAAACCTTTGCCTAATCGACGCAATATTATTCTAAGCCGAGACCCAGCTTTGCAAATAGCCGGCTGTGAGGTCATTCATTCTATCGATGAACTAAAGGCCACAGATGAAGAAATAATGGTAATCGGCGGGGCGGAGATTTTTGCTATGCTACTGCCGCAAATCGACACCCTCTATCTAACTGAAATCCAAGCCAGTATCGATGGGGACGTTTTTTTTCCTACATTACCTTCTCAAGAATGGCAAGAAATCTCACGTCAGCATCATCCGTCTGATGCCACGCATCAATTTCCCTTCGATTTTATTCATCTTAAAAAGAAATAATTGTAAATATTGATCTATATTTATAGTTATTACATATTTATAGGGTGATTAATATGGTTTCAATAGATGCCAACTTAATTAAGCAACAAGCGAAACTTACGCATATTATAATCGATAGAATTAAGCTAACAAGGAAGCTTGCCGAGCTTGAACGACTTAAAGCTGAGTATATGCTTAACATTAAGCCTGGCAAGCATTGGAGCTTTATGCTGACGCAAGATGCGGTGGCTTTGCCTCGTTATATGGGAAGTAAGGTAGCAGAATCCAAAGTCGAGCTTGTCAGAAATCACCATAATATTTTAAATGCTTTTGCAATAAGGGCAAATCAGTTCGAAAGCACTAGCACTAGAAAAATGGCTGGCAACCCTATACGAAGAAATAATCGATCTCATAAAAATCTATTGTTAAATTTGTGGACTGGGCTGATTCATTCCCTTAGGGCCTTATTTAGCCCCCCAGTAAGGTCAATTAGTTATAATAGGCCTAGCGCAAGGAAGGTTATCAATATAGCGCCAAGTATAAGTGTAAAGGACGAGCTTGCACAACCCGCTAGTCATCGCAAACTACCCGCTAATAATCCTAATGCTACCAAAGCCAGTCATACGCCTTTCCCTGAACCTTCTGGATCTGCAAAGCAGGAAAAAGGAAAATATCACACGGATTTGTTTGTGGGTATCTACCCTGCCAAGGGCCGTAATCCTGACAATGGTGACGTAGAGGCTCCGCATTAATCTTGTGGTAAAGCGATAGCTTTTTTCGGTATTTAAGGCTTATTGAATTTAAACCACAAAATGTATTCATTTATAATCT
This sequence comes from Gammaproteobacteria bacterium, assembly GCA_030652335.1. Classification (GTDB taxonomy): domain Bacteria; phylum Pseudomonadota; class Gammaproteobacteria; order Francisellales; family CACEW01; genus JAQSYQ01. The sequence goes on from JAUSAW010000006.1 coordinate 330,418, forward strand.
ATATTAAATATGTATAGATAAAATGGATAATAAAATGAGCATTATAAAAATAACAAAAGAAATGCCTAGATTATCAGCTTTCCTTAAGAAAACCTTAAGGTTTGCCTGGCATAATCATTGTAATTAAGCGAAAAGGAATTCGCGAATGGACACCAAACATACCATATTAGTATTTCAAGGTGAGATCGATAGCTCTCCTGTTTCTACTTGGCAAGAGATAAAGGCGCTTGGATATCGCTTCAACCCTACGCCTCATCACTTAGGATCTGATCCACACAATTTGAGTCTATCGGGCAAGGGGCTGGGTGACTATTACTTAGAAGAACGAAGCTCTGCATTGTCTAAGGTATTGGGTGTATCCACTCCTGAATTCACGTCACTTTCACATATGATCGACTCTGCTTTATTAAAACCCGCTGACCGCACTGTGGCAATTTCAGAACAAAATTCTCCTAGCTTAGCTTATGAGCAGGGTATGTTTTCCTTGCTCCTTCATAATGTTGCTGCTGGACTGACATCACTTGAAGGACCGACTCATAGTGTTCACCCGGGTGTAAAGGTAAGAGGTAAAACAACAGGAGATTTTGTTAATGAAAATGGACAGATTCTATTTCAAAGCTCACTTGCCTGCCAAAGTTTAGAATTTAAAGATGAGGATGGCAAAAAAACGAATATTCCGCTTCGTGTTCAAGTCGAGTATACGGCTAAGTTTGTTCAAGCAACTAATGTAAATGAATTAAGTTATTTTAAAATAAAATTTCCTATTATTATAAAAGGGCCGGATGCAGAAATTTTTCGAGAATTGTTTGTTCAAGGTAAAGTATCACAGCCTAACTTAGATATTATTCTTGGGCGTAAAAAATTAGGGCTTGGTATCTCGGATCCTTTCGAAGTTTTGCTCAATCAAGAGCAGTCATGGCCAATTTTAAAAGAATTGGCAGAAAAAATTGTTACAGAAGGGTCTCAAGAATCTACAGCGCTCGTGCTAGACGGAGATGTTTCGCCTATTAAAGAAACTAAATCTATACGGCAGAGAAAATTGATTTTAGCTTTATATAAAGACCTATCTAATGCTGTGGCAGAATATCAATTATCAGAATTTGCCGATCCTGCTAAGTTAAGAGAGATGTTCTGGACTATTCAAAACCAATCGAGCATTCGAGGCAATAAGTTCGCTTATGAAATTTGTAAGAAATTTATAGCCTTAGCTGATAAATTAAGCCCAATTGAAAGTTTATTAAATCTCATAAGATCGACTGATTTTAAAGCGCAAGCTACTGAAGTTAAAAGAAACGCAATAATAGACATGATGGTTAGGCATATTAAAAGCACCACTGACTCTCAACAATTAAAGTCTATAATGAACGCTTTTAACGCTCAAGTGGTCAATCCTAACCGTGTTTTACATGCAAAGCCCTCCTCGCCTATACGCTATGGTGCAACGGGTTATAGTACTATTGCGCGAGCAGCACAGTTGCAATTAAAGGCTTTTCAAGCTCATATTAACCCGCCAAAACAATTCCCAAAATCCTGGGTTGCAGAACTTATTTCTTCATTTAGTCATTGGATTAAAAGTTTCTGGAAACCTAAGGTGGTTCAAATTACACCACCATCGATGCCTGTACAAGTGAACGCAGACATAGGTACCAGCGTAGCCAGACAAGATTTGGTTTTGCCTGAAGGCAGCACTGCTGCTCCTCAAGCTATAAGTCCAGATGTTACAAAAAGTTTGAGGAATTCATTTGCTGGGGAGGACCCAAACTTACAGGCTATAGCAGTGGCTGAAAGCCCACTAAATACAAGAGGAATACCTATTCCTGGCCAGAATGAACATGCGCCTCATCAGCCCTTTGTCAATACGCCTCCGAAGTCAGGCAATTCTCTGGTATTTTTTAAAGGATCTTCGCGTTTAAATAAAAGTAATGCAACGCCAGTAAGACATCCAATACCGAAAGATGACGATTTTCCCTTTAAGATCGATCTTTAACGCAACACGGCCAATATCACAATCGCAATCAATAGCACCGTCGGTACTTCATTAAAAAAGCGATAGAACCGATGGCTATGGATATTTTTATCCGCTCTAAAGGCTTTTAAGTAACGTCCGCACATGACTTGAAAGCCAAATAAAATAGCGACCAATACCAGCTTAACCATTAACCACACTGGCACGATGTGATAAGCCAAATAATATTCATGCATGAGCCCAATTCCAGTAAAGATAGTCAGGCCCATAGCTGGGTGGGTAATATAATAATTGAGTTTATATTCCATGATTTTAAAGGTGTTAGACGTGTTTTGGTCTAGGGTCTGGGCATGATAGACAAATAGTCTGGGTAGGTAAAAAAGACCTGCGAACCAGCATACGAAGCCGATGATATGGAAGACTAGTAACCAGTTAAATAAGACGGTGTTCATAATGTATTTCCTATCATAGTTGACGATGGTTGGTTCTTAACTAATTTTTCCACCGACTCTGGGTTGGATAGGGTGGATATATCTCCCAAGCTATCGGTTTCCTTGCAGGCAATCTTACGTAAAATCCGGCGCATAATTTTACCAGAGCGGGTTTTAGGCAGGGCTTCGGCAAATTGTATGGTATCGAGATGTGCAATAGGGCCGATCTGCGTTCTCACCATTTGGTTTAAGGCTTTTTTAAGTGCCTCGCTGGGTGTGGCTCCATCCATTAATACCACATAAGCATATATGCCTTGGCCTTTAATGTCATGCGGTACACCAACTACAGCCGCTTCAGCGACATCGGGGTGCAGAACTAAAGCGCTTTCCACTTCGGCCGTGCCTATGCGATGCCCTGAGACATTTAATACATCGTCGATGCGGCCGGTAATCCAATAATCGCCATCTTTATCGCGTTTGGCACCATCGCCGGTAAAATAATAGCCGGGGTAGACCTTTAAATAGGACTTCATAAATCGATCGTGATCGCCATAGACACTACGCATCATGCCAGGCCATGAGGCTTTAATTGCTAAAATCCCCTCGCAGGCCCCGGATAGTTCATGGCCTTTCTCATCTAAGATTACCGGCTGCACGCCATAATAGGGCCGCATGGCAGAGCCGGGTTTATTATGTAGTTCGATAGGGGGCGCGATCATAAAGCCGCCAGTTTCAGTTTGCCACCAGGTATCGATTATGGGGCAGCGCTTATGACCTACCGATTCGAAATACCATTGCCAGGCTTCTGGGTTAATAGGTTCGCCTACGCTGCCGAGCAATCTTAAGCTGCGGCGGTGAGTGGAAGCCAAAGGTTCATCGCCATGCTGCATCAACGAACGAATGGCGGTAGGGGAGGTATAAAAAATGCTGACCTTATATTTATCGATAATCTGCCAGTAACGTGAATTATCAGGATAGCTTGGGACGCCTTCAAAGGTCACTACGGTTGAGGCATTGGCGAGCGGGCCATAGGTCACATAGGAATGTCCGGTAATCCAGCCAATATCGGCTGTGCACCAATAGATATCGTCCTCTTGAAGGCCAAAGACTTCTTTATGCGTCGAGGCTACATATAACAAATAACCTGCTGTGGTATGCAATACGCCTTTGGGTTTACCGGTGGAGCCTGAGGTATACAAAATAAATAAAGGGTCTTCGGCTGCCATCGGCTCACATGGGCAGTCTGCGGAAATGCTAGCAGAAGCTGTGCTGTAATCGATATCGCGACCTTCAACCCAGTTACTTGGCGTATCGTTATCGGATACCACAATCACGGTCTTAACATCGGGGCAGCTTGTGAGGGCTTGATCGACATTGTCTTTAAAGCTAATTTTTTTGCCGCCGCGAGAGCCTGTTGTGGCGGTAATTACTATTTTGCAATCGGCATCGAGAATTCTGTTGGCGATCGATTCGGGTGAAAATCCACCGAAAACAACTGAGTGTACAGCGCCAATTCTAGCGCAGGCTAGCATTGCTATCATCGCCTCTGGAGTCATGGGCATATACAGGCAGACTCGGTCGCCTTTTTTTATATTATGGGCTTTTAGTACATTGGCAAATTTACAGACTTCGCGGTGAAGCTCAATATAGCTTAATTCGCGGGAGTGTTCGGGGTTATCGCTTTCCCAGATTATGGCAGTCTTAGCACCATGTTTAGGAAGATGTCGATCGAGACAGTTATAGCTAATATTTAATAAGCCGCCTTCAAACCATTTGCTATTGCCCTCGGTTAAGCTGCCGGAGCAGACTGTATCCCAGGGTTTAATCCAATCGAGCATACGGGCTTGTTCGGCCCAAAATACATTGGGTTGAGTAATCGAAAGAGGATAGTGAATGTGGTAGTTATTATCTGACATCTATTTGCCTAAAGTGTAAAACCTTAGGCATTATAGACATATCTTATCTAGTAGCCAACCGATAAGCCGGGTTCTGTCTTGGACAATCATTCCTCTAGGCTTACTGTCACCAGTAAGCTCAAGCAACCTACCCGAACGCTACATGGGCCATGCAAAATGCGTTCCTATTTGGTCTTGCTCCAAGTGGGGTTTGCCCTGCCATTGCTGTTACCAGCAACGCGGTGCGCTCTTACCGCACCATTTCACCCTTACCGATTAAGCTTGCGCCTAACAGGAGGTATATTTTCTGTGGCACTTTCCGTAGGCTTACGCCTCCCAGCCGTTAACTGGCACTTTGCCCTCCGGAGCCCGGACTTTCCTCGTGGCAGGCCATCTTTATTACGATGCGGCGTTGCTGCTCGGCGTTGCGGTGTTGATGAAAACCTTCCATGGTTTTCACTGTTTTGCAGCGCATTTATAGAACATGCGCCCCAAATTGATCCAGTCAATTTGGTCATTACCATAAAAGGTAACTCCGCTCCTCACTTCTCGCGCGCCTTGCCTCGTAATAAAGCTGACCTACCACGCGATTGCCTGGTTGGCTGTGGAACATAATATAGAATTTAATGCTTAAGGGCAACGTCTTATGGTTCGGGGTCTGGGGTTATGGCGCTTAGTGAGTTATCTTTTCCAAGGGCGGTTTGGAAGGGAGGCTTATAACAATAGGATCCGATCATTGTACGGGTTTTATTATAGATATGGCCGCTTCTATCAGCCATATTGCCCCATCTTACAGCAGCTGTCGCGCCAACATAAGCGCCCCAGAGTCCGCTTGCAATAACGATTTCAAATAGGGGGAAGTTTTTAAATTCATCGGGGTCAAATAGGCCTGCCGCATCGGTTATACCGGCGAGTTTTGTTAGGCAGATTGCCATAGGAGCCGTGATTAGCGGTAGCAAGCGCAATAAACCGTAACGACATGCGGTGCCTTCTTTTTTTGTTGACCAGGCATCGATGAATTCGCATAGTCGATAAAACCAGAATAGACCAACAATAGCGCCAAATCCGGTTCCGACTACGGTATGAATAGCAGTTGACTCTGGCGCTAGCGCTCCCTTCATAGGTAAGATAAGAGTATTGCTGCTAATAAATGCTCGAATTCCTAAGTAAGTGGGCATTATCATTAAGCCTGCAAATAAGCCATTATCAGCCCAAGACCTTTGATTCCAAGGGGCATAGCCTAATAAAAGATCTAAAGCCGTGCCTAATCTTACCGCTAAAGTGGCGCCTAAATATCCGCCATAAATTGCAGCGAGGATGCCTTGTTCAGCCGGATGAAATCCACGAAAATCATCGGGTCTAAATAAACCCACGCCATCTGTTATGCCTCCAAAGTGAACCAATCCAAAGGAGGTTGCTGCTGCGGCCGGAGGTAAGACTTGTAATAAAGCAAATCGGAAGGGGTAGATTTGGCGATTTTCTCTATCTCTGTTCGATTTAGCCGGGGTCCAAGCATCGATAGATTCCATAGCGCGAAACATCCAGGTTGGGCCGATAAAGGCGCCTAATAATAAGAGCAATGGCAATAGGCTTTCATTTTTACTGGAGTTAATTAATCCTACTGCAGGGATACCAACATCGGTAGAGCGGCCGCGGATAGCAAAATAAATTAGGCCCATGATTAAACCAAGAAATAAGCCTACTTCCGAATAGCCCATAGGTTCGTGTTGGGTAAGCCTGGTACTTGCAGTGCTAGGCCCGCCGCTAAGCGGTTGATAGACCTCTTTATCTGTGGAGTTTCCTCCATTTAAGCTTCCCTGTTGCATAAAAAACTCCAAGTTTGGTCTTTCCAGTGCCGTATGCTAGACTTTTTGTATGAAAATACGGTGAAAACTTTATGAAAAATTCTTCATTTACTATGCCAACTATCCTACTTATCGAGGATGAAGCTCCCATTCGTGAGATGCTTAAGTTTTCGCTTGAACTAGGTCAAATGGCTTTAATTGAGGCGATAGATGGGAAGCAAGGCATTGAACTTGCCACTAAAAAGCAGCCCGATTTAATTTTACTCGATTGGATGCTGCCGGATCAATCGGGTATAGAGGTGATTAAAACGTTACGCCGACAGGCCGATACTCAGCATATTCCCATTATTATGCTGACGGCTATGGCCGAGGAAGAGCATAAAATTCGCAGTCTAAGTACGGGGGCGGATGATTATGTAGTCAAGCCTTTTTCGCCCTTGGAGTTAATGGCGCGAATTAAAGCGGTATTGCGCCGAACCCAATACAGCAGCAATCAATTTGTGATAAAAGGCTTAAGCGTCGATTTGCTTAATCGTAAGCTAGTCTTTCAAGGTACCGCTATTAAGCTTAGCACCTTGGAATTCGCCTTATTTGCATTTTTATTGCAAAATCCAGGCCGAATCTATAGCAGAGACCAGTTATTAAGCCGTGTCTGGCCGGATTCTAAATTTGTAAACGATCGCACTATCGATGCCTATATTAAAAAATTCAGGTCCATTATCAAGCAATACACCTTACCCTTTACCATCGAGACCGAACGCGGCTTGGGTTATCAATTTACTGTTGAGAATTAATTATGTCAGATCGTGAGGAGTTAGAGCGAATTCATCGCATGCGCCAAGATTTTGTGGCCAATGTTTCGCATGAATTACGCACGCCTTTAACCGTTATTCATGGTTATCTGGAAATCTTATTAAGTTCTTTTAAAAATACTGAGCCAAGGCTCTACGAGATTCTGGGCAAAGTATTTGAACAAACTGAACGCATGGAGCATTTAGTCTCCGATTTATTATTGCTATCGAAATTGGAAAGCGAAGAGCCGATCGCTAAAAAAGAATCCTGTAAGGCCCCCCAATTAATCGATAAAATCATCCACGATGCTGAAGGTCTAAGCCAGGGTAAACATCGTATCGTGTCAAGTATCGATCAAGACTTGGATATAGTCGGCGAAGCCTCGGAGTTGCGCAGTGCCTTCTCCAATCTGGTGATGAACGCGATTCATTATACGCCGGCAGGAGGCGAGATTAGTATCGGCTGGTATGCTGATAAAAAGGCTGTGTATTTTGAAGTAAAAGATAATGGCATCGGTATCCCGGCCAAAGATATTCCAAGGCTTACCGAGCGATTTTATCGAGTAGATAAAGGCCGCTCCAGGCAATCAGGTGGTACAGGTTTAGGCCTAGCTATCGCTAAACATGTATTGATCCGCCATGAAGCCATATTAGAAATCCATAGCGAATTGGGTAAGGGTAGCAGTTTTATAGCGGTATTCCCGATTCATCGAAAATTAATGATTTCAGCATAGGTTTTTAATATAATTTTATAAATTTTATCTGAAGGAAAAAGTAATGCCAGGTAGTACCGCTTTAGTTTTAAGAAACCCGGATGCTTATGCTATTGTCCCAACAGACCCAGCATTTACTGCTCCAGGAGATGAATATTTGCGCAATTTGGTAATGAAAACTGAGGCGAATAGATTTGTGTCTTCCTTGGCTTTAGCAGCATGTATATTTGGTGGCACCCCAAATCTTGTGGAACTTAGTAGACCCAGAGTTATAACCCTGGCAGCCCCTTCTTTGATCGCTACAACAGCCATGAGTGCGTCTTTAATGCTTGAAATAAATGCTCACAGTAGGCTGCCGGAAATCAGCACTGTTTTCATGCCGACCGATACTATGAATCGAATTTGCAGCACAGATATACCATCAAGACGCATTGATTAATCTTAAATAGTTCAAATTCTCCAATGTAGCTATCTTCCTAGGATCTCTCTACAATAAGCACAATGCTTATGGTTGGGAGATCTTTTTCATTGCATACATCCGTTTTATTAAAAGAGGCTGTCGAAGCCCTCATTATCAAGCCTAATGGCATTTACATCGATGGCACCTTTGGCCGAGGCGGGCATAGTGCCGCTATATTAAGCCAGCTTTCAGAGCAGGGCCGCCTTATCGTGATCGATAAAGACCCTCAGGCCATTAGCTATGCAGAGTCGACTTATGGCAAAGACCCGCGAGTAAGCATAGTGCATCGTGGATTTGGTGAACTTAAAGCTATTGCTGATGATTTAAATATTAGCGGCCAGGTGGATGGCATTTTGTTGGATTTAGGCGTGTCCTCCCCGCAATTGGATGAAGCTGCGCGTGGCTTTAGTTTTATGCGCGATGGGCCTCTTGATATGCGTATGGATACCAGTCGTGGTCAGTCGGTCGCTGAGTTTTTAGCGCATGCCGAGGAAAAAGAGCTGGCCAATATCATCTGGCGTTATGGCGAGGAAAAATTCTCTCGAAAAATAGCATATGCCATCGTTAGTACCCGCGAGCTACAACCGCTTACGACTACTTTGGAGCTTGCTAAGTTGATCGAAAAAAGCATTCCCAAGGTGGATAAATTTAAGCATCCGGCTACTCGAAGCTTTCAGGCGCTTAGAATTTATATTAACCGCGAGCTGGAAGAGTTGGAGCAGGCTTTGGCCGTTTCGCATTCGGTATTAAAGTCCTCTGGCCGCCTGGTGGTGATTAGCTTCCACTCATTAGAAGATCGCATCGTTAAGCAGTTTATGCAGGCCCAAATAATCCCGCCATCCTTGCCCAGGGGCTTACCATTGCGTCAATCCGAAATAAACTCCCTGCAAAAAATGCGTTGGTGTATTAAAATGCAGAGGGCCGATGAAAATGAAATTGCACAAAACGTACGCTCAAGAAGTGCGATCTTGCGCGTAGCGGAGAAACTTTAATGTCACAGAATAATAATCAAAACGGATTAGGCGTGCTGCTTGCCTTAAGCAATACCTTTACCAATCCGCATTCTAAAAAGGTCATGCGCTTTATAGTAGCCTTATTTATTACCGCCTTATTGGTGGTTTATGTTAAAAATCGCGATCGAGCCGCCTTTATTCAATATCAGCAGCTTCAGAGCCAACAGCAACAAATGCATACCGAATGGATGAATATTTTGCTCGAGGAAAGTACCTGGGGTAATTATGGACGCATCGAGCAGATTGCCAGCCAAAACATGGGTATGATCGTGCCAGTGGCTCAAAACATTAAGATTTTAGTATTACCAGGTAACACTTCGGTGGCCGGTGTGCCTAATTTAAGCGATAACGATTCCATCACTAACTCTGGGTCCTAAATGAATAATAAACGGTTTATATTTGTAATAGGCTTATTGATTCTTTTAGTTTCTATTATTATCGGCCGCTTATTTTATCTGCATGTCGTGGATCGGGAATTTTTATTAAAGCAGGGTAATTCTCGGTCTTTACGAACAATGGTAATGCCAGCCGAACGCGGCATTATTTTTGATCGCAATAATATCCCTATCGCCGTAAGTGTGCCGGTGAGCTCTATTTGGGTGGACCCTCAGTATTTGCAAATGACCGACCCTGATTGGCCTAAGGTGTTAAGCCTGCTCAATCTCAATCCAATAAAAGTAGATAAGGTAATAGCGGCGACCGTAAAACAAGCGGATAAAAAGCAGCTGCGCTTTCTTTATTTGGCGAGACAAATAGCGCCCCCTATTGCCAACCAGATTGCCGCTTTTGGTATTAAAGGTATCTATGTTCAAAAAGAATACCGTCGTTATTATCCCGATAGTGAAGTAGTAGCCCAGGTTTTGGGTATGACTAATGATGATAATAAAGGTATTGCCGGGGTGGAGCTTAAGTACAATCAGCAACTGGCCGGTAAAGCTGGAAACAGGACCATCGTGCGTGATTTATTGGGCAATGTTATCGATGTTCCTGGCAACCAACTTGCACCCGTGCCTGGGCAACCTTTGGTGTTAAGTATCGATAGGCGTCTGCAATATATTACCTACCGTGCTTTATTAGCGTCGGTACAAAAAAATAATGCCGAAGCGGGCATGGCTATTGTAGTCGACGTTCGAACCGGCGAAATTTTAGCGATGACCAGTGTTCCAAGCTTTAATCCTAATAATCGAAGAGGCTTAGATCCAGATACGATGCGCAATCGAGTGGCGACCGATGTGTTTGAGCCAGGCTCAACCATTAAGCCTCTGGCTATGGTGGCTATCTTAGAAAGCGGTAAGGTTCCGCTCGATACCACCGTTAACACCGATCCGGGCTTTTATACTATCGGCAGAAATACCGTTAAAGATGTGCATGAATACGGGACCTTAACTCTAACTGGCATCATACAAAAGTCCAGTAACGTAGGGATTTCTAAGTTAGTTGCTCAATTAAATTCCAAAGCCCTGGCTAATACCTTAGATCAGGTAGGTTTTGGCCAAGTTACGCCTTTGAAATTTCCGGGGGAGCGTAGCGGATATGTGCCTCATCCTATTATCTGGGCGCCTTTTGCCTTGGCAACCTTATCCTTCGGTTATGGAATGAACTCCACAGCCTTACAATTGGCTCAGGCTTATCAGGCTATCGCCAATCATGGTATGCAAGAACCCTTAACCTTATTGCGATTAAATGCGCCGCCAAGCAATGGCAAGCAAGTTATGCCAGCCGCTGCCGCCGATCAAGTTTTAGAAATGTTAAAATCAGTCGTGGCCATAAATGGTACGGCTACTAAAGCTAGAGTGTCAGGATACGAGGTGGCGGGTAAAACCGGTACATCGCGCAAGTCCGTTAATGGTAAATATGTGAATCAATACATGGGCGCCTTTGCAGGTATTATTCCGGCTAATAATCCGCAGTTAGTGATGATCGTAGTGATTGACCACCCTCGCAAGCTATATTATGGTGGCGATGTAGCGGCCCCGGTATTTGCAGATGTGATGCGGCAGGCCGTATACTTATTTAAAATTCCAGCAAATTCAGCGCATAAATAAAAGGTGGTATAGGTATGGCTCAGCATCGATGGGATAAACCGAGTTTAATTTTGCATTTTATCTTTGCAGCGGCGGTAGTTTCACAGCTAATTACCAGTCAGTTTATGGGCGCGCATGCCAATCTGTTTTATCTGCATGTAGCAGGCGGGATTACAGCCTTAGTCATGCTATTGATTTATGTGGCTTTAAAGCTTAAACAGAACCGTTTTATGAGCTTTTATCCGCATACTATTATGCAGTTTATCGACCTTAAAAACGATATCGTGAATCTGATAAAATTTAGGGCGATGCCCGATAGGGCCGAGGGCGGTTTGCCAGGCTTGGTGCAAGGCTTAGGAATACTATTGATCTTGGGAATGGCCATCACTGGACTTACCGGCTTTGTGATCTACCACTGGTTGCCTTGGAAGCAGGCGGCCTCTATCGCCATAAGTATTCATACTACCTTGGCCACATTCGTCTGGATTTATATTATTGGACATACTGCTATGTCTTGCGTACATTGGATGTTGAACTATCGTAATAGACCTAAGAGTGGCTAAGTAAAATGACCCCTGTATTGCAAAATCGCCATCAGTTAACCAAGCGAGCCAATTGGGTTAGCACCCTTAATAATGGCTTTTTAGCCTTTATTAAAATTACCTTAGGCTTGCTGGGGCATTCTTCGGCATTATTTGCCGACGGTATCCATTCTTTGGCTGACTTGCTCTGCAATACGATGGTATTTGTAGCCAATCATTATAGCCATCTCGATCCCGATGAAAACCATCCTTATGGGCATTGGCGCTTTGAGACAGTCGCTACCTTTGCCTTAGGCTTATTTTTAGTGATAGTGGGCCTAAGCATTGGTTATGATTCCATCCATCAGATTTTACATCATACTATCGATAAGCCGGATCAATTTACCATTTGGGTGGCGGTAGTTTCCATTTTAGCTAATGAGTGTGTGTTTCGGTATTCAATCGCAATTGCTAACCGTATCCATTCCGATTTATTGCGGGCTAATGCCTGGCATAGCCGTAGTGATTCATGGGCTTCATTAATTGTATTGGCGGGTTTATTGGGATCTTTAGCGGGATTTCCCTTCTTAGATAAGGTGGCGGCTTTAGTGGTGGCCTTCTTTATTATTAGAATGGGCAGCAGCTGGGGCTGGAAGGCGATAGAAGAGCTTAGCGATGCAGGTCTTTCTTCCGAGGAAGTAAAAGAGGTTGAAGCGGCTATTATGGGCCTGCCTGGGGTTAAGCATCTACATCAATTGCGTACTCGTAAAATGGCTGGCAGGGTATTTTTAGATGTGCATATTTTAATTGAGCCTCATTATTTAAGCGCCTCGGAAGGCCATTATATAGGCCAATCGGTGCAGGTGACCTTATCCAATAACTTCCCGGATATTAAGGATGTCACCATCCATATCGATACCGAAAATCATCCTGAAGGCCTGCCAGAACACTTATTGCCAGATCGCGTCACCATTATCGATGGCTTGATGCCAAAATGGCGGACTATCCTTGCCGAGGCTATGATCTCTCGAGTAATTTTGTATTATTTTCAGAACCATATAGAAATTACGCTACAGCTTTCGCTCAATGTATTAGCTGAGCGAAGCCATGAGCAATTAAAGGCGCAGTTTAGTGCCAGCCTATTAGATCATCCTTATGTCAGCTCGATAGTGCTGGTCTACGGCTAACGCTATACTTTTAATTAAATCCCATTCATAAGAGGTTCATCATGCTCTTTAATTAGAGCTGTAAATTTTTCCTTGATGCGACTTTTTGATTCCGCGGTAAAATGACGTTGGTCAGGGTTTGCTGAGAGCACCTCTATGAGCGCCTCTTGTAATAATTGGTAACGTTTATTAAGACGCACATCATCAGCCTTAATAGCCGGAATATCGATACCTACGGCTAGGCCAATAACATTCATAACAACTGGCATTGAGTTTTTTCCCCAAGGAATATTAACGGCTAACAGGCAAATTTTAATAGGATTATCACAGTCTGGCCTTGCTATCGCATTTAGAAAATTTTCTGCTCGCAACTTGCCTTCTAGGCCACTTTTTCCCGTTAAAAAATGAGTTACGCTACGAAATATACCAGTAGGGGCTGTGGCAGTAATGCTGGCACAGTAAGCGGTGAGTGCTTGTCTTAAGCTTTCTGCTAACCGACTTCTCTGGTTTTCAATTTCAATCGCAATGAGAATCTGAGGGGCTAAAATAGCAATTGGCGGATTGATGCCAGTTAATTCTACTTCGTTTACTGCTATTCTGCCCGCAGGCCCATTTATATCTGTGCTCATGATGCAATTTCCTTTTATTTTTATTCTTCTTCCATGTTAAATGTAGACCATTTCCAACTACTTTTATAATTTTTTCCCACTTAAGCTTACCCACTCATTCTGATGCACAGGTAAATCCATAGTAAAAAACTCCGCATAGCGATCGAGCACGGACTGGGCTTGGACTTCTAAGATTCCGGATAAGGCAATGCGGCCTTCGGTCTTAGTGAGACTGGCGAGATAGGGGGCGAGTTCGATTAAAGGGCCGGCTAAAATATTGGCTACCATAATGTCGGCCTGTAGGGCTGTAAATTGCTCGGGTAAATAGGCCAGGATTTGGCTGTCGGTTAAGCTATTTTGTTCGGCATTATAGCGAGTAGCTGTAATGGCTTGCGGATCATTATCGATGCAAATAGCCTGCTTGGCGCCTAGCATTACGGCAGCTATACCTAAAATCCCTGAGCCGCAACCGAAGTCTATAATGGTTTTGTCCTGTAAATCCTGTTTAGACAGCCATTGTAAGCACATGGCGGTAGTAGGGTGGGTACCAGTGCCAAAAGCTAAGCCTGGATCGAGCAGGACGTTTACTGCATTAGGGTCGACTGGTTGATGGGCGCTTGGGCAGATCCATAAATTTTCGCCAAACTGCATCGGTTTAAAATCCGCGATCCAGGCATTAACCCAATTTTGATCGGGGATAGTCTCGATATGTAGCTGATCGAGATTAAAATCGGGCTTAGCGGCTTTAATTTGCATTAAAATAGTATCGATATCGCTGTCTTCTACATAGAGCGCGACTACGGTAACGATGTCCCATAGCGGAGTTTGGCCGACGCCTGGCTCTAAAATAGGCTGGTCCTCAGCATCTTGGAAGGTCACCGATACAGCTTCGGTTTCCATCAATAATTCCTCAAAACTTTCGGTTTGAGTGGCGGGGCAGGTAAAGCGTAATTGGATCCAGTTCATAATGATTTAGCCATTAATAAAAACTTAGTCTACCTTTTTATGCTGTAAAATCAAAGCCGACAATGTCGTGAGGTTGATAAATTTCCAAGTTTACGCTATCTTGAAAGACCGTCTTATAAAGGTTAGGTGTCTATGAAACGTTATGGTGCGGCCCTTGTTATCGTGTTGGTTGGTTCTTTTTTAGCAGGTGTGTATGCCACTCCTAGTTTAGTAAAGCTCCCTGATTTCAAAAAAGTGTCCTCAACAGAGCAGCGCCAACAATATTTTATCGACTTTATGTTGCCAAAGATAGAGGCAGCCAATCTACAATTATTGGTCACCCGCCAAAGAATCGAACATTTAGCCAATCAATATAATCAACACCATCATCTAGATCGTGCCGATAAAGAATGGTTGCAAGAAATGGCCCAGCAATATCAAGTGGCGCCCTTTAAATTCAATACGAAAACCCTTAATGACGCTGAGCTGTTAAATCGCGTGGATATTATTCCACCCTCTTTAGTCTTGGCGCAGGCCATTAATGAATCAGCTTGGGGCACCTCACGTTTTGCGACTCAGGCGAATAATATATTCGGACAATGGTGTTTTACCGCTGGCTGTGGCCTGGTGCCCTATAGAAGACCGGCAGGCGCCGTTTATGAGGTGCAAAAATTCCCTGATGTATTAGCATCGGTCGATGCCTATATGTATAACCTAAACACCAATGATGTATTCCAACCTTTCCGCGATTTAAGGGCCCAAATGCGAGCTAACGGACAGCCTATGACAGGAATAGCTTTAGCTCAAGGCTTGCTGAATTATTCACAACGCAAGCAAGATTATGTGGATTCTATCGATGCTGGAATCAGCAATTACAACCTCGCGCAGTATGATAATTTGAATAGATAGATTACCACCCTATCCCGTCATTCTGATATTGCAAGGCAATCATCAAGCAGATGCATTCATAGTAGTAGCAGAGCCAGTAGAATCTGGGCTAGCCTTACCACGAGCGCCTGGTGATAGTGGGATTCCATTTACGGCAGCTAAAGTTACAATGGCTGTGCTGTAAGCTCCTGCTCTGCTAGCGCAGCTAGAGGCAATGACAGGTGGACGATAAGTGCCTGCATTGCTTGGAGCTGAACAAGGCCAGGCCAGTGCCGCTGCTTTTTGAGCCTTTCTGTCAATTTCATCTATCTTATCGGTTTCAGCCTTATCGCTGTAGCAAGCTAATAACGGTTTTACGCAATCTTCTACATTTGCTATAAGATTAGCTTTAAGAGCGGTGACTGTATCTTCTTTCATAAAATTCCCTTAAGTCAAATGTAATTAATGACACTATAGAGTTGCAAGCTTAAGGAAATATTAAGTGAAAATGGATCCTGGTCCCGGGTTCATAATCTTACGATTATGCCCCAGGATGACGTGCTTGCACGTCAGTTGCCCTAGGATGATGAAAGACTAAATCCTGTGGCTCGCTGATGCGATCACAGGATGACAAAAAAGCTGGATCCCCGGTTCTTTTACCTTTGGTAAAAGCCCGAGGATGATGATTTTCTAAGCGGTGAAACCGCTAAGAAAATCTATCACTTTTTCTTGGGCATTAGCATTTTTTCTAGATAATGGATATTGGTGCCGCCTTTGCGGAAATTGGGGTCACCTAATATGCGTTTATGTAGCGGGATATTGGTTTTAATGCCGTCTACTACTGTTTCTAATAGGGCGTTTTCCATTCTAGCGATGCAGTCTTCGCGATTGTCAGCAAAGGTAATGATTTTGCCGATTAAGGAATCGTAATTCGCTGGGACTTTATAGCTTGAATACATATGGGAGTCGACTCGAACGCCAGGTCCGCCAGGTGGGTGATAGGTGCCTATTGTGCCGGGGCAAGGTAGGAAAGTATCGGGATCTTCGGCGTTAATACGGCATTCGATGGCATGGCCTCTAATGATAATATCGTCTTGTTTATAGCTTAAGCCTAAGCCTGCTGCTACGCGCAATTGTTCGCGAACGATATCGACACCGGTAATGAGTTCGGTCACTGGATGCTCAACCTGAACTCGGGTATTCATTTCGATAAAGTAAAAATTGCCTTTTTCATAGAGGAATTCGAAGGTGCCTGCACCGCGATATTTGATTTTTTCGCAGGCTTTTACGCAGGTTTTACCGATTTTTTTGCGTTGTTCTTCGGTGATGCCGGGTGCTGGTGCTTCTTCCAATACTTTTTGATGGCGGCGTTGCATCGAGCAATCGCGTTCGCCTAGATAAATAGCTTTACCAAATCCGTCGCCGACTATTTGGATCTCAATATGGCGAGGGGTCTCTAAGAATTTTTCCATATACACGGTAGGGTTGCCAAAGGCAGCACCTGCTTCGGTTTTAGTCATTTGAATGGATTGAATCAACTCATCGGAATGACGCACGATACGCATACCGCGACCACCGCCGCCGCCAGCCGCTTTAATAATAACCGGATAACCGATTTTTTCAGCCATTTTTAAATTGGCTTGGGAGTCATTGCCTAAGGCGCCATCAGAGCCTGGAACCGTTGGGACGCCGAGCTTTTTCATGGCAGCGATAGCAGAGACTTTGTCTCCCATCATGCGAATACTTTCCGGGCGAGGGCCAATAAAAATAAAGCCACTTTTCTCGACTCGTTCAGCAAAGTCGGCATTTTCGGCTAAAAAGCCATAGCCTGGGTGAATGGCAGTAGCATGAGTGACTTCAGCTGCCGCGATAATGGCCGGGATATTTAAATAGCTATCGCGTGAGTTAGCAGGACCTATGCAGACCGATTCATCGGCCATACGCACATGCTTTAGATTGCGGTCGATTGTAGAATGGACGGCAACGGTTTTAATTCTTTGTTCGCGGCAGGCTCGCAAAATGCGCAGAGCGATTTCACCGCGATTGGCTATCAGGACTTTTTCTAACATGGGTTAGTATCCAATTATTAATCGGTTTCAATAATAAATAAAGGCTCGTCAAACTCAACGGGCTGGCCATTTTCTTTTAATATTGCTTTGACCACGCCGCTTTTATCGGCCTCGATTTGGTTCATCATCTTCATCGCTTCGATAATACATAAGGTATCACCGGCTTTTACGCGTTTGCCGACTGTGGCGTAAGCCGCGGAATCAGGGGAAGGCGATAGATAAAGCGTACCTACCATAGGTGACTTAACTTCATGGCCTTTATGCGCTACAGCAGCAGGGGCTGCTTCGGCTACAGCAGCGGCTACTACCATAGGAGCAGGGGCGGCCACGGGTGCCGCTATAGGCGCTGGAACGACCGAGCTGGTTCTGCTAACGCGAACAGACTCTTCACCTTGTTTAATTTCCATTTCGGCGATGGTGGTACCTTCCATCAGTTTAATAAGCTTTTCTAAATCGCGAATATTAATATCCATCAATGTTCCTATTTATGTTTTGATGATTGACAATAGTGTAAGGCAGCTTGCAGGGCTAATTCATAACCTTGAGCGCCTAAACCGGTAATTTTACCCACCGCAATATCGGCAAGGTATGATTGTTTGCGAAAGGCTTCTCTGGCATCGGTATTGGATAAATGTATTTCAATAAACGGTATGCCCACGGCTAAAAAAGCGTCACGAATAGCGATGCTGGTATGAGTAAAAGCGCCGGGATTAATAAGGATAAAATCGATTTTGTCTTTAGCCGATTGAATGGCGTTAACAATTTCATGCTCGGCATTGCTTTGCATGCTTTGAAGATCAGCGCCATGCTGCTTGGCTAATGTAACCAGGCGGGCATTGATTTCATCTAAATTGTCATGGCCATAAATTTCCGGCTCGCGAGTACCGAGCAAGTTAAGGTTAGGGCCATGTATTACTAATAAGTTTGTCATAATACTTTTAAGTATAGTCGGTTAGCCGATAAATACTGCCTGATTTGAAGCCATTTGTCCAGTTTTGCTCAATTGGTTTAGCGGTTTTTTAGGTTAAACCAGCCTAGCAGCATATATGGCAAGACCCCAATTAAAATAATAAAGGCGCTGACATCGCCTAAGCCTCTATAGCTTGCGGGAACAGATAAGGCCAAGCTTAGCGCAAAAATGACTAGCGCTGATAACATTAATAAAGGAAAGTAGAAGGCCTGCTTATCCAATTTGACAGTTTGACTCATATTGCCACGATGCCAGGCTAGGCCTGTTGCCGCTAAGGTTAATATAGCGAATACGAAAAACCAGCCCACAAAGTTATGTATTGGTTCGCCGAAATAAGGTCCGGCCGTATCCCAGATCCAAATATGTTCTACGGTAGATTTAATAGGATCGGTGCATAAATCCTTTAAGGTTAAAATAACACCGCTTAGTGTCGCTAACATCCATATATTCTTTTTTAACAGAAAGGTATCAGAAATGGCGATGACGAGCATATTCCCCGCATAAAGCAGATAAGCATATTCGACAGGGATAAAATAAGGCACGCCGAAAATTAGACCAGGATTGACAGGGTTGTAATGATAAAGCCCAAAGACTAAGCCTGTATTAATGCCGATAAATTCAGCGGTATAGCCGAGCAGCATGGCCGTTATCATATATATAAGCGTTCGCGACCGTCCCCAAATAGCGGAGGAATGGATAAAAACGCCCACAAAAAACAGGATGTCAGTAATGTAAGCATATTGTGATACGAGATAATGCGCTAGAAAGCCTAAACTAAGTAGCCCTAAAACTACTATATTGCGGCGTTTTGAAATAGTAAGCATTGCTTTCCCCTGTTTGTATTTTACGAGTATAGGTGAAAATTAGACCATGCATAAAAGCGTTAATGCTTGATTTATTCTCGATAATCTACTAATAGTTATAGTATAAGTATTTTATACAAGATCTAGTACTGAGGAGAATAAGATGAGTAAGTTAATTAAAGGTTTAGTGGTTGCTGTAGCGCTGGGTTTGGCAAGTACAGTAATGGCAGCAGATATAGGCCCTATTGCTATTGTAAATATAAATCAAGTGTTTGAAAAAGCCCCGCAAGGCCAGGCGGCTTTCACCCAATATCAAAATAAAATGGCCCCCAACGTGACTAAATTGCAAGACCAACAAAAAGCCCTCAATCAAAAAATTGCCGATTACCAGGCCAATAAAGCCAAGTTAAGCGCAGCCGAACAATCTGCCCAAGAATCACAATTGCTGGTTCAGCAACAGATGTTGCAAAGCAGCGTAGCAACTATGCAGCAAAGTGCGCAATTGGAAGAAAAAGGCATGTTAAACGCGTTTAGCGCGAAAATGAATACTCAAGTGGCGGAGATTGCTAAACAAAAAGGCTATCATTTAGTGCTAAATTCACAAGGTGCTTTATATAGCGACAAAACCGTTGCCAACGTGACTCAAGATATTACGCCTGAAGTCATTAGCAGTATGCAAAACAGCTAATAGTGCCCCCTAAATCCTGCGAGTAAAACCCGCAGGATTATCGTTATTTCCATGAAGCTTTTTACGCTTTAGGTCTGTCTTTTTCTATAATTATTTCACTTCAGATTTTAATTCAGTTTATATTTAGCCAAGTGCTAGATTTTTCACGATTTTTGTACTATTTTTTATAGTGTATATATATTTAGAATAATTCTTAGTTTTAAGCAGCACAATTTTGGATTATGCAGTGTCCATTTCCTGCATCCATGGGGTAGGTGAAACCAAGCCTCGGGAGGATGATTGATTAAGTTAGGCCGGGCTATATGTTTTGCTATAGCGTTTTTTACAGCGATTAGTTTTGCTTTACCGCAAGGAAGCGATGTCGTCTCCGGAAATGTCAGCATCGATCAAGCCGAAAATGTTTTAACCATCACCCAAAGCACCAATCAAGCGATTATTAATTGGCAGCAGTTTAATATTGGCCAAAATGAAACCACCCAATTTATTGTACCCAATTCCAACTCAGCGACATTAAACCGAGTGACCGGAGTAGATGCCTCCGTTATCTTGGGGACCTTGCGTTCAAACGGTCAGTTATGGCTCATTAATCCAAACGGTATAATGTTTGGCCCTAATGCTCAAGTGAATGTAGCGAGCCTTGTCGCCAGTACCATGAGTATCCAAGATGCTGATTTTCAAAAAGGTGAGTATCAGTTTCAAAGCGATATACAAAACCAGGCCAAAATTATTAACCAAGGCAATATTACCGCTGCAAATAATGGCTTTATCGCGCTATTAGCCCCACAAATTGAAAATACTGGAATCATCGCGGCTAATTTGGGCAGCGTAGCTCTGGGTGCAGGAAATCGCGCCGCACTGACCTTGTCGGGCAATCAGTTGCTTAGCTTTAGTGTGGACCAAGGCACGGCCGCTAATTTCTATGACACCGAGGGAAATCATATAGCGCCCCTAAGCAACTCTGGTGAAATTCGAGCGGATGGCGGCACGGTTTTACTGACGGCAGCTAATATAAACCAAGTCTTAAATCAAAGTATTAACACCAGCGGTATCGTCGAAGCGAATACGGTAACGGAGCACAACGGTAAAATTATATTCTCAGGCGCTGGCGACACCATGGTCACAGGTGATGCACAAATCAATGCGAAGGGCATTAATTCTGGTGAGACGGGTGGCACCGTCACCATCGAAGGCAACCGAGTCGCCTTAACCGATAATGCTAGCATCGATACCTCAGGGCCTGCCGGCGGCGGCAAAGTGATGATCGGTGGTGATTATCACGGTGATAATCCTGAGGTGACAAATGCTTCAGCCACCTACGTAAGCCCGAATGCAACGATTAATGCCAATGCCACTCAAAACGGCAATGGTGGCGGCGTGGTGATATGGGCGGACAATAACACTAAATTCTACGGCAAAATTTCAAGCCAAGGTGGGCCTGAAGGCGGCAATGGCGGATATGTTGAAACCTCAGGTAAACAAAATTTAGATGTGGCTGGCGCTATGGTCAATACCTTAGCACCAAATGGCAATAATGGTGAATGGCTGCTTGACCCGTATGACGTCACTATTTCAGATGCGACTACTGCCAATGAATCCTTTAGCGCTAATGCCTTTACACCATCAGCAACCGGCGCCGTGGTTAATTATATCGACATTCAAAACAATTTGGCTTTGGGTAATGTGACGGTTACAACCGGAGCCTCGGGAGCCGAAGCTGGTAATATTCTCGTTGATACTACTGCTACGATTTCTTATTCGGGGACCAATAGTTTAAGCCTCACCGCGGCAGGAACCATTACCATTAACGGCACTATTACGCTCAGTAATGCCAACAGCGCATTGAACCTAACTTCAAATGGGCTTATCTCTCAAGGCGGATCATCCTTAATCAATGTCGCGGGTATGACAACTTTAGCTGCAGGTGCAGCCAATGATATTACCCTAACCAATGCTAGCAATAACTTTGCAACCCTATTGATTAGCTCAGGAAATAATGTATCGATACGGGATACTAATGGCCTGGCTCCTAGCAATATGAATATTACTAACAATTTTACACTTCAAGCTGCAGGAGGGATTTTCCAGGTCACTGGATCGGCGATGGTTATTGGCGGTATTACAACGGTTACCACTGGTTCTGCTAATAACGTCAATCTCAATATGGTTAATAATGATTTTAATACTCTCTCCGTTTTTGGTCAGGGTATAGCTATCATAGATAAAAATTCCATTATACTCGGGAATATGACTTCGCATAATGCTACCTACTTTAACGTGACATCGAACGGTTCAATAACTCAGGCGGTAGGTAGTGCCATAACATCAGGGGGCTCGCTGACCGCTATGACGGCTGGTGCTGCCAATAATATTATTTTAAGCAATGCAAATAACTCTTTTGCCGGTAGCACGGTGAGAATAGTATCAGGGAAAGACGTAAGTCTCACTGCTAAAAGTGGCATCGAGTTCGGTGGTGCAGCTTCAGCCATTAGCGGGGCTTTAACGGTTGATACCAGTGGAATAGGCGGGGGGGCAATTATTCAGTCTACTAATCTTACCGTTTCTGGCCTTACTACATTAATCGCAGGCGCTGCCAATAATATTACCTTAAATAATACTAGCAATGATTTTGGTCAGGTGACTGTTACCTCAGGTAACGCTGTCACTATTTTCGATACTAATGCGCTCACCATGAACGCTTTTACAACGGCCGGAGCTGTTACGATCACATCTGGCATTAACTCTAGCGGTAGTCTTACCCAGGCTGGCGCTTTAAGCGGAGGGTCAGGCAATATCGTTTTATCTTCTGCAAATGGCGGGGTAATTCAAACCACTGGATCCATTAGCACTTCTGGTACGGTGAATGTTACAGCGTCTAATGGTACGATTAATCTTGGGGGTGCTAATAATTTCAGCGGAGCCTTAACGCTAACTAATAGCGTAGCTGCCACGCCTATTGCCCTAACGTTATACAATTCGGGTTATGTTGCTACAGCGCCTGTCAGTATTACGGGTATTGCTTATAATAATAGTGTTTCAACTGGCGGGACGCAGCTAGTAAGTAGCGCGACCTTAACCTTCCCTGCGCTCACTGCGGGTATCGATTCGAGTTTCTTGCTGACTAATTTGCTTACTAGTGGCAATATTAGTAACGCGGCAACCTATGATTTATCGCTTACTGCCTCCGCATATAACACTCCCATTTCGATAGGCTCGGCGCTGAGCATGCGTAACCTGACGATTATCAGCGGTAATAACATCAATGCTGATATTACCTTAAATAATAATCTCAACGCCTTTTCAGGTGCGCTAACCTTAAGTGGACATAATATTACGCTTGCCAATACTGGCTCCTTGAATTTATCCAATATTACTACGAATAATAATGGGTTTTTAACTCTTAGCAATGCAGGCGACGTTACTATAGATAATATTACCACTACCGGCAATTTTGGGGTGACGGCCAATGGAAATATAACCTTAAACGGCACCATCAATATCGGGGCCGCTAGCCTTAACTTAAACGCAGCCAATGGTAGTGTGACACAAGCCTTAGGCGCTGGAATTATTGGTAGTGGTACTTTGAGCGTGACTGCCAGTAGCGGTACGATCGATTTAAAAGGGACGTCTAATAATTTTACCGGGGCTTTAGGCTTAACTAACGCTGCCGTTAGCACGCCTATGACATTAAATATTTATAATGCCGGCTATACAACAACAGTCCCAGTCACGCTTACTCTAAATGGCCAAAAACTTGCTGGCGCGACACTTAGCTTCCCTGCATTAACGACTGGAATCGATTCGAGTTCATTACTGACTACTTTAACGACTAGCGCTAATATTAACTCCGCTGCTACATATAATCTATCATTGCTTGCTGGAGCTTATACTTCAGCCTTAACTTATAGCGGCAGCGCTTGGGCCTTTAATAATCTTAATTTGGCCACGGCAGGCGCGATTACCTTAAGCAATGCCTCCAATGCCCTAAGCGGTACGGTAAGTCTAAGTGGGACCGATCTTTCGCTGACGAATAGCACTGCTTTAACTTTAGGTAATACCACAGCAAGCGGTAGTTTGAATATTACTAACGTGGGTGCCATTATTCAATTAGCTTCTACTGCGCTGACTGTTGGTACTACGACTACATTAGCAGCAGGGACTGCTAATAATATTACCTTAGCTAATAGCGGCAATGACTTTACGGGGGCCGTAAGTGTATCGACGGCTAATTCGGTTAGCCTGACCGATATCAATGCGTTAACGTTGGGCGCTATCACCACTAGCTCTCTCACTACCACAACCGGTTTAACCGTTAGTGCTGGTGGCGCATTAAGCCTAGCTGGCGCCATCAACTCTGGTGCGGCCAATATTAGCTTAGCTTCAACTACTGGCGGTATAAGCGAATCTACTGGCGTTATTACGTCAAGCGGCACTACGACCTTAGCCGCAGGCTCAGCCAATAATATTACCTTAAGTGGCAATAATAATCTTGGCCATGTGGGTATTACTTCAGCTAATAATGCATCTCTCACTTTGGTTGGCGGTACAACTATTGATGCGGTGACTTTGGCTGGTAATTTAACTGTTAATACAAATGGTACTATTAACACGGGTGGAGCACTAACTATTGCCGGGACGACCACCATCAATGCAGCCGCTGGCAATACTATTTCCTTAAATAATGCTGGCAATAGTTTTACTGGTGTATTTTCTGTTCCTGGCACTGTTGCCAGCATTACCTTAAGAAGCGGCAGTACCCCCTTGATCTTAGGTAATATTGTTACTTCTGGGGCCTTCTCACTGACTTCGGCTGGAGCCATTACTCAAGGCGTTGGTAACGTATTAACGATTGCCGGCACTACTACCATTGCGGCGGGCACAGGCAATAATGTTACTTTAACTAATGCTAACAACTTTAGCACGCTCGCGATCACCTCAGCTAATAACATTGGCATAACCGATATCAATAGCATTATATTAGGGACAAGCACGGTAACTGGCACCTTAGGGGTTACTCTTACCGGTACCGGCAACATTACTCAATCGGGTGTTTTGACCGTGACCGGAGTCACTACCTTAGCGGCAGGCAGTGGCAATGATATTACCTTAAATAATGCAAGCAATAACTTTAATAGTGTTGGAATTACTTCAGGTAACAATGTGACTTTAGTCGATGCCAATGCTCTAGGGTTAAACGCATCAACCATTACCGGCACCCTGACGGCAACCGCTGGCGGTGCTTTAACCCAAAATGGTGCAATGACAGTGGGGAGCACGACGGCTTTAACCGGAACCAGCATCACTAACAATGCAGTATTGAACCAAACAGCCGGCAATGTCAGTTTAACAGCTACTAATGGCGCCATTACCCAAGGTGCAAGCGGTAGTATTGTGATGGCATCAAGTAGTCGCCTGATTCTCAGTGCAAGTGGTACAGGTAATGATATTACCCTTACAAATATTACGAATGATTTTGATGGGGTTAATGCTATTAGCAATGGACGCAATATTAGCCTTACCGACGCAAATAATTTTACTTTAATTGGTGACATTACTGCAAGTGGTAATATCGCATTGCGTGTCAATGCCTCTGGGACTTCTGTTAACCAATTCGGCCTCAATCTGGACACGCTTCTGAATGCAAATTCAGGAGCGGGTGATATTACTCTGACCAATAGCGCAACAAATCTAAACTACGCTAATTTTGGTATTAGTTATGGCGCAGCGCTGGTTGGCGCAAATATCACTCTGCTTTCAGAAAGTGGGGCGATTTCTAATGGGGGCACTGGGTGGATTACCTCGAGCGGTACGACGACGGTTACAGCCAATGATGGTAGCAATACTACCGGCAATGATATTCTTTTGGGCGCAGGCGCAACAGACAATAACTTTAACAATTTATTGATTGTAAATGGCCATAACCTCGATGTAACAGATTTAGATGGTTTAAATCTGACTGGAGTGACTAACGCAACCGGTTATGTGAACGTACTTGCTAATTCAACCAATACGAATACAGGCATATTAACCGTTTCAGGTAATATTGGTGCTGGCAGTAATGTTGTGAGTTTAACAAATGCAAGTACTGCAATTGGGGCTGCCAATGCTATTAATTTAACGGGTGGGACCTTAACGGCTGGAACTTTAAACATCTTAAGTTCAAGCGGAGCCATTAATCAAACCAGTGGTGTAATCAATGCAAGTGGTATTACTACTATAATTGCAGAAGGTGCAGGCACCAATAACAGTATTAGCTTAAATAATGCCAGCAACAATTTTAACCGTATTATTGTAAACGATACGATTGCGGGAACCGCAGGAGATGTAACTTTAAGCGATGTAAATGCTTTAGAGTTAGGGGGTGTTAAGAGTAATGCCTTAACAGTCACTACATCAGGAGCACTCACTCAGCAAACCGGAACAGCTATTACAAGTACAGGAGCTGCAAACTTTGCAGCGGGCTCGCTCAATGACATTACTTTAAATAACGCGAATAACTTTACTAGCGTAGGTATTACCTCGGGTAATAATGTCAGCATAACCGATGTGAATATTCTAACCTTAGCCGCCAGTACCATCAGTGGCACCTTAGGGGTGAACACCACGGGTGACCTTACTCAATCAGGTATTTTAACTGTTGCAGGTGCCACTACCTTAGCGGTAGGCGCGGCGAATAATATCACCTTAAACAGCGCGAATAACTTCAGTAGTATTAGTGTTGCTTCCGGTAATAATGTCAGCATTACCGATGCCAATAGTTTAACTTTAGACGCTAGTACAGTAAGCGGTACCTTAGGGGTCAATACCACAGGGGCCATTACTCAGTCCGGTGTTTTAACTGTGACAGGTGCGACTACCTTAGCGGCAGGTTCGTTAAATGATATTGCTTTAAACAGTGCCAATGACTTTAGTAGTATCGGTATTACCTCGGGTAATAACGTCAGCATTACCGATGCTAATATTCTAACTTTAGCCGCCAGTACCATAAGCGGTACATTTGGGGTGAACACCGCAGGAGCCATTACTCAATCGGGCGCCTTGACTGTGAGCGGAGCTACTGCCTTAGCCGCCGGCACAGGCAATAATATTACCTTGACTACCGGTACTAATAATTTCATAGGGGCGGTGAATGTTACTAGCGCTAATACTGTTAGCATAACCGATGTCAATGCATTAACGTTGGGTGCTATCACCACCAGTTCATTAACTGCCACTACCGGCTTAACAGCTAATGCAGGTGGTTTATTGAGTCTAACGGGAGCCATTAATTCGGGTGCGGCCAATATTAGCTTAACGTCGACCACGGGTGGGATAAGCGCAACGGGTGGTACTATTACGGCAAGCGGCACCACGACTTTAGCTGCAGGGGTGGCCAATGATATTAGCTTGAATGGTGCCAATGATTTCGGCACCTTAGCTATTACTTCAGGCAATAGTGTCAGCGTTAGCGATGCGAATATTCTAACCTTAGCCGCCAGCACCATAAGCGGTACCTTTGGAGTGAACACCGCAGGTGCCATTACTCAATCGGGCGCCTTGACTGTGACAGGTGCGACTACTTTAGCCGCCGGTACAGGCAATAATATTATTTTGACTACCGGTACTAATAATTTCATAGGGGCGGTGAACGTTACTAGTGCTAATACTGTTAGCATAACCGACGTCAATGCATTAACGTTGGGTGCTATCACCACTAGCTCATTAACTACCACTACCGGCTTAACAGCCAGTGCAAGCGGCTTATTGAGTCTAACGGGAGCCATTAATTCGGGTGCAGCTAATATTAGCTTAACGTCGACCACGGGTGGTATAAGCGCAACGGGTGGCACTATCACGGCCAGCGGCACTACGACTTTAACTGCAGGGGCGGTCAATGATATTAGCTTGAGCGGTGCCAATGATTTCGGTACGTTAGCTATTATTTCAGGCAAGAATGTCAGTATTACCGATGCGAATAGTTTAATCTTAGCCGCGAGTACCATAAGTGGTACTTTAGGAGTGAATACCACAGGTGCCATTACTCAAACGGGCGCATTGACTGTCACCGGAGTCACTACTTTAGCCGCAGGTTCGCTCAACGATATTACCTTAAATAGTGGCAATAACTTCAGCACTTTGGGCATTACTAGCGGTAATAATGTAAACCTAACCAATAGCAATGCCATTATAGTAGGGGCCAGTACTGTAAGCGGTACACTAACTATGACCACCGGCGGCGATATTACACAATCGGGAGGGTTGACAGTAACGGGACTCACTACTTTAACTGTAAACGTGGGCAATATTACTTTAAATACGTTTAACAACGATTTTGATACAGTGGTGGTGACTAAATCTGGCACCGTAACCTTGGGCGATATTAACGGCATTACCTTAGGCGGTATAGGTACATCGAGCGCGGTAGGTACTGTATCTGTTACAGCTAATTCTATAGATACCAATACCGGCGCCTTAGTGGTCAATAATACGTTAATTACTAATTCGGCTACGGTAAGCTTGATTAATGCCTCGACAGCTATAGCCGTGGGTAGTGATGCTATCACTTTATCCGCGGGCACAATAACAAGTAGTGGGTTGACCCTATCTATAAAAAGTGGTGCGATAACCCAATCAGGCGGTAGTATTGTCACTGGAGGCGTCACTACTTTAGTCAACGGCGGCGCAGGCTTAATAGGGCTAATTAGTTTAAACCAATCGACAAATGACTTCAGTCAGGTAACCGGAAGCGGAGCATTGTCAGGGGTGACTTTGGTTGATGCCAGTGGGATTAGCTTGGTTGCATTGAATTTAAGCGCGGCCAATGGCACTTTAAATGTTACCGCAAATGGCGCTCTTTCGGTGGACGGAGCCGTAGCTACTGGATCAGGTGCTGTGAACTTATCTACTACATCACTAGGCATTACTCAAGGCGGATCAGGTTCGATAACCACCTCAGGTATTACGACTTTAAATGCTACTGGAGTCACAGGAAAAAATATTAGTTTAAATAGAGCCGCCAATGATTTTGGTACGGTAATCGTTACCTCGGGCAATGCTCTTACTTTAGTTGATAGTAATAGTATAAGCTTAGGCGCCCTTAATTTAACGGGTTTCTTAAATGTTACAGCCTCCGGTGCTATTGCTATTAATGGCCTCATTACTGCAACTAGTATAACCTTAACCTCAAATGCTTCAGGCGGTATTAGTGATGTGGGCGGAGGTTCAATAGTAACGAATAGTAACACTACCTTAATAGCTAGTGGCTTAATGAATGATATTAGCTTAACAAGTGTAAATAATAACTTTGCTACGGTAGCAGTAACCCAAGGCGGAGCAGTAATCTTAAATGATTTAAATGGCATTGTGTTAGGGACTAGCAATATAAGTGGTTCTTTACAGGTTAGTGCCGCAGGTAACATTACTCAATCGGGTGCCTTGGCTGTGACAGGTGCGACTACTTTAGCCACAGGTACGGGCAATAATATTACCTTGACTAACGGTGCTAATAATTTTATAGGGGCGGTAAATGTTACTAGTGCAAATGCCGTTAGCTTAACGGACGTCAATGCATTAACTCTGGGTGCTATTACCACTAGTTCACTAACAGCCACTACCGGCTTAACAGTTAGTGCAGGCGGTTTATTGAGTTTAACAGGAGCCATTAATTCGGGTGCGGCTAATATTAGCTTAACGTCGACCACCGGTGGTATAAGCGCAGCTGGTGGCACTATTTCAACCAGCGGCACCACGACTTTGGCCGCAGGAGCGGTCAATGATATTAGCTTGGGTGGTGCCAATAATTTCGGCACACTAGCTATTACCTCAGGCAATAACGTCAGCATTACCGATGCGAATATTCTAACTTTAGCCGCCAGTACCATAAGCGGCACCTTTGGGATAAACACCGCAGGTGCCATTACTCAGTCGGGTGCCTTGACTGTGACAGGTGCGACTACCTTAGCCGCTGGTACAGGCAACAATATTATTTTGACTACCGGTGCTAATAATTTCATAGGGGCGGTGAACGTTACTAGTGCTAATACTGTTAGCATAACCGATATCAATGCATTAACTCTGGGCGCTATCACTACCAGTTCACTAACTGCCACTACCGGCTTAACAGCTAGTGCAAGCGGTTTATTGAGTCTAACGGGCGCCATCAATTCGGGTGCGGCTAATATCAGCTTAACCTCAAGCACAGGCGGCATCAGTGAGTCAGGGTCAGGTGCAATCACGGCCAGCGGCACCACGACCTTGGTTGCAGGGGCGGCCAATGATATTAGCTTGGGTGGTGCCAATAATTTCGGTACGGTAGTTATTACTTCAGGCAATAATGTGAGTTTAACCGATAGCAATGCGTTTATCTTAGGGGCGAGCACGGTAAGTAATAACTTAGCTATCAGCGCCACAAGCGGGAATCTTACCCAAGCTGGAGCCTTAACAGTAGCAGGTACCACTAGCCTTACCTTAGGCACTACCATTGCCACCTTAACTAATGCCGCTAACTCTTTAGTTGGCGCTGTATCCATTACCGGAGCAAATTCCAATGTCTCCATTGTCAATAATAGAGCATTGGGTCTAGGTACGATAACAGCCTCGTATTTAACGCTGGATACTAGTGCCGCAAATGGCAATATCACTCAATCAGGCACGGTAACAGTTTCATTAAATACGATTTTAAATACCGGAATAGGAAGTATTAATCTTAATAATACCGGCAATAATTTTAATACGGTGGCTATTACTAATAGCGGTGCGCTGACCCTAAAAGATGTTAATGCTATCAGTGTTTCTGGTGCGGCCGCAGGCACGGTTGATATTACGGCTAATGCAACCGATGCTGCCACAGGTGCGTTGAGCATTACAGGGTTCAATGCGGGTAGCAATGCGGTCACTTTAACTAACCTATCCACTACCATAAGTTACTTTAATAATTCCGCTGTTTCCATTGCAACCGGCACCTTAATCACCGGTGATTTAACCATAAATACTAGCAGTAGCACCGTCTCTGCGGTGAATTTCCAAGGCTCAATTAATGCCAGCGGTGCGACCACTATCACAGCAACTGGAGCTACAAATGATATTAATTTAACGAATTCTGCTAATAACTTTACGGGTGCTCTGTCGATTAATGCGCGCAATATCCAGATTGCTAGTGCTGGAGCTTTAAACTTAGGAGCGACGACTGCAAGTGGAACATTTAGTGCCGATACCTCACTTGCAAATGCATCAGCAGGCGCAGCTATTACTCAAAGTGCTGCGCTTAACATAACCGGTGACACTACGCTTAACAGCAGTTCAGCCAGCATTGCTCTCGATAATGTAAGCAATAATTTTAGCACCGTTACGGTAAGCAACAGCGGTCAGTTAACCTTAAAAGATATTAATGCGCTAACTTTAGGGGTTATTACATCGTCGGGTGCTGTGGCAATTACGGCTAATACTACAGTTTCAAATACTGGAACATTGAACTTAACTGGCAATCTTAATGCTGGAAGCAATACAGTCAGCTTAACTAACTCCTCTACAGGCTTTGGTGCTGGTGGATCTGCTATTACACTTTCGAGTGGTACCCTTACAGCAGGCGCGTTAAATATAGCCGCTTCAAGCGGTACCATTGCTGAGACAGGCGGGGTTATAGTTTCAAGCGGTTTAACGACTGTTACGGGTGTCGGGGTTGGTGGTAATACGGTTAATTTCGCTAATGCGGCTAATAATTTCAATACATTTAAAGCCATAACGGTGGGGGATTTAAATGTTGTTGATACGAATAATTTGGCGATTGATACCATAACATCCAGCGGTAATATTACGCTATTAGCTCAAAACGGCACCTTAACGATTAATAATGGTGGAGCTATCCCAATCCAAGTAAGTGCTAACAATAAAACACTAACGATTGCGGCTAGTCATCTTGCTAATAACTATACCGGGACTACACCGATTAGCGAAGGCATCGGCGGTCGTTGGATTACTTATTTAAGCAATTTAACCGGTAATACTTTTGGAGTGGATGGCACTCATGCGTTAACGAGCGGCAACCAAGCGGTATGGAATACTACTTATACCGGCAGTTCAGCTGGTATTCCCTCGGGTAATCGTTATGTCTTTGCAGTCCAACCGACTCTTATTGTCACGGCGGGTTCAAATCCAGTTGATCTATCGGGAACAAAAGTCTATGGTACGACGAATAGTTATAGCAGTTCTGCTATATCCTTAGACCCGGCCGCTAATAATGTGAGCTATAGCGGTTTTGTAGACGCAAGTAGTTATCAAGATGTATTTACTCAAGATACCTATAGCAATATCGGTCTGGCTAATACGATTGCTTCAACAGGCTCGGTAGCTACTGCAACCGTATTAGGCGGGCCTTATGCTATTAACTCAAGCTTCACCAATACGAATAATTATAATACTTCTGGTACGCTAAATTTAGGTGATTTGACTGTAACAGCCGCTAGTCTAACTATTAGTAGCCTAACAGCAAGCAATAAGGTTTATGATGCCACAACAGGCGCAGTGATCACTGGAACAGCTACTCTAGTCGGTACACAATATAATGGCGATACAGTAAGCTTAGCGGGCGGCCCAGTTACAAGTGGTAGCTTCAACAATAAAAATGTTGGCACAGGCAAACTCGTGACAGCAGATTTAAGTGGCTTAAGCTTAACTGGCTCTGGTGCGAGTAACTATACTATTTCAGGCGTTACTACTCCGTTAACAGCTAATATTACTGCCGCTAACTTAACGATATCAGGTATAGCTGCGTCGAATAAAGTCTACGATGCTAGCACAGCTGCGACTTTAACCAATGCCGGTAGCTTAAGTGGTGTGTTGGGTTCGGATACGGTGAGCTTAGATGTTAGTTCTGTAACAGCCACCTTCGCCGATAAAAATGTCGGTACTGGTAAAACCGTAACGGCTTCGGATTATGCGTTAACCGGCGCCGATGCAGGTAACTATATCATCAACAGCGGTGCTAATACCGGCACGACGACAGCGAATATTACCGCGGCTAACTTAACCATCGCTGGCATCATAGCGTCAAACAAAGTGTATGACACCACGACCGGTGCAATCTTAACCAACACCGGTAGCTTAAGCGGAGTGTTGGGTTCGGATACGGTGAGCTTAGATGCCACCTCAGTTACAGCCGCCTTCGCTGATAAAAATGTCGGTACTGGCAAAACAGTCACCGCTTCGGATTATGCGCTAACTGGAGCGGATGCAGGTAACTATATCATCAATAGTGGTGCTAATACTGGTACGACTACCGCTAATATTACCGCCGCTAACTTAACCATTGCTGGCATCATAGCGTCAAATAGAGTTTACAATGCTGGTACTGATGCGACTTTAACCAACACTGGTAGCTTAAGCGGAGTGTTGGGTTCAGATACGGTGAGCTTAGATGTTAGTGCTGTGACCGCCGCCTTCGCTGA
>JAUSAW010000014.1 GCA_030652335.1 Gammaproteobacteria bacterium
TTTTTCGCAAGTGCGTCGGACTCCGATGGCACCATCGTCTCTTATTCCTGGGACTTTGGTGATGGCGCTTCTGCAAACAGTACAAACGCCAGTCATAGCTATACCTTAGCTGGTAATTACACCGTGACGCTGACGGTTACCGATAATGATGGAGCCACAGCTACAGCTCAAACAACGATCACGGTCTCACCTCTTCCGGGTAATGTCTTACCGGAGGCGTTTCTGAATCTATCCACCTGGGAAGGTGAGGCACCGCTAGCGGTCGATTTTTTCGCAAGTGCGTCGGACTCCGATGGCACCATCGTCTCTTATTCCTGGGACTTTGGTGATGGCGCTTCTGCAAACAGTACAAACGCCAGTCATAGCTATACCTTAGCTGGTAATTATACCGTGACGCTGACGGTTACCGATAATGATGGAGCCACAGCTACAGCTCAAACAACGGTCACGGTCTCACCGGCAGCAGCAAACATGGTGCCGACTGCTCTTTTCTATATGACACAGGATTCAGGAGTCGCGCCGCTGGACGTCGGCTTTGATGGAGCCTATTCCACCGATGACGATGGGACAGTAACAAATTACTTATGGAATTTTGGCGATGGTAATTCAGCCACCGGTGCCAATGTCTCCCATGTCTATACCACAGCCGGGTCATTCACGGCCAAACTGACAGTTACAGACGACAAGGGTGCTCAAGCCACCTATGACGGGCTTATTGTCGTCGAGGCGGCTGCTGTCTCTCCCACAATTCTTATTGCTGCCTTCAGCATTAATCCACAAATTCCGAGCATCAAAGATGTCGTCCAGTTTTCCGGCTCTGCCTCCACAGCTCCCGATGGGAATATAGCCTCTTATCTCTGGGATTTTGGTGATGGTGAAAGCGCAAATGGTGTCAACGTATCTCACCAATATAGCGTACCAGGTATCTATACCTCCAAGCTGACGATCTGGGATAATTACAATGCCAGCAGTCAGAAGAGCGTTGCGCTTACCGTACTTTCTGCGGAGAGTCGTGCCCAGGAACTGCGCACCCATGGAGCCTTGGATGCCCTTCGCTTTTTGCTGTTAAAAAAGAAGGAAAAGTAAAGCAAATATGGGCGTTGAGCAGGTGTGACGGAGATTTTTGTTGAGTTTCTTTTTAAAAATTAAGAATTTCCTTTTCATTGCTTTTTTTGCGATAGCACTGGTTGCCCTGCTCCTGCCTGGAGGCATTTTACCAGACAGTACGCGTTCCGTTTATTATCTCTGGGAAAGCGGTCATCTTTTTCTCTTTTATCTGGGATGGCACCTTTTCTCCACCTGCTGTCCCCGATTTCTAAACCTTTCCTTTTCCCGTCAGTTGTCCATTCTCCTCGGGGTAACATTTCTCTGTATTGTCATTTTAGAAGGGCTGCAAAGTTCCCTCTCCGGAAAATCCTTTTCGGTTACAGATATACTTGGTGATATTGCAGGATCCTTGATCTTTCTGTCTTTTCACCATAGACGGAAAGGGAACAGCTATTTTTTGCTCCATGGCGCAGCTTTACTTCTAGCTGGTTTTGTCCTATGGCCGGTATTTTGCTCATTTACTGATGAAATGCTGGCACGATATCAGTTTCCTCTTCTGGCTGACTTTGAAACGCCCTTTGAGAAAAGCCGCTTCGAAGGAAAGACAGGAAGCGGTACACGTTCAAGCGAGGAGGCCTTTCATGGCAGGCATAGTTTACGGCTTTCTTTATTGCCGGGTCCATGGTCCGGAATGACCTTGAGATATTTTCCAGCCGACTGGCAGGGTTATACCCAACTCCATTTTGCCGTTTATAATCCTGACCGGCAACCGGTATCTCTTGAGGTTTCTATCCATGATACCCTGCACGAGCAAGGGAACAAACCATACAATGATCTCTATAGTCGGATTATTTCGTTACCGGCAGGGTGGACAAAGGTCCAGATCCCCCTTGCCGAGGTTCAGAAAGGACCACAGTTCCGGCAGATGGATCTTGCTCATATCAGTGGCCTTGGTTTTTTTGTGGAGAAGGAGAAAAAGCCGCTGACCCTTTATCTTGATGCGCTCAGGCTTGAATAAGGAGAGATTTCCAGAGCGGAGCGTACTTTATCTTTGATGTCTTGTTGTACTCTGGTTCCCATTCATAGCATGGGAACCAGATCAAAGCCCCGCATCGTTAATCACCTTCAACCATGAGAACAACCGGAACTGGCTGGCGGGCCTTCAGTAATGAACCTTCCGGAGGGCCAGATGTCGGCCAGAGCCAATAAAAAGTTCTTCGGAGATCGTGCGCCGCAGAACAAATGATATCCCGCCCGCCTCCTTGCGCCCCATTTCAATTTATGTTCTTCGTCGCCGCCAAGATAGTCATATTCTTGCACCTTGTTGGCGATGCACCAGTCAATCACTGCATGACGAAGGACATTGCCAAGTCCGCCGGGTCCGTCTGGATCAAAGCCTTCCTGCAACTGATAGAATACCCCATGATAGAGATAGCCGATTTGCACGGCAAGGATCGTGCCGTCAATCTGCAGGGAAAAGAGTTTCAGCCATCCCTTTTGCAGGGCCGTGGTGGCAAATCCTGTGTAAAAATCCTGCATCAGGGGGCGGCGGACAAAGCTTCCCTGTTGTCCAATTGATTCCCAGCGTTTTTTGTGGAGGCAGAAGAGGCTGTCGAGATAAAGAGGGAGGTCCTCTTCCTGATAACAGAGACTGATTGAAATCTTGCTGGTCTGTTCAAGTTTCTTTTTCTGTCTGCGGATCAAGGGATAAAGGGATCCCAGCATATTGCGGTTGTACTCCTCTATGCTTTCGGGCAGGGGGATACTGCTGAACACAGCCTCTCGTTGCCGGAAGAATGCACGGTTGTGAGTATAGAGTCGGGCCATCCTGGAGGCGGCGCTGGTCCATCCTGAAACATAGGGAAGATACAGGCAATCCCATTTGTTTCGATGCGCCTCCAGACACTCGTCTATGCATTGTAATGCATCCTCCATGGCTTCGGGTGAGGCAATGATGTCAGGACATTCAGCACCGCAATGGCAATCGCCCATTGGCCGCAGGCATTTGTAGGAGATGCAATTGAGGAACAGGAAGCTGCTCTGATAGAGGGGCAGAAAGGCCTGTGGATGTTCCTGTTCGTCGAAGACGGCAATGATAAAATGGGGGATGTCTCTGGCAACGTGCATCTTCCAGGCGGAGAGCCATTCCCAGGTCAGAAAAATGGTGCTGCCTGGCGAGAGCCGTACCAGTTCATTCCAGCGATCAGCATGGGAGCTAAGGTCATCAAGGGATGTAAAGAGGCAGGCATGAAGTTGCATGATGGATAGATAAGTGAACTTGAAAAAATATTAAAAAAGTCCCCTCTCCCTAAGGGAGAGGGTTAGGGTGAGGGGGATTTGCTGTGCACAGAAGCAATAATTTACCCAGATGCAATTTTTAAATCGGACAATGATGAAAAATACATAATAGAGGCATTTATGTTGTTAGGGATTTTGAAAACACCAAAATACCATTTTTGACAACACACTGTGTTTGCAAAATTCTACGCCCCTTAATCACCGTCCTTGAACAGAAGGAGGGTGTGCCAAAACCTTAGTCCCCCTCCTTCTGTTCAAGGAGGGGTTAGGGGTGGTTGCTGTTAGTTGTGGTTACTTTGGAATCTCACAAATCTTACTACCACCCCCAGCCCCTCCTTAAAATGAAGGAGGGGGGTAAAAAACCAAACCTTGCAACCCTGTTAAACCCGACAATTCCTGCAAGGGGCGCACGGCGCACCCTGAGCGAAATGGTATATCGGGAAATTCTTTACCCATTTACGTAAAAGAGATGGAGCAGGAGATCGTCGTCTCTCCACAAATGTCCGCCCTGACCACCAAGGCCGGACAGGGCTGTTTTCGGTGATAGCCGTTGCTTGCCCAGCCAAGAGGCGGCTGCAGGTTTCCGTAAAAAATCTCAGCGGAAAGATTTTTTTCCAGGCGCAGGATTGCACATCCATTCTGCCCGGTGACGCGAAATCCAGTTTCATCAAGCTGTTCAAGTGTACAGGTAGGGGCAAAATGAAAGGCAAGACGGATCGTATGCTGTTCTTTTGCTACTACTTCATCAGTGATATCAAGAATTCGTTTATTGCCGTCAAGCTGCAGGGTCCGGCGATGCAGCACCGGATCCTCCAGTCTACCATAGCCGTTGTGTTCACCTTTGACCATCCCGCCATTGTCAGATGGCTGCCAGTCAAGGCATCTGGCAGCCGCTCGTTTACCCCATAAGAAAAGTCCGAGCATAACCGACTGGTCCTGGCCATCTACCTCAAGGGTATTGTGGGCAAGGGTGCTTCTGAAATACTGACGCCACTCCGGATAGGTGAAGTAGTCATATGTCCCGGGATCAATAATGAGATCCTCACCAAAGGCCTTGAGGGTAAAACTCAGGGCATCGGCATGGCCATGGGCGGCAATCGTGCCGAAGCCGAGTTGCCCGCAATCAAAGAGTACACTTATGCGGTCATCTTCATTGGGGTGCCCGCTCTGCAGCAGGTAAAAGCCGCTATCTTGAAAGGCATGCGAAAGAAGGTGATTACCTTCTTTGCTTGGTGCAATGGAGTCAAATTGTTCTCGGCCGACAGCGCCAAAAAGCCAGCGCAGAGATTGAGAGTAATCTGGCGCCCATGCCTTATATTGCCCGTTATTAAACAGCAGAGCGCCGGCGCCCAAGAGTGGTTTGGGGTCTATATGGGAATCACCGAGGTTCAGAACATAGCCATCATCCGCGTCTCCGTAAAAAACAGGATTGCCACCGCCTTCCTGCAGTCGTCCGATGAAGAGAAGCTGCCGTTCAACATTGCGCCAGTATTGTGGGGGGAATTCCTTGCCACACCATTTGCCAACTAAACCACACAAGAGGAAAAACTGGATGACAAAGAATTGATATTCCAGTGCCAGCTCTTTGTTGCTGCCGTCCATAAAGGTCTGCAGCTCAATTTCCCGACAGAGGATTTCGAAACTTTCGCTTTGCCATTTTGTCGCGTTGGTCAATTGCGGGAAGTAACTGGTGGCGATAAAGACACCTCCTGCTTCGCCGATGAGATGGTTGTTAGCCGATGACCCTCGCGAATATTTCATGGTAATCTCTCGAAGATGCAGATAGATGCTATGCAACAGCTGATCACGAAAAGTGCCACTGAATATTCCCGACTCAAGCGTCAGATCAATAACCCATACCCAGTTGATCAGGCGAATAGAAAGCTCCATGGGGCTACGCCAGTTCATGCCGTAGCCGTAAGGACATTGGTCAAGCCAGGATTCGAGCTGCTTCTTGATTTCCCAAGCGTATTTTTCATTTCCACTGGCACGATAGGCCCTGGCCAGCACGACCAGATGCTGGTGCCGATTTGGCTCCCAGACCAGTTTACAGTCGCCGGCCTCGTTAAAATCTCGATAATCGATCTTTTGTGCAAGTCCAATCGGCGCATCGATGTCACTGCCATGGTCTTTGTTCCATTGAATCGGATGGCCGTGATCGTGGTCGCGGAGATGAAAGTACGAAAGTTTGTGCTTGGTGATCTTGTCTGCCTGGCTGATCAATGACGCACACCAGTTTTGTTCATCCCGGCAGGCTTCATCCCGCGTCCACTCGCCAACCTTGAGATCAGACACCCGAAAGGGCGGCTGCCAGTTTGTTCTGTCTGCCTTGGAGATTGCCTGCTCCAGTGACGGAAAGCTGCCACGGGGTATCTGAAAGGCGTCAACCCAGTCAAGGCATTTACCCTGAATACGCCAGAGGATTTCAGCCGGTGACATGCTTTTCAGACGTTGAAAATACCAGGATGGGGTTTGCATAGGGTTGTTGAGAAGGGATAGTTTGGTGAATGCTACAAACAGAAATTGAAATATTCTGGATATAACGTGTTAGGTGGATAAGCGACAGTAACTCTTAACCCCTGCCGTTCTCTGTGGTTAAGGTTTGATAAATCGTCCGGATGGCCAGATTCCAGCAAAGCGGATGAATAAATTTTTCAGACTTCGACGGCCAAGAAATAGCCGCCAGCCCCATCGTTCTGTTGAGCCCCATGAAACTTTGTGTGGTGAATGGACGCCTAAAAAATCATATTCTCGAATATGTTGTTCCATGCACCAGCAGATAACTTTTTCCCGCAGCACGTTCCCTAATCCGGGCAGACCTTCCGGGTCATAGCCTTCCTGGAGTTGATGAAAAATATTGTTGTAAATGTATCCATATTGAATAGCCTGGGGAATACCATCTAAAGAAAGGGAAAAGAAGGCAAGCCACCCGGTTTCTAAGGCCTTGCGTGCAAAATCACGGTAAAATTCCTCCATTCCAGGCCTGCGTGCAAAGCTGCCCAGTTGGCCTTTGTCCTGCCAGCGTTGGGCGTGAAGACTAAAGAAAGTAGTTAAAAATGAGGGAAGATCCTCTGCTTGAGTACAGTGATGAATTTCCAACGTATGCTGGCGGCTTGCTCGTTGATTCTGGCGTCGAAGTATGGACGCCCGGCCCTTTGGAAGCAGGAGGATGAACTCTTCCCATGAATTTGGCAATGGCATGGAGCTAAAGGAGTAGGGCTGTTTTTTTATTGTGAAGGTACTTGGTTGGAAAACCCTGGTACACCGTTCCAGCGCTCCTGCCCACCCGGCAATGTTGAGGAGCCAGACCCAGTCCCATTTTTTTGCATGTTCACTATAGAGTTGAGCCATCATTGGGATAGCTGCCTCTTCCATACCCCGTTTAATAATAATGTCTGGATATTCAGCCCCTGAATTGCTATCGCCAAGTATGCGCAAGCATTGGTATGAAATTCGGCCAAAAAGATATAAGCGAGATCGGTAAAACGGGGCCAGGGCAATGAGTTGCTGCTCTGAGTCGCGAACAGCAACCACCATCAGTGCGGCATCCGGTAAAATCGTCTCTAACCAGGATGATATCCACTCCCAGGTCAGGAAAATGCTATCCGCATTAGACGTTCGTAACAACGCATTCCATTCAGGAGCAAGCTGTGCAAGTTCATTCCTCGTTTCAATCAAAACTGTAGAGCAACGTGAGGAGTTCATTTCCGCACGGATTTTCTTGAAGGTTTGTAACGTGCCATGAAAAAAACAGGGTGCAATGTTGAGCTTGCATTGCCATTTTCTCCCGCTATCCATGATTGAGGCTGGTTCACGACAATATTACCTCCAGGGAATCAATTCGGAAATTTTTAAGTTTGCATCGTTCAAAAATGCGCTCATTGATTCTGGAATTTCTGTTTTTATTGTTGTTTCAGGAGATTTTCCCTGGATGCCGACAAGGACAATTGCGCCATTGTTCCGCTGATGTAGAATGCCGTTTTTTAACGCTGCCATTCTTGCCTGATTTTTCCCCGTAAAGGTTTCATTGGCTGGAAACTGATACCAGAAAAAAACATCATAGGGAATGCCACCCTGGACGAGAGTCGTTCTGTTAACTTTGCGGGAGGCAAGCCCGGCTTCTGAGCCT
Source organism: Gammaproteobacteria bacterium (assembly GCA_030652335.1). GTDB lineage: Bacteria > Pseudomonadota > Gammaproteobacteria > Francisellales > CACEW01 > JAQSYQ01. The sequence goes on from JAUSAW010000014.1 coordinate 7,475, forward strand.
GGCAGTGTGATCGTCACTGCTTTCTTATGCAAGGGTCGGGAAAACTGGCTTATAAGCCTTTTTTGTTCGGTTTGCTTGTTGAAATAGGCGACGTAGAGATAGACGGGGGGGGCATCAGTGCTGAAATGATATATGCGCTCCAGTTGATCGTCTGCTCCGGGGAAAAGCGGGCTCTTGTCAAGCCATCCGGCGTCAGACCCATTCCAGCCGGATAGCATCATGGGTAGACTGGAAAGGGGTGCTGGCAATGGTACCGGACGAGGAAAGGCAACATAGCTTATCAAGGCGCAAAAAATAAGAATGCAGCTTGCAGAATAGAGAGATTTCGGAGAAATCTCTCTATTCTGCTCTGTGGTTGAGGTGATATATAATCTCCAGCGTTCACAAAGCCGGGGAGTAGTCGTCTTTGATGTTCTGATAATAAGCCAATTCACTAAAAAGAGCCCCGCCCAACCAAACCAGGCGACAAGCCATCCTTGCAGAATATGCGCCGGTCCGTGCAAGAGCTCCGGCCCAAAATTTTCTCCCATGACGCCTGCCATGGCAACCCGAAATCCGTTGGCCAGCAAAGTGATTAACAGCCCGAGGCAAAGGACCAGTGCTGCCTTGAGCCAACTTCTTTGTGTGAGATAGACTAAAGGCACACCAATGGCCAGAACGGAGATAAAAAAACCGACACCGCTGCATTCTTTTGCAACTTCCATGGTGATTGACGGAAGTTGAATATAAATCTTACTGAGAAAAACGGGGTAGAACAGGCTTAGGAGTTTGGTGCCGAGTATGGCAGTAAGGCGCTGAGAAATAGGTTGAACAGAGCTTAGAAAAAGATCGAACCAAGGAAGTGCGAAGCTCAGATAAAGCCATGGCAGCAAAGCGGCACGGGTGACGTGTCGTCCGGCAACCAGCAGCAGGATACCGGGGATGATCAGAAAAAGCGAGGCAGCCTCCAACTGGATAAAGGCGCTGCTGTGGGAAATGAGCAGAAGCGCTTGCGAGATAAGAATTACTATGGCAGCCTCAGCGTATGCAGGGGCAATCGGTAGTAATCGGTAACGTTCCCGCTGTTCCCAGACAAGATACAAACTGACAAGAGGCACCAGGTAGCCATGGGAATAAGCTTTTCCGTTCCAGACCTCGAAGAGCCAGACAAATCCATCCCGGTACAGCAGGCCTAAAGCCAGACAAAGCAATATCAGTGGAATGAGATAACGCAACCATCTCGTTTGAAAACGTGTATCTATTGGATTGCTGATTAAACGTACAGAATCAACAGGGAGGGGGGCAGGAAGTGGCATGATTTTATTTGTGTAATGCGCTTTCATAAATCGCGCGCGTTTTTGCCGCAACGGCATCAGAGTGGAAGCGCGCCAGGGCAATCTCTCGCCCCCGTGTTCCCATTTTTCGGCAGAGTTCAGGGGAGAGTAGAAGCTCTTTTAATCGTTCACCAATTTGAATACTGTCTGTTGGATCGACAAGAAAGCCGGACTCTCCATCTGCCACCATGTAGGGTATGCCGCACCGGTTTGATGTCACCACCGGGATGGAAGCGGCCATGGCCTCGGATATTGCCATGGGTGCATTTTCCTGCAAGGAGGGAAGCAGCAGAATAGTTGTACGCCTGAGTTCGTTTTCTAATTGCTCGCGGTTGATATGTCCAAGAAATTCAACATGCTTGTCAATCCCAAGATCGCGGATCTCTCGCAACAGCAGTTCTTTGTAAGAAGAAAGCTTCGCTTCACCTGCCACCACCAGGGTTCCTTTGGCACCGGAGCGGATGGCATGGGCAATGGCCCGGATAGCACCCAAGGTGTTTTTACGTTCATTGATCCAACCAAGGATAAGCACCCGTTTGTCGCCCTCGATCTGTTTTTCAGGGGGTACGGTGAAATATCGGTCATCCACTGGATTATCAATATCGTGGATGGCAGCCTGCGGCGCGTATTGTTCGATCATGCCGCGGACGTAAGGGGAAATGGAGATGATTGTTTTTTGCCGGCCCAGCCCCCTGCTCTCCACATATCGCCAGAGAATGGAGCGGATTTGGGCGAAAGATCGACCTTCTGCCGGGATATTGGCATGGTCAAAACCGTGTAAGGTAAAGACATGGGGAATTTCCAGATCACCCATGGTTAATCCAAAGGTCTCATGTGAATGAACAACATCCGGCTTCAGTTGGCGAATTTTTGTCAAGAGTCGTCTCCGGCCCGGCCCGGCATGAATATCAAGAATCTGTGGCCAGGTAGAAGCCGCCAGGCGGTGGATGGTGACCTTGTCATCGGTCTCGCTCATCCCCTCCACCAGCTCTTTTTCCAGGGTTATCAAATGGACATTAAGATCCGCCATTCTGGCCAAGGCCCGGGCGAGAATCACGGTCACTGATTCCACCCCCCCCTTGGGCAGGTCAAAGGAGCGTGGATATCTACTGAAAAGGACTACTTTCATAAAAGTTATCTTTTTGATTACGTTTGTCTATTTGATTTGCTGAAATAATTGAACAAACTTGGGCATTACCGCGTCCAGGGTATGGTGCGTATTGAAATAGGTTTGAGCCGCTGAAGAAGCTTCCTGCCAATGCCTTGAATTTTCCATAAGGTCGCTAATCCCTTCACGGATTTCATCGACGGAACAAGCCGTTTTTCCCAGATTTTTTCTGGTAATGATTTGATCCGGATCAAAGGTGGAAATAATCGGCAGGCCAACACTCCAGGCCTCAAGAAAAGTGTTGGGGAAGCCTTCAAAGACTGAGGTACAGCAGAGAAGACGGGCACGACGGTACAGTGCACCCAGTTCGCGGTGAATCAGCCGTCCATGCAGAACCACATTTGGAAGCGATTCGGCCCTTTGCAGTAAGGCTCTGGCATACTCTGTGCCGGCATTGGCCGCACCGGCTACATCAAAAATGTAGTGGGGAAAATATTCTGCTGCGTCAAGTAGCCATTCCAACCTTTTTTCCCGGCTGAATCTGCCCACCCAGAGAATGCGCGGGGGGCCATCATACGAGTCCGTGGATTGTGTGCTGTTGAATCCGGCGCATGGCATGGGGATGATCTCGGCATGAATGCCAAAACCGGTTTTCAGCATTTCCTGTTGACGCAGAGTCTGGGCAACGACCTGGTCGGTGTGTTGTAGACCGTAGCGGTAAAGAATACGTTCACGCCATGGTTTCAAGGTGGGTAATTGGGGATCGCAATCTGGATTACTGGCCACTGAATAGACGGTTTTTTTGTTATGAAGGCCGGTCCACAGGGCGATCTGACCTAGTCCAAGATCGCCGCAGTTGTAATAGTAAATATCGGCACCAGCCCGTTTCATGGCCCGGGCAAGGCCGGTCCAGCGTGGATGGAAAAAGCGAAGGCCGGGCAGGCCATCTTCTCTGTGGCCCAACGCTAAAACCTTGACCTTTCCAACTAAACAGTCGCCTTGCCCTTCATCCCAGGTGACCATGGACACATCATGTCCCTGATCTGCCATCCAGTGGGCCATGAGTGACTGCTGGCGCTCGATGCCACCGATATGACCGGTATTAAGACCGGCCAAGGCACCGTAGGCGTTATGGGCAACGAAACAGATAGAAATCATTATGAATTAAAAAATAATTTTTTATAGAGAAGAACAATGGTTCTTCCAAGTAACTTCAATTTAAGTGCTTGAAATTGTGTGCTTCATATTTCTGGCCTTGGCTGCCAATTTTGGCAATAATTGGCAGAGAGTTACTCAATGATAAACCGCCAAGCGCGGCGTGAGGCGCTAACGAATAATATGGACATCTTTATACCTTGGAGCTTCAAACGTGGAAACAACGGTCAAATTATGGCAAGAACCTATGTCCATTGGCGTATTGACAACAACTCCAGAGGAAAAGTATTGAGCAATACCCAAATTGCTATACATAAGTGGAAGGTTGTATGTGGTAAAAAAAACAGGATAAGTTGAGTTAATAAGTCCACTCCCAAATGCTGGGCTTGTTGCGCCCAAACGATAATCTCTGTTAGGTTTATCGATAAAGAGTGGATTTTTCCCAATAATACAACCTGTACAAGTTACTTTTTTTAGAGCTGTATTGCCATTTAATGAATAAAATAGGTTAGTTGCTATGCTTAGCATCGGAGTGCTAACGTTATAAGCTACAACATAACTTAATGTTTCATTTAAGTTCGATACTATATTATTACTTATATTATAAGTCGCCCCAGTAACGGCTATAATATAAATTCCACCATCAACCTGATCAATCGTATTGTTTATAATATTCAAATTCGGCGAACTTGCGGCGGTGATACCGCACCCACTTGTTGATCCGGTACTACTAGTTGGAACAACAGCACCTACTGCTCTAATGATATCGTAGATAACATTTCCAATAATGTACACAGCTCCATGCGCTTGTGTTCTGATACCTATATTGCTGTCAAATATTTCATTGTATAAAACCCATAATCTGTCGCTTGGGTCATCATTGTTTAAAACAATGGCTGCTCCATCTGATCCCGCCCCTAGTTGTGTTGTCGCCTGGAAACCCCATATTTTATTCTGGGATATTACTACATCATATGATTGTTTTATATCAAAAGCATTTTCTCCCATATGGTCAACCAGGTTATTCCCGATATACACATGATGCGCTGGTGGGCCGTTTACACCTGTTGACTTCCAATATACTTGCACTCCATCATCACCACTGTGATCTATCTTGTTACCCAATACCCATACATATTCAGCCCCACTTAAAACCATCACTCCATGCCTACCAGTTTCATAAGGCGGAGGCCAAGTTTCAGCAGCATTGTTATGAATAAAGTTATTATAAAAAACAATATTGGACGTAACATTGCCAGTTGCGCCATCTACTCCAGCGCCTACGCTCCATAACGCAGAGTTCCAACAGGCCGCATCAACGCAGAAATCTGGAATAGGATAATTCTTACACTCTGATTCCCTTACTGATATGTGGTCTGCTGGTGATCTTATCGAAATTCCGTTGCTTGGAGATGCCCCGGTTAACGCACCGCCATCTGTAATAATATTTTCTATAATGATATAAGAAGAGTTAATAATGCGGATAGCTGAGTTATCAGCTCCTATATTGCTAAAGGTAATCTTATTTGTATCATTAAATCCTCTGATATAAATAGGGGCAGAAATGGTTCCAGTGCATCCATCAAGAGTAAGTGAAGAATATGGCCCACCGTGTAATTCTACAACGCTACCGGCAGGGATAGTGATTGGGATTGTACAACGTGGAGTTTCCTCCGTTCCATAGGCATTAGATGTGTCAGTACAACTACTTGATGAATTGTCAATGTAATGACTATACGGGCCAGTACCCGCATCCTTATATATAAAACCACCAGCAACAAAAGTATTTCCAGAATAATCTGTATGTTGTTGTTCAATGCCAAAAGTTGGGGAGGGAATTCCGATGGGGGGGGAATAAGCAAATACTTGATTGACAATAAATAATTCCATCAAAGAAAATATTAAAGATAAATTAAGCAACATTATCCATTTGGAAAACCGTTGTGCTTTCATGAAAATCTCCTTCGTTGTAATTGCTGTGTGCATGCGTAATCTTGTATCTCGTTTATAACTTTGAAACTTGCATACAGCTGAGGGTTAGTTATTTCCCATATAAATATATAAATGCAACAAACATGCCTGCCGTTTAATGGGTTAACATATCTCTTTTGGAAAAGATGTAAAGTTACTTTAAAGTAATAAGTATGATCTTTAATCGTGTAAAAAATAGGTACGTCTTTTTCTAAAAAAGAAATTGGATTGAGTAATAGATATTGGTACACAAACGTTATGGATATTTAACTGACAAGTTCGTTAAGTATTTCGTCCCAGCGGTGAGCAAGATAATGAACATCACATGTTTCGGCTGAAATACGTGCTGCTTTTGAAAAAGCTGCATGTTTTTTTACGTCGTCTAGTAGTTGAATAATCGGTTCGGCAAAGGATGCTGCAGTCCAATTTGATAACAGAAAACCATTTATTCCGTTTTTTACCAGTTCCTCGGCTTCCCCCACTTGTGTAGCCACGACAGGTAGACCACTTAACATTGCCTGAATCATTGCCTGAGACAGGCCTTCTGACTCGGAGGTAAGGACAAAAATTTTCCCTTTTCTAAGCCAGTCCGTCACCTGCTTTTGATGACCAGCAAAATGAACACTTTCGGTGAGGTTAAGATCCCTTGCCAGATTCTCCAGCTCTCCCCTTAAGGGACCGTCCCCTAAGATTACTGCTCGAATATTTGGTCGGACTGTGCGAACAACGTTGATGATATGCAGGAAAAGATCAACACGTTTCCTGGGTATGAGATTGCTGACAGTGATCAGATCATACTCAGCCGGCAAAGTGGATGGCGTAAATTTTGTGCCATCCATCCCACCGGGGATAACGTAAAATTGAGTTTCAACGCCATGTTCACGAAAAAATCTAATTGCAAGATTACCCCGTGTAATGACAAGATCGGCCTCCGATACGGCGTTAAGGAGATGACTCTCGATTGCCTGGTCAGGCCCACAAAGGTTACTAAATAAATGATTATCTGCTTTATAGCCACCTCCTTCACACTCAATTTGTCCACCACAGCAACTGTAGAGTGCCTTTACACCGATAAGTCGGGCCAGCAGGATTGCTATCAGGCCATTGATTAGGAGATGAAATCCTCCGACTATGTGTGGTCGTGTGCGGAAGCCGATCCAGAGAAAAGTGGCAAGTCGTGCCGGGCTTCTGCCAATGAGCTTGGTCAGTAACTTAGACGGATAAACTGCTTCTACCTTTTCTATGGCAGGTACTGGTGATGAAGAGACCATACGGATGCGGCCACATCGTTGGGTAAGAGCGAGGGGTTGTAGCAGGGAAATAATCCAGTTGTCTGAAAAAAAAGTTCCAGTCAACAGAATCTCAACGGGTCCGCTTTGGGGGAACGGTCGTTGTAATCGAAATTGCTTGGCAAGTTTGAGAATAATAATATAGCACCAAAGAACGCTACGAAAAGAGAGATGCGTAAGTCGATCCATGAGACTGGTTGGCCCAGATTTCTTCTTTTTTTTCAGTAACGTACCATAATAATTGGTCTCAAGTCTCACGTATAATCTCCTTAAGCAACAACATGTTCTTTGGCCGAATTTTCTGTTGTTAAAACAGAAAAGGATGCGGTAATTTCATCACATAATTCCTGTACAGATGGATTGATTTGGGGGGGTGAATACTTGGAGATGGATCGGGCGTGGATATAGCGAATCATCTGTGTGGAAAACGGGATGCCGATAAAATTAGTTACGGCTCGTAGCGATTCTTCTGGAGCGGTTACGAGTTTTTCATAGTGTAAAAGTAATACTCGCTTTTCTCTTTCCAGCTTTTGTTCAAAAAAAATCCTGTTTCGGGCCCACCAGATTAAGCAGGCAAAATCATAGTCTGAAAAATTTTGCCAGGGCAGGTTTCGCAGTATTCGGCCGGTTGCTTCCGAAACTCCTTCCTGGAACCAGCCCCCACCTTCCTGACCGCTACAGACAAGGCGGATTGCCCTGGTGGCGTGAGGAAACTTTCTGAGAAATGAATTGGCCACATCGCTATATTCACGAAGTGCCCAGATACAGCGGGCCGAAGGAAAACGTCGCAGAAGTTGAATGGTCAGATGGCTATCTGCCAGCGGTTTGAAGCAGGCTACGGGAAAAGGGTTGGCATGAACCAGCTTTTCTGTGGTCTCCATGCTGCGCAACTGAAAATCAAAAAATGCCTTACTCGCGCGGCTTTCATCATAGACAGCGATTTCCGGATGGAGATGAAAGGCAAACATGAGCATGGTGGTGCCTGACCGCTGAATGCCCAGGACAAAAACCGGCGTCGTTTCCACAGGTGCGGAAAAAGTCTGGCGAAAAGTCTTACCTACCTTGGCGGCAAGTCGCCCTCGTTTCTGGGCATCAAAGATGGATAGTGGATTCATTTTTTATTAGAGAAAAGAATTAAAAATCTATTTACATCAATTAGTTGTAATGGAAAGTTGGAATCTTTTTTGCTTATAACTGATAGCCTAAAGTGGCTGCGAAATCACCTGCAAGCCTTGTTATGTTTTGTAATTCATCTTGGGTAAGATTTTCTGACCAGGCGGTGTCCTCTCTTATATGGGTTATGTTCCCTGAAAGACGTATCTTGTTGCCTGCAATTGTGTGTTCTTGGATGTCTGTAGTAGCTAAAATATCTGGAGGATTTTTAAAACCTAAAAAAGTAAAAACGTTCTTCATGACTTGAGGTGGATTATGGCATAAGTCCTCATATTTGAGATGCAACCAATCAGAAGAAGGAATTAATTTCAGATAATCAACAATACGCCTATTTACAACCATCCATTCATGTGTCCCCTCTAAAATTTTTGCAACCCGTTCCTGTTCTGATTTGGCATGTTTTGCCATGGACCATACACTGCCACGACAATCACGAGTAATAAACAAGATTTTTACCGGTAATGGGGAATAGTAATACATGTCGCACATTCCCAGAGCATCTTTTGATGCATCAACTACCGCTCGAGCCTTTTGCTTTTCTGCAAATTTTTCAATGATGAAACTCCGGTTTCGTGCCCATGAAATTTGTGGACGATACCATTGAGTGAAACTGCGCATAACACTTGATGGAGAATACTGCGCGTATCTCCACAACCGCCAGAATTTATTTCTTGCCCAAATGAGAGGTGTTTTCCGTGGAGCTGAAGAACGATATTCTTCTTCAAGTCCAACATCAGAGACATGCCAGGCAAAAGGATCTTTTTGCATGTCAATGCCAGAGAATTCATGTACCTGGTTTAAAATATCTTTCCATACCGAACAGTTAAACGGGCGTTCTCCACAGCCACACCGTGCTGCCCATTTAGTAAGTCCTTCTTTACGATGACATTGCAGGGATAAATTAGCCAATTCACCCACAGCCGCAATTTCCGGGTGACGACCAAGGAGTAATGTTAATAAGGTTGAGCCTGAGTGTCCGCGCCCAGCTATATAAATACAGGTTACCTTATTTGTAGACGATGAAGACATCTTTGTTGTCTCTTCCATTAAAAAATCCTTATCCGTTTATCTTGCTGACATAATTTTGTTATCATAATCAATTTTATTAATGTACTCAGTTGAGCCTTCTTGTGAAATTATCTTGCCGGGAATACCAACAACGACGGAATGATCCGGAATGTTTTTGGTTACTACACAATTAGCACCAATAGCAACATTATTTCCAATGGTGACTGCGCCAATTATTTTTGCGCCAGCGCCAATATAAATATTGTCTCGTAATACTGGCGAACCTTTATTTTTCCCTCGATTTGCTCGGCCTACAGTGACCCCATGAGAAATATTACAGTTTTTCCCTATTATGCTGTGGCGACTTACAATGATGCCTCCAAAATGTCCGATATAGAATCCACTGTCAATTTTTGTTTCGGGCGGAATCGAAATGCCAAACTTGTATTTGAAATGGTTCAACAGGAAGAATGCGACAGGATAAAGGGAATATTTTAGCCAGACATTATTTTTTAAATAACAACAGGTCCGCATCCAGAAATTATACTTGTACGTTCCTCCTGTCAATACATACCAAATGAGAGTAGTAGGCCTGACAGCTCCTGTTATACGGTACAAGTCAGAATATACCAGATATTTATATTCGTTAAATTTCATGAAAATTTAGTACAGATTCTCCGCCAATACGTAGAAAGCCCGGTTGTTTCAGAAATAGCCCCCGCAAGTGTACAGTCGCGGGGAAAGACCATCCGCCTCAGCGTTAACATTTCCGCTCCCGGCCGATTCAGACCGTGTACTGAGGTTACGGCTGACAGATATTTACAATCTTTTACTAATAGTATTAATCCATTAGTAAAGGATCCATTTGGATAGGCCAGATGCCTGCAGGGAGAACCAGTATGAAATTCAATGGCTTCGCGAGACGCAAGCAGTTCTTCTTTGGCTGCTTTTGGTGGAATGAGGCCAAGTTGACAATGATCAACCCCATGGCTGCCAAAATGAACCTCTGATGCAGCTCGTTGAACTTCATCCCATGTGAGCACTCCTGACCAAGGATCATCGGCTAAAATTTCGGCGAGACCTTGGCCGGAACGTTGTTCCATGCGTTCAGTCAGATTGCCTATAGTGGAACGCATGTCAGCATCTGTTGAGTAATTTGTTTTTTCTTTCCGGATAAAGGTGATGAAAGAGCGGGTAAGGGTTTCCCTGGTTGAAAAATCAAAGGCTGCAAGTTCAGGTATCCCCTGGCGCGATACGGCGTTGCTGTTCATTGATTGTATGGCATAATCAAGGCGGTCAAACCAGAATGGTTCTTGTTTTGTGATATTGCCTGTACAGAGAAAAATAGTGGCTGGAGCCTTGAATTTCCGGAGAATGGGTAAGGCAGAGGTCAGATTGTTACGGTATCCGTCATCAAAGGTGAGTGCCAGACTATTGGGCACAAGAGGCCGGGTTCCAGCCAGCATTTCTGTTGCCTCAGGCAGGGAAACAAAGTTATAGTATTGAGCCAGAATGGCCAGAGTTTTAGACAATTGTTCCGTGGTCAGCTGAGATCGAAGGGGTTTCCAGGTTGAAGGAGTCTCTGGGTCGATCACCCCGTGCAGCATAAGGATTGTCACCTTGTTCCGTTGACAGGCGAGAAAGAGTTGTAAGAGGCCGGCGCTATACAGGGCCTGAGGAAATAACTGTTTTTTGACTTGTAGCATAGCCTTTAGTTGGCTGAGTGTTGACGAATCGTTAAAATTCGATTTATCAAGAAATAATCTGCTTATCTTGCAGATAGGATATAACCTGTTCCGCGCACTTTTCAAGGGGAACCAAGCCACTGTCCAGGCAGAGAGCGGGATTTTCCGGGGCTTCGTAAGGGGAAGAAATGCCGGTATAGTTTTTGATGAGGCCAGCCCTGGCCTTTTTATACAGACCCTTGACATCTCGCTGCTCGCAGATCTCAAGTGAGCAGGCACAATGGATTTCCAGAAAGTTATCGGTGCCGATAATGGCCCGGACTTTTTCCCGGTCTTTTTTTAACGGCGAGATAAAGGCGGTGAGGGCAATAACCCCGGCTTGGAGAAAGAGGTTTACCATCTCCCCTATACGGCGGATGTTCTCACTGCGATCTTCAATGCTGAAATCCAGATCAGAGCAAAGACCGTGACGGACATTGTCGCCATCAAAGACAAAGGTTCTGCAGCCCAGTTGATGCAACCGCTCTTCCACAGCATGGGCAAGGGTGGATTTTCCGGAACCGGAAAGCCCTGTAAACCAGAGGTTTACTGCCTTATGGTTGTTCAGGGTTTCACGACGGTCACGGGTTACAGTGGCATGATGCCAGACGACATTATGGTGTTCTTGAGTCATTGGGAGCCCTATGAAGATTGATTTTTGAAATATCTTGAGAATTGAAAAAAAGAATTAATTTTTTTCTGAATTGCGGGTGTTACCCCGAAAAACCAATATGAAATGGCAAAACAACTAAGGCTTGCTGGAATTCCAACCAGCAGCATCCATATTGGATGTGCTGCATAAACAAATCTGAAAGCAAGCAGACAGAGAATCATTGGAGTCATAAGCAACAGGGGTTTCAAAATACCGCTCAGCCAGTATTGCCGCAAAGAAAATTTTTGTTTTTTAGCAGCAAACAGTGGGGTGGCAATGAATTCTGAAATCCAGAATGGAAGGAATAAGGCTATAGCCGCGCCTGTAGCGCTGGAATGAAAAAAGTTCAAGGCTATAAACGCAGAACCAATACCGGTTACCGAGGCAATAAATTTGAACAGACCCGGCCAGCCATGGGAATTAAATCCTTGGAGAAGGCTGTTTAAAGGTAATTGCAGAAGAAAGGGTAAATAACCGAACGCCAGAACCGCTGGCAGGATATTATCAGCATATTTTGGACCCATCCAGATCTGGAGGATAGGGCCGCCGTCAATGACCAGTACGGAAAACATGGGAAAAACAATATAGGCGCCAGTCTGACAGGATCGAATAAAGAGCTCTCGAATTTCCTTTTCAGCCGACATGGCCTGGAGTGAACTGGCTGTGGGGATGAGGGTAAAGGCATAACGCCGGACAAAGACCTGGATATTTCGAACAAGACCCCTGGGGCGATTATAGCTGGCAAGCGCTACCGGACCGAGAAACCAGACCAGAAAAAGATTAAAGGTCTGGTTGCTTAGCAGGTCTCCAAGATCCGGGAGAAGGGTTTTTAAGCCAAAACGCCACATATTGAGTGCTGTGTTACGATGGGCAAGACGTGGATTGATCCTGAGACCAGGACAAATTCGGAAGACAAGTGAGCAGCGAGAGCTAACCACCAAGGTTTCAAGGCATAAATACACAAAGGCCAATACAGGTAATCCTCCGCCCAACTTTAGTACCGCGATCATTCCCAGTAACGTTACAAGTCGGTTAGCAGTGTTGATTCCATGATGGACGTCCCAACGGTGGCACCCGGTCAAAATGCCACCAAATACAGCCAGACCTATCTTGACTGCAAGACCTGCTCCCAGAAAGAAAATAACCCACTGAGCATCTTTTGTCTGGGCTCCCAGTTGGCTCTGCATAAAGTATGGCAAAAAAAGGGCGATACAGCTTGACAGTAAAGCTACTAACAAGGCAAGGAACAGGAGAACAAAAAAAGCTGAACTTACAGCTCTGCTCACACCGTCGATGTCACCTACAGCCCGGTGTTTTGCTACAAAACGACTAACTGATGAAGTTAAACTGCCATAGATGAATTCAAAATAGGTAATCAGACTCCAGGCAAAATCCCATACCCCCAAGGTCTCCTTGCCAAGATTGGTGTCAATCATTCGTGGGAGGATAAAACCGGAGGCCACAAAGACCAATTGCCCAAGCCATCCGACCATGACATTGTAAACACGGCGGTTTTTGCCCGTAAGATCTTGGTCTTTCGGATTTTTATCCATGGAGACAGCGGGTTGGGTTTTATCTATAACCATGAATGTGGTTCAACTCGCCAGCCGTTGCGGTAAAAGTCTGTAGATCCTCAGGAGTAAGGGTCTGCTTCCATTTTTCATCAAGGCGGATGTTCTGGAGAGAACCGAGCCGCATCTGGTTTCCCATGATATGTTTTGTTCGATTGGAAGAGGTGCTCAGTTCAGGCCGAAGTCCTAAAAACTGGTAAATTATAGTAAGCGTTTTCGAGGGTTCTTGGCATAACTCTTCGTAATGCACAGTGAGGCAGCGACGACTGCCAAGTATTTTGCTCATCCGGTTACATTCTTGTTGTGTGTGCGTCCATTCCTGAGCTGCCTTCGTCATGCTTGCCTTGTTATGTCGCATGTATGAGTTCGTCACCCCACGGCCATCGCGAATCAAATGGATTGCCCGGATATCCCATAGCTCAGCAGACAACAAAAATTTGAGTCGAATGGGCTCCTTGGAGTCATCCAAAAAGATCTTTGCCTGCTGAAGAGTGCAGAAAATTTCTATAAGCACCTTGTTCTGTTCAATAATATCTTGTCTTTTCCTGCGTGCAGCGGGGAAGAGCATGAAGCCGACATCTCTGATTGTTTCAAAAATCGGACCGCGCAGGGCGGCTCGAAGCAGACGATCTGTGAAGGGATTTTTTTTATCCCGGAAATGTGTTTTGAAATCGTTAAAGGTAAAATGTCGCCCTTGTTTCAAGAGTAATTGCTTCACTTCATTCCAGAAGGAACAGTTGGTCAGCAGCTCTCCGCAGGAACAGTTATAACTGGCAATATCGCCCATGGAGGTTGCCTTTAATTCTCCAACTGTGGCAATGTCGAGATGATCCGCCAGAAGAAGGGTGAGCAGGGTTGAGCCAGAATAGTTGGGGCCCATGATATAGGCTAAACGACGTCGTTCTGCCTTGTCCCCTTGGAAATCGTTGTTCATCCGTTTTCCTGACTCCTGTTATTTTGCTCCCAAATTAAAGCCGGGGTATGCGCCTGCCGTGCCTTCTCTCTTTCCACATATACTCGCAGCATAAGTCCTATGGCACACCACATCCCAACCACCCCCTGACGGGGATAAAAACTCTGGGCACTCAGGGCGGTTATTAATTGAGCTAAAATTAGTGCCAGAGCTACCCCGCCAACGGCGACATACAGTGGATTACTGCTATCCCGCAACAGGGAAAATGATTTTCGCACCATTGCCAGATAAAAGAGTAAAATAAGCACCAAACCGATTATTCCATTGTCAATAAGTTGTTCAATATAGGCGCTGTGTGGGTGGCCAAAAGACTCATGGAACTCAGAAATAGCCTGTCTATTCATTCCAGTTCGGAGGATCGCCAGTCGACCATGTCCTAACAAAGGAGCCGCCCTAAACTGTTCCAGGGCTAAACGCCAGATGCCATCACGGCCGGCCGTTAAGGTCTTGACATCCACTTCATTGCCAGATTCTGTATAGCCGGTTTTTTCTGTTGAGTTGAGACCAACCATTATTCGATCTCTGATCTGGGGAATAACAATCAGGAGAAGAAGAACAGCTATTGGCATGACGATCAGGATCTTACGCCAGCGAAAAAGCCCAAAGACAAGGCCAGTCAGGCCCCAGGCCATGTAGCCGGCTCGGCCGCCAGTAAGGCCCTGAGCCAGAATAACCATCCCGCCGGCCACAAGCAGGCCAGCTCGCTGCCAGCCTTGCCGCATGAGAATTATTACGGAAAAAAAGGCCCACGAGGCACCGGCCAGCATGGCCGACAGATCAACCCGATGATATCCGACCCTGTTGTCGAGTTTCAGGGCATACTTGCTCAAGCTACTTACATCAATGATCTTCCAAGGAGGGATCGCCTTATATACCAGTATGCTCAGCACAAGGTACATGGCAAGCAGGGAAAAAAGAGCCATCAACAGGCGTGGCCGGCTGTTGCACCCATAGTAAAGGAGCAGTCCTGGTACGACCCATTTGAAGGTGTTGATGAAATAATTGTTCCAGAGACCAGCCCCTGTTGGAAAATGATAGCCATATTCTCGTAAGGCTCGAATTTCTTCAAGCCCTGTACCATCAAAAAAAATCCTGAGAAAGCCAATGGTAAAAAGCAGGAACTGCAAAATCAGCAAAGTCTTGACGCCTCGGGGCATGTCCCCGTGCAGTCCTTCCCCTTTTTTGTGGAGCAGCCAGGAGCAGACGGTGACAAGCAGCAGGATATTCCAGGGATTGAGGCCAGGGATGCCTAATATGGAATGGGGCATGTCCGGCCTCTCCAAGACAGCCATGAGGAGAATCAGGCCGCAAACCCCTATATACCAATCTTTCCAAGCAATGGTGCATACCCAGGCAATGAACATCCAGAGCAGGGTAAGGCGGATCATGAAGCGGCTCCCTGCTGTTTACCATTGGACAAAAGCTTGCGGCCCAGTTCCCGAACAATCAGCCAGCAAAAAAGGGAGTTGGTTACCAGATAGCGTTTCCACATCCGGCCCGGTTCCTGGATGAGACGGTAAAGCCATTCCATGCCGTAGCGCTGCCAGGAGAGAGGCGCACGTTTTACCTTGCCGGCATAGACATCAAAGGAGCCGCCTACCCCGTGACAGATTGGAACCTTGATGCGGTCACTCCAACGGGCCAGAAACTGTTCTTTTTTGGGAGAAGTGATGGCAACCAGAAGAATATCAGGTTTTGCCTGGGCAACATCGTTGGCTATAGCCTCTTCTTCTTCTGCTGTAAAATAACCGTTGCGGCGGCCGGCCACGATCACCCCGGGATAATCGGTTGCAATCCTTTCGGCCACAGTCCGGTTTACTTCTTCGGTGGCGCCAAACAGATATACCCGATATCCGTTCTTCCGGCCGCGTTCAAGCATGCCCATCATCAGGTCGATGCCTGCCACCCTTTCCGGCAGTGGAGTACCGAGGATATGGCTGGCCCAGACCACCGATGCACCATCGGCAAAAATCACATCAGAGGAGAGTACATCGGCGCCAAGAGCCGGATTGCGGTACATGTTGACCACCTTTGCCGCATTGACCACTCCGATCTGTAGCGGGGCTGAGGCTGATATCGCCCGGTGGACGAGATCAAGAACCTGTCCCATGGTCATGGCCTTGATGGGAATATCGAAGAGGCGCACGGTAGGAAAGTGAGCGACTTCTTCCATGATCAGATTCTTGAGTGGCAATGTCTGGTGAGAATGTTGCATTATAGTCCTCAGGAGCTCCTTTACTTTGGTGAGGAGAAAATAGCCTGATGTGATGATATCTGGACGTTTATCCTCTCCCAACCCGCCCGTCAAGGGGAGATAACGTTAAATGTAATAATCTGATTATACAGCAATGAACAGCATTATTTTATAGCCGTATCTCCATTAATCTTTTGGTATAATGATTGATCTCTTCCTATGCTTCACGTTGGCACTGAAGGGCAGGAACATGAATATAAATGCGGCGCCGACCGAGGTGAAAGCTATCTTATTTTTTTTAATTTTAATCGTAATGAATGAGGCTTAATTCTTTGTACTTGCCATCAAGTCACCATCCTTGTCCATACAGGTGACGTTGTGGCCTAACTCTGCAAAGCAGGCACCGCTGACAAGGCCGACATAGCCTGTGACAATCGTTGCAATATTCATCTGTAATACCCCTGATACCACTTAACAAAATTTTCCAAACCTGTTTCGATACTTGTCGAGGGTTTGAAGTCAAAATTACAAACCAGGTCATCAACATTTGCATAGGTTGCAGCCACATCACCATCTTGCATGGGCAGGTAAATTTTCTTGGCTTTTTTGCCAAGGCAATCCTCCAGAACCTCGATAAAATGCATGAGAGTTTCCACCTGGTTATTGCCGATATTGTAGATACGATATGGGGCCCAGCTGGTGGCTGGATCAGGATTTTTCTTGTCCCAGTCAGGAGATGGCTCAGGAGGGCTATTTATTACTCTGGCTACCCCCTCAACGATATCGTCTATATAGGTAAAATCCCTCTTCATCTCGCCATTATTGAAGATATTGATCGGTTCACCGGCCAGAATCGCCTTGGTAAAGAGGAAATAGGCCATGTCCGGTCGCCCCCAGGGTCCGTAAACCGTAAAGAAACGTAGGCCGGTGGTTTTCAATCCGTAGAGGTGGCTGTAGGCATGGGCCATCAGCTCATTGGATTTCTTGGTGGCCGCATATAGGGAGACCGGATGGTCCACATTGTCATGGACTGAAAAAGGCATGGTGGTGTTGCCGCCATAAACGGAGCTTGATGAGGCAAAGACCAGATGTTCGACCCCGGAGTGCCGGCATCCTTCCAGAATGTTAACAAAGCCAATCAGGTTTGAATCAGCATAGGCATTAGGGTTGGTCAATGAATACCTGACCCCGGCCTGAGCGGCAAGGTTCATGACGGTATCGAATTTATGTTTAGAGAAAAGCGCTGCCATTGCCGCACGATCAGCCAGATCTGTTTTCTCAAAAGTATAGGCAGAGCCCGCAGGGATTTCCACAAGACGGGATTGTTTTAAAGCTGGATCGTAATAGTCATTCAGGTTGTCAATACCCACGACCTCAAACCCATCTTGAAGCAATTTTTTACTGAGAAAGAATCCGATAAAACCTGCTGCTCCGGTGATTAATATTTTTTTCAATTTATTTATTAATGTTTTTTTTGTTTTGTCTTATTTAAACTGCCGCCTCTGGGGCTGGCTCGATCGTTGATAACTGACAACTGCCAATTATGGCAATGTAATGCAAAATAGCAGCCATAAGCAATTTTAGGACAATTTCCTGCGCTCGAAGGCAATCAATTTGTATCAACAGAGGTAAAAATGACCATAAAAGTCAGGCTCAGAGATTCATGCGGCCTCTTTGTTTTCCAGGCTGGAGTCGATAAGCGATGCAGCTGTCGGACGGAGATATTTAAAATCCTGAAACGTAACGCTGGTAAACGAACCGAGTCCTACGAGAAAGTTTTCAAGTCGCTCCAGAGAGTACCGGGTCAGGGCTTTGGGATGGCCCATGGCGTGGAAGAGCTGTTTACCTTTACTCTGTTCGATGCGGAAAGCCTTGCCGAGCAGGCCGGCCTTGAGGCCATCCATGGATGCTACACTGATTGTTGATCTGGTCAACCGCTGCAGGTAGTAACTGCTGCCCCAGGCCAGGGATGAACCGTCGCCGAAGGAATTATGGATCGGATTTGATAGAATCTTTCTGATGAATGCCATACGCCAGAACAAGAGTGGTGTCACTCGCATGGAGCTGATCGGCACCTCGACAAAAGGGCCCTGCTTGTCTTCGAGGTTGGGATCGTGGCTGAAACACCAGGAGTCCTTCACCGGGGCCGTGGAGAAATCAAACCACCGCTCCTTGTCATCGGAAATGCCGCCGGCAAAAACAGTGGAGTCAAGCCAGATAGAATGTGCGAGCAGGGCCGGGGCGATCTGGGCGAAGGGCTGCAGACACCAGCCACCGGCACGAAAGGCAAAGACAGTATCTCCTATCAGGCTGGCCAGGAGTTCTTTTGCGGTGCCCACCATAGCTGTAACTTGGGCGGAAGAGAAATCATGCAGTTTATAGCGGCTAGTTACAAGCTGCCACTGTTCACCGTCAAAGGAGCTATCCAGCCAATGGGGGTGCAGATGGAGCTGGATGTCGTGCCCTTTCTCCCTGAGCGACACAAGTTGCTGACGAATGGCGTCGAGGTCACGTTGCAACCTTGGAAAGCGCTGGGCCTCATGGGCAAGACGCTGGAGATAGAGTGCATCTACAAAAAGTGACAGGCGAGCGCCTAGCCTGCCAGCAGCCTCGGCCAGCTCTTGCGTCGGGCAGATCAGACACTGTTCGACGGTTCCTGTTCGGGGTCCGAAAAACAGTTCATAATCAAGGCTGAGAAGAATCTGCGGATTCACATTGCCCCTTTTCGTAACAATACTACAGGGATGGTTTTGAAGAGAATCATCAGATCCAGGCTGAGCGACCAATTGTCTATGTACTCCAGATCCAGTTCCAGCCATTTATGGAATGGCAGGTTGTTGCGGCCGGAGATCTGCCAGATACAGGTGATGCCAGGTTTGACACTGAACCGTTTACGCTGGATACCCGTGTTAAAAAGATTTACATCCCGAATGGACATGGGCCTTGGACCAACCAGGCTCATGTCGCCACGCAGGACGTTGATGAGCTGAGGCAACTCATCAAGGCTGGTGCGGCGGAGAAAGCGGCCAACCCGGGTTATTCTGGGATCATTGGCAATCTTGAAATTTGGCCCTTCTGCCTCGTTCAGGTGCTCAATCTCTTTGAGCATTTCCTCGGCATCAACCCGCATGGTTCGGAATTTAAACATAGGAAACAGACGTTTTTTGAGACCGACCCTTTCCTGGACAAAAACTGTCGGTCCCCCATCATCAAGTTTGATAGCGATGGCGATCAGGCCCATGAGGGGAAGGAAAAATGGCAGGGCAAGGAGTGTCAGTGTCAAATCAATGAACCGTTTGACCAGAAGTTTGGATTCGTCCAAGGCTACCGGTTCAAGGGTCAGGAGGGGGACCCCTGCCAGTTTTGTCAGGCTGACTCGGGCAGCGGTAAGGTTGAAGATGTCGGCCATGAACCGGAAATTAACTCCCTCCTCTTCGCAGGCCTGGGCAATAGTGTCCACATCGGCGAGCATGGTTCGGGGGATGGCCACGATCACTTCGTCGATCACATGATTTTTGAGAATCGAATTAATGTCTGTCACCATTCCCAGGACGCGTCCTTCGAAAACTTCCTTGCCGACGAGCTCTGGCTCAATGTCAAGATAACCAACGATAGCAATACCCCATTCGGATTTATCCTTGAGAGCGCGGGATAGAAAAAGTGCGCGCTTTCCTGAACCAATGATCAAGACCCTGAGCAGACTTTTACCGTTTTT
Source organism: Gammaproteobacteria bacterium (assembly GCA_030652335.1). Taxonomy (GTDB): domain Bacteria; phylum Pseudomonadota; class Gammaproteobacteria; order Francisellales; family CACEW01; genus JAQSYQ01. The sequence continues at coordinate 27,321 of JAUSAW010000014.1, forward strand.
AACTGCCTGATGAAAATATCTGAGTACAACCATGCGTGAACCGATCATCCCGATTGAGGCAATGCCGGCGAAGGTAACTATCACCATTCGGCTGACATATTGAATGTTCAGAAAAAATAAAATGGTGAAAAGCAGTCCAAGGGTGGCAGCCATGGCTTTGATAATCGAGATAGAATAAGAAAAAAAGGAGGCTGACCGCAAATGACGATAAGAGTCAAAATAGGACAGGGAGAGAAGGAGCAAGGTGAGAAGAAGCGGCAGGATAGCGATATGAGAAAAAACGTCAATCTGTTCCAAAGGCCGCCATACGATATGTGCCCAAATGGCAAGGGCAAAGCTGACCAAGGAGAAAAAAATATCCCAGATACCAAGATCACGCTGTACTTCCTGAGATTTTTTGTCAAACATTTTTCAGGAAAGAGAGTTGCGGGCTCTTGTATCGGAAGAATATTCCTGGTGGATAATGTCGACGATACGTGCTCCTGCCCGCCCATCCCAGAGTTCCGGTACAGCAAACTTTTTTGCACCGCCATTAATAATTGTCGCCGCTGTAAGCAGAATATCGTTCGGTTCGGTCCCCACCAGGTAATTACTGCCGATTGATACTGTCACTGGTCTTTCAGTATTTTTCCGTAAGGTCATACAGGGGACTTGCAGATATGTGGTTTCCTCCTGGATGCCGCCTGAATCTGTAATGACAAGAGCTGCTTTTTCAATCAGATGCAGGAAGTCGAGGTACCCGAGAGGGGGAACAATATAGATATCAGAAGTCGAACCGAGTATCGTCGCCTCGGGTTGCGGGTTTTCCTCTTCTGGATAGGTACTCCAATTCAAGAGAGAAGCCAGTCCAAAGCTTTCCACCTGTTTCAAGGTGCGGGGATGGATGGGGAAAATGAGAGGGATGCTTGTGGATATTTCATGGAGCGCCTTTAGCAATGGCTCCAGAGATGCACGGTCATCAACATTTGAGGGCCGATGGAGGGTAACAAGGGCGTAACGCTCTGGAAGGGCGAATCGCTGCTGCACATCAGACAACCTGGCTTTTTCCAGATGACGTTGCAGGGTGTCGATCATAACATTGCCGACAAAATGAATTTTTGAATCCTTCACACCTTCTTGATGAAGATTGAGCACCCCACTCTCTTCGGTGACAAAAAGAAGATCGCTCAGGGTGTCGGTCAGCATGCGATTAATCTCTTCCGGCATATCAGAGTCGAAGGAGCGCAAACCGGCTTCCACGTGAACTATGATCGGTCGTTTGCGGACGCTTCCTGCCGGGTATTCCATCTTTGCCGCAACCAGGGCGCAGGCAATGGTAGAGTTGACATCTCCCACGACCAGGAGGACATCCGGCTGTTCGGCAAGTAACACAGGCTCAAAGCGTCGCATGATTTCTGCGGTCTGGCTGGCGTGGGAGCCGGAACCAACTTCGAGGTTGATGTCAGGTTTCGGGATGGCCAACTCATCAAAAAAACTACCGGACATCTTTTCATCGTAATGCTGGCCGGTATGGACAATCACATGGGTAATTAATCCGTTGTCCGCCGTGCGTGTCTGGTTGAATTCTTCAACAGCCCTGGCAATGGCTGCCAGCTTCATGAAATTGGGACGAGCGCCTGCGATTGAAAGAAGTTTCATAAAAAAATCCTGGGAAGTATGAATGATAGAAGATGTTTTGTTCTAATTGCTTGGTCCCGTTACCTTCGGAGAAGAAGAAACTATTTTTCTATGAATGATTGATTATTACTTAAAAATAAATAGCATGTGAGTCGGTCTTTTTCAAGAACTCATTGAGGCTGTGTACTTATTATTAAAATATGAAATTTTTGATACTGTTTTTTTATGTTTTTAACATGTTGCTATGTTGATGTGTGTAAAAAAGAAGGGCGGAACCATGTGGCTCCGCCCATGAGAAAAGGCGAGAATAAAGAAGAGTAGTGCGTGTGTTATTTTTTACTCAATCTTCGACGTTGGATTCCTGCAAGGCCTGCCAGGCCGGTGCCAAAGAGCAGCATGGCTCCCGGCTCAGGGACAGGGAATCGATCCGTTCCATTTATTACGTCGTTGCCGCAGGACATGGTCCAGTGAGCACTCAGGTTCGCGATGTCCCCAGCAGCGAGAATGGAGGTGATGTCAAAGGAAACGATACGCCAATAGGAGTCACGTGTGCTATCGTAGTCAGCAGTGGTTATGCCATTGGCTCCGGATACCAGGGAGCCTCCGTCCATGGCAAATGGGTTTGATGCTGTGAAAGCAGAATATACGCCAGTGTTCCAAATTACGTCTTTATAAAGGCCGGCATTATCTATACCGTCTGGGCTAGGTACATCCGCATCAACTAATGTGCCGGCATAGTTTTTGGTGAATAAACCAAAATCAAAGGCATATTCATAGGTAGATGGGGTGTTGTCAAAGGAGAGTGCTAAATCACCTGCATAATAATCGTGGCCATCATAAGTAACTTTTCCGTCAACCAGATCAAACCCTGCCTGAATTCCTATGGATAGCGTATTCCCTATTAGTTTATAGGCAAGGTATTCGGCATCAAAATCCTGACCGCCCCATCCAGGGTTGACATAACCGCCAGACTCGACACCATCATCATTAGCTATTTGTGTCCAGCTTCCGTCGTTGAATACGCTGCTGGTTGCGCTGGCTAGCTGGCAGCAGGCTGCCACGAGGCCCAAGGTGACAACGCTATGGAATATGTATTTATAAAAACAGGACAACTGAGTTCTTCTCATAGCTTTACTATTCTCCTTCATTTTACCCGGCAGAGGATTATAATTGTTGTTTTGAAAAATCCTTTATTGTTATATTACACAAGCAATTTTTGCGCCAATTGAGATGTTTTTTTGATTTGTCGTAAAAAAGTAGCTAGTTGAAAATTATTTCTTGGATAAACAGGTTGGGGCAGTTTTTTCTTTATAACAATTTTTTTTTCACAATAGGTGAAGAAAAATGAAATGGCATCAATATTTAAAAAGAGTAAGGAGTTGGGAGAAAATCGAGCCATGAAGGGATTTATCACGGGATTGTTATGGTCATCTGCGTGCTTCTCAGATTGCATAAAAAAACTCCTTTTGACCTGACATGAAAATTTCCAGGATTAGTCAAAAGGAGTTATAGGGACTGTGTATCAAAAGTTTAAATATAAATTTAAGGTAAGGACGCGCGTAGCCTTAGTTTTTTTGACGTCTACTGACGATTCCGGTAAGACCAGCAAGGCCAATACCAAAAAGTAGCAAGCTACTTGGTTCTGGCACCCTCATAACATCATTGGCGCACCAAGGGGTGTATGCGAAAGAAAACTTTTGGCCAAGAAAAATATCGAAATTAACAAGGCTAGTGAAATCGTAGATTAGCATATCATGAATAGAGTCCCATGTGATAAAGTTAGAAACGATATTCATTTCAAGTGAAAGATCGCTTAGCGCTATTCCATTGGGGTGGCTTTGTCTTTCCCCGGTTGCTGCGGCAGGCACCACGGTGTAATTATAGTTATCTGCTACGGAGTATATCCCTTCTGTGACATAAGAATCCCAAGTCGTATAAGCATCGGCACCACTAGAGGTTCCGCCATCCACGCCAAATGTCTTGTTGTCACGGATCATGTAATCCCATGCGTCCCAGCTTTCGCCTGAGACTTTGTCTGCATTGATGAACAAGGAATCAAAGAGTCGTCTATCTTCCAAATTTATAGCTACACTTTGAAGCAGATTGTTATTGTTTTCATCAAAGGTGATGGTCATAGAGTGCACTTTCGGGGTACCAATTTCATCCTTTAAATCATCGCCTGTCCCGTTCTCCCAGCCCGGAAAGTAATTAATTGTGTCTTGAAAAGTAAGTGATGTAGCCAGAACGTTTCCAGGCAAAACACCAATACTAATCATACCTAAAGCCAGACCTGTTAAAAAAATTTTTTTCATTTTTTCCCTCCCAGTTTTTATGTAATTTCTTTAGGTAGTGCCGTATTTTGCCCAATACGTATTGCCTTAGGGCTACCTATTTAAATACAATTACCCCAGATCATACTCAAGCAATTTTCATACCATTACGTACTAGCTTTTTTTAAAGAAAGACAAAGAAAGGTAACTCATCAAAAATAATAATGAAAAGTATAAAGTGAACTTTATACTTTTCATTATTATCTCCAATATGGAGAAAAAGTTGTGATCTTATGATGTAATGCGAGATATTTTTTCCCAAAAACGGGAAAAAATTTTTAAAAATATTCTGGCAATAGTTGATGATGCTCTATGCTCTGAAGTACTTGAATAGGACCAAACGAGCAGTGAATAAGTGAACATACAAAATTTGGGGCGTGAAATCGTCCATACCTCTTTCCGGTTTTCAGGAAAAGACAAATTCGGCATAATCAACTTGAATTGTTCAATATAAATTCATTAATGGTGAATTTTTTACGAAAAACAGGAAATTGATCGTCTTCGGCTTTTCCGAATGTGATCAAATTCTATCACGTGCCATATACCCCTAATCCCTCGGGGTTATTTTTCTGCCAGCGCCAGTGGTCCCGGCACATCTCCTTGATTCCCAGTTTCGCCTGCCATCCCAGCAGTTCACGGGCCAGGGTCGGATCGGCATAGCAAACTGCGATATCTCCCGGCCTCCTGGCCGTAATAACATGAGGAATCGGACAGTCGGCAGCCAGGGCAAAGGCCTTCACCATCTCGAGCACTGAATAGCCACGGCCGGTGCCGAGATTGCAGATCAGCATCCCAGGATTTTCCTCCAGTTTCCGCAGAGCATAGACATGTCCTTGTGCCAAGTCAACCACATGAATATAGTCGCGTACACCCGTACCGTCGGGGGTTGGATAATCGCCTCCGAATACAGAGAGTTGTGGAAGTCGGCCCACTGCCACCTGAGCGACATAAGGCATAAGGTTGTTCGGAATACCTGTCGGGTCCTCGCCAATTCGGCCGGAGGGATGGGCGCCCACCGGGTTGAAGTAGCGGAGAATGGCGACCTGCAGTTCCGGGTCTGCGATTCGCGCATCCTCTAAAATCTGTTCGGTCATCAGTTTTGTGTGCCCATACGGGTTGGTGGGTCGGACCGGGAAATCCTCACGGATCGGTACGGTCTCAGGGTCACCATAGACACAGGCCGAGGATGAAAAGACAATCCGCTTCACATAGTGCTTCGCCATGCATTCGAGGAGTACCAGGGTGCCGGTCAGGTTGTTATGGTAGTAGCGTAGCGGATCGCCAACGCTCTCCCCCACCGCCTTGAGACCGGCAAAATGGATTACAGCGGAGAATTTATAGTTCTGAAACACTGCTTCAAGGGCATCCCTATCAAGGAGATCCACCTCATGCACGGCCACGAATTTACCCGTAATCTCCTGCACGCGCACCAAGGCTTCAGGGCTCGCGTTGACGAAGTTGTCGACCACTACAATCTCGTAACCAGCCTGCTGCAGTTCCACAATGGTATGTGTGCCGATATAGCCGGCGCCGCCGGTAACAAGTATATGGGGCATTGTCTTCCTTATCTTTCTCTTTTTATTCCAAATCAAGTCAACATTGTCGCTTAGGTTCCTGCAGTTAGTCCCTCCTTCCTTTCAAGGAGGGACTAACTGCAGGAACCCCTCCTTGAAAGGAAGGAGGGGGACTAAAATCTTGATTCAAAGAGTTGATTCCCCACTTTTTGAAATTTACAAAAACCTAAATTTATAATAAACATATTGTTATGCTTGATAATACTTATTTGTGCTGAATGGATTACGATTTAGAACTGGTGCCTTATGTGAGTTCATCATTGATAAACTTGGGCGGACAGGACTTCCTGGCTGAAATGGTCTTGAAAGGCAAGCCCTGCTTCAATACCGTGGTCTTTGTCCTCAACTTTTCTGTGCCAGCATATTTTGGCTATCCCTTGGAGTTGTGGAATCACAAAATCATTGCCAAAGTCGAAACGCAACAGAGAAGCGGAGGGAAGTTCTCTGTCAATGAGGATACGCATACCACCCCGGCTATAATCAAGCGTCACTGCTTGTTCAGAAAAGTTTCCATGTAGTACGCCGATGAAGTCACAAGTTTGGATCAAGACATTATGCACACTAGGAAGTCGTGGAGAACTGCGCCTACTTTTATAATTATTGGTCTCTGTATTCAAAGTAGCTTTTTCCATATGGCAGTACCTTGAATATGTTAGACATTGTTTGTAATTCTGAGTCAGGCAATAGGACTGAAGATGCTCGCGAGTTGGAATGTAAATACCGTCAGGGCGTATGGTGCATGCCTGTATAGTTTTCAAAAAATGAAGACACTTTGTGCATGCTGTGCATGCTTCACTTTCTATTGCTTCCAACTCTTTTTTCATGACCAGCCCCCCAATTACAATAACAAAACCCATGTTTTTACATGCAAAAAACAGACCAAATATTACCTACTCTCCCCTGCATTGTTTAGGTGTAATCCCGTATCGTTTCATCTTTTCGTATAGGGTTGTCTTGGCCAGGCCGAGCTGTTTAGAAACGTCGTCAATCTTTCCTGTATGTTTTCTGAGAGCGGCTGAAATCACTTCAGCTTCATATAGGGAGATACTTTCTTTCAACGGTCGGTTGATGAGATTTTCAATGGAGGGCTCCAAAGTGCCACTATTTGTTGAGGTTGTTTTTGGCATATCTATATTCAAATTATGGGGAGTAATCATGCCATTTTTGGAAAACAATACAGCACGTTGTATGACGCTTTCCAGCTCGCGAACGTTACCTGGCCAATTATAGGCCAGCAATTTATCTACCACACTATTCGGAAGAAATGTGACCTCCTTGTTGAACAGTTCCCTATATTTTATGAGAAATTTTGTGGCAAGCAGGACGATATCTTCCTTACGCTCGCGCAAGGGTACCTGGTGGAGATTGATAACATTCAGCCGGTAGTAAAGGTCTTCCCTATATCTTCCATTATTAACCGCTGTGATCAGGTTGGCATTAGTGGCGGCAATGATTCGTACGTCAACAGAAATTGGCTTATTGGATCCTATTTTGAGAATTTCACCATTTTGCAGAACACGCAGCAGAGCAGATTGCATCTTAGGGCTGATATCACCGATTTCATCGAGAAAGATGGTTCCACCATCGGCTTCCTCAAATTTCCCTTTTTTACTGGATATTGCCCCGGTAAAGGCTCCTTTTTCATAACCGAAAAGGTCGCTCTCCAGCAGGCTTTCCGTAACAGCGGCACAATTGAACTTGAGAAAACGTTTCTCTGCCCTAGTGCTGTGCTTGTGTACCAGGTCTGCTACAAGTTCCTTGCCAGTACCTGACTCCCCTGTAATCAAGATGGTGGCATCAGATTCGGCAACTTGATAAATCGTTTCCCGGAGGGTACGTATTGCTTTGCTTTCACCGATCATCTGGCTGCGATCGGATAAACGTTCTGTTTCTTTTCTGAGATGATTTATCTCGGAAGACAATTGTTGCCGCTCGGTCTCACTTTGATTAAGAGTGGCTATTTTTTCCAGGAGTACCTTTTCGATGTTTTCGCGATATTGTTCAAGTTCAAGTTCATGCAGTTTCTTCTGGGTAATGTCCCGGAAAACAACAAGAAGAAGATTATCCTGACGATACCCTACAAAGGGAACATGACTGTATTCCACGTAAAAATTATCATTGATCTTTCTTTCGATTACCTGACCAAATGATTCTTTGTTCTTTATATAGCTAAAAGGGCACACATGGTCATCACAGGGGTTGTCAATCCCGATGATACCCTGGTAACATTTCCGGCCTTTCTGGTTGCCCAGTTTGCTTATGGCCGCGGCATTCATATGCTCGATCACAAAATCATCTTTGATGATAAAGAGCATGTCAGGTAACAGGTCAAACAGTATCTTGCTGTTTTGTGCCAGCCTGGATATTTCTTGTTTTGTGGATGTTGGTGTTTCCTGCATTGTGTATACCACTAGAATTGCTTAGTTTATAAGAACGTAACCACTCAGGCTTTGCACCCTACAGGGGAAATCATTAACCAATCTAAAAGACTACAAATGCTTCATCACACAGGTATCACACTTAAGGGGCCTTACTTTCAAAATAGAGATTGGCGCCCGCAGTTCGTATTACGGAGTAGCTATGAATGGGTTTATGCAAAATACACCTTCGTCAGATGTTCTTTTTTTCGATATACATTTCTGGTGTCGACAATGAGCTGAGCATGTTGCCAGATAAAGTCATAGTCATAAGCAGAATGATTAGTGGCTAGCAGAATGCAGTCAACAGCAGAGAGGCTTTCCGGGGTGAGCGGCACACTGGATAAATTCAGGGCGTACTGTCGCCTGGGCAGAAGTACAGGGATATGGGGATCATTGTATTGTACCTCGGCGCCCTTTTGGAGCAGAAGGTCCATGAGCTTGAAGGACGGCGATTCTCGGGGGTCATCCACATCTTTTTTATAGGCAACGCCAAGCACCAGCACCTTGGCTCCCTTCAGGGACTTTCTTCTCTCGTTCAGTGCTTCCTGGGTTCGCTGAATCACATAATAGGGCATGGAGGAATTCACTTCGCCGGCCAGTTCTATAAACTTGGTCTGCATATCGTACTCGCGCGCTTTGCTGGTCAAGTAAAAAGGGTCAATGGGGATGCAATGTCCTCCCAGTCCTGGGCCGGGATAAAAGGGCATGTAGCCGAACGGCTTGGTGCTGGCTGCATCGATTACTTCCCAGATATTGATGCCCATCCGATGACAAAGCACCTTCAACTCATTGACCAAGGCGATATTGACGCTGCGAAAGATATTTTCAAGCAGTTTGGTCAATTCCGCAGCCTGGGTGGAGGAAACAGGCACTACTCGTTCGATGGCTATGGCATAGAGTTGTTGAGCAAGGTGTGATGAATATTCATCCGTTCCGCCCACAACTTTGGGAATGGTAGCGGTGCCAAAATGGGGATTACCGGGATCTTCCCGTTCCGGTGAAAAGGCAAGGATAAAATCACGACCGGCGATCAGGCCGTTTTTTTCAAGAATGGGCTGCAAAACCTCGACAGTGGTACCGGGATAGGTGGTACTTTCCAGCACAACCGCCTGCCCCGGACGGAGCTGCCTGGCAATGGCCTCACCGGTAGCTGTGATATATTGCAGGTCTGGTTCCCGATTTTTGGTCAGAGGTGTCGGCACACAGATCAGCAGGGCATCAGGCTCGTTGAGCCTGGAAAAATCGTCTGTGGCATCAAAGAGCCCCTCATTGATGAAGGCCGTTAATTCCTCGGCTGAGATATGCTTGATATAGCTCTGTCCGGCCTTGATTTTCTCGATTTTGGTCGGATCAAGATCAAAGCCAAGCACCCTGCATCCTTTGCGCATAAAGGTAAAGCTGAGCGGCAGTCCAACATATCCAAGACCGATCACCCCTACAACTAGATTTTTTTCTGCAATTTTCCGTTCAAGTTCCTTCACTGCATCAGAGATCATTTATAGCTCCATTTATACTCTTTGTGTAACTACCTGTTCAGGTTGTTTTGTCTTATTTTTAATGGCTTGAGTGGAATTGCTGTTTGATTCGATTTTGGCTTGGCATGTTGACAGGCTACAGTCTAAACACCTGTATAGTATCGAACCCTGCCTTTCCATCATCCCGAATAATAGTCATGATAGCCGTACCCCATCTTCTTATCCAGAAAGGCTTCCATTTTATTTTCCGGATAGGCATTAAAGACCAAGCCTAATATCTTCTCCGGCCCGATAGTATCAATAAATTTTTTGACGTGTTCTTTTTTTGACGTCCCATATCGGACAACCAGAATCACTCCGTCAAGATATTTGGCCAGGATATTTGTTTCCGAGGCGACAATATTGGGAGGGCTGTCAAAAAGGATAATCCGGTCTTGATAGCGGTTGGCCAGTTCATCGATAAGTGATACCATTCTGTTGGAATCCAGGAGATCTGAAGGGTTTCTGGGTGGCTTTCCACTGGGAATCAAGGATAGTTTTGGCTGTCCGGTCTTTCTGATAAGATGTGAGATGTCTATATTATCTTGCAGGTGATCGACAAGGCCGGTCTCATTGGAGAGGCCAAACAGCTGGGCCAGAGCAGGACGTCGTAAATCACAGTCAAGCATCAGGGCGTGATGTTCCATTCCTTGTGCCAGGGCAATGCCCAGATTGGCACAAATAAATCCTTTACCCTCATGTGGAACTACGCTTGTCACGAGAATGGTTTTGGGTGGTTTCCCTGAAGAAGGGTAGAGAATGGGGGTGCGAAGACGCCGGAAGCTTTCAAAAAACGGGGAATGGGGGTTGGTTGAGAGTTGCAACCGTTTGTTCCAATGGTCAGCGGCAAAACAGTTGTCAGCCTTGTCCGTTTTTTCCTCGGCAGCTTTTGCAGAAGTGGTTTCGATTGGTTGCTGAATTTTCTGGGGTTCCAGAGAAACAGAGGCAGTTGATTGATGCCCTGAGGCAGAATTTCTTTCTAATGCTTGTGTTAATTTGCCCATTTTATTTTAAATTCCTTACAAATTATACGAAGATAATGTCATATGTTGGTTCTTGGCTGTTCAATTCTTTGTAAGATATCTTACAGAATGATATTGCCGCGATGCCATAAGAAAATGGTAGTTGCGGCCAGGGAGAGTAGCCAGACAGCAAAAAAACAATACCACAACATATTCTTTTTCTTTTTTTCTTTTTCTTCTGTCGCCAAAGAAATAAAGGGCAGTGCACAGGTTACGGGAACCTGAAGATATCTCTCAATTTCCAGCACGTCTTTAAAAGAAGTATCCATAAAATCAAACCCGAGAACCAAACCACATCCGCTGGCCAGCCCAAGAACTATCGCCATCATAATAATTTTCAGAAAATTTCCTGTAATTGGTTTTTCCGGTAAATATGCAGGATCAACAAGTTTAAACTGGCTGCCCTTTTGGCGCATTTCAATGCTTTCCGCTGCTGCGGCGGTAAGGCTTTGGGAAAGAAGAGCATCATAATATTTTTTTAATTCACTATAGTCTCTGGTCAGTGCCGTCCATTCCGCCTCACGGATTGGACTGGCGTCTATCCACTCCTGGTAGGTTTTGATCTGGCTGAGAATTTTCTCGTTCTCATCCCGCAGGTTTTTCAGGTTCAGTTCGATCTCTTTCAGTTGAATGGAGAAATCGTTTGTGTTGTTTCCTCTTAATGGCGAAACAGATACTGCAGATTTGTTCTTTGTGTTGCTATATGTTACCGGGAGAGAATCTTGTTCCATTTCAAGTTGTTTGACTTGTTTTTCTGCCCGTTTCACTGCCGGATGATCAGGAGTATATCTTGCCAGTAAGTTTTGCAAAAGTTTCCGCGCTCCAGCCAGATCGGTATTGCCTCCGGTTGTCGGTCCAGAACCGCTGGAGTTGGTTGCTGCATTCATTCGGCTTTTCTGGTTCGCCAATTGCTCAGAGACCAATAGTCGTGTTTGCTCAAGGGTGTGAATATTGGTTTGAGTGGCTTGAAATTGTTCGTGAAGGGCATTGATCCGAGCCATATTGGACTCTCGGTGATCAGGCATTTCATTGTAATATTTCAGTTTGTAATCCCGCATGAGGGCATCTTTTTTATCTAGTGATTCCTTTGACATGCGGAGTTCGTCCTGAACATAGGAAGTGGTTTCTGTGGCCCGCTCCTCTCGTACCCGTAAATTTTCTTCAATGAATCGTGAAGCAAGGGAGTTTGTTACCCGCATGACCAGAGCAGGATCTTTTCCTTGAAAGGAGACACTGAAAACATTTCCCTTTGTTCGCTGAACGTTAATGTGAATATCATCGGTACGCATCCTGGCGATAACATCTTCAATGGGAACTTTTTCCAATAACTCACGATAAAGATTAAAATCCTTGATGATTTTTTCAAGACTTGTTCTGCTTGTTACTTGCTGGGCCACAGTGTTGACCATATCCTCTAAGCGTTTTTCTTCATCCGGGGAGAATTTGGAAGGATTGATCTGCTGTTGTTGATAGATAAGAGAGGCGGTAGATTGATAGACCTTGGGAATGAAGAGATAGAAGGCATATCCAGCGGAAACGGCTATCAGCAGGCAGCCGATAATTAATTTATGCCAATCAAAAAATAAATTTAGATATCTTTTCAAGAGGTCCAGTTGTGGCTGCTCGGTATTCATCGTTGTCTGTGAATTATTTCTTAATTTTTAAAATTTCTGAATTTGTTATGCGAAAGGACTTTGGTACCGCTGGTTTCCGATAACACTACCATTTGAACAGATCATTAGCGGCTGACAATTGCAGCAGGATGCGGTGATCATCGTATTGATCGGTTTCAAGATCAGCATCTTGATTAATATAGGTGTATCTGAATGCAATCTGGTACCATCTGGCAAAGGAATAGGCCAGAAGAGCATCTCCTTGAAGCTGCTGCTCTTTTTCCTGCGGAACTCGGTCGAGATAAGTGTTTTCACGATACGAGAGGCTTGCAGTACCGGTTACATCCTTGATGAAGGTATAATTGAAGGCACTCCTGACTGCCCAGTAGCGACTGAGACCCTGGTCGTTCGTGCTGCTGAAGTATTGCTGATCCAGGCCGCTGTCTGCCGACAGAGACAAGGAACTCCTTTCCCATGTCTTGTTAAGTGCGATCCGCAGGTACATCGCATCGGTATTGGAAAAATTATCTCTTTGAAGCAGTGACATACCGCCTTCGCCACTCAGATTTAAGGTCGGCGAAAACTGATGATCCGTACCCGCCGCCATGGTGTGAGCATTATAATCGTCCTGCAATCCATCAAAATCTGTTTGAGAATATCCGTAATGGCCAAAGATCTTGGTAAAAGGTGTTAAATTATAATAAAGATACAGATCAGAAGTGTTAGTGATCAAATCATTTTCATTTAAGCCGGCGTTGTCAGCGGCCAAATCCCCGGATTTGTCAAAGTCACCCTTGACAAATCTGTAATCAAGTTGGCTCGCCCATTGATGATTCAAGCGATGGAGAATTGAAACGTTTGGGGAGTGTTTGACAAAGTCGGCAACCTCTGGGTCTTTGTTATCCAGAATATGATACTGATAACCAAGCTTTACAAAACTTTCCTGGGCATATTCATAACTGGCTCCGGTGGTGAAATTATTGGTCCAGTAACGGTTTCTGCCACGTTGGTCGGATATTTGAATGCCCATGTCTCCGTTATCTCTCTGATTCATGCTTGCGCTGGAGAGAGGATCCGCATACGGATCGTCGGATAAAATATACGTATCTTGAAAATAAACAAGTAGTTTCTGGGCCAGAGAGATATCGTATCGCCCTGAAACAAATTGATCAATACGCTTATCATCTGTGAGATAGCTGTAAACAACAGTTGGAGCATATTTGATCGTGAAGGTATTTGTCGGCTCAGAGTGAGTGACTGTGAGGCCAGGGGTGATGGTTGTTCTCCATTCTGATTGCTTAGCGGAAGATTCCCTGTTGATATTTGAGTCATAATCCTGTCCCAGGACAACTTCACCGCTCAGAACATTCTGGGCCGCCCCTGCGGATATAGGTATAAGTAAAGGCAAAGCCAGGGCGATCCATGCAATATTTTGTTTTTTAGCTATATAAATCACTACTAATTCTCCTATTATATTTAAGGGATTACAATAGTATCGCCAGAATTAATTGTTACATTTTGTCCGATGTTGGCACCACCAAGAAAATCATCATAATCAAAATAGGTGATTTTTTGCGAAGATCCAGGTCTGCTAACAATCATAATTTTGGATTTTTTAGCCCATTCCAGCAAGCCACCGGCTTTGGCAATTGCCTGAAGCACTGAAATCGGCTGGTTGATAAGGTATTCACCAGGCGTCTTGATCTGCCCAAGAATATAATAGACCTTGCTCTTGCTTTCTGAAAGGATCACGGTAACATTAGGGTCTTCAACAAATTTCACCAGTTTACCGGAGATGGTTTTGGCAAGGATGGTGGCGGTAGTGTCTGTCGCTTGAACATCCCCGATCAGTGGCAAGGAGATTTTGCCGTCAATACGAACAAAAACTTTTTTGGAAATTTCAGGTTCACCAAAAACAGAAACTTCCAAGATATCGCCGGCGCCAAAGGTGTACTCTGCACCTGTACTTTCTCCGGATTTTTGCTGTTCAGCACTCACGGTAGTGGTATGAAGCAGGAAGATACTCATGATGAGTGCCATGAACAAACAGCAGGTTTTTTTTACCTTGAAAAGAACAGAGCAATCAGTTCTTTGTAAGTTTGCAAAAAATTTATTTTTGTGCATCAAAATTGCATGATTCATATCATTCCTCTTTCCTTGAAAAAAACAGTTAAAATTTCATTTCTGAATAGGCTTAAAGAGTCTTTTATCAACAACAATTGCATGTAAACAAATAGAACTATTGGTTTACTAAAAAACAATTCTTATTTTTTTAGTAAATTTGTATCTCATTTGTAATGTTGAGAAGCATTTTCATTTTTTATTTATACCAGTAAAATGAAAAAAGTATATAACACTTTGTAATATTAATTAAACATAGTACATTTTTAAGAAATATTTGTTTTTTTATTTAACCATTGGAGCTCACTATGCTTATTTCCCACAAATCTCTTTATGGCCTGATCCTGTTCTTCCTTTTTGTTATAATAACTGGATGCACGGATCCGGCAGTAAAAAAGACGGAACATTTTCAGAAAGGGATGGAATATGTTAGCGCCAAAAATGAAAAGGCTGCCATTATTGAATTCCGTAATGCCATTCAAATTGACCCCAAGTATGCAGAGGCACGTTATCAGCTTGGTTTGACCTATCTAAAAACCGGCCAGGCCGGTGAGGCATTTAAAGAACTTGAACGGGCTGCCAGCCTTGATCCGAAAAATAGTGATGCTCTTTTAAAAACCGCTGAGATGTATTTTTTGGAAAAAAAGTATAAGGAGAGCCGGGAAAAGATTCTTGCAATTTTTACAGTCGATAAGGAGTTTGCTGACGCCTATGCTCTGCTCTCTCAGCTTGAGCTGGCGGAAGGAAATGTTCCTGAGTCTGAAAAGGCAGTAATGCAGGCTTTACAGTTGAAGCCTGAGGAGAGCCGTTATTATATTATTCATGCACGTATTCTAATGGTATCAAATAAGATCAAGGAGGCGGAAGCAGCACTGAAAAAAGCTATCCAAATTGATCCGGATCCAAATAATTACAAAGCACTTGTTGCGTTCTATACGACCCAGAAAAGAGATCAGGAGGCAGAACAGATTCTTCAGGAACTCCTTGCCAAGAATCCGGACGCCCCGGAATCGTATCTCGATTTGGCGAAGTTTTACATGCATAAAGGGGACTCGGCGGCGGCAGAGAAAAATATTCTGTCAGCTATCGATAAAAGACCTGACTCTGCCGAGATGTATCTTGTGTTGGGTAATTTTTATCATAAAACCCGGAATTTTGAAAAAGCCGAAAAAGCCTACAAGGACGCCATTGGCAAATCACCAAAATCTGAAGATATAAAGGCAGTATTGGCCAATTTTTATTACGAAACCCGGAAATATGAGCTTGCTGACCAGGAATCCGCTGCAATCCTGGCTGGTAATGCTCAGCACCCTATGGCGAGTCTCGTCAAGGCTAAGTTGCTGCTCCGAGATCAGAAAAACAGTGAGGCCCTGACCATTCTTGATCGACTGGTCAGGGATGTTCCGCGCTGGGGAGAGGCCTTTTATTGGAAAAGTGTGGCTCACCTTAACAAGGGCGAAACGGAACTGTCATTCAATACGGTTGATCAGGCTCTCAAGCTGGCTCCCAATGATCCTAACGTGCGGACTCTGCTGGCTCATCATCTGTTCTTGAAAAGAGATTTCGAGGCTGCCAAGAAAGACGCCATCATGGCATTACAGTTAGAGCCGAGTAATTTTCGGGCAGCAATTATCCTTGGTAAATCTCTCGTGTCCCTCGGGAAAAGTGATGATGCCGTGAAGCTTTTTACAGAAATGGAGGTCCATGCTCCAGAAAATATTGAAATTCTTTATAATAAAGCTGCGGCCTATCTTGTTCAGAAAAACATCCAGCAGGCAACAGACAGTCTTGAAAAGATTCTAACCTTGCAACCGGATTTCATCCCGGCGTTGGTAGCCATGAGCGGCATATTGATTCAACAGAAAAATGTTGACAAGGCCATTGCTCTGGTCAGAAAGCATCTTCAAGGCTCTCCCAAAAAACTCGAGTATTATCTCTTGCTGGCCGGGATTCTTGATAAGTATGGTTCTTCCCCGGATGAGGCCTTAAAGCTGTTGCGGCAAGCCCAGGAAATTGCCCCCGATTCTCCTCGTACTTATATTATGACGGCTGCTCTTTTGGTGCGTATGGGAAAAACAGATGAGGCGATCAAGGAGTATAAAATATTGACTAAAAAAAACCCGGATTCTGCTGAGGGTTACATGGCCCTGGGAACTCTACTCGATCAAAGTGGTGATTTTACCGTTGCCAAAAACAACTATGTGAAGGCCTTGGAGCTTCAACCCAAGTTTGCCGCCGCTGCCAATAATCTTGCATGGTTGATCGCCAATAGTCCAAATCCAGACCTGGGAGAGGCTTTACGCCTAGCGCTTGTTGCCAAGGAGGCATTTCCGGAAGACCCTTATATCACAGATACTCTGGGGTGGGTCCATTATAAGCGAGGTTCCCACAAACTGGCTCTGACCCAATTCAGCATGGCGACGGAGAAGCTGCCTGATATGGCAATCCTGCATTATCACCTTGCTCTGGCTCTCAACGGTGACGGGCAAAAAGAACAGGCAAAAAATGAACTCATTAAAAGTCTTGCCGTCAAAGATAGTTTTCCTGAATACCCTGAGGCGGAAAAATTGTTGAAGGAAATCAACCGGAATTAACAGCTTCTTGTCGTTGCTCATGAAAAAAACCTATGTTATCGGTGACATTCATGGCTGTCATGTTCCTCTCAAAGAGCTGTTAGCAAAGATCAGCCCCGATCCTATTCGGGATCGGGTGATTTTTCTGGGTGATTACATCATCATGGGGGAAAACCGCTGGGACGTCCCAGGAAACAAACTGAATTGAATGTGGAAGAGCTCCGGAAAGCAAAGGCACAGCGAAAACGAGATGCCTTGGATCGTATTCCCATAGAAGGGAAGTTCGGCCAGGGTAAGAACGGGTATCGGCTCAATTATATCCGTGCCAGGACTGTAAAGACAGCCGAGGCATGGATCAGAACCATCTTCCTGGTGATGAACCTGCTGATTTTAAGCAGGATTTTGTGCGCTCGGAGAATGAAGGCTGTAAAGTCCAGCTTCTTACGATATCTTTCAGATCAATTCTCGTTGCTGAGATTAGAATTGGAGTTATTTGGTCTGGAAACCTGGCAATCTATTAAGCTGAGAATGAGTTTTTGAGGAAGCTCTAATTAGAATTTTTTATTCGTTCAGTACCTCTACCTCTACCTCGACCCGCCTGGTATCTTGTTCCTGCCCCATGTCATTCCCTCTATTTTCATTACTGGCTATATTAATTGTATCGAGAGGGATTCCTTTTCCTGCTAAAATATTTTTAACGGAAGTAGCTCGGAATCCTGCAAGTTTTTTATTATACTGAGCACTGCCTGTAGAATCGGTATAACCACGGATAGTAATCCTTGTATTTTTTTTGCGTAACACTGCGTCTGAAAATTTCTCCAGTTCTACCAAAGATACGGCGCTCATCTCAAGAGAGTCGCTTGCAAAAGAAATAACTACAATATCAAGAGGACGCTCGGCATCAGGACTTTCTACTCTATTCGCAGGAGTAGATACGGTTTTGTCAATGGACATACTTGCTTTTTTTAAATCGATATCTGCCGGTGGTGGCTCAGGAGGAGCTTCGGGAATGACAATATCCTGTCGATCTGCTTGAGATATTTGAAATGGTTCGGGGGAAACTTCAGGGAGAATGTCTTTTTGTCTCTTATTGATATATTCCGATAGGATGGTCTGAATTTTTGAAAAGTCAGCGGGGAAGAAGGACGATGATGAATGGAAAAAAACATATATGAGAACAAAAAGTATACATATAACAACAGCATAACCTATGTATTTCAGTGGAGCGTGCCTGTTACCTGTTGATTTGCTATCCTGATTTTCTTCTTTTTTGTTACCGTACCGATTAGCTTTATTTGCTAAGGAAAAATCCAGCTCCAGCGCGCATTCTTTGATGATTTTTTTTTGTATCTGTTTGCTTGAGGTGATAAATCCTGTCAATAAAGCCCGATCGGAGATGACATTAATCAGGCGCGGGTATCCATTGGAGAATTGGAAAATTTCACGAATCGCACTTTTATTAAAGATTTTTCTGTTTGCCCCAGCAACAGTCAAACGATGTTCAATATATTTTTCCGTTTCCTCAAGAGATAAGGGGAGGATGTTGTAGTTCACCGTTATCCTTTGCCTGATTGCTTTGTTTTCGGGAAGAAGGAGAATATCAATAAATTCGAGCTGTCCAATAAAGAAGATATTGATCAGTTTGGTTCCGTTATTCTCGAGATTGGATAAAAGCCTAATCTCTTCAAGCAGATCGTGGTTTAGTAGTTGACACTCATCCACAATGAGTAATAATCTCTTGCCCTGATAATGTTGGTCGAGCAGGAATTTACCAAAAGTGATGAGAAAGAGACCTTTGGTTGTAAGTTTTCCGGCCAAACCGAAGGCTTTTGCGATATGGGAAAAAAAATCAGGTTTATTGAGCAAGGGGTCATTGATAACCGCGACCAGATCATGTTTATCAAGATCTTGCAGGAACGCGTTGATAATGGTTGTTTTCCCCACACCAATATCGCCTGTTAACAGCAAGAAACTTTTATCTTCCAGGAGTCCGTACTTCAGGGTAGCAAGCGCTTCCTTGTGTTTTTCGCCAAACCAGAGAAATGCAGGGTCTGTGTTTATTTGAAATGGTTTTTGTGCAAGGTGATAATATTCGAGATACATATATTCTTTCTACCGCACGCGTCCTACATATGAATTCTTCCATTACTCAACCATGGGCCGCTGGTTTTCACCTCTGAACCAGAAAGAGTAACTCGATTAGGCGGCTGGCCTTGGGTCATTAATAGTATTTCTTTGAATCACTGCTGTCTCATAAATGATCAATAATGAATGGCCAGGAGAGCCTCTTGCAGTATAATGAATTTCATAAAAACATTAGCCATAACAAGAAGATCCGAACCATAATTTATTATAACACACTCCTTAATCACATTACTGTAATTATTACAAGACATGAATTTGATTCCTTGGCTGAACAACATCACTCCGGTCAGAAATTTCGCTCTTTCAATCGCTGGAGTCAGGTCATGGCGATGATCATCGGACAATTATCCAGTCGAAAAAGCCTGAGAGATATCATCGATAATCTCAAGCTACAGCATCCCAAATTGTACCATCTTGGAATTAAAAAAACTTCCAGGGCAACCCCTTGCAAGAGTGAATGAAAAACAGCCAAGTTCTCTCTACGAATCATTAATCCTTATCTTGGACTCCTTCTCTTGATGGCTTTCATGCAAGCGATTGCCGTGGAGTACCTTTCGAGAGAAATTAAGTCCCATCCAACCACATTTTATTAATGTCGCCGAAGACTTTAGCCACTGAAGGCAAACACTCGATTACGGCCGGAACACTTTACCCTGTAGAGTGCCTCGTCGGCCTGCCTGAGCAGGGTGTCCAGGTTGGCTTTTCTATCGACGGTAAGCGTAGTGAGGCCAATGGAGACGGTCAGACTTATCGAAGCGCCCGTCTCAGTGGTCATGGTTTGGCTGGCGATGAATTGGCGCAACCGTTCTGCAACTTCAAAGGCACCTTTACCATCGGTCTCGGGCAGGATTACTGCAAATTCCTCTCCTCCGAGACGGCCTATGATATCTATTTCACGCAGGGCTTCCCGGCAATGAGCAGCAAACATTTGCAGGGTGATATCACCTGCATGATGGCCATGAGTATCGTTGATGTTCTTGAAACAGTCAATGTCCAGCATCAGCAGGGACATTGGGTGTCCGTAGCGCAGCGTCCGTTCGACCTCTTCTTCGCCCCGCTCAATAAAATGGCGGCGGCTGTCGAGGCCGGTGAGGTAATCGCATTGCGCCTGGCGCCGGAGTTCATGTTCAAGGATCTTACGGTCAGTAATATCACGAACCACCGAGACAATAAAATTCCTTTTCTGGAAGGAAACATAGCTGGCGTTTATCTCCACAGGGATATGACTGCCATCCTTGCGAATATGTTCAGCTTCAAAGAGGCTGCTTTGTTTGCGAACACCGGCTACATGAGCGTGCCAGGCGGGCATATCAACGAAACTCTTTGAGATATCGATACCCCGAAGAGACATTAGCTCCGCAGTGCTGTATCCCAGGCTGGACAATGTCTTTTCGTTAAAGTAGACGAAGCTGCTAGTATCGGCATCGAGGATGAAAATGGCGTCATTGCTTTGATTGATCAGGGACTGCAGCTGGGAAAGCTCTTCCCTGGAAAGATAGCTCTTGTTAATATCCGTGATCAGGGACTGTTTGGAAAAGCTGCCATCAGTATTGCAAATGGGGGTGTTGATGATATTGTACCAGCGGTCATCCTTAGGACTTCTCAATTGGTATTGGATTGGTTTTTGCTCGCGGAATAATCTGTCATTGTTGCACCAGGGGCAGACATCATCACAACCATGCAGGATCTTATAGCAGTATTCACCGGTGGCGTCATACCCGGTACGCTCTCGCAACTTGTCGTTCATGTACTGGATGCGATAATCTTGAGAGCAGATGTAGATAATACCATTAAAGGCCTGAGCCAGTGCACTAAAGTCTGGCATACACAGCGCGGGCTCGGTCACTTTGTTCGGGTCAGTAAAAAAAGACATTTATTATCCCCAATCAATTTCAAATAAACCTGGATAGAGTTTCTTTGCGCATTCCGGGAAGATTACATAGCTGAACTCAGATCCTGAGTATGCTTGGATATAGAACTCAATTTAATGTTCCAGCTCATTTCCATCACGGTTCATCTTGCATAATGACGAGCAGTTCGGCTGGCAGACCATACTCCCCCAAAAACCACAATTAGATTCATCGCAATTTTCAATCCAGGAAAAAAAAATACCAAATAATTATTTACTGAGGACGTAGACGTAAGGGATTCAAACACGATCGAGCCAGATAAATACCATGTAAATCATAAGCATGCTGTCACATAGCCGATACTTAAATAAAAAAATTGGATTTTGCGTTTCGCTATTCGTGGCGAGTAAACTCGACTAAGCTAATTTTTACTCAAAAAAACATCAACCATTGGATGATTACATCAAAAATGATATCACAAAGTGATTTTATGTACAAAAAAATTCGAACCATACTTCAATGTGTCCACTTTTACTTGACCACGTCAATCAGGAATAAGCTAAAGTTGCAGTTCTTCTCAAATGCTTGACCTTGCCACTGGCTCCCTTCTGATATTTCTGTTTTGATGTTGTTGTTTGGGTAGGAGTATTATAGGGTATTTTTTATGATTTTGGATGGAATTGGAGTGGGCTGTGACTTTTTGGTTTTTACTGCCGAGGGTGTTGTCGGTGGTAGGGGATTAAATGTTGTCCTCAACGAACAATTCAGGGTATATTCCATACTGTTTGGGAGGGGAAAATGCCTGTTTTTGTCGGCTGGACCTTTACACTGGAAAACGAATTTTTATCACCTATCACCTCTGACCCCATAATATTCAAGGATAGAAAGAGGATCCTCCATGAAAAGGAAACTTCCAGTTTTATTGGTCCTGATCGCCTTCCTCACCGGTGGCGCCATTTACTGGAGTATGCAGCAGCGTGAACCCGCCATAAAAGATCTTTTGATCCTCTATGGCAATGTCGATATCCGCAAGGTGGATCTCGGATTCCGGGTCGGGGGAAAAATTTCCGCGATTGCCTTTGAAGAAGGAGATCGTGTCCAATCCGGGCAAATAATCGCTCGCCTCGAAAACACCCCTTACCAGGACGAACTCAACCTGGCCCTGGCCCAGCAGGAGCAGGCGGCCGCGAATCTGGCGAAAATGGAGGCCGGCAGTCGGCCCCAGGAAATTGCCCAGGCTGAGGCATTAGTACGGGAAAGACAGGCCACGGTCAGCAATCTGGAGATCGAGTACCAGCGCATGAATGCCCTGTTAAAGAGTAATGCCATTGCCCGCCAGTTGTTCGACAATGTCGCTGCCGGCCTGACCGAGACCAGAGCCCGCCTGGCTACCGCCAAAGCAGGACTGAAACTGGCCCGCGAGGGATTCCGAGCCGAGGACATCGACGCGGCACGGGCCGCCCTGCACGCTGCCGAGGCGCACTCCGCCAGCGCCCGCACCCGGTTGGAAGATACGGTATGCAAGGCTCCGGACACCGGCATTATCCTGACCCGGGTGGAAGAGCCAGGGGCCATTGTCGGCACCGGTCAGACCGTGCTGACCCTCTCCCTCGACTCCCCGGTGTGGATTCGCGCCTATATCGAGGAACCGGACCTGGGGCGCATCTATCCGGGGATGACAGCCCAGATCTTTACCGATTCCCGGCCGCAACAACCTTTTGCAGGGCATGTAGGATATATTTCTCCCGAGGCGGAATTCACCCCGAAAACCGTGCAGACCAAGGAATTACGAACACGGCTGGTCTATCAGGTGCGCATCATTGCCGACAACCCGGACCATGGCTTGCGGCAGGGAATGCCGGTAACCGTGAAACTGCGGGCAGACGAGCAGCAAACCCGTTCTGCATCCAGCCATGCCCAATGAATCGCTGGT
>JAUSAW010000004.1 GCA_030652335.1 Gammaproteobacteria bacterium
CAAGAGACTTCCTCAAAATGGCTATGGCAGTATAATAACCAGCGGCCTCATATGGCTTTGAATGGTAAAACTCCCATTCAAAAACTGCATGAAGCTGCTTAACCTCTACTTGTGAACTCCATTAATAATGGGGGGATTACCGGACCTTCCGTCAAGTCAGAAAAGTATCCCTAAAAGTATACCTATTTTCAATGGCAATAGGCAAATATCTACAAATCAATACATACACATACCTGGCTTGTATGCATTGATTTTATTATCTTTTAGAAGCTTTTCGGATTCCTACGAATTGTAAAATGGTGCCCGGGGCCGGAGTCGAACCGGCACGGCAGTTACCCACCGAAGGATTTTAAATCGAGGTGGGTAATATATAAGATGTTGATTTAACATGAAATAACGGTAAATGGACGCTCACCACAAATGCTCAGTAATGCTTAACGATGTATAGGGGACTCCCGCAAAACTCCCACTAAGAATTAATATTATTGTCGATTAGTGGAAGACAAGTTAACCCAACTTTTTACCTCCACTAAATAACAACAATGCTATGTAGTAATGATAGAAAGTACTATGGCTTATTCCGAATACTTTTATTTGAAATCCGATAATTATATTTTTGTCGCAACTCAATTTGGGTCTTTTTCGACCAAATCTTAGTAACTATTTCATCCATTTCTGCTAATCGATCTCCATAATACCGATAAATTAATTGGTGCAACTGCCTATAATAATCAAAATACAGATTATAGATATTATGAAGGGCTAAACCAAAATCAAAGTACCTCAGCTCATTAATAGCTTTCTCATTTTTGAAAGCAAACAAACAGTAATCTTGATTTGCCAATAACCTGTCATAAATCGGAGCATACGTATCAATAGCCTTTCTCCTTAATTCAGACTGCTTAACGTTTACCGGCAAAATAAGAGGACAATAATTTATATTAGCTTGACCATGCTCTAACTGTACTCGAAGTTCATCTAAACTTAATTTGCACATCCTATCTTTCATAGTTTCAAATTCTTGCCCATGATCACTTAAAATCGCATCTCTTAAACATAGCAAATGTTTATCTAAATAGTATTTCCATACGAGGGTATAATTATTATTAATATCAAGCTTTTCGCATAGGTGTGGGAAGTCACATGCGATATACAACTTATCGATAGAGCCAAAATCATTTTTCGCCGACAGCTTAACCAACAAAAGCTTTGTTTTATAAAGGCTGCTATGAACTAAAAAATTACGTAGCTTAGTCGTTAGGTCTCTGATGCTTTTATTTTCATCATTTTTATCGAGCGTGCTGTTTAGTATTTGTGCGTACTCTGACGCTAACTCTTTATAACCAGCACAAATCTTCCCATTAACTTCGTCTTTCTCATTAATAGCTAAAACCTTATTCTTTAAGCAATCGCGTACACTAAGAATACAGCTAATTATTTCCATAATTAGCCTCTCAATTTCTAGAACATGCTCTTCATCAGAGGATTCGTCTGTGCGCCTATCCTTAAGCAACACGGCTACCTTATCTGACAACTCTTGATAATCTTGCCAAGCCAGCTGCAAATGCTTTATTTTGTTTGAAAAAACACGAAGAATCTCTAGTTCTTTATCTAACTCATGATACCTTTGAACTTCAAAACTGCTATTTTCCATAGGAATAATCTAACCTATTAAAACTTACAATCAATATAAAGCAGATCATGGAGCATGCTACCCCCAAAAAACTTTCATGAATAATTAATATTGAAGTTACCTTAACACAGCTAATAAAGCGGCGCCAACTGGCAATAGAAATAAAATGAAATACAGCATATAAATTTTTATAAGATTCCAAAACCTTATTTTATAAGCTTTACATTTACTGAAGTGAAATACTTCCGGGTGCTCACTTTTGAACAATACCATATCAGATGGCTCATGGTTTTCTGGACAGCTCTTAATAATCTCATGATATTCAATTATAATTTCATTCATTTCTTTAGCATGACTTTGATTAAGATTAATTTTCCAGCGACTATAAAGCGCATTTAGATCCATAGCATTGCTATGAAGACGCTCTGCCTTGACCTCATAGCCTTTTCCAGCCTCAAGAAGAGATAAAATAATAACAAAAACAGAAGCTAAAATTGAAATAGGTGAAATAAAAGGCGCCAGCTTGGGACATGTTCCCCCTAAAGGCAAAAGATTAATTCCTAAAATATATAGGGATAAAATGGACACTGTAAAAATTGAAGCATAGTGCTTAATCATTAAACGTCTAGAGGCATTAAAACGAGAGCCTATTGTAACCCATAATTGTTCATCAAAACGTTCAAATACATTATGTTGATTCATTTTTATACATACCTAGTTAGAAGCCACCGTAATTATTCAATAGTCAATTCTCCGTAGCTCGAGGTTTGTGGGAGACATATAGTATGCAGCCATAATGGCAGTATAAGATCACAAGCGCCCCTTTATAATAAAATTCAGGGCTTCCTTTCGGACAGTGGCTTAGGACAGCTTACCTATGTCACGATCAAGTTTCAATAAGTAAGCTGCTTTTACTTTTAAAAACAACTGTTCAATTAATTCGGGCTCCAATGCCCGTAATGTATTTTCTTTTGAGTGCCCCCTCCTAATAAGGAACTCTTTTTTTTGAGCCAAAGTAACGTAATTATTATAATCATGTATATATCCACTTTTGATGGAATAATTTATCTCGAAATAAGCACGAACAATTTTTTTAATTTTTTTCAGATCCTCTGCACTAAACCATGTCAGTATTAAGAGAGTTTTTTCAATAATCCGATCAGCCTCATAAAGCTGATATAAATCAGTAATTTCTGAAAAAAAGGCAATCCAGCCAAACCTTCTATTTTCATCAATTGCACCGGTTATTTTTTCATTCATTTCATCAATAAAAATTTGCTTTGTAGTTGCTTCATTCTGGGAGTTTTCTTTTTGAATACTTTGCTTATATTTTGTAATGTAGCCAATGAGTGAATTGATAAAATTTTTATATGTGTTATCTCTTACAGAAGCAGACCTATTTTTAAACGAATACCCTAGAAACTCAAATTTCTCATTAATATTCTCAGCAAGACCCACCGAAGTGGATTTCTTTATATTTAACTTTAAGCGCAAAATAGCTATTGTTTTATCAATCCCCCCCCATACTGCATCAACATTTTGGCCTTCACACAAGATAAAAATATCATCAACAAAGCGATAATAAGCCAACGTAAACTCTTTAACTTCTTGATCAAATCGAGCCACATATATTTCAGCTAAAATATTAGAAATCGATAAGCCTTGTGGCACACCCATATTAGATTTAATTTTTCTGTCAGCTAAAGCATATCCTGCAGCTAACGTAGGATTTAAAATAGCCTTTTTAAGTACTCGAAGGAAAGGATAATAACAATTCACTCTCTCAATCTCTGTAAAAAGCTCATTATGAGGAATTGAGTCATAGAATTCCTTGAGATCAAGTCTTATATATTTAAGGTTCGCTAAGTGCTTATCTGTATTTGTTTTAATTTCCGCCTTAAGTTTTCTAATAATAGTGTTTGGCAAGTCTCGATCTAATTTATTTTTAAAAACTGACTGCAAAAATTGCGTTAAAATTTTAAGTACTATCTTATCTCTTATAGTTGGAATTGATATTACTCTTGGGGACTTGCCCTTTCCTTTCAAACAAAGCTTTTGCAGATATGGTGAGAATTTATACGTTCCACTTATACATTTCTGATGAATAAGTTTAGCGTGGGCATCTAAATCTAGAGTAAAACGATCTACTGAAATACGGTCAACACCACGCCCGCCTTTTGGAAAAATATGTTTTAAAAATACCTTTTTTATGTTTTCTTCAGTAAAAAGTCCACTCCATACATCAAAACTATCCATATCAAATATTGGACTTTCACCCTCTATATTGCGGGACGTTTCTATAAACATTAGCTAACACCATCTTTGCTGCATTTATATAATCATACGCTATCATAATAGTGTTTAATATTTAAAATAAAAATTGTACCTTTACCCCACCCTGTAAATCTTGAGTTAAACAATCCGCATTAACAGCTATTACGACAGGGCAAGCCAAGCAAGGGTAGATTCTTACAACGGTATCTTTAGACTGTGGCAACTAAAAGTTATTATCAATGATTGTTGGGAATGGCTCTCCATGACAAATCTTGATTAGTCCAACCACTAAAACCGCAACCAGAAATTTTTTAGCATCCATGAGAACTCTCCTTTTTTATTATTTTAGAGTTTTCTTAATTTAATTTGCTAAAGCCCTTATAGACCCAATTACATCATGCAAATCTGTTGGCAAGGTTTCAAGCGCTTGCTCCTGAACCAGGTTTAGCTCATCATCAAGCAAGTTGTTACTTTTAGCTTTCGTGTAAGCATCCAGTAAAACTGGTAACATTTGTTGAAAGCCATTGGCATATAAATCTAATGTTGTTAATTGCACGTCCATTTTATGTATTCTCCTTGTTAATGACTCGACCGTTTCCATTGCTTTAGGCCTTTTTATTGCCCTTGCCTTTGTGTGCTAACTTCTGGCTATAGATCAATCGCATTAAACGGTCTTTAGCCATAAACTCTTCATTGTTTTGAAGAGTTATTATTAGCCTTGCGATAATCTCATCGCCTTTGGTTCTGGCGTTCTTTTCTGCCCATATAACTAAATCACTATGAACATCTTCTGGCATTCTTATGATCACTCTTGGGTCATTTTTGGACGCAAGTTTCCTGTATACCTTATTGTTAGGTTTATTCACTTATAATTCCTTACTAACCCAGAGGGCGGCAATTTATAGAGCACTCGGGCGTGAGTAATGCTTCAATGAGGGTGCAAAAAAGCATCTCTATAAATTACCAAACTGTTAAACTGGCCTATCCTTGGCAGTACAGCTCCGAAAAACTTAGCCAGCAGTCTTAGGATTAAACTCAACTGCACGGCTTTGATCGTAAATATTCAGCAACAAATCTAACTGTTCGTGCAAAGGCTCTTCATTATCTTGCTCAAGAGCTACTTCTTGATCCATCATCATAAGCATGCCAAGTAGGCATTTAGTATCGACTGTGCCATCCATAGCGATTTTTAAGCCACTTATCATGTCTTGTGGCATTTCAATTAATAAAGCTTTGCTATCCATGTTATTAAGTTCACCTAAAACCCTGATTGTCCTTTTCATACTATCCCCTCGTTTATTTTCTTTAATTATTCTTATAGGAAGTTCTTAAAGGAATAATATAAGTATATGTTTAGACTGTCAACAGCAAAGTATTAATTTATGAATAGATTCCATCTTTATAAAATAAAGCTATATTAATCAAGTCGTTGTGTTTTTGTGGTGACATGGTCATCTGTGAAAATCGTGTTTTTGGACAAAGAAATCTAAATAAACTAACATACATCATCATTGTTTCAACTTACAGACTTGGCAGCTAAGGCAACTTTAAAATGGATAAAAGCAAAATTCTGACCGTAATAGCCAATAATGTTAGGTCTTTAATGAACCAAACAGGGCTAACAAGCACTGAGCTTGCTAGGCGCTGTAAGATTTCCACCGGAACAATTAGCAAAATAATTAATGGCAATATGAGTATCACCATCCCTATGGCGCTTAATCTTGCAGAAGGTTTTGGCGCAGATGTCAGTGAAATTTTAAACGGTTTGACCGATAAGGATTTAAAAAAGTCAGCTAAGCCTAAGCCCCAAGCTGATGACCAATTAACTATTGGTGTGATGTCTATTAACAATAAGCGCTTTACCTGCGTTAAAAATTCAAGCGGGAAGATTATAGGCACATCTGAGCTTAACACTGGCCTTGACTTGGCAGAAGCTACGGGTGGTTTAATACAATTAATCCAGGAGTCTATTTTCGAGGCCTTACCTGGTGTTAGTGAAGATCAAAACGTATTAAAGCAAGCCAAGCTTAACTTGGTCATGCAATCCTTTGAGTTTGAAGATACTCGCCATAAGTTTGAGCATTTTGCTAGAAAATACTTTAAAGAGGTAATGGTTATTCCTGACTGGCAAATAACCCACTTAGCCACTTTTAAGGATGGCGAGGGGATTTCACTTGTTACTGATAAGGGCACTTCGCTTTCGTTTAAGCACAATGGCACCTTAAGAAAGCTAGGTGGCTGGAAGTATCCTGTTTATGATTTTGGAGGCGAAAATTGGTTAGGTGTAGAAACGATTCACCATACTATTGAAGCGGTAGAAGGCTATGTGCCAATGTCTAGGCTTGCTCAAAATGTCATGTCTAAGTTTAACGGCAAAATAGAAAAAATTACTGAAACCTGCTTTAAAGGTTCTCACCACGATGTTTATATGCTGTTTACCGAAATACTACTTAGAAGTTATTTTACGGGTGATCCTGCTGCTAAAGAGATTATTGAGAGTGGCTTTAAAGCAATTTATCGTTCAATTGAAAGAGCGGACAATATAAGTGGAAAGCAGCTTAAGATTGCTATCAATGGATCACTGGCTGATTTATATAGAAAATATTTCGATGAAAGTCGTTTAGTGCCTCATTCTAGTGAAAATGAGAAAGTGGAGCTGCTTACCGATATTAGTAAAGAATATTTGGCTAAGCACGGTGTAAATAATACTTAACATAGCGCTTTCTATTGTGTAATATTCTAGACATATTTCTATAAGGTTATTTCCTCATGGATGCTATGGGCTTTATCAGAAACATAAAAGATATCTGCGAAACCATACTGTCTGTGTATGGTGTAACAGTGCTTTTAAAAAAGCCAATGACTTCTACTACTAGTAGTATTACAAGATTTAAAAAAAACCTCAGAATAAAGTTTTGCTCTATAAATAAAGTAATACTTAATGTGTCTTATGGCAATTTAAAAAAATCTTTGAACTATATAAATTATCAAATTGGTTTTAAAAAAGTTTACAAATGGTTCATATTGAACCATTTTTCTAGAAAAACTTGTCAAATGGTACAATTTGAACCATTTAAAAAAGCTGTAAATGACCCATTTCGAGTCGATTTTAAAAAAATGTATCAATGCCACACTTCGTGGCTTTTTAAAAAAATCGTAAATACAAGTTTCGCTTGTTTATTCCAAGTTACACTTGAATTTTCTATTATTTTAAAAAAAGCTATGACGGTCACGCTTCGTGATCATTACAATATAAAAAAAGCCTTATGGGGTAACAGTTCGTTACTATTTATGTGTTTAGTGTACACAATACGTGACATAAGCTTTTCCAGTTATCAATAAAAGCATATGGCTTTTTGATTTGAAGAGTTTCTTTTGTATGTGCTCCAAAAGTCAGACAAATAATTCGCATATTGGCATTATTGGCAAATTCAATATCGGTAATAGTATCACCTAGCATTAAGCTTTCTTCGGAAGTGACCCCAAGTTTTTTCATAATATGATTGAGCATGGCTGGGTCAGGCTTGTTTTTGTATTCTTCACCGCAGCAGATAAGATCAAATATGCCTGTTAAACCTAAAAAATCGATAGCTTTGTCTAATTCCACTCTGGCTTTGGAGGTAGCAATAGCTAATTTGATATTGCTAGCCTTAAGGTCGGCTAATACTTCTTTAATTCCATCAAAAAGCTGTGCTTGGTATTCTTTAAGCTGCATTGTTTCGTGGAAGTCTTGCTTGATCTTGGCTGAAGTCTCGTTATCAATGCTTGGAAAACAAAGCGACATCGCCTTATCAAAGCCCATACCTTGAACTTTTCTTGCTATCGCTTCACTGGGGGCGGTCAAATTGTATTTTTTAGCTAAGACCTGCTTGCAGGCGAAGATCTTACTAAAGGAATCGACTATAGTGCCGTCCCAATCAAAGACAATGAGCTTTAGCATAAATCATGGACTCACTTGTTTGATTGAGAAGCTCAGCTGCATTTACGCCACAGATCCGTTCGATTTGAGTTGGGGATAAACCAATAGAGAACATATTTTGAATTTGACGCTGAACTCCTTGAGTACCAGCAGCTACAACGCCTTCATCTTGATAAAGTAAGGTTGAGCCTTCAACCATATGAAGATCGCGGCCAGCTAAGCGTTTGCTTTCGATGGAATCGGTCATCATCATAATATTATCATCGCCAATAAGTTCGACTGCTTTCTTCACTATGCTTAAATCTACATGTTCGCCATCAAAGTTTTGAGCAATCTTAACCAGGCCTTTATGGGCATTACGTATAATCGTAGCTGGGACTGGGCCTAACTTCGTTTCAAGATTACGTAAAGTCCATGAATCTAAATTGAGAGTCTTAATTTCAGCGTCTCTTCGCTCTCTATCTGCTTTAGTACGCCAAGCATGCTTAAAATTAAGCGGCATATCGTTAAATAGATGGTCTGTGGCAGCGGCACCTTGACCCCAGGCGGCTACCACATCAAAAACAGATTGCAGGGCTTTAGCGCTTGCTATAGGGTCATTTTTCAAGAAGTGTCCAGGGGTTGGCAATACTCCACCGTCTAATAAGGTTTCAGCTATCCAAGCGGCCGAAGGCGCTGGAGCAAACAATGTACTTGAGACATGCTTATCTAATGGTGCATCGGGCGAGAAAATAACATAAACGAGGCCTTTCTTGCCTAGTTCGGCAAACTTTTTCCAATGGTACTTACTAGGATTCCAAACGCCCGTCTCAGGTGTGCCACCATGACTAGCTAGAAGCGGGCCTTCTAAGGCTATGCCTGCTATATGATTAAAGCGACCAGCCTTCTTACCTCGAGAGAATATTTCCATCAGGTAAAGGAAGTCATCAAAATTAGGCTTAGGCAAATAAAGAGTTAAGATGCTGCGATGATGTCGTGAAGCTAAGATATTTTCAATTTCTTGCAATTGGATGTCAAAAATTTCGGTAAAATCGAAACGACCTACGCCGTGGCAATGGAAATCTAATGATTTAGTTGCCAGTTTTTCAATAAGCCTATCTGAAAAAGATTCTGTCTTTTGCATGCCCGCCCCCGCATCTTCAGTTAATGGACGCCCCCATCAACTTGGCAACATTATATATGAATACTATGCTAAATATCACTACGTTTTTTATTTCATTATTCCCGATAGTGTATAAACAGCCTTTATCAGATAAAGCTTATACAAGGCTTGTAAGCTAGATGATGTAAAGACTAAGGGCGCAATATACATTGCGTTTCACGCAACGCATGCTGGAGTCAGTCAGCAAAATAGGATTTAGAAAAAATTCGATACGTTAATCTAAACCACACCGCTTTAATTCATCAAGGAAGCTTTGAACTTGATGCACTTTGGAATATTTATTAACCGTCTTGCATATCCAATCTTTCATCAAATGATAATCAGTAAAAATTAAATCGCTTGGTAATGGAATCTGAGCGGCTCGTGAAAGCTGATAAGCGAATAATCTTTGCCTCCGCGTGCTAAATTTTTTCTCCATGGGGATGTTTCGTTTATTGGTCCAGCGATGAAATTCTTCAAGGGCTAATTTAATGTTTTCCTCTTGAGCTTCATTGCGTTCTTGGATTGATTCAGCCAAAGCTGCTCGCTCAAAAGTATCCATAATTTTTTTAGCGATGGACTCATCTTCTTTAGTAACCCAGACCCGAAGTTCCCGTAAACCCATTCTTCGTCTTCTAGCCCTTAAATCTCGGCTCCTTTGAGTGCTACTTTTTGCTCCTTGCCACATAACTTTACGCTCCTTTATAGAATGAAAAATTATAAGTTCATTATATAATCAGTCACATGTTGCGTGCAACGCAATGTATATTGCGCCCTTAATCTATTCGCTATCGCTTAATTTTCGGGAGTTTGGCAATTTTAGGGTTAACCCTAAAATTGTCGACGCAGCTAACACTGCTGATCATATTCTATTTTATAGTTGATCGAAAAAATCTAATGGCTAAATCAATAAAGGGCACCTCTAAAAATGAGGGATTTCAGAGGCATCCTATAACTAAATAATATTTGTGGCTGTTTTAAGCACTTCTGCTTGCGTCATGCCAACATGATGCCTATCTAATTTATCAATAAATTGAATTACTGCTGTTTTAAGCTTTGTTCCTTTATTATCAAATATACAATCATAAATACCATATTTAGCAATAAAACCTTTTGCTGCTATAGATTTGATGTGCTCAAGTAAATCTTTGCATGCGTTTAGCCTTTCTAGGTTTGCTAAATCACCATATATAAAATTCCAATCAGTTAAAAGGTCTTTAAAAATAGCAGTTGATTCTTTGAGGGAACTAGGACAATTTTGATCATCAACCAAGTATGCTTCAGATAAAATAATTGCATCAATGTCACTTTCATTTTGAAGTGGCTTTATATTTATAACCTCATATTTATTAGACCGCTCTTCGAAATATTTTTGGCTATTTTCAATCACTTCTTCTATCGTTGAAATATATCTAGGCTCAGTCAAGCTGCCCTTTTCAAATTTTAAAGCAAGGGCAATTTTATCAAGAGTTGTATCATCTACTTTTTGCCCACTTTCTATACGCTGGAGAGTTCTTTCTGTAATTCCAGCTTCTGCAGCCAATATTGTTTGCTTTAGTTTTAATTTTTCTCTGCAAAACTTAACATAATATGCTATTTCAGACGGATGTAGCGACCTAATCAGGCCTCTTTCTAAATTGGGTTCATTTTGATTCATGGATAGGCTCCCTTGGGTTATTGGTTTATCTGCCCCTATTATTATTGAAAACGCGATAGCGACGCTACAAATATTGGCTGACAGCCACCCGACAGCAAACTTTTCACATTTTTGGTCTTTAAATAAATTGTGAGAGCCTCTACTTACTACCACCTGCATTACAACCCTTGTTAATACACTGATATACATAGGATTTTAAAATATTTTTCATTGAAAATTATTGTGACAGGTATAGAATAAAAGTTGTACAGTAGCTAGATGTTATTGTATAAAAAAAGGAGCAACAAAATGGAGCCAAGACTAATCAGGTTCAAGGACGCACCTGCTTATTTAGGTATGAATAGGCATCTGTTTAATCAAATTGTTAGACCCACAATCCCCTCCCTTAAAATCGGCAGGCAAGGCATTGCCTTTGACAAGGTTGACTTAGATGCCTGGGTTGATCAATATAAGCGTTGTGGTGAGCGTCCCCTAAAAAATAGGAGGACAGAACATGGGACGCAAAACAATAACAGGACTGTATAAGAGACCAAACGGCACCTGGCATATTGATAAAGTGATCCACGGACAAAGACTACGCGAAGCTACAGGCACAACTGATCTTGATAATGCTCAGGATTATTTGATACGACGCGTAGAAGGAATCAGGCAAGCACAGGTTTTTGGTGTTCGCATTAAAAGAAGCTTTAGAGTTGCGGCAGTCAAATACTTAAATGAGAATCAGCATAAGCTAACGATTAGCAAAGATGAAGCTCTCATTAAGTCGTTGGATAAATATATCGGCCATTTGCCGATTGATACTATCCATATGGGTACGCTGCTAGGCTATATTGAAGCTCGAAGGAAAGAAGGCGTTAAAAGCAGGACCATTAACCATGGCTTGAAAGTGGTAAGACACATTCTTAACCTTGCTGCTGGCGAATGGATTGATGAGTTCAATCTATCCTGGCTTCATAGCGCACCGAAAATTAAGATGCTGCCTGAGCACGATCTAAGACCACCCTACCCCATTAACTGGGATGAGCAGGAAAAGCTGTTTAAAGAGCTTCCTGAGTATTTAAGACTAATGGCATTATTTGCCGTGAATACTGGTAGTCGAGATCAAGTCATCTGCAAGTTGCGTTGGGAATATGAAATTCAAGTACCGGAGCTTAATACCTCGGTATTTTATATCCCGGCCGAGATGATGAAGTCCAAACGAGATCACATAATCATACTGAATAATATTGCGATGAATTTTATTGAGACATTAAGAGGCGTACACTCTGAGTATGTATTTACTTTTAAGGGTAAGCCTCTGGGAGCAATGACGGAACATGCTTGGAAAATGGCTCGAATTCGCGCAAATATGACCCATGTAAGGGTTCATGATTTAAGACATACTTTCGGCAGGCGTTTAAGAGCGGCTGGCGTGAGTCTAGAAGATCGTGAAGACTTGCTAGGTCATAAGTCGACTAGGATGACGACACATTATTCAGCGGCTGAGTTGTCTAAGCTACTGGAAGCGACTAATAGTCTTTGTGGAAAAAAGGAAAGTACGCCAGTTTTGACGCTTTTGCATAGAAGTATTAAGCAAGAGTCCCGCAAAACTCCCGCAAGGACAATAAAAGCTAAACCAGGAAATACTAAAGAAATGGTGCCCGGGGCCGGAGTCGAACCGGCACGGCAGTTACCCACCGAAGGATTTTAAATCCTTTGCGTCTACCTGTTTCGCCACCCGGGCGGATGGAGGCTGGGGCCGGAATCGAACCGGCGTCAAAGGCTTTGCAGGCCTCTGCATAACCATTTTGCTACCCAGCCACGCTTTAAATCATTGAATCGAGAGTAAGTAGGACCCTCAAAACAGGCATGCATTGTAACTAGAATCATGCATCGAAACAAGGGCTTTTTAATGACATGCGTCGATAATCTGCTGGCGCAACCAAATATGGCCTTGATCTTTCTCATAGCGCTGGTGCCAAACGATACAAAAATCGATGTCTGGCATTTCAAATGGCACAGGCTTAATAACAAAATTGTATTTGCCTTGGTGCAATAATGCGACGCTTTCGATCATGGTCCCAATGAGTGTCGTGGATTGATCTATTAGCTGAAACATAGGAACGATAAAAGGCAGACCGATTTTGACATCGCGCTCCACTCCCAAGCTTAACAATGCATTGTCTATCAACATTTGAGCATTTGGATTGTCCACTCGAACCGCTACATGCTGATAAGAAAGATAATCCTGCAAACTGATTGCTTTCTTTTTAGCCAGGGCATGACCTGTATTTACTATACACACCACTTTCTCGTTAAATAAAGGATGCTTTTTGGCTGAGGCGTGACTTAAGGCCTGCTTGCCTATAGCCAAATCATACCACCCGTTTTCAAGAGCTTTAGCATCGCTTAATTGGTCGATCGATACTACCGTAATTTTAATGCCAGGCGCTCTTTCTTCTAAAAAATTTAGCAATTTAGGTAAAATTAATGAAGCCAGATAATCTGACATGCCAATTCTAAAAATACGCTGAGAAGTCATAGGATCAAAGCGCTGCCCGCTCGTCACTAGGCTGCGTACTTCCTCTACAACCTGATGTAGTTTCGGCTGCAAGTCTTTCGCATAACTGGTTAAAATCATATGATTTTTTTCGCGAAGCAATAACTCATCCTTAAATATTTCGCGCAATTGCTGCAAATTGTTGCTCATGGCAGCTTGTGTGATAAAAAGCTTCTTAGCCGCCTGGGTGACGCTTTTTTCAGCAAAAAGCATATCCAGGGCCACTAGCAAATTAATATTAAGACGATATAGATCCATCACAGCCCATCACTTAAACTTATCTAGGTTATTATAATAATCAATTTAACTTATACACATATTACACATATAATGCGCAAAGTTACAACAATTAAGGATAAATAATGTTTATTATTACAGTGCTATTAGCGATACTAGGATTGATCGCCACGGATATTTTCGTACCATCACTTCCCGCCATTGGGCAAGCTTTTCATCAATCATTGAACCATACCGAGCTTACAGTAAGCCTTTTTTTGGTAGGATTTTCATTTTCTCAGTTAGTCTATGGGCCTATTTCAGATCGAGTGGGTCGCAAACCCCCTCTTATGGTAGGAGCGATTCTATTTGTGATAGGTTCATTTATTTGCGTAATAGCACCCACATTTGTGATTTTTTGCCTGGGTAGAATCATCCAGGGTATCGCAGTTGGTAGCGGGTTATCGATAGCCAGAGTGATTTTACGCGATAAATATGCTGGAAAAGAACTTGCTGTTAAAGTTTCACAGCTAGCCATTTTTGTTTCGCTTACCCCCGCCATCGCGCCCTTTTTAGGTGGGGTCTTACAGCAATACTTTGGCTATAAGGCGGTATTTATTTTCTTATTAGCTTATGGACTATTGCTTGTTGCCTTGCTTAGCTTCTGCTTTACAGAAACCATTAAGCATAAACATAAAGACTTAAGCTTTTCCCATGTAATACTGCATTATGGTCAATTATTAAAAAACTTCCAATTTATGCGCTACGTTATAATTTCAGGCTTTGCATTTGGCGCCATCATCCTCTATGCCAATATATTGCCCTTTATTATTCAGAACCAATTACATTTATCCGCCAAGCAAAACGGTGATGTATTATTATTGGCGGCCCTAGGATTATGCCTAGGCTCGTTTATTAGCAGCAAAACCGTGCATCGGTATAGCCCTACTAAATTAGTGCATCTAGGCCTTAGCATCTTGACCCTTAGCGGCTTTTTGTTAGTGCTCTGCGAAACTCTTTTTGGCGCGAGCTTACTCTCACTTATTCCGCTGATCTTTTTAATCACCCTATCCTGTGGATTTATTTTCCCCAATTCCGTGGCATTGGCCTTTTCGCAAATTGACGTCAAAATCGGTATTGCAGGGGCTGTTTATGGGTTTGTGCAGATTTTTATATCGATGATGCTGAACTTTTTATTGAATGTAATACCAGACCAAGGGCAGACTCTGCTTGGGGTATTTTATATCGTAATGGGCCTAGCAGGATTAGGTTTATCCTGGAACTGGGTGAAAGCGAGATCTGCTATTCAAGAAACCGATGCATAATGTAGGTATCAACCAAGCCTTTTTCCTGATGGTTAAAGGCTGCAGGAACTACTCCTATCCTTTTAAAGCCTAATTTCTCCCAAAGCGTAATAGAGGCTATATTGGTACTGACCACAGCATTAAACTGCATCGCTTTATAGCCTAATTTTTTTGCTTCTACTAAAGAGTGCTCGCCTATAGCTCGACCTATGCCAAGCCCACACTTATCGGGATGGACCATATAGCCTGCATTGGCCACATGAGAGCCTAGGCCTGGAAGATTGGGCTTAATATAATAAGTTCCGACTATCTCATCCTTTAAGAGGGCCACATAAGTGGATCTTTTTTCATTTAAGCTTGGCATCCACATAACATAAGCCTGTTCTTTTGAAGTAGTCGGCTCATAGGGATAAGTGATGCCAGCGGCTACAACGCTATGGAATATTTCCCACACGGAATCAAAATCTTGTTCGGTTATTTTGCGGATGTTAAGGCGAGCAACTTCGGTCATACTGAATCCTATTGAGACAATAGCTTTTCTTTACAAAACTACCACATTACTAGGTTTATATAAATGACGAAATGCTACGAATGCGATAAACCATAGCAGTCCCAGTGCTTGCAAAGTAATAATTACAGCAAGCAAGGCATAATTCTGGCAAAACGCATACGATAAAATGCAGCGAGATTGATGGCATGTAAGCCACCCCATTTGCTTACTATTGAGTGTGTGATTAGAAAGCCAGAAATGACGAAAAATATCATTACCCCATAATAGCCGCTTTCAAAGATAATCTTAAAAATCGATGGCAGGGTTATGGTTCATCAATTGTCCTGATAAATACATTATATAAAAGGCCATCGGGCCTAAATAGGGACACATTATTGGGTAATCAAAAAACGAGGGCTTTAGAAACTGGAGCGGGAAACGAGGCTCGAACTCGCGACCCCAACCTTGGCAAGGTTGTGCTCTACCACTGAGCTATTCCCGCAAACAGGTGCACATTTTAATTTATAAGCCAATAATGTCAACTGTTTTAGCAGAAAATGTAGCAACAAAGTTGTAATATCCGCTTTTGAACGAAGTGGGGAGCATATGCGCTAAGTAAATAAAAGTCATTTCAATAAGCCAGTTTGACATAAACCGACGTCAGCCAACAGTCATCCGCTATATCTTTTTAATGCTCTCAAGATCTGTTTTTAAAATAGCGGTTAAATAAGCAGGGATTTCTTCTTTTTTAAAGGAGTCTCCAGAAAGCATGAAAAGCTTAGTGTAACCGCACTTATAGAGCACATCGGCAAGCTCTAAACCTCTCATACTAACTCCAGGCCCAAAATTATTATCAAGACAAATTTTGGTATCCTTAGGGTAGTGAGCGATTTGCTCTAAAAAGTCCCGTGGATTATGAAAACATTTTACAGTTTTATTATAAAATATATAATCTTGAAGGTTCTTAGTAAATCTTTGATCATCATCGACGATAATAAGATCAACCGCTTCACGAGAATGAGCCGTATTTTCATGAGCGGTATAATCAAAATTTTCTTCAATTTTAATAGGAATGCTAGAGGCTGATTGCTTAGGTATTATTTTTGTACCTAGCCTTACTGTACGATCTTGAATATCCTGTCTAACATAGTGGCTGGTAACAAGGAGCGATCGAGCTATATTGGTGTGTTCAATGACATCGAGGCCGTTTAAATTCTGTCTTAATAATTCATAATCCGTCAGCAAGAAGACCTTTTGCTTATCTGCCACTGGTAAATTATTAATAAAACGTATCGCTTTCTGACCCTCTTCAAAATGCTTTAATTGAATGCCTGGATACGTCTTTAAAATTTCTTTAAAATAAACGCCCCATGCCGCATGAATAGAACTATCATCATCCAAGATAACGACTGTATCTTCTGAGCCTAAGTGAACCTCTTCTGCAAACCAATCAGGCACTTTGGCTCTTGGGAACGTTAAGGTTATTTTGGTACCTTTATCGACTATAGAATCAATAGAAAGCTTACCCTCATTGTGCTCCATGGCTTCATTAATTTGAGTATATCCAATACCGTGACCACCCCTTTTATCATGGGTTACCGCTATATTACTCATGATTTTATCAACAATCTCAGCAGGCATGCCCTTGCCATCATCTTGTATAATAATGTTGACCTCGGTCGCAGTAGCAAGAAGCTTTAATATAATCTTGCCATCCCTCCCATCAAATGCACCCACCGCATTATTAATAATATTGGAGAGGGCACGTTTAAATTCAGTGGGGTCAATTTTTATAAAGACAGCATAGGAATCTTTATCAAACTCATCTTCAAATTTAATGGGCAATTTTTTATATTCTGATTTTTTAACAGATAAAAGTTGCAATAAACCAGCAGAAACAAACATTGGCTGACGGTTATCTTCTCTATGTTCTGAAGCGTTGCCAGCTGTTTCTATTTTACCAAACTCCAGCAGCTCATTAGCGATGTCATTCATCGTCACTAAAGCGTCTCTCATACCAAGGCGTTCTCTTTCTGGTATGGCTTTAGCATCTAAAGAGCCTACTATCAATTTTAAGCTGGCTATAGGGGAACGGATATCATGAGCCACTTGATTAGCAATTTTGGTGAATTTAGTTTGTTGATATAGTGCTTGTTTATGCACCTCGTTTTCGAGCATCAAGCGCTCTACTTCTTTACGACCAATTTCAATTTTTAATCGTTCAGCTTCTCTTCGATCGGTTATATCTAAACAGATGCCTATGACACCTATAATTTTATTATTTTCAATCAAAGGGGATTTTGTTGTTTCAGAAATAACAGTACGATCTAGCGATGGGATATTTTCAACCCTAGTTATTGTTTTACCGGTACTAATAACATATTGATCGTCTTTAATATAACCATCTGCAAATTTTTTCCAAGGCAGATCATAATCATTTTTACCAATTAACTCGCTATAATCGCTAAATCCGCTCATAGCTAAAAATAATTTATTACAGCCTGAAAAAGTACCGTCCAAATTTTTCCAAAACATCGCGCAAGGAGCATGAAGAAGTATTGGATCTAACAACATAGACATAACAATACATCCCCACTATTACTTGTTCTTATACGGTCAATAGGTCGCCAACCTCTGCTGTTAAATAGCGTTTATAATATTGTTCTGCCAAAGCGCTGTTTTCCTCAGGAGACCATGAAGAATAAATTTTATCAGTAGCCGGCTGAAATCTGCCATTACGTATTTCTAGATAAGCACCTTTTTCAACAGCCATGATTGAATGATAGCAGAAGGGTGGGATCTCAACAATTCTCACGTTGTTTTCATTCATTATTATTTTATTTTTTACTCTTCCTTCATTATCAAAAAGAAGTGCTATGAGATCACCTGATAACCAGCATTTTAACTCCCATTGATTGGAAGCTACATGCATATGAGGCCTTACATAAGAGCCAGGGTGTAAACAATTTATAAATCTTTGCGGCGTTTCGTCATAGCTTTTGTGAACAAGTAAAGGCGCCCTAGCCCTTTGCAAGGTTGAGGCATATTGTAATGTGCCATCAATATCAGTTTGAGTAATTATTTTAATGCCATTCAAAGAGTTTGCTTTTTTATAGCCTTCTAAATTAGGGATCTCTCTAGGGCTATTTATAGGGCTTACATTAATGTAAGAAATCTTTTCAACTTTCTCTGCTATCATGGCAATTAGCTCCATTATTCGTGGAATAAACATGTATAAATAGACCACAGTATAATACAAGCTAAAACTTTTAACTACTCCCTGTTTTTTTATCACGTTAAAATGAGGTTTTTATTACCCAACAAATCCCCGTAATGATATAATTTATGCCTTTCGAGAGGCCATTATGATTACCTGGGCAATTAAAAAGTTTGAAAATTTATCTTTAAATGAACTTTATGCTATCTGGAATTTAAGAGAATCGGTCTTTATTATGGAACAACATTGCTTCTATTTGGATGCGGATGGCAAAGATTTAACGGCTGATCATGTATTGGGTTATGTCGGTGATCGATTAGCAGCCTACTCTCGAATTCTCTATCCCTCTAAACCAAATGAGCCTATACACTTCGGCCGGGTATGCACCCACCCAGAGCATCGTAACAGCGGCCTTGGAAAAGAGCTGATTAAACGGACCATGCAGTTTATAAAAGATCACACTGATGCTCAAATAATCGAAATTTCAGCTCAAAGCTATTTATTGAAATTTTATCAGGGATTTGGGTTTAGCGTGATTTCCGATGCGTATCTCGATGCTAATATCGAGCATAATGATATGCGGGCTCTAATCGAGCGGGATATCGCGTAAGTTAACCCAGGCAGCATGTAGATAAATTAACATCGACCAGATAGTGAGAATGACGGCTATATACATCATCACAAACCCTATCTTGATAAGCATTGAATCGCCTGGGGTTTGCGAAAACAAAATCACCAAAGCGGTCATTTGTGCAACCGTTTTAATCTTGCCGATACTCGACACTTTAACAGTAGCGCGGCGACCTAATTCAGCCATCCATTCGCGTAGAGCCGATATTAAAATTT
Source organism: Gammaproteobacteria bacterium (assembly GCA_030652335.1). Taxonomy (GTDB): domain Bacteria; phylum Pseudomonadota; class Gammaproteobacteria; order Francisellales; family CACEW01; genus JAQSYQ01. The sequence goes on from JAUSAW010000004.1 coordinate 19,237, forward strand.
CGCGGGATACGATAACTAAGCCCGGAATAGCCATCCAAGGACTTGGATATTCCGATACCAATAATACTAAAGCGACGGCAACCATTAATTTATCCGCAACGGGATCTAAAAACGCGCCAAAGGCAGAAGTTTCTTTAAGATATCGAGCTAGAAACCCATCCAACCAATCGGTCAATGCTGCAACCAGGAATATTCCTGCTGTCACCCATTCGCTATGGTGATAATGCAGATAAAAATTGAGGACGAACATGGGGATCAATACGATACGAAATACCGTCAAACCATTTGGTAATGTCCAAAATTTCATGAGAAGGCCCCAAGCCTGTGCCAATTATTGTTAAGATAGCAGATCATTAAGCGGAAAGCATTAACTGAATGTGCTTGGCAAGATCGGGGCTAATACCCTGTACTTTACACAATTCATCGAGGGTAGCATTTTTCACTTCTCGCCACCCGCCAAAATGTCGAAGCAAGGCCTGACGACGCTTAGGCCCCACCCCTGGAATCGTCTCTAAAGTAGAAGTATTCCTCTTTTTGCTCAGCTTGCCGCGATGCCCTGTTATGGCAAAACGATGCGCTTCTTCGTCAATTTGCCGAATCATTAATAAGGCAGGATCATCAGCATCGAGCGATAGGGGCAAATCTTCATCGAGTCGCCATACTTTCTCTAGCCCTGTTTTGCGAGTAATGCCCTTGGCCAGCCCCAAAATTAAAATATGGCTCAACTCCAATTGCTTCATTACTTCATAAGCCTGTGATAGCTGGCCTTTGCCGCCATCGATTAAGATAATGTCAGGCAAGGGCTGGCTTTCTTTTTTTGCACGTTGATAGCGTCGGGTTAATACTTGATGCATGGCGGCATAATCGTCGCCTGGTGTAATGCCTTCTATATTAAAATGCCGATAAAGTTTTTTAACCGGGCCAGTTTCATCGAATACTACGCAAGAAGCCACGGCTAACTCGCCCTGACTATGGCTAATATCAAAGCATTCCACTCGATGAATAGGCTGCTCCAACTTAAGCACTTCTTGAAATCGCTTCATGCGTTGTTGATTGCTTTGTTTGGTGGCTAAATAACTAATAAGAGCTTGATCGGCATTGAGCTTCGCCATCTCTAGCCATTTCGCACGCGGACCACGAGGATTAAAGGTAAATTTCGGGATGCTACCCTGCAACTCGGTTAACGCCTCTACTAGCGCTGGATCGATCTCTAATTTTTCACTTAGAATCACATCATCCGGCACAGATTTAGCACCCAATCCTGTGGTATAAAATTGCTCCAAAAAGGCTGCCAGCACTTCAGACTTACTAAGCGCCCAAGACCCCTGCGGGAAATACGTTTTATTCCCCAACATTCGGCCCATACGAATATATAAGACTTGCACACAAAACTGGCCCTGCTGCTCACTAACGGCGATGATATCGACGCTGGCTTCGCTTTGAGTGCTGACGGCCTGCTGTTCTTGCAATTGTTGCAAGGCCATCAATTGATTACGCAGGCGAGCCGCCTCTTCAAAGGCCAGTCGGTCAGAAGCCTGCTCCATTTTATCGGCCAGGCTATTTAAAATGCTCTGATTTTTGCCCTGAAAAAATAATTTTACGTGCTCAACTTCTTGTTTATAATCGGCTTGACTGATCAGCCCAACACAGGGGCCGGAGCATCGCTTAATTTGATATTGCAGACAAGGCCGACTGCGGTTTTTAAAAAAGGCGTCCTCACATTGGCGAATCGGAAAAATCTTTTGTAATAGATGCAAGGTGCTTTTAACCGAAGCCATGCTGGGATAAGGCCCAAAGTAGAGCCCTTCTTTAGATTGACGCCCGCGATGGGTGGTAATTCTGGGAAAAGCCTGCTGAGTAGAAAGATAAATGTAAGGGTAGCTCTTATCATCACGGAATACGATGTTATAGCGTGGGCGGTGCTGTTTAATTAGCGTGCTTTCTAAGATTAACGCCTCTTTTTCAGATAGGGTTAAGGTGACTTCGATCCTAACGATATTTTCAACCAAGGACTGGGTCTTAGCATCATCGTGTTGACGATTAAAGTAGCTTGAGACTCGTTTTTTTAAATTTTTGGCCTTGCCGACATAGATAATCTCATCCTTTTTATCTAGCATGCGATATACGCCAGGCGAGGAGCTTAGGTGCTTTAAAAAGGTTTTAATATCAAATTCATGTTGCGCTTCAGTCATGGTAGATATTGTACTCCTCCTTTAAATTTCTTGAAACCACTTAGATTTGCATTTAAGGTAAAAGCATCTAAGCCTGTATAAGAACCTTAGTTAGGAAGCCTGAACGGATGGCAACCCTAGACTTTAGCTATATAATTTAACTGCAAGCTCGTCAAGATTTCAACGAGGGATCGATTAAACAAAGCAACCTTTCTACTATAAATTACTCAGCCTGCCCGACAATCTTCAAATGTAGATGCGCAAACCCTGAGTTTGCACTAGAATTTGGTATAATTCATTCTCCTTATGGAATACTATGAATCAATTTTATAGCACTTTTATTTTTGGGTTTGTTTCATTATTTGCCATGGTAAACCCCATTGGCATGTCAGCCGTTTTTATGGCAATGACCAAAGAATACTCCAAAGCTAAACGACATCAGACTGCGTATCTTGTGGCCCTTTATGGCTGCATTCTCTTGATCGCTACTTTCTTTATCGGGCCTTATGTCTTACATTTTTTTGGCATATCTTTAGCCAGTATTCAAGTAGCGGGTGGAATGTTAGTATTCTATGCCGCGTGGAACATGCTTGATACCAAACCTAAAAATAGCCATCTTGAGAAAAAATCTCCTAATAATGAAGAGGTCGACAACACCTTTTTTCCTTTAACCATGCCTCTCACCGCTGGTGCTGGAGCCATAGCGGTAACTCTTGCACTCGCTGCAAAGTTAAGCAATAACCACAGTTTTAATCTCATCGGCTTTAGCGCCACACTGCTAGCCATTACTCTGGTATTCATTACGGTCAGTATATGCTATCGCCATTCTGATTTAATATTTAATAGACTGGGGCATACTGGCACTAGGATGGTCAGCAGCCTAACTGCCTTTATTCTACTTGCCATTAGCGTCACTGTAATCTGGGATGGAATACTAGGCTTTATTACACCTTTACTGCACCCCTAGTCCCATTTATTTAAAAAATCTCAACCAAAAAATATAGGCTATCTTATATCGAAGTGCATATTAATTTCTTTAAAGAAAATATTCATGCAGGTAATATGTATATTAATTGTTAAGGATCTAAGAGGTTACCTATGTTTTATGAATTGTTATATACCTCATTAATGGCTTTTGCGGCATTATTTCCAGTGCTTAATCCACTAGGAAATTCTATCGTATTCAATTCCATTTCCTATGATTTATCACAGGATATAAAAGCTCGTATAGCCAAAAAAATAGCCACCAATATCTTCTTTATACTGGTTGTTACCATGTTAGTCGGGGTATGGGTGCTAGCTTTTTGGAATTCATATTCCAATTGTTCAGATCGGTGGAGGCGCCGTAGTCGCCACCGTAGGCTGGAAAATCATGAATAAATTCGAAGATAGTAAACAGAATGATCAATACAATCTCGATACCGAAGAAAAAGCCATGTCTATGGCATTCTTCCCTTTGACCCTGCCTATGATTTGCGGCCCTGGGACGATCACCGTTGCTATTACTTTGGGAGCCAATGCTTTAAGTAAAGATTTAGCATCGGTGCTAGTGCATTTTATTGGCGTTACAATTGGTATCGTACTGGCCTCCTTAAGCGCCTACTTTTCCTATTACTATGCGGGCTACTTAACGCAACGTCTTGGTAAAAACGGGACCCTGGTTATTATGAAGCTCTCCGCATTTATTAGTTTATGTATCGGACTCACTATTATTTGGAAAGGCATACAAGCTCTTATTCCATGCTAAATTACTTACTATTCCTATAGGAAACGGCATCATGGCTCAGATCTTATTTAAAAATTGCCATTTACTAGATAATAAAAACCAAACCCTACAGCCAGGCTACTGGGTCTTGATTAACGATAACCTTATTCAGGAAGTCAGCCAAAAAGAGATTATCGCTGAAGGGGCCACCATTATCGATCTTAAAAACAAAACTCTAATGCCAGGCCTTATCGATGCGCATGTTCATGTTACCGCGACAGATCTGGACCTTGCCAATGATTATATTCCAGATAGTGAAATCACCGTCCAAGCCGCTCGCTTTATGGAAGACATGCTAATGCGTGGCTTTACCAGTATTCGCGATGCTGGAGGCGCAGATATCGGCCTTTCTAATGCGGTTAAAAAAGCCTTAATTAAAGGTCCAAGACTCTTTTATAGTGGCAAAGCGATTAGCCAAACGGGTGGGCATGGTGATTTCCGCAAAGCCACTTCTAAAGAGTCTATTTTTGACTGCACCTGTGCGGATGCGGATCCACTCTATTGCTAGGCTTTGCAATAGAGTGAGAAAAGTGGTGCTTAATAATAATTCTCGAACAGGGATACAATCCCCTTCTTGCGCCTGTGCTCTCAAGTCAATGATTAGCGTTGAGATATCCCCGCAGGCTTTTTCTAGCCTAGCATCGGTGTTCTTTACCGTTAAGATCTCTTGGGCAAACGGCTTAATGGATCAGCGTGTTTTTAATTCTAGCGGGATGACTAAGGTCTGTGCTGCTAAGCTTATGCTAGAGAGCAAACAATAATATCTCCACCATGCCTGATGCAATGCTATTAATTTTGGCTTTACATCATCATGCTGCAAGTTTAATGCACCTAATTCTTTAACATATTGCCGCATTTTATTGAGCTCCGTACGAGTGAACAGGATAAACTCAGAAGTCGGATTGGGAGTATCTTGCAGCGCCAGGCTTATAAGCTGTCCTTGAATCAATTTACGATAGCGCAATAATTGAAATTGACTGTGCTTGATTTTTTGGTGATCGGCAAAAGGCCACACCCAAGTATTAACTATCGCCAATAAAATAACTGAGGCAATAGTACTGCCAAACATACTTATAAGATAATAGGCCAACTTGGCAGCCCGTGCCAATAATTACTTCCAGAGTCCGATAATAAGCAACATGGCTTATAGCCGCAAATGATAATGACTCTAATGGAATTGAGAACATGACTAATAAAAAGGTACCCGGCCCTAACAGCCAAGCATATAATTTATCGGTTTTACGCGCATAGTAAAAACTAAAAACCATAGTGAAAAAAGCACAAAGTATTAACAAAAATGGAGACTTGCCAAACCATACAACCAATAATAACGCCCATAAAACGGCTACAATCGTTGCGATAACTCGCAAAATGGCTCGCTCGATAGTGGCGCCACTGGACGCTATTAAAACCATCATGGCACTAATCCCAGCCCAATAGGGATCTTGAATATGGAATAACCACGAAATTAACACGGCCAACGTAGTCGCAATACTTGTTTTTAGGGCTAAAGCCGTGCGTAAATTCCGTAATTTAATTTGTTTAGCATCTTTAAAAAATGCATAAACAAGCTCTGTAGTCCAGGTAAGAAGTTGCATGGGCTATCAGGTCTTTTCTAAATAATTAAACTGCAAACTTGTCAAAATTTCAGCCTTGGCAATCTTGCCCTGATCTAAGGTTAATAGCCACATAGTTGGGGCATTAATTGCTTCTTGAAGATGATTATCATAAGCACTATAGCAAAAAAATACCATAATCTTATCGCCCTCAACAACCAGGTCTTCTATTTTAAATTCACGGTCGACGTTGCTGGTGCTAACGTAATGAAAACGCTTGTTAATATGCTCATAACTTAGTGGAATAGTTTGATTTAATCTGGCGCTGACATTCGGGTGGTAAAGAGAATCGTACTGATCTATAAGACCATTTTTCCAAGCATGGAATAATTTTTCAACAAACTTTTTGCCTTCTTCATGGGTCATAATATGGCCTTTTATATTAACGGTGATGCGTCATCAGGGGGCAGCCTAATTCTAGCACTGAATTCTATGGCTCGCTTTGCGATTATAGGATGACAAAAACTGGATCCCCGGTTCTTTTACCAACGGTAAAAGCCCGAGGATGACGATTATCTAAGTGGCTTTGCTGCTAAGGTAATTGTCACTTTGCATTAATCAAACCGTGGCGGATGGCTAGATGCGTTAGCTCCACGTCGCTATTAACATTAAGCTTTTCGAATAAGCGGTAGCGATAGGTATTAACCGTTTTAGGGCTTAAATGCAGTTGCTCAGAAATATCCATGACCTTTTGGCCATTGGTAATCATAATCAGTACCTGCATTTCGCGCTCGGATAAATCATCAAACGGAGAGCCGCCTTTATCATCGAGCTGTTTCATCGCTAACACTTGAGCGACCTCAGGACTAAGATAGCGCTTACCAGCATGGACTAAACGAATGGCCTGAACCATTTCATTCACTCCGGCACCTTTAGTTAAATAGCCATTAGCCCCAGCTTGCAAAATCATGGTTGGGTATGGCTCCTCACCTAAGGTGGTGACCGCCAGAATTTTAATTTCAGGATTGCTGCGTAAAATTCTTTTAATAGCCTCTAATCCGCCAATACCTGGCATATTAACGTCCATTAAAATCACTTCAGGATTAAGCTGCTTAGCAAGGCGGATAGCATCCTCGCCATTGGTAGCCTCCCCTATTACTTCTATGTCTTTCACATCGCCGAGCAAGCGACTAATACCCATACGGACCAAATCATGATCATCAACTAGTAATACTTTAATCAAGGCTATTTCCTTATCAAAAGGGTTCAACTGTGACATCATACCCTACATTAGGGGCGTTTTTAAGCTAGAGATCCGGTGTAAAATTTGTTTTTTCTTATGATCGAGTGGCGCCAGTATCGAATAGGCGACCGGAACCATAATTAATGAGAAGAAAGTACCAAACATCATCCCACCTACGATAACCCAGCCAATTTGTTGATGGCTGACAGAGCCTGGCCCACTGGCAAATGCTAGCGGTATCGCCCCTAAAACCATGGCGCTGGTGGTCATTAAGATAGGGCGCAGGCGCGTTACGGCCGCATGGGTCACCGCTTCCGTCACGGAGTCACCTTTAGTTAATCGCACGTTAGCAAATTGAGTAATCAATATACCATGCTTGGTGATCAGCCCCACCAAGGTAATTAAACCGATATTGGTATACAGGTTTAAGGACCCCCCGGTAACTTTCAAGGTAATTAAGGCCCCCACAATACACAGCGGTACACTTAATAAAATAACAAAGGGATCGACAAAGCTCTCAAATTGCGCGGCTAATACTAGGTAGATAAAGATTAAAGACAGCGCAAATATACTTAACATCGTACCGGAAGAGGCCATATAAGCGGCAATTAAACCATCAAAGGCATAACTTTCTTTAGGCGTTAAACTTTGATTGAGCTGCTGCTGAATATAGCGCGATACCGTCCCTAGATCATAATCGGGCGCGATCTCAGCGGTGATATCGGCCGAAGGCATGCGATTAAAATGGTTTAAATTGGTTTGGCGAATGGCTGGCGTTAAGGTGACTAGATTACTTAATGGAATCATTTGCTGGTTGGTATTTCTGACATAGGTATTATTCAAAAATCCATCGAAATTGCTTAAATCCTGGATATTCATCTGGACTAAAACCGGATAGACCTGGTTATTTTGTTGAATATCGGTAATATGCTCGCCCGCCAACATGGTGCTAATGGTATCGGATACATCTTGTAAATTTACGTTTAAGCTAGCGGCTTGATTGCGTTTAAAGGAAGCGTTATAGACCTGGTTATCGAATTTTAACGAAGTGTTAAGGTTGGTCATGCCAGGATAGCTTGAAAATTGAGTAAGCAGTTGATCGATGGTTTTTTGCAAATCGACATAATTGCCGGTAGTCATAATATGAATCTGCACCGCCTGACCGCCGGTATTATTCCCATAGTTAATAGGATCGGGCACGGATACATCGACTAAAATAGGAATCTGATTAATGGCTGGCGTTAAGTTTGCAATGACCTGATCCGTACTCAAGCTACGTTTATCCCAAGGCTGCATCGTTACAAAATTGGTAGCACTGCCTGCAAAGATAAACGAGGCATAACTGGAGATCTGCGGAGTCTGTTGATATAGCGCATCCAGTTGACGCATAAAGCCATCGGTATAATCGATAGTAGAACCTGGAGGGCTTTGCACATTGACATTAAAGTAACCGATATCTTCTTTAGGAATAAAAGATTGCGGTACCGTTACATACACAAAATAGCCTAATATCGCGATCAATGCTAATACGCTTACCACCAACGTACGCTTTATTAGTACTTTAGATAAAAAGGTCGCATAAGCCGCATTCAAATAGATAAATATTTTATGCAAACGATGCTCAAAGGCTGATAGGCGCTCTTGAGGCTTTAACACTCTGGAGCACATCATCGGCGATAACGTTAGAGCTACAAACCCCGAAATTAATACTGCCCCGGCCAAGGTGAAGGCAAACTCCCGAAATACCGTGGCGGAAAAGCCTTGAATAAAGCCTGTCGGCGCATAGACGGCAGCTAAGGTTATGGTCATGGCAACGACGGTAAAGCCAATTTCCTTGCTGCCGGTAAATGCGGCCTCCATCGGTGACAGGCCGGTCTCGATATGACGGTGAATATTTTCTAATACCACTATCGCATCGTCTACGACTAATCCAATCGCCAGGATAATCGCTAATAGCGTCATAACATTAATCGAAAAGCCACAGGCCAGCATAACGCCAAATACGCCGATAACACAGACTGGAATAGTGGCAATCGGCACTAAAGCCGCTCGAATCGAGCCTAAGAATAAAAACACCACTACCATCACCAAAATAATGGTGGTAAATAAGGTATTAAAACTTTCCTGGATGGCCTTTTTTAAAAATATCGACTGGTCATACGTTACTTTCATGCTCATACCGGCGGGCAATTTACTTTGTAAATGCGCCAGCACTGTTTTAGCCGCGCTAGCTACTGTAATCGGATTGGCGGTATTTAAAGGCCTAAGTTCAAGATCGATACCAGGCATTCCATTAATCCGCATCGGTGAATCTTGTAAACTACTACTGCCCAGCGCCACAGTTGCTACATCTTTAAGCCGAATAATTTCGCCATTGGTATCGCGTACGATTAAATTGGCAAACTGATCAACCGTGCGCAATTGCGTATTGGATACGATGCTATGGGTCCGATCTTTACCCTGAATCGCCCCACCTGAAAAATCGACATTATTATTCTCAAGGGCGGTTTTAATATCCATTACCGTCACGCCAACGGATGCCATTTTCTGTGGATCCAGCCAAACCCTTAAAGCATATTGATTGGCGCCATATATCCAGGCACCGCCCATGCCAGGCAAGTTTAAAAGGCTAGGTACTACAGCCTGAGTAATATAATCGCGGATTTGAGCCGGGGTAAGCTGAGCATCCATAAAGCCGATATTAAGCACCGGCCGCTCTACTCCTCCCGAGGTAATGACCGCTGGATCGGCATTGCTGGGTAATTTATCCGTGACGGTCGATACGGCATTTCGCACGTCGCCCATTTCTTTGATCATATTGCTGCCCGGATCAAAGTTTATATAAATATGAGTATAGTTATAGGTGCTGGTGGAACTCATCGAGGACACGCCATCGACGTTGACCAGTGCATTTTCCAAATAACTGGTGACCTGGCTTTCCATTAAATCTGGGCTGGCCCCATCGTAATGCACGCTAACCTGAGCATAGGGCTCTTCTACATAGGGGAAATATCGAATTTCCATACGGGTATAGCCAATATAGCCAAATACGATCAGCACCAAACTTAAGACCGTAGCAAATACCGGACGTTCTATACATATCGCCGACAAACGCATGCTTAATGCCCTGCCGGAGTTACGGATGGTGCGGCGAGTATAGCCGGCGCCTTATTGATGATAGTAATCTTGCTGCCATCGATAAGCTTTTGTTGCCCTGCTATAACGACTTCATCACCGGCCTTAATATTACCGGTGACTTCAGACAAATTATGGCTTAAATCGCCCACGCTCACATACACTTTTTGCACGTTAGAGCCGACTACTTTAAAGACATATTGACCGGCGATATCGGTCATTAAGGCGACGTCTGGCACCATTAATAGCTCGCGATTAGGATTAAGGGTTTGTTGTAATCCTACAAACATACCCGGCAACAATAAAAAGTCTGGATTGCTTACCTTAGCTTGCAAGGTAATCGTTCCTGAATTGGGATTAACTTGTGGCGAAATATAACTTAGGATGCCTTTAAAAGTTTGATTGGGATAGGCGCTAGACTCTACTGTCACGCTTTGACCGATCTCCACTTGAGACTTATAAAATACCGGCACCGCAAATTGCACCAATAATGGCGCTTCTTGAATTAATTGCACGACTACCGAACCCTTGGGTAAAAACGCCCCCACGTTATATTGAAAATCACCTAAGACTCCATCGAATGGGGCAATAAATTTCTTATTGGCAATCACATCTTCTTGCTGCGCGACTACGGCCCTGGCTTTTAATAATTGCGCTTTTTGACTATCGAGCATTTGCGGCGAAATGGCGCCAGAATCTTTTATGGCTAAAATCCGCTGATAGGTTGCGTTGGCTAATTGCAAATCCGCCTGGTCGGCGGCTAATTGGGCTTGATCGACGGTCGTATCGAGCTCAGCAACGGTATCACCGGCTTTAACTCGCTCGCCATTATTAAAATAAATCTTGGACAGATTGCCATCCACATCAAAACTTAAGCCTATAGATTGAATGGCCTTCATATAGCCAACCGCGGTTAATACGCCGGGCACATTCACTACCGTGGCTTTATTGACTATAACGGAAATAGGCGCCGGGGCTATGGAGGTAGTAACGATACTTTGATTGCGATAATGGGTAAAGCCTGCCATTGCGGCAGCAATAAGCAGCAATGCAATGACTCCAGTGAATACCCACCGTATATTTTTCAAGGCCGAATCCTTTTAATTAGCAGCCTTGGTATTGTAAACCATATGCCTAGAATTGCCAGTAATTGGGCTGATTCCTTAATCAGGATGCCGATAATGAATTCAGTACGATGGGGTTTAATCCAGCATCAACCCCACGGCGCTCATCGAACACAAAACAGTCACCGTGATAATGTGCTGTGCCACATTTTTCAAAGTAGTTTAAAATTCCGCCCTCAAGCTGATACACCTCTTTAAACCCCGCTTGTAAGGCTACCGGCGCCGCTTTTTCACAGCGGATTCCACCCGTACAAAACATAACGACCGGCTTGTTTTTATCCAACTCTGCCATTTGAATTCTTTCGGGAAGCTGCTTAAACTGCTCCAACTTTAAATCCACCGCATTGTCAAAGCTGCCCGATTCGACTTCATAGTCATTACGGGTATCGAGCAAATAAAAGTCTTTGCCTTCTTCTATCCAGTTTTTTAATTGTTCAGGGCTTAAGGAAGGTGCCTTAGTTTCCGCTGGATTCACCCAATCTGCGCCAGGGACTAAACAGTTTTTAATTTTTACCAAAGTTCGTTTATAGGGCTGGGTCTCAGAGAGGCTCTTTTTAAACTGCATATCCAAAAATCGACTATCAGCATGCAGATAAGCCGCAAATCCATTTATCATTTCAGGTGCACCTGCCAGCATAATATTAATGCCTTCCAGGCTTAATACCACTGTGCCTTTTAAATTAAGCTCAATCAATTTAGCCCTAATAGCTTCCTGCATAAGCTCAAGATTATCCAATGGTACAAATTTATAGGTTGAAATGTTTACTACTTTCATAGCCGGCTCCTTTAACTGTGCGATATTGTATCATATTTTGCAAAATATTCAGCCCCTTAATAAAACCTTAAGATTCGGGCATTATGCTAGCCATTAAATAATTGAGGGTATGTATTATGGGATATAAATTTTTAACGAGTGAACTTCGGCTTATTGCCCAAGTTTATGTTAGCATCGAGGGCTTCATTGCAGCTAAAGCAATAGGCGATTATGTAGCTTGGCAAGAATATCAAACCATAATGGGCACTTTTAGGAATAATAAAGCGGTTTTTCAACGATATTTTGATTCCGACGGTGATCAACGGCGGTGTTTCAATGAGTTTATTACTGTCATGCTCTCCTCTACAAAAAATAATGACCAAAAAATGGAAATAAAAGCATTTAAGGAATGCATGGCTAGTCGTGAAATGACTGCGTTTAAAAGCATGTCCCCCAGCGCTTCTAGCACACCCACCGATGAGTCAAGCAGTGAAAGCCGCTACACCAGTTCGACGGTTGAAACAGTCACCCCTTCAGGCTGCTGCGCATGCCTTTGTTTTTGGCGCACACCAGCTTCCCCACGAGACTACCAAGCATGGCATAAGGATTTATCAAGTAACCTCTAAACGAATTTCTATAGTCATGGCTGCCTTCGCAAGGTATCATAAAGCGTTTTTAAAACGGAATTTGATTCCAAAACATGCACAAGGAGGGCTACCATGCCAGCTAGCAATGAGTCTATTATTCGCACTTTTTTTGATAATGTTGACTCGTATAATAAGGCCCCAATAAAAAAACTAACAACGGGGATAACTCTATACACTACAATAAAAGCCTCTTCAATTGAGATCCAAAAATTATTCCATATCGCTATACTTGAAAATGAGAGAAAAAGAGCCGCTTATGAGCAATTTATTAACAATCTAAACGCTCATGACCCTAAAGATACCTATACCTATGAAACGATGACGCTGGAAGTACATGTTCCAGAATTCAAACGGCCCGATCTCTGGGGGTCAGCATTACGCTTATACCCTTCCGATAGCCTGTCCGTAGAAACAGCTGAAAGTGAAGAAAAAAATGAAGATCTTTCAGTAAAAACTCGTGCCAACACTGAGTTTTTTGCACTTGATACCGCCTCAACCCCTCTACTCTCAGCACATTCGCCCGAATCACGCGCCTCACAAACTGCTGCTAAAACTACAGAAGTCGTCAGTGCTGGTAGCTGGTGTTGCTGTTTCTCTTTCATCAAGCGAGTTAAATCTGCATCAAGCACGACTGAAACAGTAAGCTTTGATGGCCTATCGTAAACAGGTTATTTACTATCATAAAAATAGCGGTATAAGTAGACCGCATTGCGCCCTAAGGCCATGCCGGTAATGATACCGGAAATGCCAAGCGTTAAGGGCGCAAACCACCATTCTGTTGCAGGGCCGGCAGCCTCTACCGTATTAATGACGAATTCAACTACAAAAATTAACATAATAAGCACCATCATAGTCCAATCGGCTGGAAGCCTTAGCGTGTAATTACGTCGATCGATGCTGATGTCGGTACTACGTTTATGCAGATAGCCTATATAACCCCCTAAGCCAGTACATACAACCCAACTCAAGCCTGACAACCAATTAATTTGCGGCGAACCATCGAGATGGTTAAACGACATCAATATAAAAACCAGGGGCAAGATAAATAAGCGCCATACTTTTACGGTTCGAGCCCTACATTGGCTTATACCCAATACCACTAAAAAAATAACTAAGGGATACGCCCAAACAGGAAGATAGGACCAAGAATTTTGCATCGCCATGCCTTTTGATTGCTTTTATATAGCATATGACAATGCCATAAAACTGCCACTAAAAACTGTAAGGGCCTAATCGATTAGGGCTTATACTAGCGAGCACTCTTTGGTCAATTTTAGCAATTTCAAGCTCGCTATCAGCCTGGCATTTACCCTGCATTTGATAGGCAAGGTGAATTAAGCCTCCAGCATTAATAAGATAATCGGGCACATAGAGTATATCTCTTAGCTTAAGTAAATCGGCATAGCCTGGATCCATTAGTTGTTCGTTAGCCGCTCCTGCAACAATCTTCGCTTTAATCATGGGCACAGTCCTGGCATTAATCACCTGACCTAGCGCACAAGGTGAAAAAATATCGCAATCCACTTTATAAATCTCATCTGGCTCTACGGCCTTGCCGCCTAATTCTTGTGCATAATGCAAAGCAAGACCAGCCTTAGCATCACATAAAGTTAATGCAGCTCCAGCCTTTGCAAGTAAGGTGGCTAGGCGATAACCTACTTCGCCTAAGCCTTGAATAGCTACATGCAATGTGCTAACAGAATCGGTATGAAGCCGATAACGCGCCGCCGCTTTTATGCCTATAAACACACCTAAAGCCGTCGCTTGTGAAGTGCTACCAAAACTACGTTCTGACTCTATGGTACCCGTTATAAATTGGGTAAAGCGGCTAATATAGCTCATATCTTCGGGCGAAGTGCCGCTATCGATAGTGGTAATATAACGGCCTTGAAGTGATTCAACGCATTCGCCAAAGCGTTGTAAAATGAGTGAACGATCCCAACTATCCATCGGCTTTATAATTACTGCTTTGCCACCGCTATAGGGCAATCCACTGGCTGCTGCTTTATGACCCATCGCACGACATAAACACTCCGCCTCAAGAATGGCTGCTTCAATCGAAGGATAATATGCCAGCCTACAACCGCCAAGCGCTGGATACTTAGCATTAGCCTCGAGGCTAATAATCGCGCAAAAATTACTGTCAGGATCACAAAAAATATAGGTTTTTATATATCCCGTTAGAATTTCCCTGACTACCATATTTACGCTGCTACTAGCGAGTATTCATGTGCTTGGCGTAAGCCTTGCAAGACCAAATCAGGAATTAAGGCATCAAATATTCCTTGGTCCTTATACAGGTGCGAAAAACCTCCGGTACCGATTACTATTACCGGCTCATTTTGTAATACGGTCCTTTTAAAGCCCGAAATTAATTCTTTAATAGCACCAAGCTGTCCATAGTAAATTCCGCTTTGGATGCTTTCTCGAGTGGTGCGACCCATATGAGAGCTAGGTTCCTCGATATCGACCTCCATTAATTTTGCGGCATTATTTTTTAAAGCTTCCATACAAAGCCTTAAGCCAGGCAAAATACTGCCCCCTAAATAATCTTTATTTTTAGTTATCGCGCAGATAGTTGTAGCGGTACCCATATCGACGGTAATTATATTTTTAGCCGGAAAGGCATAAATGGCGCCAATCGCATTGGCAATTCTATCTGCCCCGACTTCATTGGGGTTTTTATATTTGATATTTAAGCCGGTCTTTACCCCTGCCTGCAAGACAAAATGCTTGGCCTGAAAATAATGGGCGAGGGTGTGTTTAATCGTATAATCGATACTCGGCACCACCGAACTTAAAGCCGTAAAGGCTATTTGTCCGCTATCGATTTTATTGGCTTGCAATATACTAATTAAAAAAATTCCAAATTGATCAGAGGTGCCGATTAAATGGGTGGCATAACGAAATCGTAATACTAACTTATCCTGATCGAATAGCCCGCCCAAAATATGGGTATTGCCTACATCTAAACATAACAACATTTCATACTCCTTAATGTTCTAAGTCGATTACAATCGGCTCAAGCTGCTCGGTGGTGGCGATTTGAGCATAAGATATAATAAAAATCTTATCACCGATCTCCGCTTTTCTGGCAGCAGGTCCATTTAAACCAAAAACCTTGCTGCCTTTTTCACCCTTAATAACATAAGTTTCTAGGCGTTCACCATTATGTAAATTAACCACCTGCACTTTTTCATTTTCCCTAAGGTTGGCCTGGATCATAATCTCTTCATCGATGGTAATGGACCCCACATAAAACAAATCTTTTTGACTCACCTTGGCATAGGCAATCTTGGATTTTAATACCGTTATCAACATCTTAAACCTCGTCTATAGAAATATTATCGATTAAACGCACCTGATCCAGCCACACAGCACCAAGACGCCGCCCCCAGTGTTCAGCCACATAATCCACCTTGAAATTTAATTGCTTAAGCTGCTCAATGGCTTGCCCTATATTTTCTGCTTGCTGCAAAATTTTAGGAAAGGCCACCGCCTGTGCTCTTAGTTCAATACTAAGCCTTGAGTTTCGTGAACTTAAGGCCAGGCCATCCTCTGCTCGTATTGTGGGGCAAGCGATAATATCCACAGGTAAAAATAAAGCTTTTGCCATTTTTTGAATTAACAATAATTGCTGATAATCCTTCTCACCGAAATAAGCCCGATTTGCTTGAATGAGATTTAATAACTTTAATACCACCGTTAGCATACCGTTAAAGTGGCCCGGTCTATGCTCCCCTTCTAATATCTGGCTTAGCTCCGTTTCCATTACCTTGACCTGGTAATGATCAGCGTAAATATCAGCTACACTAGGCACAAACACATAATCCACCTTTTGCTCACTTAGCAAGGCATAATCGGACTCTAATGTTCGTGGATAAACCACAAAGTCTTGAGTTTGATTAAATTGAGTTGGGTTTATAAAGATACTGGCCACAGTAATATCGTTTTCCTGTTTGGCACGCTGGCACAGACTGATATGGCCAGAATGCAGGTGCCCCATAGTCGGAATAAAGCCTATCGTTTTATCGGCCAGCTGCTTTCGAACGAGCAGCCATTTTGTTATATCAGTAACAATGTTCATGTTGCGGAAATTCCTTATGCTTAACCGAGTCAATAAAGCTATTAATGCTAGCCGTAAATAATTCATTAGCTTGGCAAAAATTCTTAACAAATTTAGGCCTAAAATCCAGATTTAAGCCCAACATATCCTGCCAGACTAAAACCTGGCCATCAGTATCAGGCCCGGCACCGATGCCAACAGTCGGAATAACTAGGTTAAGAGTAATATCAGCCGATAAATCAGATGGTAGGCACTCCAATACTAAGGCAAAGCAACCCGCTTCCTGCAATGCTAGCGCCTCATTTTTTATGCGAGCTGCACTTTCGCTGGTTTTACCTTGAACCTTATAACCACCAAGGGTATGAATAGATTGTGGAGTGAGGCCTAAGTGCCCCATTACCGGAATACCTGATTCCACCAAATGTCTAATAAGCTTAAGATTACCTGCCGCCCCCTCAAGCTTTACAGCATTTGCCCCAGCCTGCATTAAGCTACCGGCTGCCTCGATATTGCTTGACAAGGATTTTCGATAACTTAAAAAAGGCAGGTCCCCGATAATAAATTTATCGGGCGCTCCTCGACAGACTGCCGCCGTATGCATTTGCATCATCTCGATGGTGGCCGATAAGGTATCTTTAAAGCCATGCATAGTCATGGCCAGGCTATCGCCAACTAATAGGCAATCGATAGCGGTCGCAGCTAAAATTCGGGCACTGGAATAGTCATAACAGGTCAGCATGGTAATTTTTTCACCGGCCTGCTTCTTTTTATAAAAATCAAACACGTTCATGTAGCCACCTTTAGCTCTTGATAACAATTGATAAAACTTTTATATACTGCCTGAAATGGATCACCTTCCAAAGCCTCTAAATTACGGGCTATAGTAGCCTGATCATTACGAACCAAAGGACCGGATAACGCCATATCAGGTTGTTCGATAAGGTTTTGTGTTAGCTGGCGCATATAGGCATACGAAAATGATTGGGGCAGCTTAAAATCAGCCTCTAAACTATGAATAAATTTCTGCCAGAGCATGCAGCTGAAATTACCGCTCAATACACAAAGGGCGTGATATTTGGCTTTTTGAGCAAAGGAAATTTTGGCATTAGCATTGGCTAAGCCAGGCAAGAGCTCGCTAAAATCAGGAGCGTTTTGATCAATAACAAAGGGGATCGCTTCATACTGTTCAAGGCTATAAAGGCTTGAATTAAAACTCATAAGGGGATGGGCGCCATAGGCATATTTGCTTATCAGGCTACCTGAAAAATGAATTTTCAAACTTAAGCTTTGGCTTAAATATTGGGTAGCAAAATCATCGATGGCAAGGTCGCTAATTAAAAGCAAAATATGACTAGCTTGAGCAATCAAGGGTTTCAATTCAGTGAGTGAATGTTGGCGATGCCAGGCAAGGTAAGGGATATCGAGCAAAGTAAAATAATGACGAAAATGGCGCGCCACTCGTCCATTACCGATAATTAAATATCTGGGTACTTGTCGCATTGATCAAGTCCTATTTCATTAAATACTAAATCCGTATTCGCCCTAGTGGGTCAAATCGAGGCTCACTTTACACGTTATAAATACATTTAGCAACGATACCCAATAATTGTCGCGCAAGCTGAATTTTTGGCGCCTCTGCTAATACTATCGGCGCTTGTTCAGACAATACAGTCACCGCATTATTATCACTTTCAAACCCAATAGCCATATCGCTTACATCATTGACTACCATAAGGTCCACGCCTTTGCGAAGCCGTTTTTCTTCTGCAAAGGCTAAAACATTATTCGTTTCGGCGGCAAACCCAACAATAAAGGGTCTTGGGGATAAGGCAGCGACACTCGCTAAAATATCGATGGTCGGCTCCAGTTCAAGCTGAAAACTGGCTTGGGACTTCTTAATTTTTTGAGAAGCCGGTTTTATAGGTCGGTAATCGGCGACAGCTGCCGCGCTAATAAATATATCCTGACTGGCAATCTCAGCCTCTACCGCCTTTAACATTTCCTCGGCGGTTTTGACTTTAATAAACATGCAATTAATCGGTGCCGTAATAGCAACGGGCCCTGTAATTAAGGTTACTATCGCGCCCATCTCTATAGCGGCTTTAGCCAAAGCATAACCCATTTTCCCTGAGCTACGATTTGATAAATACCGCACCGGATCGATCGGCTCCTGAGTGGGGCCTGCGGTAATTAGTATCCGTTTAGTGCTTAACAAAGGTTTTTGCATAATGCCGTTTAGTTCATCTATGATTTCCATAGGCTCAAGCATTCTACCCAGGCCAGTATCACCGCATGCCTGAGATCCTTCTGCCGGACCAATAAAAAGCATGCCGGCTTGCATTAATTTTTTAACATTTTCTTGAGTAAAAACATTAGACCACATCGCTTGATTCATGGCCGGCGCCAGCACGATTTTGGCTTGAGTGGCTAAACATAAGGTGCTTAATAGATCATTGGCAAAACCATGGGCTAATTTCGCTATGAAGTCAGCGCTCCCAGGGGCAATTACAATACAATCTGCCCATCGCGCCAACTCAATATGGCTCATTGCCGCCTCAGCATTGACATCAAATAAGCCCTCTCGGACTTCGTTACCAGATACAGCCTGCAAAGACAGTGGCGTCACAAAGGCCTTAGCTGCCTCGGTTAAAACAGCCTTGACTTCATAACCCTGCTCGCGCAAACGTCTTACCAAATCAGGTGTTTTATAGGCGGCGATACTGCCGGTTATACCAAGTAATATTTTTTGCATCGCTCATATTCGCTGGTTTTAAGATAGGCTAAAGAGTGAGCTTATGGGCGCTGATTGTCAATATTTGGCGTAAAACGCTTAGCGTGCGAGATTTTTTCAGCATTTTCATCAATGATTGTTACTTGTTCGAAATTTATTCAAAAGGATTTATATAATCCACCAAGCCTTTAAAGTCTTTCACATTTCTTGTAACAAGCTTTAGATCATACGCCAATGCTGTCGCAGCAGTTAATGAATCAATCACAGGGAGCGTACGCCCTTTCTTTTCACTTTCTGTTTTAAGCTGCGCCCATTGCTTAATAACTTTTAAATCAATACAAAGGATTCTGCCTTCAAATGCTTCAATGATCTCTTCAAGGCGAGCCTGGAAATTGACCTTCCTTTTACCTGACAATTTCATTATAGCAGCGTTAATTTCTCCCACTGTCAGGATGCTAAGATAGGCATGTAACGGATTAATACTATTAAGCCAATCATTAACGTTTTCATTAAGCTCTGGCTTAAACTGCTCTGAAATAACATTAGTATCAATTAAAAATTTCATAAATCGATGTCTCTATATGTTTTATCTGAACAGTCAATCTCTAATTCTAAGCCAACCAGCCCACTGCTTCGCAATAAATCGCCAAGCCTTTTAATTTTCTTTGGTTTCTTAAGCGCATTATATTCTTCAATGGAAATGATAACTGCAACGGGCTTGCCGTTTTTGCAAATCTCTTGCGGATCGCTTTCCGCTTCTTTTATAATTTGGCAAAATTTTGCTTTTGCATCTTGTATATTCCAGGCTCTCATAATTCACTCCTTAAACTAGTCAGCCTAGTCATTATAGCACATCACTACCCCAACAACAACTTTTCAAGCTCAGCCAATGAAGAAACTTGATAATGCGGCGTAATGCCCTCTGGCACAGGCTTGTTATGAACATTAAGCCAACAAGTATCCAGTCCGGCATTAATCCCACCTAAGATATCAGAATCAGGGTTATCCCCCACCATTAATACGCGCTCTCTCGCCGGGTTACCCATAAGATTAAGAGCGTGATCGAAAATATCAGCATGAGGCTTAGCCGCGCCGACCTGTTCTGATATCACTAGTATTTCAAAGTGATCTTTAAGCCCTGTGCGTTCCAGGCGAATTTGTTGTAACTCGGTGAAGCCATTGGTAATAATGCCAAGTTTGGATTTGCCCTTAAGCGCGCAGAGTAGACTAACTGCACCCTCGAGTGGCTTGCAAATCTCAGCCATGGCAGCCAAAAAAGCACTGTTTAAGTCCTGGGGCATGACCTGCAACTTATCGCCCCAAGCCTGGAACCGTTGGCGTTGCAGATGTTCTGCTGTAATGCTTCCATTCTGGTATTCGATCCATAGCGCCTTATTTACCGCTTGGTACTCGAGGTGATACTCCTCGGTAAAAACCACATCAAAAGACAAGAACATAAGCTGTAGACCGCTGAATGTATCGAAATGAAATAGCGTGTCATCGGCGTCAAATAGGATCCAATCGTAGGTCTTCATTCAATCATTCCTTCTGATTTCAGCCAATCCATTATGATTTTTACCACCAGTGAACAACTCTCTTTATCTTTGTGATTCAACCAGATTATTTCCTCAATCTCTGCGTTCGCTTGTACTTCACCGATGTGCTCAGCGAGATAGCAGGTTATTTTAACATTGACGCCATCTGGCTTCCCATGAGCTTGTGCCTTAAATGTTTCGAGATAGGTAATTGTGGCAGGCAAAAGATCGACCGAAAGCTCTTCTTTAATTTCTCGAGTGAGAGCCTCGGCATCGCTTTCACCAAGCTCTCTCTTTCCGCCAGGGATGTAATAGGTAGCATTATTTTTAGAGCGCGCGCCAAGAAGCTGTTTATCTTTTATACAAACCCAGGCTAATTTATCGATCTCTTTCATTAAATAGACCCTTTAAATTACAAATGAATACAAGCTTAACTGAATAAGTTAATAAGGTATTCAAAAATTGGGAGCTTTACTGATTTTACTGTTCAAATAGTGCTGACGCCATTTAAGAAAATGGCGTCCCCACGGGGACTTGAACCCCGGTTACCGCCGTGAAAGGGCGATGTCCTAACCACTAGACGATGGGGACTAAACGTCTCAAGGCAGTACGTTACATACTGGTGGAGCTAAGCGGGATCGAACCGCTGACCTCTTGCATGCCATGCAAGCGCTCTCCCAGCTGAGCTATAGCCCCTTGAGGTGCGGGCATTATTACAAAGTAGGGATGGGGCGTCAAGCATTTTTCTACAGAATTTAAGAATATTTGGCTCCCGGGTTCCACTGTGTGGCCCCAGGACGACAAATGTCAGGACAGAATAACAACGGCTACCCAGCACTGGCAGCGCGTTCTCGCACAAACTGGAGGGCTTTTTCGATACGGGCCAGGGTTTTAGGCTTGCCTACTAGCTTTAAGGTGAGATCTAAGGCTGGCGACTGGCCGCAGCCTGTAATTGCCACTCGCAGCGGCATGCCGATCTTGCCCATACCGATATTTAAGGCCGTGGCTGTGGATTCGATAGCCTGATGGATTGAGGCTTCATCCCAACTTTGTAACTCAGATAAGGCCTGATAAATTTTTTCTAGAGGCTCTAACGCGACTGGGCGCAGGTGATCTTTGGCGGCTTTTTCTTCGAATTGCGCAAAATCCTGATAGAAATAACGGCTTTTTTCGACCATTTCAGCCAGAGTATGCACGCGTTCGGCCATTGCTGGGATTAGCACTTCTAATGTCGGGCCTTGACTGACATCGATGCCTTTATACTGCATCTGCCATTCTAAATGAGGTAATACTTCGCTAACGGGTAGAGTTTTAATATAGTGCTGATTGAGCCAGTTAAGTTTTTCGGTATTAAAGGCGACAGCCGAGGGGCTAATATGCTGCATATCGAATAATTCGATCATTTCCTGACGACTGAAGATCTCCTGATCGCCATGAGACCATCCTAATCTAACTAAATAATTTAATAAGGCTTCAGGCAAATACCCTTCGTCGCGATATTGCATGACGCTTACTGCACCGTGGCGCTTGGATAGCTTTTTGCCATCATCGCCTAAAATCATGGAAACATGGGCGTATAAAGGCAATGGCGCACCTAAGGCCTGCAGAATATTGATTTGTCTTGGGGTATTATTAACATGATCATCCCCTCTTACTACATGACTAATTTTCATCTCATAATCATCGACTACTACGGTGAAATTATAAGTCGGTGCGCCATCGCTGCGCATAATGATTAAATCATCGAGCTCGGTATTTTGAAATTCGATACGGCCTTTTACCAAATCATCCCAGGCCACGACGCCTGTAGTAGGATTTGCAAAGCGAATCACATGCGGCTCGTCGGTATGGGGCAAATTCTTCCCGCGGCAATGGCCGTCATAACGAGGCTTATCTTTATTAGCCATCTGCTGCTCACGAAGCGCTTCAAGGCGCTCCTTTGAACACACGCAACGATAGGCCTTGCCTTCCGCTAATAAGTGTTCGGCGACTTCACGATAACGGTCGAAGCGTTTGGTTTGATAATAAGGACCTTCATCATAGTCGAGGCCCAACCAATTCATACCATCCATTATGGCTTGTACGGCTTCTGGTGTGGAGCGCTCCAAATCAGTATCTTCGATTCGCAATATAAATACGCCCTTATTTCTTCTTGCTATAAGATAAGAATAGAGCGCGGTGCGAGCGCCCCCTACGTGCAGATAACCGGTAGGACTTGGGGCGAATCGGGAGCGTACTGTCATGATGAAACCTTTTTTGCTTAAAAATGAGAGTATACGGTAGTGGGCGGAAGCTGTCATTATGGATCCTGACTAAAGGACTTCTGCACTCCCATCTCATATTCCGGTGGGTAGAGAAGAATACTAGCTCCAGCGATACAGAGGGTTTCAGTTTTTTTGAGAGTATCAGGGCTTAATCGCCAACTATAATCGGTATTGTGGGGAGTAAACTCTACTGTAGCCTGGCCAGGGGAGTCGATAAATAAAGGGGCTGATAGATCTTGCCCATTGAAGCGATCGATAGCGCCTAGCTTAAGCTGATTAAATCCAGCGTGGTCAATCCACCATAAGCGCCTGCCTTCCAGAAAAAAATTCACTACCGGCCGGGAAGTTTTCCAGGCTAATTTTGCCTTATCACCGAGAGTCCAGGCTTCTATACCACGATCTGTGGCGATATAGAGTTCAATATCATCATCCTCAGTTGGCGCCGCCCATAGCCCTATCGTTAATTTTGCTGGAGCAGATAGCATTATAATGGGCTTTATCGCCCAGCCCTTATTGACTTGTGTTAAATTAAGCTGCCAAACTTCATGGTGATTATCCGCGATAAAAAACCAGTCGGCATAATGCAATTGACTGCTATCGACCAACAATGGCGCTCCAAGCTCGGTAACCGTTTGTGGGAAAGGGATAATTTTAAGAGTTTTACCGCTGCTAAATTCTAATTCTGCCGGCTGATTTTGAACGCTTACTCGATATAACTGCCCCGCTTTCGTTAAAAATGTGTGAACATCCTGGGATTGATTGAGCTGCCTTTGCCAGTAAATAGCCTCTAACTGAAGTTGCTGAGGCTGAGCCTTGCTGCCGACCTCAAGCTGAATGCGATGAATCACCGCACCGCCATGGTCCAAATAATTCCAGGAATTGGGCACTACCCCCATAATCGGTGTGCTTGAGATATTTTGTTCGGCCTGATGCAAAGCCATATCCGCCGCCTCCTGTAATGATAAACGGCTAACCATATTCGCTGTAAAATGTGCCGCCAACCGACTTTGTGCAAGGCTTGATAAACCGAGCAGACTCATCATCATGCCAAGCAATAGCATGCTAATTAAAATAAAGCCTTGCTCCTTGGGCCTATTCATTCCAGCTCAACATTAGATGACCCTGCCTTAAAATACTGTGATCTTCACTTTGTAGCTTTAGAGTAATTTGCAAACCTTTAAGCAAAGTCCAATCCTCAATCGTATTAATAGGTTGATACCAGCCTGGCTTTTGGTAAGGCTTTAACCACGCCGTGATCTTAAGCCCGCTAAGGTTGGGAATAAGTTCGTGGCGTGTGCTACGAGTATCTTGAACATATAAAGCCGTAATGGTCTTACCTAAGGCATTCTTTCGCAGAGTTTTGCCGATATAATACGCTTCAAATTCATAGTGCGAGGCAACCGCCCCTATTTTGAACGTAAACCCAAGCGGCTGCTCGAGCTCGATTTCTTGCTGGTTTTTATGCCTCCATACCCCTGTTATTCGGTCGCTTACTAAATGCTGGCAGTCTGAAATCACTATAATCTGATCCGCCTTAAATCTTAATCCATTGCTAATTATTATGCTCTCAGCGTCTTTGGAAGCACCTTCTTGCAAAGTAGCCCGCCCCGAGGCGCGACGCACGATCAATACATCGGTATCTGCTATGGCCTGACCCGAGCCAGGCTTATCCAATTCCAAAGCCTGGGCCTCTGCTTCATCCATGGTAAAGACCTGTACCGCCGTACCTTGAGCCAGTCTCAGCCTTGCGGCGGAATCGCGAGTTAAATTCTTATAGGACAATAAGCTCGCCACTTGTCCACAACTCGCCACGCCAACGTTTGATACGGCAGTTTGTAGTTGATACTCGGCGATGAGTTCGGATTGCATTAAATCGGTTTGAGCCATTTGATAGTCCATTTCCTTTTTTCCGATAAGCAGTAATTTATAAGCTCCGGCTATAATAAAAAGGCCTATGCTAAGCACTATTAAAAATTCGATTAGGCTTTCGCCGGATTGGTGATTATTCATGGTTTTTAGCAATAACTTTTTCTTTGGCTGCATTTATCGCCCTTCTAAGCTTATCTTCTAAAAGCTTTCTTGGAGGCAGCGCCGTTAAATACTCAGCCACATGAATGCCAGTTTTATCTAATTCCAGCAACTCAATATCCTGATCATCTTTGCTTGCGCATAAAATTAGACCAAGCGGCTTATCTTCACCTGGTTTCTTTTCATATTTATCTAGCCAGCGTAAATACCACTCCATTTGGCCTTTATGCTCTGGCTGGAACTTATCTAATTTAAGCTCTATAGCGATTAATCTTCGCATTCCTCTGTGAAAGAAAAGTAAATCTAAATAGCGATCGCTAGCATCCGTACTCATCCTTTTTTGCCTAGCAACAAAACAAAAGTCGTTACCTAGCTCCTGAATAAACGCTTGAAACTCAGTTACAATGGCTTGCTCTAAGTCAGTTTCGGAAAAACTTGGACTGAGATTTAAAAAATCAAGAATATAAGGGTCTTTGAAAATCGTATTAAGCGTTGGAGTGTTTGATTGTATGTTCTCTAGCTCTTGAATAATGAGTTTTTCAGGTTGTTTTGCAATAGCGGTGCGTTCAAATAGCAAGCCACTAATTTTTGCTCTGAGCGTTCTAGTATCCCAACGCTCATGAGCACAAAGCTCTGCATAAAAATTTCTTTTTAAAGCATCATCAATGCCAATTAGCTCAGTAAAATGTGACCAACTCAATTGGGACGGCAGTGCCGTCCCAATTTGAATATTTGGATATAACATTGAAAATCGCCTTGCTCTATTAAGGCTTCGTTTTGTATATTTATAGCCCTGCTTTTCAAGATTTAAAGCTAAGTTCTCTATAATTTTCTCACCATATTCAGCGCGGGGATTTTTAATAATATGCTGATTTATCATATTCCCTATATGCCAATTCAATAATACCAATGTTGAGTTAGCAGTTTGTTGAACTTGGTTTTTAGCTTGATCGATGAGATTTTTTATGTCACCAAATAAATGCCCAACTTGAAGATTATCATTAATAGTTTTTGCTGGTTTAACCATGGCATTGCTCCTCGTTTACTATGACGATGTTTCTTTAAAAAGAAGGGCCTGCCATTTTATAGTGAATAGCCACTCGTTTTTGTGCGATGGGGTCCCACCAGTTTTCTTCAATAAGCTCTTGATTGTGGTCGATAGTGATAGCGGCCCTGCCTTGCGGCAATTGCTTGGTAGCTGTCTGTTGCCATTCTTCAACAAACTGGGAGCGATCTCCGGACTTAAGCGCAGAGACGGCGAATTCTACTTGCTGGACGGCAATAGCCTGCCAATAATTAGCCTGGTTTTGAGTATCGGATTTACTTTGCAGATTTAAGGCCGCTAGCATACTTAGGGAAAAAATGACTAATGCTAACAAGACCTCGATTAGCGTATAGCCATCTTGGTTCATAGTAAGCCAGTGTTGATTAAATTATAATCAGACTATCATCTGGCCCAAAATTTTTCAAGCGCGCGCAGTAGGGCAAAAAAACCTTCGTGAATCGGGCTTTTAGAAAATCGGCTATACGCTTGGCTAATATAAACACAGCGCGTGCCGGCGATAAGTGTGGCTAGAATGCCGGTTAACAATCTATCGTCAACCAGGGCGATTTGTTCAGGCTTAACCTGGGATAACTCGATAATTTTAAGCATGCCATCGGGATAAGGTTTTTTACGCACCCCGGAAATCCAATGCAGGCCTGGATAATGCTGTTTAAAAAATTCTTCACGAGCCAGGGTGGGCTTATTCGATAAAATATAGAGATGGTCGGCGCCAAAACTTTTCACACAGCGGTCTAGCCAAAGCTTCACTTCTGGCAAAGGCTCTAGATCACCATGCGGTGATAATACTCCATCAAAATCTAAAACCAGTACGCTAATACCTGCCGCCTTTAATGCTTCAATATCGATATCGACACTATGTGGGGCCTGCCAAATTGGCGAGTGCAAAATCGCGCGTAACTGGGCTTTATAGCGTCGCATATGTTGAATAGTATAAACGCTTCTTTGCCACATTAGATCATCGCCCTCGCCGCTAAAACGCCAAAATAAGTTGCCAAGAAGCAACATACTAAGCTTAGCAGAATATAAGCAAACGCTTTTAAAACCATGCCTTCCATGAAAAAATTTACCGTATCTAAGCTAAATGCCGAAAAAGTGGTGAAGCCACCGAGCACACCAACCATAATGGCGGCTCGCCAGACTAAATGCGTGGAACCAAATTTAGTGACTAGCCAAATACTGAAAAATCCAATAAAAAAACAGCCGATTATATTGACGGTTACAATGCCATAAGGAAAAGCTCTCGCCCCCATGGCATAAAATAATTCCGCTAGCCAGTAACGCAATACCGAGCCTAAGGCGCCGCCAATAGCTACAAATAAGGCATTCATAAGCTAGACTTTTTCCTTCACTAAAGATTGGGCCAGACGTTTAGCGGCGGCAAAGTCATTTTTACCGGTGCCAAGCTTAGGAATCTCGGTGACTTGGAAATAATGCTGAGGCTTCATTAAATTTAACATATCCGAATGCAACACTTTCTGTTGTAAGTCACGCTCGGTAATAGGGCCCACGTACATTAAAATAACTTGTTCGCCTTTTTTACTATCAGGCAAGGCTACTGCCAATAGCTCTACTTCGGGCATATCGATTATTAACGAAATTTGACCTTCAACCGCGCTTAGACTAATCATTTCCCCGCCTAATTTGGCAAATCTTGAATAACGGTCGAGGATAGTTAAAAACCCATGTTGATCTAAACGCCCTTTATCACCGGTTTTATACCACCGAATACCTTGGCTTTCGGTCATTACGCTGGCGGTTTTTTCCGGATCGTTTAAATAGCCTTTCATGACATTAACGCCACCGACGGTAATAAGGCCCGAGGCACCCAATGGTAATGGCTCATCGGTTTCAGGGTCGACAATTTTAATTAAGCAACCCGCCACTGGCATGCCAACCGTACCCATTTTATAGCGAATCTCATGCTGGGTATCCGGTCTATTGGCGCTAACGACCGGACTTAACTCAGTAGTGCCGTAACCTTCATAGATGGTCTTTTTAAAGCGTTCTTCGAATAAAACCTTTACCTCAGGCAAGAGTCTTTCAGCCCCGGCAATTACAAAGCGTAAGGTATCAAACATATCGGGAGTTAAATTACGGGTTTTGGCATATAACCTGAAAAAAGTGGAAGTGCCGCACAATAAGGTAACCTTATGTTTTTGCGCCATCTGACCGATAACCTGTCCATCGCGTGGGTCAGGATGGCAGACCACTGTCAGGCCTTCGATTAAAGGCAAAAGGGTAGTAACCGTTAAACCAAACGCATGGAAAATTGGCAATATGCCTAACATACAATCACTGGTACGAATCTCTAAGTCTTGGGCAGCCTGTTTAGCATTGCCGATAATATTATAATGGCTAAGCTCGATACCTTTAGGCTTACCCTCGCTGCCGCTACTAAACAGCACGGCTGCGGTACGCTTGGAAGTCGAATTGCTTAAGGCGACTCTTTTTAATAAGGCCAACGGCAGTATTTTTGCTAATACTAAATTTTTAAGCAGAATCGGTTTACGCAAGCTAGCTTTAACATCTTCCAGGTAAATAACCTTTACCTTAGCTAGCAGATTACTGACGGCGAAGCCTTTTTTCTCGAGGTTTTCAATAAAACGTTTAGACGTAACGATACTTTTAATCCCTGCCTGATCGACAGCACTTTCTATAGCGGACTCTGCGGCGGTGTAGTTTAAAGGAACCAGGGTTTTACCGAGCGAAAATAAGCTTAAGGTAGCCACTAATGCTCCGGCACTTGGAGGCAACAAAAGGCCTACGCTAATTTGTTTACGCAGTAATCCGGTTAATTTTTCTCGCATCGACATTACGCCAACGATAAGGCGATGATGGCTTAAGTTTGCACCCGTGGAATCCGCTATGCTGAGTCGGCTGCCACCGGCTTTAGCCTGTGTTAACCATAGCTCAGCGATAGGCGGTAAATTTTTAGTATAGGTTTGCCAGCTTAAGGCTTCTAACAACCGGATATCTTCGAGCTTGCGAAGGCTATCAGGCGCTGGGTGAATACTTACTTGCGCCCATTGATGCACAACATAAGAGGATTTTACCGATAAATCGTAAGTCGCTCCGCATAAAAAGGCCACCAATTTTGGCATAGTAGCCTCAAAATGCAGGCGCTGATAATTTCGCCAGTTTACGACAATGATACCGACCTCTGGTATTGTGCTTTGAATAGGGGCATGAATCGATAAATTACATTTCTTCATTATGGCCCGCAAAATAAAGCTGCGGACTTTTATATCACCGACATAGCTTACCGGTATATAGGTAAGCCGTTTAATGAGTAAGGCAAATAAAATATTGTCTTCGGGCACAATAATAATGCAAGAACCAGACGGCAACAGCTTAACGCCTTCGTAATAAAGATGATAATGGCGCTTTTCAAACCATTGAAATAGCCACCATAATGTACGATGCGGCCACCAAGCCCAGCAAGCGTAAGCAAATAATATCGCTAATAAAAGTAACACTAATATAATCATATTACCGATCGTTAAAAGTTAAAAGATGATATCTCAGCATAGTGAGCCACTCTATGCAAGTTTTATCACTCTAGCCCATTCAATAGTGTAGCTCAAAGTGGCGACTGTATTGTGTTTTTATTTCAGTGAATTTTATAAGGATGGAGGCTAGCAGTCCAGCAGTGAGAGTGCTAAAATGGTTCGGAATTATAAAATTTAGGCCAGAGGAGCTACGAATGAATCAGTTGGCTACATTGTCCACCCTACCCGCCATTAATTATTGCGCACCTATCGCGGATTTAAACGCATATGTAAGATTTGCTAATAGCGTACCGATGCTTGAAGAAGCCGAAGAAAAGCAATTGGCTTTACGCTTAAAGCTCAATCAAGACTTAGAAGCCGCTCAGCGCTTAATTTTATCGCATTTACGCTTTGTGAATCGCATTGCTAGAGGCTTTGCAGGTTATGGCTTAGCAGAGGCCGACCTGATTCAAGAAGGCAATATTGGTCTAATGAAAGCCGTTAAACGCTTCGATCCTGATATGGGCGTGCGATTAGTGTCCTTTGCTGTGCACTGGATTAAATCTGAAATGCACGACTTTATTATCAAAAACTGGCGAATCGTTAAAATTGCCACCACCAAAGCGCAACGTAAATTATTTTTTAATCTACGCAATAGCAAAAAGCGCTTGGGTTGGTTTAGCCATGAAGAAATTCAAGCTGTGGCCAAGGATTTAAAGGTTAAACCCTCTGAAGTTATGGAGATGGAACAGCGCTTAAGCTCTCACGATATTGCTTTCGATGCCCCTGAAGAATCAGAAGAAGATGACTTTGTTTCGGCCCCTGCCCTATATCTGGCGGCACCGGATGCTAGCCCTGAAAGACAGCTTAGCCGAACGGAATCCGAAGGCCGTGAGCACGATATGCTTCACGAGGCTTTAGATGGCTTGGACGATCGTAGTCGCGATATTTTAAACGCGCGCTGGCTTAATGAAAATAAAGCCACCCTGCAAGAATTGGCTGATAAATATCAGGTTTCTGCCGAGCGAATTCGTCAACTTGAAACTCAGGCTATGAAACAGCTTAAATTGGCTATAGCGGCTTAGATACTGTCATCCCCGTGAAAACGGGAATGACAAGCTCTCTAGTTATCTTCTTCGCCTTCATTGAAATCAGGCTGAGGCTCTTCGATTGCGATCGGTTTTAAGGCATCTAACCTGCCCATAATATCCCACATCAATTGTTTGGTGCCGTCGGATTTTAGGGCTGAAATCAGATAAATAGGCCCAGTCCAATTTAAGCGTTCGATAACATCCTGCTTAATAGCTTCCCGCTGTGCTTCATCGACCATATCGATCTTATTTAAGACTAACCAACGCTCACGCCCCGCCAATTCAGGACTATAGCGTTTTAATTCTTCTGCGATGGTGATGATAGTATCGACCACATCGCTATTATCAAAGGGCGCGATATCGACCATATGTAAAATAACCCGAGTACGGGTAAGATGTTTTAAGAATCGAGTGCCGAGGCCTGCGCCTTCTGCCGCACCTTCGATTACGCCAGGAATATCCGCCATAACAAAGCTTTTATTCTCGCCTACTCGCACCACCCCAAGATTGGGGTACATGGTGGTAAATGGATAATCAGCGACCTTTGGGGTGGCGGCCGATACAGCTCTGATTAGGCTGGATTTACCGGCATTAGGCATGCCCAACAGTCCAACGTCTGCTAATAATTTAAGCTCTAAGCGCAATTCGCGTTCTTCGCCAGGCTCGCCTGGAGTAAATTGTCTTGGTGCCCGGTTGGTACTGCTCTTGAAGCGCAGATTACCCAAACCATGAAAACCACCGCGCGCTACTAACACTCTTTGTTTATCAGCGATAACTTCACCGATAACTTCGCCGGTGCCATTATCATAGATTATGGTGCCGATCGGGACCGATAAAATTAAATCATCGCCGCCCTTACCTGTGCAGTTCTCACCATGGCCTTTACCACCATTTTGGGCTTGGAATTGACGGGTATAACGATAATCGACCAGGGTATTGATATTGAGGTTGGCTTCGACGTAGATACTACCGCCATTCCCGCCATCGCCCCCATCCGGGCCTCCAAATGGAATGAATTTTTCGCGACGAAAGCTACATACGCCGTTACCACCGTTGCCAGCTTGGGTATGGATTTTTACTTCATCGACGAATTTCATTTTCTTGCATCCTCTCTGGTGTCATTGACTATATTGTCATCCCCATGAAAACCAGCTTTAACACTAGATTCCCGCCTTTGCGGGAATGACAAATATATTGTCAGGATGACATTGTTAAAAAAAAAGGCCTCTAATGAGGCCTTTTACTATTCTTCGTACCCTATTATGCAGCAACAGGAATAATATTTACATAAGTGCGTTTTTTAACGCCCTTTTGTACAAACTCAACATGTCCATGCTCGGTTGCAAACAAGGTATGGTCATGACCACAACCTACGTTTGTACCTGGATGTACTTTAGTACCACGTTGACGAATAATAATGGTGCCTGCGGTAACCAATTGGCCACCAAATCTTTTTACGCCCAATCGTTTGGAATGGGAATCGCGGCCGTTTCGGGTACTACCACCCGCTTTCTTATGTGCCATTTCAATCTCTCCCTTTTATTCTTCAGCTTTCGCTTTAGCAGTCTTTTTAGCTGGTGTTTTTTTAGCATTCGCGCCGATACCGGTAATTTTTACCGCGGTATAATACTGACGATGGCCCATTTGTTTCATATGGTGCTTACGACGACGGAATTTAATAATATGCACTTTATCGGCACGGTCTTGAGCTACGATTTCTCCGCTCACTACACCGCCTGCAATTAATGGGGTACCTAATTGTAGGTCACCGTCATTAGCAATCAATAAAACTTCGTTAAACACGACAGTTTCACCGATGCCTTGCTCGATTTTTTCTAATTTGACGATATCGCCTTCTCTAACTTTATGTTGCTTGCCGCCACTTACCATTACCGCGTACATATATTACTCTCCAGATCGCGTTTTTCTTGTCTAACTAATACAAAGTGCGAAGATTGTATTAAAAAACCGCCCGTTGCACAAGCATTTTTTTATCTATTCGCTTATTTAGGGGCCGGACTTGCCGCAATAGCAGCCTGGGCTGGCTTTTTAGGCCCAAACCAGCAAAAGCAGCATGTGGCTGAATTTAAATCGACCTTTTCCACTACCGATCGTGATGGCGCAACCTTGGCAGAACTTAATTCGGCCTCTAGCATCACAGGGGTTGAGGGCACCACTATGTCAGGCAAGAATTTTACCTGATCCAAACCCGATTTTAAATCGCAGATTTGTTCGGATAAAGCTTCAGCCCTCTCTTTACTTTCATCACATTTTCTCGCAATGTGACGAATAAGTGGCTTAATTTTATCTACAAGCAATCGATAATTAATAGTTGCAGCCTCTACATCAGGATCTAGCTTACATTGGTCCCGGCTTAATACACGCCATTCAATCCTATCGCCTATATATTCATCAAGATTTCTATAACTCGATATCGCCTCCTTCACCATCTCTTCAAACATAACTATATCGGCACGAATTTTAAGCAAATCGGAGACCCTTAAATCACTGCTGGGCAGGCTCAATCTCGTAAGCAATTCATTAAGCCGCAGCTCAGCTTGCTCTAACCGTAGGGCAGACTCACATAGCAGGGCGAATCTTGCCTCAAGGTCTGTTTTGTTTATGCCTATATCGTCCAATAAACTGGCGTGAAAATCGGCCCTGACATCCGGTTGCGCTTCAGATTTCGACTTAACTGTAACGACCTTTGCCTCAAGCAATTCTTTTAATTGCGTAATTTTTGTAAAGGAATCGGTATCCTTTTCATCCAATCCATCAGCGCGATGGACCCTTGCCATTTTCAAAAAAGCTTTTTTAATCATGGTTTCAGCTGAGGTCTCGTCATTTTTAAGGTCACTCTTAATGGCGGCATTAAGCTCCGCTTCTTTTATATTTAAAACTATCAAGGCATTTTCAAAGTTAATGTCCATTCCTCTGATATCTTTTTTCACAGCCGCGCTTGGGGCGTTGCTGACCATAGGACCTACGCCCGCCCCCGCAATAGAAGGGACTGGAGCCGATCTTGGCAATGGGACACTAGCAGCATCTGCTTTTAAATTAAAAAAAGTATGCTTATATCCTCTTACTGCCGGTGAGGTCGCAGGCATAAAGCGGGAGTGCGCCTTCTTAACACTAAATAACGCGGCAAACCCTATATAAATGGCCTCTATTTTAACTTGTATTTGTTCCAGTGTAGTATTAAGCCGGGAACCAGAACTAATATGGCTTTTAATGGAGTCGATAGCGATAAGCATCTCGCTAAATGCAGCAAAGAGTCTTTCTTTTGTAAGCTTAGCATCGTTGAATTCTAACTGAAATTTTATAATGCTCAGCTCTATTTCTTTCCATGCTCTTATATTGGATAATTTCTTAATTTGCTCGCTATCTTTTGATTGCTCAATAGAGTCAGCAATCTTGACTAAAACTGCTGCTAGCAAATCCGCATACTGAAAAGGTGTCGCCTTAGGCGAACTTATAACCTCCGCTATAAAAGGCCGAATAACATCTTGATTAGTGGATTTGCTGCCCACTAACGAACTAATAATCCCAGCAGGACTAAAACTAGAGTATTCGGGTAAAGCGCCATAGCTTTGAACTATCGCCAGCATTTCGCTACTTTCACTTTTAATGACTGACAGCATCGCTTCATACTCCATTATTAAGCGCTTAATTAGTGCTTAGTTTAAGTGGGAGCCTTGCTGGAAACAATATTTATAGAAATATTGTGCCCTATCAATACCTTGATAAGGCACGATACTATTAACTCAGTAGCGGCATTTTTGCACTTTCTTCTTCGGTAGCAGGCTTACTACAACAGCCACCCCTTTTAGCGGGCCCAACGGCTTGAGTAAACTTTTGGCTTTCAACCTTAATCGAACTTGCTGCCAGGAAAGGACTTGCCGTATTATTAACCGCTGCTTCAGGAACAACTGCTGGAGAAGGCGCTTTTAATTTGGCCTCTAATTCAGATAAGCTCTTTTTAATTTCAACAAGCTGGTTACCAAACTCATCTCTAAAACTAACCCTGAGCCCATATTGACCATTTAATACATCACGCTGCTTATCAATACTATCATTCATATCTTTAATCGATGCTTCTTGCTCTTTTGAGAACGAAATATTACTAGCCCCCCCCATGATTTGCTTTAAAATTTCCGCATCAAACTCTAAGTTCTCAAGGTAGAACTCTACGCTTATACCAATATCTACGTAGTACTTCTGATATGTATCAAGCTTTGCATTAAAATCTTCACTAGATGGCGCTAAAGATCCTGCGCCCGCAGAAGAAGACTGGTAGCTAGCTAAATTTCGATTTATTGATTTGTGAAGCTCAAGACCAAAATGTCTTTGTCCGAAAAATTTACGCGCCATAGCATGATTTTCATCATACTGTTTTTTAAGCTTGGATAGCTCTTCATTAAGCTCGGCCATAACTTTTTCATATGCCACTTTAACTTCATCTATACTCGGAGGGGACTGAGGGGTAGTTATCATGGGGTCAAGCGATCTTTCCTGCTTTCCTGCGCTCAGCCCAGTACTAACTCCTGCCCCACCTGTCCTAATTAATTTAGCACGTGGAGGTGATTGACAAAGCGCAGGAAAAGCTTGAGTTGCAGGAGCAACCATCACTACATCCGTTGACGCTTCTTCATCATCTGCAAGCTTAGAGGTGACAGCTTCAGCAACGCCCATCGCCAGGCCAGCTGAAACTTCTTCAGCTCCAGTAAGCTTAAGGGCGATAGATTTGGTTGATTCTTCCAACGGCGTACTAGGCTTTTTATCTTCAGGCGTGGCCACTTCTGCCTCTACTGTTTTCTTCTTAGCCGCTAGCTTTTTAAGTGGCGGCATAGCTTGTAATTCCATGTGAAACGCCATAAAAATATTTTCAGCCAGCTCCCTTAAAAACCATTTCATCGGATTCAAGTCCTTCTTAGAAGCTTCAAAAACTTTCGCCTCAATAAAACTTTCATTCATCAACTGAAAATTCTCATACTGCTCTAAAATATTATCAGGTGTACGATCCTTAAGATTTGCTATAAATCTTTTTATTGCAAGATCCAGTTTTGCCCACTCCTTAATGGCAGCATATTTATTTACTTCTTCCATCTCTCTAGCTCTGGTTCGCAACTCTATTACAACATCAATCTCATTAATTACTTTTTCAAATATAACCGCTTGAGGTATATTACTAGGCAAATCGCTCAAAATTCGTCTAGTTATCTTATTGATATAATCCGAATAACTTAGCTTTATATTTATTAATTTTTTTCCACAGTCATCGATAACCTGTATTATTTTTTGTACATTTATTTCAATCTCACTCATTAATCATCCCCTGGTTTTAATTCAATTTTTTCTACACGCAAATATAAGGCAGTTTCATACAACTAAACAAGTTTTTTTATTTGATTAGCTATAAATAAACTGATGCATTCCAGCAAAAATCCTGGTAATACTAGCAATATAGATTAAATAATTAAAAGGACAGTTTAAGGTTAGATATAGCAAATGTCTTACAAAAGAACGGGCAAACTTGCTATTTCTCTTAAGCGCCCCATAAGGTTAAATGGGTCTATTAGATTTATAAAATTTGTTACACCACGGAAGGAGAACATTATGAATGCCTTATATAATAGAATTGAAAGCATAGCCAATGGCCTAGACCCTAGATTTGATTATTTAGAAAATAGTTTGAAGCTTGTAACCGCTCAGAGAGTTTTACTTGACAAAACTACTGCTGCTGATGTTATTAATGCCCTTTTAGAATTTGAAGCCACTCAAAAAGAACTCTCCATCGAAGAGATGGATGAAAAACACCGTTGGATTAAAACCATGTTAGACATGGCTTTACAATCAAAGAAAGTAA
Organism: Gammaproteobacteria bacterium; assembly: GCA_030652335.1. Taxonomy (GTDB): domain Bacteria; phylum Pseudomonadota; class Gammaproteobacteria; order Francisellales; family CACEW01; genus JAQSYQ01. The sequence goes on from JAUSAW010000004.1 coordinate 55,767, forward strand.
CTACCCTTGATATTGACACAGCAAGATCTCTAGCAGATACAAAAGCTGTTCGCTTATATGAAACATTACTAGTGATGCATAGTGCCGTTACAACTGATGAGATAAAAATAAACTGGGCTAAAAATGCTATAGATGCTAATACACATCAAACTTTAGTTAATACTATGACTCTTGCAAAAACGGCTCCTACCATTAAATCTAATTGGATGCTAAAACAATTAGATTTAGCGAGGGGTAGCTCTTCCGATAATAACAGCTCTTCCAGCTTTGAGAGTAACTTGGCTACCAAACCCAATCAAATGGATGAAGGTTTATTAGTTATAGGCGGTGCTGCTACTCTCATTGGTGCAAGCACCCTGGCCTGCCATATTGCTATAGGTATAGCAGGAGCAACAGTTGCTGCAATAGCATGGCCTGCCACTGTAGCTATAGCCTGCATTGCAATTACTGCAGTAGCTTTATATTTTACTTATAAAGCAGTTAATCGCTATATGGATAATTGTAGCCCTAAGCCAGTACAAGCCCCTTTCTTCGGCGCATGTATTAATGGCCAACGAGTCGAAGCTGAGACTGCTCCGACTGTTGCTAGCGCTTAATAAAGCAATATCATAAGACCCCTCGCCCCTATCGGATAATTTTGATAGGGGCTTTTTTTTATGCATAAGTTGACTCACACCCCGCTTTCCCCTACGATCTCATGGCCTATCATGACAAAACGAAAGCCCTATGAACGCAACCGATATCCGCACACTAATTCAGGATGATTTCGCAGAATGCGATGTCTATATTAAAGAAAGCCTTGGCTCTCAAGTGCCTTTAATCGAAGAAATTGGCAACTACATTATTCAAAGCGGCGGCAAAAGAATGCGAGCTAGCCTAGCCTTGCTTTGCGCTAAAGCCTTAGGCTACTCTGGAAACAAGCACGCTCTACTGGCGGCGATAGTCGAACTGATTCATACCGCTACCTTATTGCACGATGATGTGGTGGATGAGTCTGATCTGCGCCGTGGCAATCCTACCGCTAATAAGATTTGGGATAATTCGGCCAGCGTATTAACCGGCGATTTCCTTTATTCCCGCTCATTTGAATTAATGGTTAAGCTCGACGATATGCGAGTGATGGGTATTTTAGCCCGGGCTTCCAATCAAATTGCCGAAGGCGAAGTATTGCAACTCATAAACTGCAATAATCCCGACACCGATGAAGCGCGTTATATGCAGGTCATCCAAAGCAAAACCGCGACTTTGTTTATGGCCGCTTGCCGAATTCCCGCACTATTTATGAACAATCCGAATGAACAAGACCTGGCTGATTACGGCATGCATTTAGGCACCGCCTTTCAATTGGTCGATGATATTATGGATTACACCGCGTCGAAAGAGGAAATGGGCAAAAATATCGGCGATGATTTAGCCGAAGGCAAACCCACCCTGCCCCTAATCTACGCGATGCAACAAGGCTCGAAAGAAGAGGCTGATATTATCCGTCACGCCATTCGACATGGTAGCTTAGATCAGCTGGCTGTCATTCAAGAAATTTTACAAAAAACCGGCGCAATTGAAATGACTCAAGCCAAAGCCAGAGACGAGGCAGACAAAGCCAAGGCAAAAATTGCCTTTTTAGCAGAATCTGAGTATAAACAGGCTTTAATCGCCTTATGTGATATGGCTGTGGTGAGAACAAACTGACCGTCATCTATGGAGAAAAAATATGGCATTATCAGCGAAAGCAAAACAAAAAAACCAAACAAAAAAAGCCACTAAGCGTAAAACTCAAGTCGACGCTAAGAAGAAAACTTTATTGCGTATGAACCAAGCTAAAATCCAAACCGAGAAACAAGCCTGCTGTGATCATGATCACGAGCATGGGCACGATCACTCACATTAAGGAGAATCACATGGCTACTATTACCTTAAAAGGCAACCCTATCCATACTTGCGGCGAGCTACCTAAAGTAGGTCAAGCCTGCCCTCTTTTTACCCTGACAGGCACCGACTTATCCGAACTCGCTTTAAGCTCGCTTAAGGGCCATAAAGTTATTTTAAATATCTTCCCCAGCCTCGACACCCCGACTTGCGCGATTTCAGTTCGCAAATTTAATGAACAAGCGGCCAGCCTGCCCAATGTTAAAGTATTATGCATTTCAGCCGACCTACCCTTTGCCCAAAAACGTTTTTGTGGCGCAGAAGGCATTAGCAATGTCATTACAGCCTCAAGCTTTCGTCATCCAGAATTTGGCACCACTCTAGGCGTTAAAATTATCGATGGCCCTATCGCCGGATTAATGTCTCGCGCTGTGGTGGTTTTAGATGAACAGGGCAAAGTTTTGTATACCGAACAGGTTGCAGAGATTGCTGATGAGCCGGATTATGAAAAGGCTTTAGCTGCTTTATAATATCTCTGACCATTTCGTGCAAGTCCACGAGATGGTCATTTTTAACAAATTTACGTTACTTTTTGACTTTAACGGGATAAAAGCAAGCCTTATTCTAGCAAAATCACTCCACGTTGCTATTCATGCTTGCGAGCCTATAGAACCATATTTCCCATTTGGGAAATATGGTTCCTGCTTGAAAAACTAGCTTGCTTCAGTACAGCAAAATCATTCCACAGTGACGCTCTTAGCCAAATTCCTAGGCTGATCTACATCAGTGCCTTTTAGCACGGCGACATAGTATGCCAAGAGCTGCAGTGGCAAGGTGTAGATAATGGGCGCAATTTCTTCTGGGATAGTGGGCAAGCCTAATATATAAGACGAGGTAGGTAATTCAGACTTAAGACTGGCCTCGGAAATAATAAATAATTGACCTGCTCGCGCTTCAACTTCTTGAACATTGGCTTTTATCTTATCCAACCAGGCATTTCGTGGCAACAAAACCACGACAGGCATTTCAGCGTCGACTAAGGCTAAAGGGCCATGTTTTAGCTCGCCGGCTGGATAGGCTTCGGCATGGATATAAGAGATTTCTTTAAGCTTTAAAGCGCCTTCCAGAGCGATAGGATAAAAACAATTCCTGCCTAAATATAAGGCATGATGCTTTTCAATAAAATGATTGGCCATTAACTGGATGTCGCCATCGAGATTTAAGACCATTTGCAATAAAGCCGGCACTTGGCGTAACGCCTGAGTTAATGAACGCGCTAGCTCTACTTTGCCTTTTAGCTCGGCCAATAAAGTCGTCAATAAAAACAATCCTACCAACTGAGTGACAAAGGCTTTAGTTGAAGCGACGCCTACTTCAGTCCCGGCTCGAGTCATAAACAATAAATCGGTCTCGCGAACCAAGGAGCTTGTGGGTACATTACAAATTGCCATAGTGGCGGCATAACCTAGCGTTTTAGCTTGGCGCAAAGCCGCTAGCGTGTCAGCAGTTTCGCCTGACTGTGAAATCGCTAAAAACAAAGTATTAGGTCTGACTACCGTGGTGCGGTAGCGAAGCTCGCTGGCGATTTCGACATCGCAAGGAATGCCTGCCCACTCTTCTAGCCAATTTTTAGCGACGAGTCCGGCATGGTAGCTCGTGCCACAGGCTACAATTTTAATGTTTTCGATGCCAGGCAAAATAGTTTCAGCATTGACGCCAAAGGCATTAATCAATACCTGGCCCTCAAGATCGATACAGCCGCTCATAGTTTGCGTTACGGCATCGGGCTGCTCAAAAATTTCTTTGAGCATAAAATGTTTAAATTTTCCTTTGCTTGCGGCATCATTCTGAACATGTAATTCTTCAATGGGTCGAGTCACGGCATGGCCATGCTGGTCGGTAATATGCACCATATGACGGGTGACTTCGGCGATATCACCTTCATGCAAATAAATAAATCGATGCGTAACCGGCAATAATGACAGACTATCGGAGGCGATAAAATTTTCTTCTATGCCTAAACCGATAACCATCGGCGAACCGGAGCGCACCGCGACCAGGCGATCTGGCTCGTCGAGATTCATGGCTACTATGGCATAAGCGCCTTTTAGCATAGGGATAATGGCACGTACGGCTACCATTAAGCTTTTGCCAGTGCGCATGGTGTGTTGTAGTAAGTGCGCGATAACTTCGGTGTCGGTATCGGAATCAAATACCACGCCATCGGCCTGTAATTTTTCTTTAAGTTCGGCGTAATTTTCGATAATGCCATTATGAACGATAGCGATCTTATCACCCGACATATGGGGATGAGCATTGCGTTCGGAAGGTTTACCATGAGTGGCCCAGCGAGTGTGGGCAATCCCGATTTTACCGCTACAAGGCTCAGCATTCGATTTAATCACTAGTTCAGCGACTTTGCCGACGGCGCGCTTTCTCACTATGGTATTGTCTTCGTCAATTACAGCGAATCCGGCCGAATCATAGCCACGATATTCTAGACGCTTTAAGCCTTCCAATAGGATAGGAATTACATTACGTTCGGCAATAGCTCCAACAATTCCACACACAATTTTAATCCTTTTTCTTAATGGGTCTTACCCAGCCTTCGACTGTCATTTGTTTGGCACGGGACAGGGTTAACTTAGCTTCCGGTGCATCGCGGGTTATAGTAGATCCGGCGCCGATAGTGGCACCTTTGGCGATAGTAACTGGCGCGATTAATTGAACATCAGAGCCTACAAATACATCATCTTCGATAATCGTTTGATGCTTATTAATACCGTCGTAATTACAGGTTATCACACCGGCGCCGATATTCACGCGTTCGCCAACGATGGAATCGCCGATATAACTTAAATGGTTAGCTTTAGAACCTTTGCCGATAGTAGATTTTTTCACTTCCACGAAATTGCCGATATGGCAGCCTTCTTTAAGAATAGTACCGGGACGAATCCTGGCAAAAGGGCCGACTATGGCGTTTTGCTCGACCGTGCAATCTTCTAAAACTGAGTTGGCTCTAATTTCCACACCTTTGCCTAACCTAACATTTTTAAGCACAACATTCGGTCCGATGATACAATTTTCGCTTAAGACAACATGACCTTCAAAAATTACATTCACATCGATAATACAATCGCGTGCAGGAACCACAGTCCCACGGATATCTACTCGAGCTGGGTCATAGAGGGTAACGCCCTGCAACATGAGTTCTTGAGCCTGCCAAAATTGATAAATTCGCTCCAGTTTTGCTAATTCGATTCGGGTATTAGCACCATAGATTTCTTCTATTTGCTTAGGCTTGGAGACATTAATGCTCACCTTATCATCACGAGCCATCTTAACGATATCGGTTAAATAATATTCTTTTTGAGCATTGATATTAGTAAGATTGGGTAGCCATTTTAATAGAAATTCGGCAGGCACGCAGTAAATGCCGGTATTGATCTCTTTAATTTGCTTTTCTAAAGCACTGGCATCTTTTTCTTCTATTATGCCTAAAACTTGCTGATGATCATCACGCAGGATTCTTCCTAAGCCAAAGGGATCTGGCAGCTCGGCAGTCAATAAACCCAATTGGGTTTTGCCGGTAGCCGCAATAAAATTAGCTAAGGTATTCGAACTAATTAAAGGCACATCGCCGTATAGAATTAGCACCTGATTGGCAGGGTTTAATAAGAGTAAAACTTGCTGAACCGCATGCCCTGTGCCTAAGCGCTCTTTTTGCTCGACCCAGGTAACATCCTGGCGATGCTGCATAGAGGCTAATACCATTTCACCTAAATGGCCATACACTACAAATACTTCGGTGACATCAGGCAAAGCCTCGGCACTATCGATAACATGATCGAGCAGGGTTTTGCCAGCAAGTTTATGCAATACTTTAGGCAAATTGGAACTCATGCGAGTGCCGCTGCCTCCCGCTAAAATAATAATACTAAGCGCCATGTTATTCCCTACTTATTAAGCATGATAAGTATTTTATGTGAACTTAACTAAGAAAGCACGGTTAAGGCAAATTAAATTTACTCATCCCCTAAGCATTGACTAGGGCTAGCTATACTCGTGTCCACTGATGCTCTCCTATAAATTAGCGTTGTAGCAATCGAGGGAAAAGTATATTCCTCCTTCGCCCCCGTGATCAGGCTACAACTTTTCACGTCCGGCCCAGAATCGGAATCATCGGAATCGGAATCGGAATCGGAATCATCAGAGTCAAAACCATCAAAGCTAAAAGGAAGATCGGTCTTCGCTCTACCGGGGGGTGAATAATGCGCAGAAGTATGCCAGTCTATTAATTCAGGTGAACGCGCTCTAGCGGATGGATAATCACTCTCATTAATTTCTGGGATACTGGCTCGAGGCTCTATAGTTTGAATGAGGGCGTATAAAGTTTGATTGACCTCAGTATCGTCATGAAGTTTAGACTCATTAAGCAGGCTCTCATACGATGGACCGTTATCAAATAGCTCGATATGCTCCATCCAAGATCCGCTTATATCAAGCACATCATGCGTTTTTTTGCCATAAATATAACCGCGCTTAGGACAAAAATATTCTTCTGTTGCATCTGGGTCAACGACTCTGCCCAAACTTGCCTCAGATTCAGACATTATGCCTAAACGAAACTCTGGGGCTTCAGTAACCATTGGAATGGCAGGTATTAATAGCCAAAGAACTGCAAACCCCAGTACTTTTGCATGAATAATATTTCTAGGGTTAATAGTCCGGCTTAATCGCTCATCGAGGGTGGGTCTATCATCTTCTAAGGTAGGGCCTTTGGTGGCTAAATCATCAGCGAACCTTACCGTTTTTGCTGGGCGCACACTGGCAGATACGGCTCGTTGTGATGATTTTTCAGGAGGAAATCTATCAGCTTCTTTCATTACAATCCATTGTCTATTAAGAAAACACGATTATAGGCGTTTTTTTAGCTAAAATCTCATCTTATGTTGGGTAACATCTAGGCTAGAGGCTTAGTCAAATTTCAATTAAAACCGAGGCTAACTGAGCTTCTGGCCCTTAATTTATCTTCCTCTGCTAGTAACTTAAAAACATCTTCTATAATTTTTTTCTGATAGGCTTCGGATAAAGTCTCATAATCGGATAAAGCCTCATCTGCATCAGACTCAGCAAGAACAGCTTCAAGATCAAAGGCCTCTTCTAATGGACTGGTAATAGTGTCAATGGAAGAGTGACGCCTTGCCTGGTAAAATGAACAGGCTGATGCCGGCTTAGATTCAGCGCTAACTCTTTCGTCGCACTCTTCAAAACATTCCACTATAGTAGGCAATAGCCTTGCATGAGGCTCTTTAGCAAATAAAATAGCCGCTTTAGTATTTTCGCTTTTATTCAACTGCCTTATATAGAACTTTTTCAAGGCATCTTTTATCATTTGTTTTTTACGAAGCCGAGCTTCTCTGCGCATAAATTTTTCAGCCACAGCTAAGGGCGTAAGACTTTTAGCGCGATGTTCATGAAGTGATAATGTTTCACTTCGGGATACAGCTTTCTCAGTTGCCGTCTTGGGAATCATAATATTTCCACAGTCTATTTTTTAAACTATAGCTGCGGATAGCGATGCTTGCAAGTAAAGGGAGATACTTAGTGTTTTTTACGAAGTCGCATAAGCTCTAATACACGTAATTTAGCGATGGCTTCGGCTAAATCTTGTTGCGTTTTGCGATAATCCACAGAACCGTCTTTAGCGCTTAACAATTTTTCAGCGGCTTGTTTAGCTTCTAAAGCAGCCGCTTCGTTAACATCCTGAGGACGTTCGACGCTATCGGCTAGAATGCTGATGTGATGCGGTTGAACTTCGAGTATGCCGCCTGAAACATACAATAATTCTTCATGACCATCGGCTTTTAAAATACGGACGGCACCTGGGGCAATGCGGGTTAATAACTGTAAGTGACCTGGATAAAGGCCGAGCTCACCTTCGGCACCTTTTACAAATAAAGCCGCGGCTTCACCTGCGAAAATTTCGCCTTCGGGACTTACTATGTCGAGCTTTACTGTTTTAACCACTTCCCTCTCCCTCAATGGCCACTTATTACAGTGGCCATTTCGACCTCTCCCACTAGGGGCGAGGTATTATAATGTTTTTGCTTTTTCAATCGCTTCGTCGATCGACCCTACCATATAGAACGCTTGTTCTGGGATATGGTCATATTCGCCGGATACGATGCCTTTAAATCCGCGAATAGTCTCTTTTAAAGGGACATATTGGCCTGGGTTACCGGTGAATATTTCCGCCACGAAGAAAGGCTGGGATAAGAAGCGTTGAATTTTACGCGCCCTGGCCACTAACACTTTATCGTCTTCAGATAATTCATCCATACCGAGGATGGCGATAATATCTTTTAATTCTTTATAACGTTGTAAAATCTTTTGAATCGCACGAGCCACATCATAATGCTCTTGACCCACGACTAATGGATCCAACTGACGGCTGGTGGAATCCAATGGATCGACCGCTGGGTAAATACCCAATTCGGCGATTTGACGGGATAATACGATAGTTGCATCCAAATGTGCAAAGGTGGTCGCCGGGGATGGATCGGTTAAGTCATCTGCTGGTACATAAACCGCTTGGACCGAGGTAATCGATCCGGTTTTAGTGGAGGCAATACGCTCTTGCAGTACGCCCATCTCTTCAGCCAAAGTAGGCTGATACCCTACTGCTGATGGCATACGCCCTAGCAATGCTGATACTTCCGTTCCCGCTAAGGTATAACGATAAATATTATCGACGAAGAATAACACATCACGGCCTTCATCACGGAAGCCTTCGGCGATAGTCACTCCGGTTAATGCTACGCGTAAACGGTTTCCTGGAGGTTCATTCATCTGACCATACACCAAGGATACTTTGTCTAATACGTTGGAATCTTTCATCTCATGATAGAAGTCGTTACCTTCACGAGTCCGCTCGCCGACCCCCGCAAATACGGAATAACCACTGTGTTCGGTCGCGATATTATTAATCAATTCCATCATGCTAACGGTTTTACCGACGCCGGCACCGCCAAATAAGCCGACTTTGCCGCCTTTGGCAAAGGGACAAATTAAATCGATTACTTTAATACCGGTTTCTAATAATTCGGTGCTAAGCGCCTGATCGCTAAAGTTAGGAGCCGCGCGATGAATTGGCATACGCATTTCTTCGCCAATAGGGCCTTGCTCATCGATAGGATCGCCCAATACATCCATAATGCGACCCAAGGTTTTTTGACCTACTGGCACCATAATCGGATTGGCAGTATTTTTAACGCTTATGCCACGGCGCAGGCCATCGGTGGTACCCATGGCGATACAACGTACCATGCCATCGCCAAGCAATAGCTGAACTTCTAGGGTGAGATTATTCTCTTCGACCTTTAAGGCGTCATAGACTTTAGGGACATTGTCGCGTGGAAACTCTACGTCAACCACTGGGCCAATAATCTGTACAATCGTTCCGTTAATACTCATACTACTTTCCTCTTAATACTAATTAATGGCTTCAGCACCCGATACGATCTCTGCCAACTCTTTGGTAATGGCAGCCTGACGGGCTTTGTTATATTCCAATTTTAATTCTTTAATCACATCGGTCGCATTGTCGGTGGCATTTTTCATGGCCATCATTCGCGCGGCTTGTTCACAAGCCACATTCTCAACTACCCCTTGGTAGACTTGAGATTCGACATAACGCTCTAATAATAAGGTTAATAAGGATTTGGCATCAGGCTCGTAGATATAATCCCAGTGCTGCACCTCGGTTTTATCCGCCGGCATAACGGGCAATAATTGCTCGCAATGCGGGGTCTGAGTAATGGTATTGATAAAATGGTTCGATATTAAAAATAGGCGGTCTATTTTTCCAGTCGCGAAGGCATCTAACATCACTTTAACCGCACCGATCAAATCTTTAATGGCGGGTTGTTCGCCTAGATGGTGAGCATAAGCCACTACATTGCTGCCCACTCTTGCAAAATAGGCCTCGGCTTTATGGCCGATAATGGCGACATCAATTTCAACGTTTTTATCGGCCCAGGCTTTCATTTCGATTAAGGCTTTTTTAAAGGCATTGATATTTAAACCACCACAGAGGCCGCGATCGCTTGATATTACGATAAAGCCAACGCGTTTCACTTCGCGGCTTTCCATATACACATGATGATATTCAGGATGCGCTAAAGCCAAATGACCAATCACCTCACGCGCTTTAAGTGCATAAGGTCGACTAGCTTCCATACGATCGCGGGCCTTCCGCAATTTAGAAGCGGCGATCATTTCCATGGCTCGAGTAATTTTCTTAGTATTGCTAATACTACCTATTCGAGCTTTAATTTCTTTAGATGTTGCCACCTGTGAACCCCTTTACCAGCTTTGGGTTTGCTTAAACTTTTCAATAGCCTGGCCTAAAGCCTTAGCCACTTCATCATCATATTTACAGTTTTTATTAATTTCGGCTAATAGCGCTTGATGCTGGCTAGCCATATAGTGGTGCAAAGACTCTTCAAATGAGACGATTTTAGGTAATGCAACATCATCCAAATAGCCTTTTTCTACCGCAAATAAGGATACCGCCATCTGCGCTACGCTTAATGGGCTATATTGTTTCTGCTTCATTAATTCCATAACTCGTTGGCCGCGCTCTAATTGCTTACGGGTTATTTCATCCAAATCCGAGGCAAACTGTGCGAAGGCTTCTAATTCACGGAACTGCGCTAGGGCTAAACGGACTCCGCCACCAAGCTTTTTAATAATTTTGGTTTGGGCCGCTCCACCGACTCGAGATACAGACGCTCCCGCATTAATGGCTGGGCGAATTCCGGCACTAAATAATCCTGATTCCAAGAATATTTGACCATCGGTAATCGAAATTACGTTAGTAGGAACGAAGGCTGAAATATCACCGGCCTGGGTTTCGATAATAGGTAAGGCGGTTAAGGAACCGGTTTTGCCACGCACTTCACCATTGGTCATTTTTTCAACGTATTCTGCGTTTACTCTTGCCGCACGCTCAAGCAATCTGGAATGCAGATAAAATACATCTCCAGGATAGGCTTCGCGACCTGGTGGGCGGCGTAATAATAGGGAAATTTGACGGTAGGCCCAAGCTTGCTTGGTTAAATCATCATAAATAATCAGCGCATCTTCACCGCGATCGCGGAAATATTCACCCATCGCACAACCGGAATAAGGGGCAATATATTGCAATGCCGCCGCTTCAGCCGCAGAAGCTACTACGATAATGGTATGAGCCATCGCGTCGTTTTCTTCTAATTTGCGCACTACGTTGGCAATAGAGGAGGCTTTTTGACCGATCGCTACATAGATACATTTAATGCCGCTATCTTTTTGGTTAATAATGGCATCGATGGCCACCGCCGTCTTACCGGTCTGACGGTCACCAATAATTAGCTCACGTTGGCCACGACCGATTGGAACCATAGCATCGATGGCTTTAATACCGGTTTGCATAGGTTGATCGACGCTTTGACGCGCGATAACGCCTGGGGCTACTTTTTCAATGGGGGAAGTAAGAGTGGTGTTGATCGGACCTTTACCATCGATAGGATTACCCAAGGCATCCACTACTCGTCCAAGCAGGGCTTCGCCTACTGGCACTTCTAAAATTTTACCGGTACAACGCGCTATCTCGCCTTCTTTTAGGTGAGTATAGCTACCAAGCACGACAGCACCGACCGCATCGCGCTCTAAGTTTAACGCTAAACCAAATACGCCGCCTGGCAATTCGATCATTTCACCGTAAGCGACATTGCTTAGCCCGTGTATTTTAATAATACCGTCGCGGACGCTAACGATAATCCCCTCATTGCGGGATTCAGCTTTAGTATCAAAATGCGCAATCCGCTGTTTAATTAGGTCGGTTACTTCTGAGGGATTTAATTGCATGGTATTCACCTTAATCTGTAGAATTTTATTTTTGAAGTTCTTGTGCTAGTCGGTCTAATTGGCCTCGTACCGAGCCATCTATTACTAAGTTACCGGCTATAATCATCGCCCCACCCAGCAAGTTTTCATCAATCTTGGTTTCAAGCTCAATCGTTTGATTAAGCCTTTTATGTAAAGCCTGTTTTACGGTTTCGATCATGGCCGCATCGACTGGCATAGCGCTCACTAGAGTCGCATGACAGATGTGCTGACTTTCGGCCACATACTCGTTAAAACTTAAGCTGATTTCTGCCATAAATCCTAACCGAGAATTTTCAGCCAATAAGCGTATAAAGTTTTGAACCTTCGGCTCAATTTCAGCGCCCTTGGAGGCTAACATTATCTCTGCCAATTCGATCTGACTGCATTTTGGATGCAGCAATAACGCCTGCATGTCTTTATCTGCAAATAATACGGCCAATTCCTTTAAGCTTTCGCCCCAGGCTTTTTCGCTACGCTCATCTTTCGCATATTCAAAAGCGGCTTTTGCATAGGGTCTGGCAATAGTACTAGCAGTCGTCATATTAGATCTCGCTCGCTAAGGCTGACAATAAGTCTTCATTCGCGGCTTTATCGATATTGCGTCTGATAAGCTTTTCAGCTCCGGCTATAGCCACATCGGCAACTTGATGACGCACGTTCGCTAGAACCTTCATACGGTCGTGTTCGATCTCGATGACAGCGGCCTGTTTAATTCTTTCAGCGGCATGGCGGGCTTCTTCTTTAGCCTGCTCTTCAATATGATGGGCGCGCTGGTTAGCCTGCTCGATAATCACCGAGGCCTGGGCCTTGGCTTCTCGAATAATTTCTTTGGCTTTAAAATGGGCGACTTCTAAATCATGTTGCCCACGTTCGGCCGCGGCTAAGCCATCCGCAATTTTTTTGCGGCGCTCATCCAGAACTTTCATCAATGGCGGCCAGACAAACTTCATCGTAAAGAGGATGAAGATTGCAAATGTAATCATCTGGCCTATGAGAGTTGCATTAATATCCATGCAGAAAACCCTTTAATTATTTAAATTATAACACTCTATGCGATGGGGGTTCGCAAAGGGGGAGAATCGCATCATCTCCCCCTTTGCCGCCTAGCCCGAATTCACTTCGGGCTAGGCATTCAAATCTTGGCTAGCTTATGAACCGGCGACTTGGGTACCGACATACTTCAACACTACCGCTAAGAATGGGTTTCCTGCGAAGAATAAGTATAAGCCCATTGCGATAGAAATAGCGGCGAACGCATCGACTAAAGCGGCTACTAAAAACATTCTACCCATTAGCATGGCGGTCAATTCTGGTTGACGCGCTACGCCTTCCAAAAACTTACCACCTAAGATACCAAATCCAATCGCGGTACCTAATGCAGCCAATCCGATTAATAATGCAGCCGCTATCGCGGTGGCACCTTGTACACTAGCTACTACACTTGCAACTTCTAACATTTTCTTCTCCTGTCAATTAATTAGTGTGCTTCGCTGGCCATGTTTAAATACACGATGGTCAGCATCATAAATACAAACGCCTGGATGGTAATAATTAAAATATGGAAAATCGCCCATATCGAGCCGATAGTCCATTGACTCCACCAAGGTAATAAGGCGATTAAGATAAAGATTAATTCACCCGCAAACAAGTTACCATACAACCGCAAAGCCAAGGATAACGGCTTGACTAATTCATCCAGCAACCTAAATAAAATGTTTAAGGGAAATAGCCACCATCCGAATGGTACGCTTAATATTTCCTTACCTAAACCGAATACGCCTTTCATTTTAATATTGTAAAAAATCACCAAAATAAAGACGGTTAAGGACATCCCAAAAGTCATCATAGGATCAGAGGTCGGTACGATTTTAAAATCAGGAACACCGGCTAAGCTTAATAAGCCAGGCACTAAGTCTACCGGCAGCAGATCCATTAGGTTCATTAAAAATACCCAGATGAAAATGGTTAAGGCTAAAGGTGCCACTAAAGAGGATTTGCGACAGTAAGCGTCGTTAACGATGCTGTCGACTTTTTCGATAGCTAGCTCAACAAAGTTTTGCCATTTACCAGGCGCGCCGATATGAGCGCGGCGAGCGACTATGGCGAACAGCCCTAAAAATAAGCCACCTAAGATCCAGGAAACGATTAAAGAATCGACGTTTATAGCCCAGAAGTTGTTAGTGTGCCCAAACTTAAAAGTATGTAAATTGAGCATCAAATGGGTAAGATGATGCTGAACATAATCGGCAGAGCTAATATTTTGTCCTGTCGCCATTACTTACCCTTCACTAACATTAATAAAATTGCGCCGCCTAGCTGCGCCCCCAAAATACCTACTATAAAAGCCCACCAGGTTAGTGGTAAAAATTTTGCGCACACTATCACAAAAAATGCCAGAATAACAAACTTTCCTAGCTCGCCCTTATAAAAATTCTTTAATAATTCGACCGGGTTATATTCTAGTCGAGTTAAGGCAACCCGCAAGCCCTGATAGCCATTGGCTAACAAGACCGCCATACAACCTATGCCACTCGACCACCCCAACCTGGCTTTAATAAGGCTTAACACCGTTACTACCACTACGCTCGCTAGAACTTGATAGTAAAGCCATTGCCTAATGTATGCTCGTGTTGGATTTCCCATCTATTGCCGGCCATGAATTTTGCAGCGAGATTATAACCATTTTAGGGCATTAGAGCAATAGATTTTCATAGTGCAGCCTTGAAAATCATAACCCTACTAAACACTGGACTCTGTTAAGAGGATGAGTCCTGAGGAACGATTAAGGTTATCCCGGTCACTCGGCTCATTAGCGTGCTGGTAATATTGCTATATTGGGCGTCTATATCCATCGGCATAATCACGGTTTCACCGATCACGGCGCGGCCCATACCATCATCTGCTTGGGTACGCAGGCCCCAAATCGTTTGCAGGGTCATGACTTTATTCTGAGGGTCGTTAAGATAGAGTGCGATATGACCTGGCAGGTCGATGAAGGTGATAAAAGGCACGCCAAGTTGGCGAATCTTAATTAACTTTTGCTTATCGGTTAAACCCGTTAATGAAATATATTGGCCGGCTTTAGCCTGATAAGCCGAGTTGCGAGGCAGCCAAATACCGAACACTGCAAAGATATCTTTCATGGTAGCTGAACAATCGCGGAAGCCGTAGATTCCACCCCAGCCATAGGAGTCACCGAGAATCTTATTGGCTATCATGGCGATATGGTCTTGGGTTAGGGCTAATGGAAAAGCGGTAGCATAAGTCTTAGAAATCGACCCTTGGCGAATGATGGCGTGGTTTTCGGTATTGACCACTGGCACATAGATGGTATAGGCGCTTTTACTGGTTCCGACCAATGGATACAAAATACCGATGCGGCTGGTCATCCTAAAAATATGATCATCATCCATAATGGGAATATTATCATCGTTGGCCATTACAAAATGATTTGCTTGCCATTTATGCACAAAACTATCGCCGACTATGGCCACGGAATTCGCATGAATCCAGCCTAATTGGTTTTCGGTCATCACCAGATACCAAGCCCCATCGCGACTAACCTGCCAGATAAAGACCGGCGAGCCTGAAGCGATATAGGATTGCTGCAAACTATCGAAAGGATAGTCGCTGGCTAGTGCTGAGACCGTGCTAAAACTTGGAATATCAGTCGGTAACTGCCTTAAATTATCGGAATTTACCACGATGCCTTTAACCTTCATATTGGCAAAGGCGGCGAGATTCATATTATCTGCCAGACCTTGGATCCAATTCAGACTCAAAGGATGCATATTGCTGCCAAAACCGGGCCTTGCTGCATAGAGCTTAACGAAATCGGTTTCCGCCTCCAGGGCATCTTTTTGCCTAAAAGCCACTTGATTACCGGTCCAGGCTGAAAAATAGCGATTGAGGAAAACCTGGGAAACTTTGGCCTGAGTCGCCGCATCCATTAATATTTTATCGGGAGTTGCGCCTGCATACATTAAAGCATTTTGATTAAATTGATCGATAACGGCAGGAAGCTGTTGCGTGCTGATCGTGGCAGCCCATAAAGGAATAGGCAGCAGAAAAAAGCTTAGTAGCCATCGAGAAAATTTTGGGATAGGCATTCGCATCCTTACAACAGAGCAGCCAAAGAGTCAGCAAAAAAATCGGCCGCCACCTGTTCTGAAATTTCAAATTGTAAAGGGTGTTTAGCCCCTACATGCAATAGCAATTGCGTGCCAATTATTTCTATTTTTTGCACTTTTTTCATTCTTGGCGCTTGCTTAGTCTTAGCCTTAGCCGTGGCGCGAAGGCTGCTAATGACCTGGCGATAGGACCCGCTTAGCTGATTGAGTCGAATTTTTTCGATAAGGTCTTTAGCCTTAGCCGGACTTTCATCTTCAAGCTTACGCAACTCGTGCAAGGTGCGAATATCTTCGATAATGCCCTGTTCGGCCAACTCTCTAATTTTTACGCTGGCGCCTTGCAAACCCAGTCGAATGGAAATCCAGGCTGGATCGCGACCTAATTCAGCCGCTACTTGGGCCTTAGTAACGCCCATATTATCGACCAATTGAATTAAGGCGGCGGATTCTTCAAAGGGGGAAACATTTTCGCGCTGGTCATTTTCCAATAATTGCAGAATTAAAATATTGGCATCTTCTTCAGCCCGTAGAATACAAGGCAAAGTGCCTAGGCCTGCGAGCTTAGCGGCATGATAACGGCGCTCACCGGCGATAATAATATATTTACCGTCTTGGTTACGGGGACGGGCGATAATCGGCTGAATAATGCCTTTAAATTTAATGCTTTGAGCTAAGCCTTCGATATTGCTAAAGGTTTTGCGCGGCTGATTGGGATCAGGCTCGACGCAATCGATTGGCAATTCAAATAATTTGCCGGAAGCTTCGGCAATATCGTTCATTACTTGAAGCTTAAGCGCCAAAAGTTCATCTTTTTTACCTAGGGACACTTCATTTAGGCTATCGCTAAGCTCGCTGGAGCGCTTGCGATTTAATAGTAAATCTCGTTTATTCATCTCTTTAAGCCTCGGTTTCGGCTGATTTAGCTTCAGGTGCTATTGTACCTGAAATTTTCGAGGCTTTTGTTAATTTTTCGGCCACGAAATAGGCATGCAATTCTTTAGCCACTCTTCTCACTTCGATATGTGCATCGGACTCGGCAGCATAGTCGCCGATATAAAGGCCAGCCGCTTCGGATTCGACAAACTTAACGCTTTGTGGCACTGAGGCATCGAAGGCATTGCCGTCTTCTTCCAGGACGCTCAATAGGCTACGGCTCATGGTGGTATTTTTGGCAATGCGATTGCCTAATAATTTATAAGGGCGCCCTGCAGTCATCGCCAAGTCTTTAGCCTCCAATAAACCGGATAAATCCATGCCGCTTGGTGCGGTTGGAATCACCACTAAATCGGCCAATAAAGCCGCTTTTAAAGCCGCGGTTTGGAAATTGGGCGGAGTATCGATAACCAGATAATCGCATTGGTTTTTAAGTTCGTTCAGTTGCTCGCGGGCCATTTTTTCATCGACCTGAAACACCATGTCTCTTAGGCTGGCGCTTTTTGCGGCCCAAGACCACGCATCGGGCTTATCTTTATCCATATCGGCGATAATAACTTTAAAGCCTAATTCACGCAGGCCTCCGGCTAGATTCAATGCTGTGGTGGTCTTACCTGAACCGCCTTTTTGTTGCAGCAATGCGATAGTTTTTGCTTGCGCCATTTTATAATCCTCATATTAACACTTCGTCATATTACCCTAGATTCTAGCATGCTAAAATCTTTCTGGCGAAAAATGATTTATTTTAGTAAAATACAACCAAATTAAATGAGATTTATTTTTATATATAAGGGACGTCAAATGTACTTTATTAAAACTGAAATTAACTTGATTAAACAATCGCTACAATTTTTGTCCAACAACAAAGATCTGTTTATTTTAATGGCCCTAAATTTGATTTTTATAGCCACGATTATCATTATGCCCTTCGCCTTGGTATTAGAAATTGCGAAGATGGACCCTCAATTATCTGGCATTAACCCTATATGGGTTTATTGGAGCTTGCCTGCAGTCGTCTATCTTTTTGTATACTGCTCTGGAACCTTTATTAATGCCGCGCTAATAAGCTGTATAGCAGCCCGCATGCAAAATCAAACGGCGAGCATAACTGATGGCCTGCGTGTAGCCATAAGCCGTCTACCTAGCATTTTAGCCTGGGGCATACTTAGCGCTATCATCGGGGTTATTTTACGACAACTAAGTAATCAGGTAGAAAGCAAAAACCCTGTAATGATGGTGGTGGCGGTGATCTCTATGCCGCTAAGCTTTTTATACGATGTAAGCTCATACTTTATATTGCCCTATATTGTACTGAAAGACCTTAGCCTTAGCGATGCGATTAAAGAAGCTAAAAAATTAAGCTTGTTTAGGAGTATTAGGGTTGCATCCATTACCTGGCTAATAGCCATCCCTGGGTTCATGATTATTTTTGCTGTATGTTATTTTATAACGAAAGGACAGTTGCCTCTTGATTCGAGATCAAGCATGGTAATCTTTACCATCGTTGTAGCTCTATTAATAGCCATTCTGCAAACCTTTGGCATGGTGCTTGTAGCTATCCTTAAAAGTGCACAGTTTATTCATTACGTCGAAAATAACACTATGGATTCTTTTAATAACGGAGCATTTTTTAGATAAATATGTTTGGTGAGCTAGCATTTAGTTTTGTAGACTAGGCCCAGCTACACTAGTTTAGCCTAATTTTTATCTTAAATGGATTGCACTGCAAATGAAATCAATAAAGTATCCCGCTTCATCTGACGATCAACAAGTCACCCCTCTTGAAATAATTGCCAAAGATGTAGACGCCCTATTAGAAGCCTTTATCCATTCTAAACCTAGCTGCTTAACGGCCATTTTTTGGATGGCTTATCATAGAGCTTCGGTTGAAAGCGCAAGGGCTTTGCGAACTGCACTAATTTGTGAAATTGACGGTAAATTCAGTTTTCTTCAAAGTGAAAAAATTACGCTGACTGATACTCAAAAAATTGATGCCGTTATCGAAAGAATTAATACTAAATTACATAATAAAAATAATATCAAAAGCCTTGGTGACTGCCTGGAAACTATTGTCAATCATTTAAAGAATTGTAAAAGAGAGCTTCATAAGTCTACTATCAATGCAGCAAGATACACACCACCTTACTCACCCCCTAGAAGCCGACCATCCGATCTAGAAGGAATTATATTCAATTTTGGCTACTCACATACACCAGTTGCCAGGCCACCCATTGTAGAGGATGCCTACCTGAGCCTACCCACGGGCCTTAATTAGAAGAGATATATTTTTCTCGGCGGATATCTTTAGTAGCAAATCCTGCCGCCACTAAGTGCTGGAAGGCCTCATCGATCATATTGGGATTACCGCAAAGATAGATTACATCTGCGCCTGGTTTTAAATTTAAACCGTGAAAAGCGTGCTGGACATAGCCTTTATGCTCAAATGACTCAAGCTGACTTTCTTCACGGCTATAATAGGCATGAAAGCGAAAATTAGCATGCTGCTTGGCGAATTCGATAAAGTCTTGTGCGTAGAGACAATCTTCTTTGAAGCGCACACCCAATAATAGGTCGACCGAATAGTTAGGGTCTTTGAGTTTTTCTGCTAATTGAGGCAACATACAGCGATAAGGAGCAACACCTGTACCCGTTGCGACTAATACACAGCGTGAAATCGGTTCCTCTTGCAATATTAAACGCCCAGCCGGACCCATAGCCGGTAATTTTTGGCCGGGCTCCATCTTAAATAAAAACTCACTGGCCACTCCGCCTTCTACATAGGCGATCGCCATGTCCAGCGCATCTGTCTGCCCTGGAATACTGGCAATGCTGTAGCTGCGACGTTTAGGCTTTGCATCTGCCGAATCAAAACTAAAGGTAATAAACTGGCCTGGCAAATATTGCAAGCCTTTGCCATCTTCTCGAATAAAGCTAAAATGCTTAGTATTGGGCGTTAGCGCTTTGACCGATTGTAAAACCAACGTAAATTGTTCGATTGCCATGTAATGCTTCCTAAAATAACCTAGATCCTGACGAATGCTAACGTATTATAGCGAAATAATGTATCATGTTGGCAACAAAATAACGAAAAACTTTAAAACCATGTCCGATACCACTTCAATCCATGAAAAATTATGCCAAGGTTTGCAAGAGCTGAATCTAGCGGCCAGCGA
This sequence comes from Gammaproteobacteria bacterium, assembly GCA_030652335.1. Lineage (GTDB taxonomy): Bacteria > Pseudomonadota > Gammaproteobacteria > Francisellales > CACEW01 > JAQSYQ01. Next base: position 75,799 of record JAUSAW010000004.1, read on the forward strand.
TAGGCAGATCGAGCAGCTTTTGCTGTATGTAGCCTTGCTTAAGAAATGGAACCAAGCCTTTAATTTAACGGCCATCGACGATACTCTCGAGATGGTCACTCTGCATTTATTGGACAGCCTAGCAATAGCCCCTTTCGTCGATAAAAATGGTCATCATATTGATGTTGGAACAGGTGCCGGATTGCCAGGTATTCCATTAGCCATATGGTATCCTGAAGCAGGCTTTACCTTATTAGATAGCAATAGCAAAAAAACCCGGTTTTTAACCCAAGCTTGTCACGAACTTAAATTAACCAATGTTACGGTCGTTCACTCTAGGGCTGAAGCCTATCAACCACCCGAATTATTTGACTCCGTATTAAGCAGGGCCTTTAGCTCCTTAGCCTTAATGCTTAAGGTAACGCAGCATTTATGCGCCAAAAAGGGCTGTTTCTTGGCGATGAAAGGCATTGCACCAGAAAAAGAGCTAGCCGAACTTTCTACTCATTATTCTATACGAAATCAACGGCTTAAATTACCCTTTTTATCGGCTGAGCGTCACCTAATTTGTATTATAAATCAATAATCTGATTGCAATCGAAAAAAATCGATCGTACAATTGATAGCCATAAGACTTTCATTCACTCAGCATATTAATAAGGGGAACTCCCATGCCAGCTACCATGCATTATATTCGTCCACAAAGCCGCGTTAAAAAAACCGTTCCATTACGCGATCACGTTGTTTCAGTACTTGAAACATATTTCGATAGCATGAAAGGCGAAAACCCAGAAAATCTTTATAATTTAGTATTAAGCGAAGTTGAACACCCCCTTCTCGAAGCAGTTATGAAATTCACCAACAACAACCAAAGTCAGTCCGCTCAAATGCTTGGCATTAATCGCGGCACCTTCCGTAAGAAATTAGCGTTTTACGGAATGCTTTAATTTTTTAATTTCCTAAAAACCGGATCCTGACAATTGCTTTGCACTATCAGGATGACAATAATCTAAGCCGCTTGCTGCTAAGATTATTGTCGGCTCTGAGCCTTTTTACTTGATATTGATGAACATAAATAGTAACGATTTGGCTTTCCGCCAAGAACTGGCCCTGCCTATTACAGACTTTAATTTGCAGCGTATGTGTGCCTCGATCTGGGCGCCGCAATATCAACTGCTTAGACTCTAAACTTGTCCTTACCACCTGATTATCTTGCCACAATACAAAATTCGTGTTTTTTGGATTAAGATTGGAGGAAAATTGCACCTTTACGCTCGGTATATTGTGAAAAGTTTGCCCCTGAACTGGGCTAATAATTTTTACGGAAGCAGGTGCATTTGAGGCCAGGCAATTTTCAGTGGCTAATAGAAAAATTGCCAGTATCGAAATAAACCTACATAATACTCTACACGACTTTATAAAATTATCTTTCATCTGCCCAACCAACTTAAGGTTAATTTTTAACCATTATGCTTACTGATTATAAAAAAGACAACCCTGTTACTCAGCTGTCACTAAAAGACAAATTTTATCTATGGGTGTTAAAGACCGTAGGTAAACTTTCATTACGCAGCGCTCATCGATTATGTGATGGCTTATATTATCTCGTTATAGTATTTCCCTTTAAATTTAAGCGAGTCATAGCGGCCCATATTCAACTTTGCTTTCCAGAACTTAGCCCCATCGAGCAGGATAAATTAATCCAGGCCTCCATTCGTTCTACCTTATATTGCTTAATGGAGATGCCCATAATATGGTTTTCCCAACCTGAAGAAGTATTGAAATATGTCAAACAGGTTTCGGGTGAAGACCTTATTATGCAAGCGACCCACTCCGGTAAAAACATCTTAATGCTTTGCCCTCACCTGGGCTCTTGGGAAATGTTCGGCTTATATGCTTCGGCGTTATACCCCTCGGCTGGACTCTATAAGCCTCGCAAAAAGGCCTGGCAAGAAGAGATGATTCGCCAGGCACGTGAACGTCGTGGCAATGTAAGCATGTATCCGACGACAGCCTCAGGGGTAAAATCCTTATATCGCGCCTTGGTTGAAAAAAAATGGGTTGGCATATTGGCTGATCATGATCCTGGCGAAAATGGCGGAGTATATGTGCCATTTTTTGGAATCCAAGCAAATACCATGACCTTAGCGGCAAAATTAGTCACTAAATCTGAAGCCACTGTGTTTATTGGATTTGCTGAACGCCTACCGAATTCTCAAGGTTTTCATATCCACTTTATTCTCGCAGAACCTGGCATGATAAACCCCAATGTTGTTCAAGCGGCTACTATGATGAATAAAAATTTAGAGACCAGTATTCGCATGATTCCAGCTCAATATGAATGGTCTTATAAACGCTTTAGACGCCGCCCCAATAATGAGGCTTCATTTTATAATTGACACATAGAAGTGCTATCAATTCTATGTATCATCCTCGCGAATGCGGGGATCCAGTTTTAAATATCCTGGCTTCCCATTTTCACGGGAATGACAACTGTAATATAACCTTGGCTTATATGATTATTATTTGTACAATACACAAATGCAGTCAGAACTTCTCGATTCACAGTTACGCTGGGTCGAACAGCCCAATCAGCATATTATAAGCCTCAGCGATAAGGCTTACCCCGAGCTACTGCGTCAGATTACCGACCCGCCGCCAGTCTTATATGTAAAAGGCCACCTACCGTTATTAAATGAATGCCAGATTGCTATGGTGGGCACTCGGCGCATGAGTCAATATGGCAAAAGAAATGCTTATCAATTCGCTCAAGGCCTGGCTGAGCTGGGCATTATTATCACCAGCGGTTTAGCGATAGGTATCGACTCACAATGTCACAAAGGTGCCTTAATGACTGGCCAGACTATCGCCGTTTTAGGCTGTGGGCTTAATCAAGTTCACTTAAGCGCCAACCGTGCACTTGCCGAACAAATAGCCGAAAATGGGGCCTTAGTGTCTGAATTTCCCTTAGATTATCCTGCCAGTAAATTCACCTTCCCCAGACGCAATCGAATTATTAGCGGCATGAGCATAGCCACAATTATTGTCGAAGCAGCGCTAAGAAGTGGCTCCTTGATTACCGCGCGCTTAGCCCTAGAACAAAACAGGCAAGTTCTAGCCATGCCAGGCTCGATACATAGTCCGCAATCAAAGGGATGTCATCATTTAATTCGCGATGGAGCTGCCTTAGTAGAATCGATTGCCGACATCTTACTCGAACTCAAACCACGACTAACCGAGGCTACAAAAGTTGCTGTAACTGATTTACAATTCTTAAAAGAGCGTGATAATAGTGCAACTCGAAACGTCCCTGCGGAATATTCGCTGGTATTGCAACACCTTGGTTCAGATAGCCTATCGTTTGATCATCTTATTGAACAAACCCGTTTGACTCCAGAGCAGCTCTCTTCTATGTTACTTATGATGGAGCTTGAAGGTTATGCATGCCAAGTTCCAGGTGGCTATATTAGAAATAATGAGAAATCTTAATATGAAAGCAGCCATATTTGAATTATTAATCCAGCTATTTGAAGCTATGGGCACCAATAAACAGCCAGATGCTGAGTATTTTCAACACTGCGTAGAAACTCTAAAATCAGCGGGTTTAAGCCGGCACGACCTTGATTATGCACTAAGCTGGCTAAATAAATTTAGCCATAGCACAGACCATAAATTACCAGAAATCCATAAAGCCGTGCGAATTTTTAGTTCGCAAGAATGTCGAAAAATTAACATATCTGGCCGCAGCTTTTTATTGCAATTACTTCAGTTTGGCGCCATTAATGTTCAAACCATGGAGCAAGTGCTCGACTGTGCCATGGAGTTAGAAGTGACTGAAATTAATTTAAATCAGTTGAAATGGATCGTAGTCATGTTAGCATCAGCAGAATATAAAAATCAGGCTTATGCTGAATGGCTAGACTATACAATCTGGCAAGCAGATAGCCCGCAGCGCGTATTACATTAAGGTAAATTTATGACAAAAAATCTGGTCATCGTTGAGTCACCAGCGAAATGCAAGACCATTAAAAAATATTTGGGCAATGATTTCCAAATCTTAGCGTCTTATGGGCATGTCCGTGATTTACCGGCCAAGCAAGGCGCGGTTTTGCCTGATGAAAATTTTGCCATGACCTATACCCTAATCGATAGAAACTCTAAGCATGTCGACGCTATCGTTAAAGCCATGAAGGAATGCGATGCACTCTACCTCGCGACTGACCCGGATAGAGAAGGTGAAGCTATTTCCTGGCACTTATATGAAATCTTAAAAGCCAAAAAACTCCTAAAAGACAAGCCCGTCTATCGCGTGGCTTTCTATGAAATTACCAAGAATGCCGTCACAGCAGCCATCCAAAATCCTCGCGAATTATCGATGGATTTAGTCAATGCACAACAGGCTAGACGTGCCTTAGATTATTTAGTCGGCTTTAATCTATCCCCCCTATTATGGAAAAAAGTACGCCGCGGCTTATCCGCAGGCCGAGTGCAAAGCCCAGCGCTGCGCATGATAGTCGAGCGCGAATTAGAAATCGAAGCCTTTACCAATCAAGAGTATTGGACTATCGAGGCCGATCTATTCAAAAGCAAAATTGGGTTTATGGCCAAATTAACCACTTGGAATAATGCCTCGATTAAACAGTTCGATATTAATAATACCGACCAAGCGAATTCCATTAAAGATACCTTAATGGAGGCCACTAAAGGCAGCTTAACCGTCAGCAATATCGATAGAAAGCAACGTAAACGCAACCCCTCCCCGCCTTTTACTACCTCGACCCTACAACAGGAAGGTTCGCGCAAGTTAGGCTTTAGCACTAAAAAGACCATGCAGATTGCCCAACAGCTTTATGAAGGGGTGGATGTAGGCGAAGGATCCGTGGGTTTAATTACCTATATGCGTACCGACTCCTTAAATTTATCCAACGATGCCATCGCCGAATTGCGCGAATTTATTGGCAAGAAATACGGTGCCGAGGCGTTGCCAGAGGAGCCGCGTTTCTTTAAAACCAAATCAAAAAATGCTCAAGAGGCGCATGAAGCGATCCGCCCTTCTTCCGTATTGCGTACTCCAGAATCCTTAAAAGAACATCTTAACCCCGATCAGTTTAAGCTTTATAGCTTGATCTGGAAGCGCGCTACCGCCTGCCAAATGCAATATGCCTTAATCGACACCACAGGTGTGGATTTTGATTGTGCCGCAGGTGCTACATTCCGTGCCACAGGTTCTGTTATAGTGAAACCTGGCTTTATGCAGGTCTATCAAGAAGGTTTTGATGATAAAAAAGCCGAAGAGGAAGATGACGAAAAAACCTTGCCAGCGCTTGAAGTAGGCGACAAGGTAGATTTACTGGATATACGTCCTGAACAACATTTTACCGAACCGCCACCACGCTATTCAGAGGCTTCATTAGTGAAAGCTTTAGAAGAACATGGTATTGGCCGCCCTTCGACTTATTCCAGCATTATTTCGACCTTACAAGCGCGTGAATACGTTATTTTAGAGACCAAACGTTTTAAACCCACCGACGTCGGCCGAGTGGTAAATAAATTTTTAACAGAGTACTTTGAACGTTATGTCGATTATGGCTTTACTGCGTCATTAGAAGATCAGTTAGACGAAGTATCTCGAGGCGAGCTGCAATGGATTCCGTTATTAGAACAATTCTGGCAGCCATTTAAAGCCAAGGTCGATGATATTGGCGTCAATGTTCAACGCAGCGATATTACTCAAGAAAAAATCGATGAAGTCTGCCCAGATTGCGGCAAACCTTTATCGATTCGCTTAGGGAAACGCGGTAGATTTATCGGTTGTACCGGTTATCCTGAATGCAGCTATACCCGCGCTCATACCAATGCAGGAGAGGCTCCAGCTGAACCGACCGCCGTTGAGATAGTCGATGGTAGGACTTGCCCTGATTGCGAAGGACCTCTGCATATCAAACAAGGTAAATACGGCAAATTTATCGGTTGCGGCAATTACCCGAAATGCAAACACATGGAACCTTTAGTGAAGCCTAAAGATTTAGGAATCTGTTGTCCTGAATGTAAACAAGGCGATCTAATGGAACGTAAATCGCGCTATGGTAAATTATTTTATTCCTGTAGCCGTTATCCAGAATGTAAATACGCTACCTGGAATCTGCCTATCCAAGAACCTTGTCCACAATGTAATTGGCCAATCTTAACCATTAAAACCACCAAACGTAACGGCACGCAGAAAGTCTGCCCGCAAAAAGAATGTGGTTTTGCAGTGGATGCTCCTGAATTAGCCCCACCTGCTGCTGAAGACGAGTAAGCCTTACTTAAAATATAGCTGTGGCATTAATAAAGGCTTGCCAGTTATTGCCAGAAGTGCCTTGGCTTAATGTTAAGGGTTTTGCCAAGTTCATCGCTATTTGAATGGAATGGAATATAGCCACGTTTAAACCCACCCCAGCAGATTGACCCCAGGCATGATTATACGTTCCTGCTAAAGTGTCATTATTTCCAACATAGCCCGCATTATAAAACACTTGAGGTTGTAGCAAGTTAAAATATCCATGTAATGGTAAATCATAGCGCAGCGCAAAAGAGCCCATAATGCCATTATCACCCGATATAACATAAGAATTAAACCCTTGACCAAACTGCATACCGCCAAAGCCTAGCTGTTCTGACGTTAATAAGGGGTTAGGCGTAATTTGACCCGTACCGGCTAAAACAAAACTTAATTTCCGAGTAATATAATGCGTAGTGGAAGTATCCACATCTAAAATAATAAATTGGCTTACGCCATTAGCTCGTGAAGGATTATTTGGAGTAGCTGGCGCACCTAATATCGGCAATCCAACTGTAGTATAAGCATCCATATCATTGTAACTATTTAAAAATACACCTTTGTATTGCAGGCCAGCTGTTGCAGCCGTAATCAGATCATTATAAATTAGCTGATTAGTAAAAATTGAGTTACTGCTGCTTAGATGATACAGGCTACTAATAAAGGTTAAATCCTGTCTGCTGCTAACGAGCAAAGGCTGATTCACATTCAAGGTGCTTTTGCTGCTTACACCCACCATATCAAAGGGTGTCAAGCCTGCCCCAGGGTGGGTAACAGTCCGTGAAAACACCGGGTTAATCTCGGTACTATAAGGCCCTGTAACCACATCATAACCAACGGAATAATAACGCAATGCAAATTGATTAGCGGTAGAACTTGAAGCCGATACACTTAAACTATCAGCCGCAAATAAATCATAAATAGAGACACCGGCTAATGCTTGTCCTGGTCCAATATATTGACTGGAATAGTTATTAAAGCTCACATAAGAGAAATAGGCTTTTCGTTTTACATTGATCATTAAATCAGAGGCGCCCAGGGTTTTAGATGGCACTAAAGTAGCGGTAACATCAATACCAGGCAAATTATTGGCTAGGGTAATAAAATGATCCATGGTCTTATAAGTAATAGGGTCTTCATTTCGCAGGGCCGCCGCATATCTTTCCAACTGCGTTTTAGCGCCTTTTGAAGCATCGCCGGTTAAAACTACCTCTTGAATCTGCCCTTCAATAACTTGAAGCTGGACTACACCACTAGCCTTATCAATCTCCTGGGGTGGCACAACGACTTGCACCAATATATCACCCAAATTACGATAGGTAGCTTGCATTTCCGCCGCCATGTTTTTCACGCCTTGAAAATCGATAGGCTTATTGATACTTTTTTGATAAACAGCCTGAACTTGAGCCGGCACAGGACTTTGATGAAGCAGTTTAACGCCTTTTAAAATAAAAGTTGGCTGATTGGAATCAGCTTGCTCAGTTGGTTTTGGCTGAGCTAAGTAAGGTATCGCCGCCGGTTTATTAGCAGGGGCTGTGGGAAGTTGACTCTCAAGGTCCCAGGTAATATTAGCCGGATTCACCCCTGCCGAATTATACGTTTGAGTTGCGACTGCAAAAGCTTTGCTGGCACTTAAGAGTGAAATAAGCAATACGGCTTTATTAAAACGAAACATTTTATATCCTAACTATTTTATACCACTCATTAAATACTAGCAGGAATTTAATGCGCTGTACTAGTTTTAGTGGTTTTAAGCTTCTTTTTTTTCTGAGGACTGTCATTATTTCCATCATAGAAATACTCAGGCACTTCATTCGGAACAAGGCTCATGGTATCTAAAATGGACTTTGAAATTACAGCAGGGTTAAAGCCACTGCTAAAGATACTAGGCACAATCATTGATTCTGGGGTAGGAATAGGTGTAGGTGTAGGATTGACACCGGTTATGCTTAATATGCCATTAACAAAGCTAATACTATAATTTAAGGCCACGCCATTGGCAGGAACGATAGGATAATCACCAGTAGGTGAATCAATAGTTGCTACTGTGCTGATCGTTAAACCCGTTACTACACTAGCACTATCGCCATTGAGTAAGCCGGAATAGCTCGCGGTAAAGGTTGGATTGGGAGTACTAACTAATCGGCTGGCATTATCGGCTGTTATAGTTAATGCAGCCTGGTTTATATTTAAAGTGCCGTTACTGTAGCTTATAGCATAGTTACTTGCCAAGCCTGAGCTAAAGCTGGCTGAGTTACCCGTTAAGGCATAACTACCCACGTTTGAACTTAAAGTCGCTGGGCTAGTGACATTAAAGCTGCTATTAAGAGCATCTGTGCCTGCCAATGTACCGCTGCTTAAACTAAAGCCACCGATGGTTGGATTTGCTGCGCCATAAGTTCGGCTTTGATCGCTGGCTAGTAATGTGATTGGACGAGCGGTAATATTAGCCAAAGACGTTCCAGTATTTGAATTGTTGTTGATCATATAGTTGCCTGAATCTGCTCCAGATAAGCTGTAGTTTGAAGCGGTAACTGATTTAGCTGTGCCAACATTTTCATCGTTAAAGGCAGCTGTAACTAAAGTAGCATTTAAGCTCACTGTATCTGAACCCAATACGCCGCTTAAGCTACCGGTGTTGGTTAAAGTCGCAGCTGTGCTTGCATCGTAGACTTTATTCATCGCTACTATGCCTGCTATCGTTAAGTTAGCAGCGGTAATATTCGCGGTGGTCGTGCCGGTATTAGCACCGCTATTGATGACATAGTTACCTGCATCGGTGCCGGTTAGTGCATAATCGGAAGCCGTTACGGTTTTACCAGCACCCACATTTTTATCAGCGAAGGCGGCGGTCACAGCACTAACATCTAAACTCACTGTATCCGAACCCAACACGCCACTTAAGCTACCGGTGTTGGTTAAGATTGCACCGGTCGTGGTGTCGTACACTTTATTTGACGCTATGATGCCAGCAATGGTTAAGTTAGCGGCGGTAATATTCGCGGTCGTCGTGCCAGTATTAGCACCACTATTGATGACATAGTTACCTGCATCAGCGCCGGTTAGCGCATAATCGGAAGCCGTTACAGTTTTGCCCGTACCCACATTCTTATCAGCGAAGGCGGCTGTAACTGAGGTGGCATCTAAACTCACCGTATCCGAACCCAACACTCCGCTTAAGCTACCAGTGTTGGTTAAGATTGCACCCGTCGTCGTGTCATACACTTTATTCGACGCTATGATGCCAGCGATGGTTAAGTTAGCCGCAGTGATATTCGCGGTAGTTGTGCCGGTATTAGTACCACTATTGATTACATAGTTACCTGCATCCGCTCCAGTTAGCGCATAATCCGAAGCAGTGACTGTTTTGCCCGTGCCCACATTTTTATCGGCGAAGGCAGCTGTAACTGAGGTGGCATCTAAGCTCACCGTATCCGAACCCAATACGCCGCTTAAGCTACCGGTGTTGGTTAAAGTAGCAGCTGTGCTAGCATCGTAGACTTTATTCGATGCTATGATGTCAGCGATGGTTAAGTTAGCTGCAGTGATATTAGCAGTGGTCGTGCCGGTATTAGTACCACTATTGATGACATAGTTACCTGCATCCGCTCCAGTTAACGCATAATCCGAAGCCGTTACGGTTTTACCCGTGCCGACATTTTTATCGGCGAAGGCGGCTGTAACTGAGGTGGCATCTAAACTCACCGTATCCGAACCCAACACTCCGCTTAAGCTACCGGTGTTGGTTAAGATTGCACCCGTCGTCGTGTCATACACTTTATTCGACGCTATGATGCCAGCGATGGTTAAGTTAGCCGCGGTAATGTTCGCAGTGGTCGTGCCGGTATTAGCGCCACTATTGATTACATAGTTGCCTGCATCCGCTCCGGTTAACGCATAATCGGAAGCGGTTACTGTTTTGCCAGTGCCCACATTTTTATCAGCGAAGGCGGCGGTCACAGCACTAACATCTAAGCTCACCGTATCCGAACCCAACACGCCGCTTAAGCTACCGGTGTTAGTTAAGATTGCACCGGTCGTGGTGTCGTACACTTTATTCGACGCTATGATGCCAGCGATGGTTAAGTTAGCCGCAGTGATATTCGCAGTGGTCGTGCCGGTATTAGCACCGCTGTTGATTATATAGTTACCTGCATCCGCTCCAGTTAGCGCATAATCCGAAGCCGTTACGGTTTTACCAGTACCGACATTTTTATCAGCAAATGCGGCGGTCACAGCACTAACATCTAAGCTCACCGTATCTGAACCTAATACTCCGCTTAAGCTACCAGTGTTGGTTAAAGTCGCAGCTGTGCTTGCATC
>JAUSAW010000018.1 GCA_030652335.1 Gammaproteobacteria bacterium
GTACGCTTTAAATTCGCCACCGTAAGTCTCAGCGGCTACTTTAGTAATCGCTGCGGTCAATGTAGTTTTACCATGGTCAACGTGGCCAATAGTTCCTACGTTAAGATGTGGTTTTGTTCGTTCAAACTTACCCTTTGCCATTTATATTCTCCAACTTATATTATTAAAATTAAATTCCGTTAATTAAATTTTATCCTCAACTCTTTACGTGATGAGGGATTGCAAAGGGGGAGAACACGGGCTTCCCCTTTGCCATCTGCTCGAATTCACTTCGAGCAGATGTCTAAACTAGGCTAACTGGTGCTCACAACTGGAATCGAACCAGTGACCTCTTCCTTACCAAGGAAGTGCACTACCGCTGTGCTATGTGAGCAAAACTTTACAAATTATGGAGCGGGTGGCGGGAATCGAACCCGCGAGATCAGCTTGGAAGGCTGAAGTTTTACCATTAAACTACACCCGCATTACAATATTGGTGGAGGGGGAAGGATTCGAACCTTCGAAAGCTGAGCTAACAGATTTACAGTCTGCCCCCTTTAACCACTCGGGAACCCCTCCAAAACTACACCGCGGGCATGATAAGAAATTATAGCGAGAAGGTCAATAAGTATTTTACTGAAATTAAAAAAGGCCTATCGAAATAGGCCTTTCTGCGCATTATTAAGTCAAACGATCAGGGTGCCGGATCTTCACTAGCACCCTCATGACCAATTATAGGGTCAGCAGATGGTAAACTGATATACTCTTCTAACAATGATTTAACGCCAGAATAGCTGATAATATCCGCCTCGGTTAATTCTGGCAATGATAGACCTGTATCAATCCTATCGTGAAATCTCCTTACAAAATCTGGTTTTAAAAGCCCTATAATTGATGCCGCCTGCAAACCTTTTTTAAATGCCTCAACAACACCAATCTCGACACTATCAGCAACACCTGTGGGGCAGCCTAAAAAAAGTAAATAATAAGCGCAACCAGGCGCGTTAGAACTTATAGCATTAAACAAGAGTTTATTATAAAAGTCTCTTATTCTATTATCACGCAAACTAGCTGAAGCCACAGACTCTGCTATAACAATCTTCTTTATACTGCTAACAATTTTGCGATATAGCACATCAAAGTCTGAAAAGTCCACGTCTTTCTGAATCGCATAATTTATAGCGCGCGTTCCTAGATCTAGAATGTCATACATACAAAAATCAGCGCTACTAAATCCCACCAAGTTACTTAGCCCAGTCTCTGATAGCGAACATTCTTTATCAACACTTAAAATATCAATGTACTTTCTAAACATCGTATCGAACCTATCACATTCTTTTCCAAACGCAACACCTGTACTACTAGCAAACACCCCTACAAGTGAACCCTGCATATTAGCTCTCCAATAATTTGAATGATCCCGGAACCATACATTACAAACCTTAAGGCTTTATTAAGAAACGGCTATCTTTCGACAAAATTGCTCAAAACAGCATCTTATTCTATATTTTTTTTGAGAATAGGGTAACTAGGCAGGTAGAGGCCAATAAACTGCATTACAGCTTAGACAAGGCTCTTAATACATCATTATTTTGAAGCATTATTTCTTCTACTGCACGCATTTGGCGGCTAGAATCTTCGCTGCATGATTAGATTTGTTTTTTTAATTCTTTTTTAGAAGCAATACGGGCACAATCTAAATCATAGCTCATTTGCAAACCTAGCCAAAATTCAGCAGACATACCAAAATACATCCCAAGCCTTAAAGCAGTATCTGTAGTAATAGCACGCTTGCCATGAACGATCTCATTTATTCTCCTAGCTGGCACACTTATATCTTTTGCTAGACGATACTGACTTATTTTCATCTCATCCAAAAACTCTTCTAAAAGAATTGTGCCTGGATGAATAGGCTTTAAATACTCTGTCATTTCATATCTTATCCCTTTAAAATTAATGGCCTATAGTAACTCACTGTGATAATAACGCATGGCGTTATTATTCTTCAATAATATTAGCTTTATTTGATAATCTCAACAATTTAAGTTATAATTAAAGTTATAACACTCAAGAGGTCATAAACCATGAAACTAGAAATCAGAAAAATTGGCAATTCATTTGGCGTAATTCTTCCCAAGCAGCTTTTAGAAAGCTTGCATGTTGGGCAAGGCGACAATTTATATGCCATGGAAAACCAAAGCGGCGTTATGTTAACTCCTTACGACCCACATTTTGATGATGCCATCGCAGCTTACGATAAGTTTTCTAAACAATACCGCAACGCTCTTAAGAAATTAGCAAAATGAAAGAGCCGCGCTGGTTAACTTTGCATGATGTTGACGCTTTCCACAGCAAACAAATCCAAGAACACGGTGGCTTACAAGGCCTGAGAGATAAAAATCTATTACAATCCGCTTTAGGGCGCCCTCAACAATTACTTGCCTACTCTGATAAAACAGATATTTTTGAATTAGCTGCTGCTTATGCCTATGGGATTATAAAAAACCATCCTTTTCTTGACGGCAATAAAAGGACTGGAATTATCACTGCGGCTATTTTTCTTATGATGAATGGATATAACATTATTGCATCGGAAGAAGACCTATATCTCAATACAATTAGCTTAGCCAATGGTACGCAAACCGAAAGTCAATTTGCTAAATGGCTACAAGAAAATTCAGCAATGCAAATTCAGTTATGACAGAATTAACGCTATACATTCTGCCAGTTCACTTGCAAAAAAGCCTATAATCAGTATGCTGTGTACTCTTTCACCTAAATAATTATTAGCCATGCAGCAAACTTACCAGCCCAATCAAATCGAACAATCCTCCCAAGAATTCTGGAACGCCAACCAAAGCTTTGTCGCGACGGAAGACTCCACTAAGGAAAAATTCTATTGCCTAGCAATGTTCCCCTATCCCTCTGGATATTTGCATATGGGCCATGTACGCAATTATACGATTGGCGATGCTATTGCTCGTTATCAAAGACTGCTGGGTAAAAATGTTATGCAACCTATGGGCTGGGATGCTTTTGGCCTGCCTGCTGAAAATGCGGCGATTAAACACGGTATCGCGCCTGCTAAATGGACTTATGAAAATGCCAGCCATATGCGCGAGCAGATGAAAAAGCTGGGTCTTGCTTATGACTGGACTCGCGAAGTCACCACCTGCAAGGCCGATTATTATAAATGGGAACAGTGGTTCTTTATTCAGCTCTATAATAAGGGCCTCGTCTATAAAAAATATAGCGTAGTGAACTGGGACCCTGTTGATATGACCGTGCTTGCCAATGAACAAGTTATCGATGGCCGCGGCTGGCGTTCTGGCGCCATAGTTGAAAAAAAATATATCCCACAATGGTTTTTAAAAATTACCGCCTATGCCGAAGAATTAATTAATGATTTGGATAAGCTCGAAGGCTGGCCGGAACAAGTTAAAACCATGCAGCGCAATTGGATTGGCCGCTCAGAAGGCGCCGATATTCAATTTAAAGTTCAAAACCAAGCCGAAGCGTTAACCATCTATACCACCCGTCCCGATACTATTTTCGGGGTAAGCTATTTAGCGCTAGCCTCAGAGCACCCACTGGTTCAAGCGGCCGCCAAAGATAAACCTGAACTGCAAGCCTTTATAGCCGAATGTAAAAAAAGCTCCACCATGGAAGCCGACCTGGCAACAGCCGAAAAAGTAGGAGTCGATACAGGCTTAAAAGCCGTACACCCTATTACCGGTGAAATCATACCCATCTGGACCGCCAATTTCGTATTAATGGATTATGGCTCTGGCGCCGTAATGGCTGTGCCTGCTCACGATCAACGCGATTATGAATTTGCTCAAAAATATCAGTTGGCGATTAAACAAGTGATTGCCGCAAAAGATCCAAGCAAGATCGATCTAAGCCAAGCCGCCTTTACCGAAGCCGGCGCCTTAATTCACTCTCAGCAATTTGATGGCATGGACTCTGATGCGGCTAAAAAAGCCATTATCGATTTCCTGGAAAAAGCGGGACTCGCCAAGCGCAAAATTAACTATCGACTCCGCGACTGGGGCGTTTCGCGTCAACGTTATTGGGGCGCACCTATCCCGATGATTATCGATATAGATGGCGAATCCCAGAGCGTAAATGAAAGCGATTTACCAGTGCTATTACCTGAAGATGTGGTAATTACCGGCGCAGGCTCGCCATTAAAATCCATGCCGGAATTTTTAAATACTACCGATAACGAAGGCAATCCCGCAACTCGCGAAACCGATACCTTCGATACCTTTATGGAATCTTCATGGTATTACGCCAGATTTTGCTGCCCCGATGCCGATGCCATGGTCGATGAACGTGCCAATTATTGGCTGCCAGTGGATCAGTATGTGGGCGGGATCGAGCATGCCATTTTGCATTTACTCTATGCACGATTCTTCTTTAAATTAATGCGCGACTTTGGCTTGGTGAAAGCCGATGAGCCCTTTACTAAACTATTAAGCCAAGGCATGGTGCTAAAAGATGGCGCTAAGATGTCTAAATCCAAAGGCAATACAGTCGATTTACAAAGCTTTATCGACCAGTATGGCGCGGATACCGCCAGACTCTTTATCATGTTCGCCGCCCCACCCGAGCAATCCTTGGAATGGTCCGATTCAGGAGTAGAAGGTGCTGCGCGATTTATCCGTAAGATCTGGACCTTTGCCTATGATAATCAGGCTTTAATTCAAGCTCAGCATAATGCCAAATACGACTGGCAATTAGCCGATGCGGATACCAAAGCGCTTCGCTGTGAACTTTATCAAATCTTGCAACAAGCCGATTTAGATATGCAACGCCAGCAATATAACACCGTGGTTTCAGCCAGCATGAAAACCATGAACCTATTTGCTAAACTACCTGAAAGCGAAGCTAAACCTGCCTTTATTCAGGAAGCCATGAGCATACTATTGCGCCTATTACACCCGATTACCCCACATGTTACTCATGTGCTGTGGCAAGAATTAGGCTATGGTAAAGATATTGCCCATGCCGAATGGCCTAAAGTAGATGTGACTGCCTTGCAAAAACAACAATCGACTATCATCGTGCAGATTAACGGTAAATTGCGTGGCAAAATTGAAGTGCCGGTCGGCGCCGACCAAAAAAGGGTTGAAGCTGAAATGTTAGCCAATGAGGGCATTCAGCGCCATTTAGTCGATCAAACTGTTCGCAAGATAATTTACGTGCAGGATAAATTGCTGAATATCGTTATTGGAAATTGACGCAGAAGTGTCATCCTCGCAAATGCGGGGATCCATACAATACTAGATTCCCGCCTTTGCGGGAATGACAGATTACAAGGGATAAAATGAACGCATTACATCAACACAAAAACAAACTCTGGATCGGTTTAATTTTAGTATTAAGCCTAAGCCTAGCGGCCTGCGGCTTTCAATTGCGCAGAAGCCAGCCCTTAATCGCGGAGCTTCAGGTTATCTATATTAAAACTTCTACGCCGAACGATCCCTTTATCCAAGTACTAAGCCGATTGCTTATCGCCAATAATGTGCAACTGACCGACGACCCTCATTTTGCCAGCAGCACCTTAAAAATCATTAGCATTCAACAGAACAGTAATATCAACGCCTTGCAAGGTGCTGCCGAGGCAGGCCAATATGTTACCAATCTAACGGTAAGCTTTAGTGCCACGGACTCAAATGGCCATGTATTAGTAGCTCCTACCTCCATATCCAGAAGCGCCTATTATAGTAATAATGCCACACAAATCTTAAGTGCAAATTCAACCTCCAATCAGCTAGTTACCGAACTAGAACAGCAGCTCGCTCAATCGATTTTGCAACAATTATCCAGCGTAAAATCAGTCAGGCCAACCAGTAGCTCATGAAAATAAGTGACACGGCTTTAAGCAGACAACTCAATCAAGCTCTCTTACCCGCCTATTGGGTAAGCGGGGATGAGCCTCTGCTTATTCAAGAAAGCGTAGACCTTATTAATCAGCGATTTAAGCAGGAAGGCTATACAGAAAAGCATATCTTAAGCATCGATTCAAATTTTAAGGCCGAAGAACTTTTCGAATTAACTCAAAACTATTCTTTGTTTAGTGAAAAAAAACGCATCGAACTTCAGCTTCAGGATAAAGTACCAGAAGCTTTTACCAGCACCTTAAACGAATGCCTTAAGCAAACAGACCTCAATCTGGTCTTTATTATTCGCAGCAATAAACTATCGGCAAGCCAGGTTAAAACCAAATGGTATACGGCCTTTGAAAAGATCGGCTGCCATATTTCTGCCTGGCCAATTGAAGCCAATCAACTTCCCGGCTGGCTTATGCAGCGCGGCAAAAAACTTGGGCTTACCTTCGATACCGATGCCTTAAATGCCTTAGCTGAAACCTGTGAAGGCAACTTATTAGCAGCTAAACAAGCCCTGGATAAATTAAGCTTATTTAAGCACGATAAACCCATTAGCCTCGAAGAAGTCTTAGCCTTTCAGGCCGATGAATCTCGCTATAATGTGTTCCAGCTCACCTCGGTCTGTTTAATGGGTGATGCTAAAAAGGCCTGGCATATTCTAAAATCTTTAGAGGCTGAAAATACCGAAGCCACCATCATTCTATGGTCGCTTACCAAAGAATTGCGACTATTGGCGACCCTGCATTCAGAAAGCCGCGGCCAATCTGTAGAGAGCTTATTTAAACGCTATCAAGTCTGGGATAAACGCATACCCGAAGTCAAACGTGCCTTAAGCCGATTGAATTATGAAACCTGCCTTGATTTAATCCAAGCTGCCAGCCAGATCGATAAGATGATTAAAGGCGTTATCCGTGAAGATGCCTCAGAAGCTTTAAGACATCTTATTATGCGCATAGCCGGCACCAAATTAACTATCGCCTAACAAGGCATCGCTTGCTGTCAATTGTGCAGCGTTAAACTAAATTTAGGTTTGCTGAGTCCGTTCAAAACGTCTAAAATAAAGAGAGATAAAACTATTACAAGGATGACTAAACCAATGACCATTCATAACAGTCACGAAACACTTGATCTAGTTAAATCTGCCCTCGAAGATATGAAGTCCCAAGATCTATTAGAACTAAACGTAAAAGATATTACCATCGTCACCGATTATATGGTCATAGTTAGCGGCACCTCAACCCAGCACCTTCGCTCTATCGTCAATCATGTCCATACTCAAGCCAAACAAAAAGGTGTAGAAGTGCTCGGCTCTGAAGGCGTTGAATCCGCCGAATGGATCTTGCTCGATTTAGGCGATGTCATCGTACACGCCATGTTACCTGAAATTCGCGAACGCTATGAGCTTGAAAAACTGTGGTCAGTTGAAGCGTTCAGCGAAGCGGCTTGCGCCTGATATGCCGATTAAAATCCTTGCAGTAGGCACTAAAATGCCGGATTGGGTCACAGAATCCTATACGGAATATGCCAAACGACTACCTCGTGAATACGCCTTTAGCCTAATTGAAATCCCCGCTCAAAAGCGAGGCAGCGGCTCAGACACTGCCTCCATTTTGAAAAAAGAAGCACAGGCCATTATGGCCCATATCGAACCCTCAAGCCTGCTAATTGCCTTAGATGTAAAGGGCCAAAACTGGAGCACCGAGCAATTAGCCAAAAAACTTCAATCCTGGCACGATGAGAGCCATTCTATTATTTTTTTAATCGGTGGGCCTGAAGGCTTGCCAGCGGTTTGCTTAGAACGCGCCAATTTTAAATGGTCTTTATCCAATCTCACTTACCCCCATCCACTCGTTAGGGTAATCTTATCCGAGCAACTTTATCGAGCCTGGACTATTATTCAAAATCATCCTTATCATCGAGCATAAATAATGAAGCATTATAGAGTTGGCGGCATTATCTTAAGCAGCCTATTGCTATGTGGCTGTATCACCGCCCCACCCTCTTCTTTCACCATCACCCCAAAAGATGGCGCCCCTTCCAGCTTAATGCTATCCGGACTAAAGTTTAATGAACTCCCCAATGCGACGCCTATCCAAGAATCAACCAGCGAAAAAGGCAACCCCGAATTTTATGTCACTAACAATCAACGCTATCTTGTATTACCTCAAGCTGATGGCTATAAAGAAGTCGGCATCGCCTCATGGTATGGTACCCGCTTTCATAGCTTAAAAACCTCCAATGGCGAACCCTACAATATGCTGTCGATGACTGCCGCCTCTAAAACCTTGCCTATCCCAACCTATGTTAAAGTCACTAATTTAGAAAATGGCAAAAGCGTCGTGGTTAGAGTAAATGATCGAGGGCCTTTTAAACCCGGACGCATTATCGACCTATCCTATGCTGCCGCTGCAAAAATTGGCATGCTAGCTAAAGGTACAGCCAAAGTGGAAGTTGAAGCTTTAGCTCCCTACCCTTATCCCTTGCCTCCAACCAACAAATATTATTACTATTTAGAGCTGACTACCTCTAAAAACCCGATTGCTATTAACCTATACTTAAAACGCTTAGATAAGCACACTGAAATGAGTAATCTTGTTTTAAAAGAAAGAAAGGACTGGTTCATTTTACAAGCCGGCCCCTATGATCGAGCTATGCAAGCCGATAACCAAGCCAAAGGCCTCGTTAGCCTCGGCTTCAAGGATCCAAGGCTTTTTCAAAGACCACGCCAATAACCTGCCATTCTCACGCTCTTTAACTTGTCATTCCCGCGCAGGCGGGAATCCAGCATCAAACAATGGAAAAATTTAGAAAAATAGAATAGAGTAAGTAAATATTATTTGAGACTGGATTCCCGCCTGCGCGGGAATGACAGGCCTAACGAAAGGAATTAAATATGAACATACAAGATATGACACCCGATGAAGAAAAAACTCATTTCGAATTCCCCTGTCTCTTCCCCATTAAAGTAATGGGCGAAAAAGGGCATGATATACAAGCTTTAGTCGAAAAGACCCTAGCCCAACATGTAAAAGATCCCAAGAGTATCGAAATTAGAACCCGTGATAGCGAAGGCGGCAAATATATCTCGATTACCGCTACCTTTATGGCCGACAGCAAAGCTCAGCTCAATGCCATTTATGAGATCCTAAGCAAACATGAGCATGTCAAAATGTGCTTATAATGCAGGATAGGCCCTTAGCTATTCGTCGATTAGGTTTAGTCGATTATGCAGACACATTAGCAGCCATGCAAAGCTTCACTAAAAATCGTCAGGCTGATACCCCTGATGAAATCTGGTTTTGCGAACACCCAGCAATATTCACTCAAGGCCGGCATGGCAAACCCGAACATATTTTAAACTCCCATAATATTCCTATCGTACAAACCGATCGCGGCGGCCAAGTCACTTTTCATGGCCCCGGCCAATTAATGGTTTACCTCATGCTGGATATTAAAAGACGCAAACTTGGAATTAAAAAATTGGTCGAAGCCATCGAACAAAGCGTTCAAAACACTTTGGCAAAATGTGATATCGAAAGCCATCTTATCTGTAACGCCCCGGGCATCTATGTTAAACAATGCAAAATAAGCTCTATTGGCTTAAGGGTTACCCAGGGGCGAACCTATCACGGGCTTAGCCTTAATGTCGATATGGACCTGACACCCTTTAGCTACATAAACCCCTGTGGCTATGCAAATTTACGCATGACCCAGGTAAAAAACCTTAATTGTGCTGTCGATATGCTAGCTATCGAAGCAGGTTTTATGGCACACTTTAGCGAAGCTTTAGGATACCAGCCCATATTCGAGGATTAATAGCGATGAGTTGCACACCGATTAATAAACCTGAGAAACAACGCGATTTTGATAAATTATCCCGCATCCCTATTAAAATCGAAGCGACCGAAAACGCCGATCGCATGCGCTTGCCTAAATGGTTGTATACCACTTTGCCCAAAGCCTCCGAAGGCTCAACCATTTCCTACATTAAAAAAGAACTCCGCTCAAAAGGCCTAAGTTCAGTCTGCGAAGAAGCTTCCTGCCCAAATCTACCTGAATGCTTTAGCAAAAAAACCGCCACCTTTATGGTAATGGGCGATCTATGCACCAGACGTTGCAGCTTTTGCGATGTCGCTCACGGCAAACCAAAACCTTTGGATGGCGATGAGCCAAGAAAACTAGCCGAATCCATTCAGATTATGGGCTTAAAATACGTAGTGATTACCTCAGTGGATCGCGATGATTTACGCGATGGCGGAGCCAATCATTTCGCCTCCTGCATTAAAGAGACCCGCGCCCTAAACCCTGAGATTAAAATCGAAATTTTAGTGCCAGACTTTCGCGGCAAAAACCGCATGCAAATCGCCATAGATGTGATTAGCGCTAACCCACCCGATGTATTCAACCATAATGTCGAAACCGTGCAAAGACTCTACGCTCAGGCTAGACCAGGTTCTGACTATCAATGGTCGCTAAGTTTGCTTAAAAATATGAAAGAGCGCCTACCGCATGTCCCTACTAAATCGGGCTTGATGCTAGGTCTTGGCGAAACCAATGAAGAAATCGAACAGGTATTAGTCGATTTACGCGCGCATAACGTCGATATGTTAACGATTGGACAATATTTACAACCCAGCAAATTCCATTTACCGATCCAACGTTACGCCACGCCGGCGGAATTTAAAATGTTAGGGGATATTGCTAAAAAGCTAGGCTTTAAAAACGTCGCCTCCGGCCCGAATGTCCGCTCATCTTATCATGCAGAACAACAGGTCGAAGGCGATATGATTATTAATGGTTAGTATTAATTAGCCATCGGTTCTAAACAACCGACTTTTTTCGCAGCATTGTAGGCCAGCATACAAACTAAAGCACCGCCAACTATAGTTCCTGCAGGCAGGGCTGCACTGGCCACGGTAGTGGGCGCAGCAATGGTAAATAAGCCTTGAGTTGCCCAAACTGTTGCAACACAGCCCCCGCTTAATAAGCCTACGCTGGCTGTCTTAGCTATATGGGCATAATCTATTGAAGACGCACTGCCAGTTGGTGTTTGGCTATTAATATTTTGCATATTTGGTGCTTGCACTATCACTCTAGCAACGGGTATTGCTCGGAATTCTTCATTCGATAAAGCTCGGGTTTCTTCATCTGATAAAGCTACGTATGTGGCTCCTAGCATATATTTCTCCATTTAGTTCGTGAATGTATTAAAGCTATTATATAAAAGAAACATTAAGGTTTTATTAAGATTTACAAATATAACCCTATTATTAACAAGCACTCAGCTACATTTTGCTCATACTTCAAGCAGAGCAGGCCTGCCATGATTGCTAATGCTGACTAAAATAGCTACATCACAAGACTGCACAGTTGCTATAAGCATTGTTCAGCTAAGAGCCTTGCTAAGGGGTTGATGCTTCTCTAGTTGACGCGTTATTTCTTACAGTATTTGCATGAATATAGCCTAGTATAAGCCCCAGACAAATAGGAGCTCCTATAACAGTGCCAATCGTAGTAGCTGATGCTTCAGCCGCACAAGTGACAATGCCTCCAAGACCACCTA
Source organism: Gammaproteobacteria bacterium (assembly GCA_030652335.1). Lineage (GTDB taxonomy): Bacteria > Pseudomonadota > Gammaproteobacteria > Francisellales > CACEW01 > JAQSYQ01. The sequence continues at coordinate 11,440 of JAUSAW010000018.1, forward strand.
TTACTAAACCTGTAAGACCACCACATTTCATCGCCTTAAAAACTGAGACAGTATAAAAAGGATTGGACGGTGGTGGTTCTGAAATTCTAGGAGGCTGAGGTGCTTGCAAAAAGGGAGGGCTTAAATTTTCTATTGTCATTATTATAGCCAAGGACGTGCTCCCATCAGGTTGCAGAATAAGAAACGGTTCTCTATCTCCTGCACCAGTACTTAGATTAATAACTGTATTACCTAGCATAAGGCCTTCCTTTAATATAGTAATTAAGGGAAATTATATAATAGAAACCTTAAGGTTTTATTAAGAGAAATTAACGCGTTTCAGTCTGGCGAGTTTGTTTAGCGACTTTATCTAACACGCCATTAACGTATTTATGACCTTCTTCAGCCCCAAAAGTATGGCCTAGATCGACATATTCATTAATGACTACTTTATAAGGCACATCGATTCGATGCATAAATTCAAAAATAGCTAAACGTAAAATAGCCAGCTCAACGGGATTAATTTCTTTAACACTACGGTCCGATGAAGCAGTGCTTATATGCTCATCGATTTCAGTTAAATTGGCTGGTACGCCATGCAATAAGCCCTTAAAAAATTCCCAATCCACTTTATGATGCGCATTAGCAACCAAATATTGAGCTTCAATTTGACTTAAAGTATCGCCAGTATGCGACCACTGATAAATGGCTTGCATGGCAAAGGATCTTGCTTTGTGACGTGCTTTTGGACTCATACCCATAATATTTATGCCTGATGCGTTAATCGATAATGGACCAAATCGGCAATGCTACCCATCTTTAATTGATGATGTTTAGCAAGCTGTTCTAACTCTGGTCGGCGGGCCATAGTACCATCTTCATTTAAAATTTCAATGATTACCGCAGCAGCTTCGAATCCTGCCAGCATGGCCAAGTCCGTGCTAGCCTCGGTATGGCCGTTACGAACCAGCACTCCGCCAGGCTGTGCCATAATAGGAAATATGTGCCCAGGACGGACTAAATCCAAGGGCTTAGCATCGCGTTTTACCGCCGCTTTAATGGTATAGGCGCGATCATAGGTAGAAATACCGGTGGTCACGCCAGAGGCAGCCTCGATAGATAAAGTAAAATAGGTTTGCAAAGCTCGCCCGGGGCCTGGCTGGACCATTAAAGGCAAATCCAACTGTTCACAACGCGCTTTAGACATGGGCATACAAACCAAACCACGGCCATGGGTAATCATAAAATTGATCTGTTCTGGGGTCACACATTCAGCCGCCATGACAAAATCGCCTTCATTTTCACGGCTCTCATCGTCCACTAAGATAACGATTTTACCCGCCTTAATGTCGGCAATAAGTTCTGGGATGGTATTAAATATCATATAATAGCCCTTAATTTAGTACGCAGAGTTTACTCACATAGGCGCTCGCCTGCAATTATAAAATCAGCTACAATTGCCATGAACTAACTTTGTACATCGAAGTCATTCCAGCTTGCGCCCCTTTGTCATTCCCGCGCAGGCGGGAATCCAGCCCAACCAGCTGCTTACCAAAAGGATTGAAATCATGCTCATTATTATCGCCGCCATTATCATTGCCTATCTTATTGGCTCAGTTAACTGCGCCATTATTATTTGCCATCTAATGGGTCTACCTTCGCCCCGCTCAGTAGGCTCTGGCAATCCAGGCGCCACCAATGTGCTGCGCCTAGGCAATAAAAAAGCCGCTGGCCTGACCCTGGCAGGGGATTTCATTAAAGGTGTTTTGCCCGTTGCAGTAGGCCACCTTATGCATTTCTCGCCTATGGTGCTGTGCTTAATCGGTTTGGCAGCCGTGTTAGGCCATATCTTCCCATTATTTTTTAAATTTAAAGGCGGTAAAGGTGTCGCGACATTAGTCGGCGTATTATTTGCTTTAAACCTTTTGCTTGGGCTGGCCTTTATTTTAACCTGGCTGTTTATGGCTATATTATTTCGAATCTCATCCCTATCTTCGCTGATCGCCACTTTACTAAGCCCGCTATTTGGCTATTTTATTTTGGGTCGAGATAGCATCATACCGCTGACCGTCATGGCTGTGATAGTGATTATCCGCCACCAAACCAATATCAAACGTCTATTGGCTGGCACCGAAACTAAGATTGGGCAGAAAGCTAAAGTTTAATATGCTGGCTCTACTTTCTTATCAACTTCTTTAGCGTGCCCTGCCCCAGCCATAACTGAAGTAGAATTATAAGCGCCACTCTCTTCAGTTAACGCAAGCTTACCTTCAACAGCAGAGACCTGACTATAATAAGCCCCAAGGGTTAATTTAGCTAAAACCATTAAGCGCCTCGCTAATATAGGCGCGCTTGTTCCCAGTTCTAAAGAAACAGCCCGCAAGCTAGTCGCTAGGTTTTTGTAAGCAAGCTCGGTTGCTGAGCGGATAATCTCAGCCAGGGGCATCACTTCACTCACATCATTAAAAAAGTCGGTAGTATCCTTGAGTTGATGAATTCTATCTGAGATGTATCCCTTCAAATTCTTTATCGCAGGGGCAACCAGATCAGCATATGTACCCCAATTAATTTCTTTTTCATGCAAAGGGATATACCAACTTGCCACTAGGGAGCTAGGGAATTTAACTACGCTTTTTTTACCAATAATTAGGCATATTAAGTCCTTAGAACAAAACATCATAAGCAATGGAGACGCTTTTATATTGACTATCGCTTCACTATCGGCCCTATAATCCATAAATTCATGAGGTTTAGAATCCCAAGCAATTTGGTTAAAGCAAAGCAGTAATTCATAATGCCCACCCCTGATATGGCTATAATTTGCGGTCAGCGCTTTGCCATCTTTACTATCAAGGATAATTCTTGTCTCTGGATGATAAGTATAAGCCCTGGAATCTATTTCATTAGCACTCTGATCAAACAGTCTAGGCATAACTACTAATCCACCCCAATAGCATTCCATCCCATAGCTAAATCCCAATATGACTGGGTGATCCATGGATGCTTCAATGTCTTGATCGATAGTAAGGGCAAAAAATAACTTGCCGTCGAGCTTAACGACTTGTTTAACACAATTAGCCTTAGCTACTGCCTTTTCAATTACTAGATTGGCAAAGAGATAATACTGCCGCAAATCTTCCTCGGTCGGCAAATGCTGCATATAGCGCGCCATAGAACCTGATTTCTCAGCATCCACCGCGATTGTTTCTTTGCCAAATTTTTCAGCCAGGCCATAATATAATTGATCGGTTGGCTTAAGGTCTCGCATGGTTTCCCCCGTATAAAGCAGGGTTTCGCCTTTTTTAAAATTTCGGACCGCCACCAGCCCTGCGCCACATTCACCCATATCTCTTAGCATTAAACCATCGCGAACAACTTGATCTTCGCTGATTTCTGAATACTGCTCTGGCTTTAAATGCTCTATAAACTTTTTAGATACCTTTAAAGGGGTATCTGTTAGTTTAAATGCATGTGGATAGTCTTTTATAGGATAAAACATAATAGCCCCTTTCGAAAAAGCGCCACTATAGCAATAATCAATCATGAGTAAAAGCTATTGCTATCGAGCATACACTTTACAGCCCAAATAGATTCGGCTAGAATGCTGACTCTGAAATGAGCGCGTTTTGCACTCTTTCAGGGCCCATAGCTCAGTTGGTTAGAGCAGAGGACTCATAATCCTTTGGTCCTTGGTTCAAGTCCAAGTGGGCCCACCAATATTATCAAGGCTTGCAGCCAAATTATCCAAAGATCAAATTTTCATCCCGCAGGGGTTTTGCGGGGATTGGACCATATTTTCAAGCAGTTTTTGCTAATTTTTTAGTTCAATATCACACAATAATGCGGATTACAGACTCATTATGATGTAGGACTAGGGGACTACGGATCCTTTGGTCTTACTTCCAGATTTTAAATGACTTTTTTAACAAGAAGTTTATCTTTATGAACCTCAATCTATACCTGCACTAATTTTAGCTGCTTAATTATTATATTTCAGGGGGTTATTTCATTTTGATTAGACTATGAGCAGGTGATTATGCTAAGATTTTCCAGCCTAATTGAGGGGAAAATTTATGAGCAACAGTAAAGAACGGCTAATCTCTCTTATTGAATTTGCTAAGCAATCAGCATTGTTGCGTTCAAACCCAGTAAAAATTTTAGAAAACCATAGAATTTTCCTAGCATATGAACACAAGCTTGCAAAACTACCCGGCATACATTTCAATATTGCCAATGAAGATGAAGACGCTTGGCTTGTTGTAGACAGACTTCAGAAGTTATCACCCCCTCAACCAAAAAATAAGTTGCTACAAATATGGATCAATCTGGCAAACAATCCTAATTCCGAACCAAAACTTCATCTCCAAATATTTGTAAAGACTTTAACAGATGCAGATATAGCATGTTCCAATAATGAAAAAGAAGATCAAATTAATCTTGAGTCATTCCCGCAAAAGGAAGAGATTGAAAAACAATTTGCCAAATACATCGAAAATGAATGGCAGTCTTGGTCTAAAGCAGAAAAAATTAGACGTGAAACAATCGCTTTATACAATGACCTTTTTATCTTAAAGCAACAACTAGAAGGCGAGGTAGCTGACAACCAACTAGAGCTTGTTTGGGGTATTGGATTAGCCTTATGGGAGACAAACGGTGATAAGGTTAAATATCCATTAATTACTCAGTTAGTTGAATTATGTTTAGATGAATCGTCAATGGCTATTAAAGTTAGACCACGCAATATTGAGCCGCGAATGGAGTTAGAAATTTATGCAAATGCTGACAACCCAGCTGTTTTAACTCTAGAAAAAATAGCTAATGAGTTTTTTACTAAAACTGGATCATTAATCTCGCCGTTCGATTCTGAAAGCTATGCTGCTCTTTTAAAATCAGCTGCTACACACTTAGATGGAGATGGCGTCTATTGGCCGTCTCACCCAGATTATAAAAACAATTCACTACCAACAGTTGATGAACGCCTTAAAATTACTGACAGCTGGGCTATCTTCGCACGTCCACGAGGAGCAAGTTTATTTATTCAAGATTTAGATCGTTTCAAAAATAAACTTGAAAATAATACAGAGATAAACCTTCCTGAACCACTTCTCTCCTTAGTTTCCGAGCCAGCGCAAGAGTGTCAGGAAGTGACACTTACTTCATACCGAGGTAGGTCAATGACTGATGCCAGGGATTATGATGATAATAATGCTCCAGGCAAATCAAAAGACTTATTTTTCCCCCTTCCCTTCAATGATGAGCAAGTTCGTATTGCTCAACTTATAGAACAGCATAACGGTGTTGTTGTTCAAGGGCCTCCAGGCACAGGGAAAACACATACTATTGCAAATATAATTTGTCATTACCTTGCGATGGGAAAAAAAGTTTTAGTTACATCTATGAAGGAACCAGCTTTAAGTGTGCTACAAGAAAAGCTTCCTGAAGCAATAAAGCCTTTGGCTATAGCATTACTAACTAATGAAGCTGAAGGAACAAAGCAATTTGAATATGCTATATCAAAAATAGCGTCTGAAGTTCAAACGATCAATCGAACAGTCTTAGAAAATGATATAAAACACTTAGAAGCTGATCTTAATACTTATCATGGACAACTTTCCAAAATTGATAGGGATATTTCAAGCTGGGCATTTAAAAATCTCAACAAAATTCATCTTGATGAAGAAAAACTTGATCCAATGGAAGCCGCTCAAGAGGTAATTAATACTATAAATGAAATAGCCTGGCTAGATGATGAAATTACTAACGACCCCAAGTTTTCACCGAAATTTATACATACAGATATAATAGAATTAAAAGAGGCCCGTCGCAAAGCTGGTAATTGTTTAAAATACTTAGATTGCAGCTTACCTAAAGGCAATTCCTTTTATTCAATAAGTGAAATTATTGAAGCTCATAAAAATCTTACAGCTTCTGAAAAAATAAAATATCAGATCGAAACTGGTGAGATACCTTCTCTACCTGACTATTCACAAGAGACTATAGAATTAGCTAAAAATCTATACTCTAATCTTAGCCAGCTAAAACTATTACGCTTAAGTCTTCAAGATGAAAAAGTAGATTGGCCGATAGTAATAATTAAAAAAATTAGAGTCAATTCCGAGCAAGACCTATTTCAACTAATTGAAGTACTTAGCAATGAAGTAGTTGAAACTGTATCAGCTAGAATAAAGTTTATTACCAAGCCAGTTGTTATATCAGAAAATGCTGATTTGAATAGTGAAGTTATTGAAGCCATTAAAAATTTGAGCGTTGATAAAAAGTCGTTTGGTTTAACGAGTATCTTTAGCAAAAAAGATGAAAAGCAAATAATTGATTGTATTCGCATAATTACTGATCGCCCTACATCCAAAGATGATTGGCAACATGTTCTTGAATACATTACAAAGATAAAAGAAGCTCGCAACCTGATAAGTCGCTGGAACGCGTTAGCAACTGAATTATGCTTCCCAGTCTTTGAAGCAAATACACCATTACAATCCACGGCAACGATTGTAAAAATATTTAGCATTTACAATAAACTTAAAGAACAAGCAAATCTTGAGAAAGAAATTTACGATCAAATCCAAGTACTTTTCCCTTCACAAACTGAATGTACTAAACAGATAGAAGATAGCGAAATAACTAAGCTTGAAAAAATCCTATCTTTGCATATAAGAAAATTTGATCTCGATAAATCTTTAAATATCAAAGAATCATCATACCATGCCCTTCTAGAATACAATGATGATATTACCCTGAAAATCAAAGATTTTTTCTTAAATATGCTTGGCAATATATCCGTTACAGAAGAAGATTTGCGTACAAGCTGGTCTCAATTAATGGCTCAATTAAATCATATTCATCATCTTGAGCTGGCTTTTTGCACCATCAAAATGGTAACGAATCAAATTGAAGAATCAGGCGCTATTAAGTGGGCTGAACGGTTAAGAGGCAATTATGTAGAAATAAATGAAGATGCCTTAATACCGAATAATTGGAATGAATTATGGCGATTAAAACGACTATATAATGCCATCAAATCAATTGATGCAAGATTAGAATTAAAGCGATTATCTAAACTTAGAAATGAAATAGAAATTAAACTTTCTAAAACATATCAAGCAATCGTAGCACAAAGGACTTGGCTTCAGTTAGTGATTAATGCGACACCTTCTGTTAGAGGCGCGCTAATGGGCTATGTAGCTGCAATCACAAAAATGGGCAAAGGAACGGGAAAACGAGCATTTAGATACCGACTTAATGCTAGGGCTGAGGCAAAACGCGCTAGTAGCGCTATCCCCTGTTGGATCATGCCACATTATCGCATTTCTGAATCATTACCGGATGAACTTGGATACTTTGATTTAATAATCATTGATGAAGCATCTCAATCTGATTTAACTGCGCTCCCTGCATTGTTTAGAGCGAAGAAAATACTTATTGTAGGGGATGATAAGCAAGTTTCGCCTGAAGGCGTAGGAATGGATGAAACAAAAATTAGGAATTTGATTACAAGATATCTTTCTAGCCAAGTTGAAATGTACCGCGCACAAATGACGCCTGAAAGCTCAATTTATGACTTATTCAAAGTGGTTTTTGCGAGCTCTGCCGTGATGCTTAAAGAACATTTTCGCTGTGTTCCAGCCATTATTGAATATTCTAAACGTGAGTTTTATAACAATGAGCTGAAGCCCCTTAGATTACCTCTATCATCAGAAAGACTTGACCCTCCTTTAATTGATGTATTAGTAGAAGATGGCTTTCGTAGCGAGAGCGATCCTAATATTAACCTCGCAGAAGTGAAATTTATAATAGATGAGATCAAAGCTATCACTCAAAACCCCAATATGATAAGCAAAACAATTGGGATAGTTTCTTTAATAGGAAATAGCCAAGCTCAAAAGATTTTTGAAACACTGCAACAAGAATTAGCTGTTGAGATTATACATCGACATAAAATTGCATGTGGCGATGCGAGAACATTTCAAGGAAAAGAGCGCGATATAATGTTTTTATCACTGATAGCCACCCCTGGCAACGCCGCAGCCATGACTCGCAATACATTTGCACAACGTTTTAATGTGGCTGCTTCGCGCGCTCGTGATCGCATGTATTTAGTTCGCAGCGTTACTCTAGATGACCTTAGCTTGAAAGATCATTTAAGGCGAAATCTAATTTCTCACTTCTCTGCTCCATTTAACCAAGATGAAATAAGAGTTAAAGAACTTCGTGATCTATGTGAATCAGGTTTTGAACTAGAAATATACGACATTCTTACTGAGCTCGGGTATTGCGTAACCACTCAAGTGAAGGTAAGCGAATTTCGAATAGATATGGTAGTCGAAGGCTGCAATGATTCTCGACTTGCTATTGAGTGCGATGGTGATCGTTATCATGGGCCAGATAGATGGGAGCACGACATTCAACGACAAAGAATTTTAGAAAGAGCTGGCTGGAAATTCTGGCGATGCTTTGCCTCAACATTTGTTATGTATCGAAAAGAAGTAATTGAAGATTTATTGTCAACTTTGAGTGAATATGGTATCCAGCCGATCGGGGCAGAAGGATATCGAAGCCCTCTTACTGAGCTTAGGCGATATACAGCATTTTCAAATAAAGAAGATGTATCAAGTGAGCTTGCAATAGAAGAATTAGCTGCCGAAAAATTGCAATAAATGTAGAATTACAAGGGATGAAACTAATATGAGTTTACGCTTCAGAAAAAGTTTAAAAATTGCCCCAGGAATTAAATTGAATCTCAGCAAAAGTGGAGGCAGTTTTTCAATTGGACGCAAAGGCTGCACACTTAACGTAGGACCAAAAAAATTCGTTCTACGTTGGGCATATCTGACACAGGAATTAGTTATTCCAGCACCCATTCCTATGCGAAGGAGAATAAGCATGATACTGTCACTCAAAATTCTACTAAGAATAGCTCAAACCTCTTTATAACAATCCTAACAATAATTTGTACAATTGGTTTGCTTATATTTTTTATTAAAATAGTTTTCCCATTAATGATTTTAATCGGTTTTGCCATATTTGCGCTTAATCGTAGCAATAAGTAGCTTTATTTTCCTTGGCACACTCGCCCCCAAATTCTGGCAAAGTGTGCCACAACTCACAATGACCGAACCCCTTCCAAAGCCCCGTAGGTTCTGCCATTACCGCTTGTGATGGATGGTAGTGAGTATTGACTCAAGGCCAAATAACCCAACAATTAATTCAAAGTTTGGCAATTAAAATTTCTATTGAATTTAGAATTATAGCAATTTCTCTTCACTTGAACTTGATCTCTAACTTACACCTTTATTTCACCCATTGGAACAATATCAAAAGATTTTGGCACAACAAATTTCTTGAAGCACTCTTTAGACAAACTAGTTAAATTATTCATGGCCCCCTCATTCAATTGAAGACAATAGTCGCTATAGCTTTTTAGATTTTTTAAAGTCTCCATGGCCTCGTTAACCATATTTTTATTTTGCATACCGTCTTTCAACAGCAGCTCATTTACGAGAAGATTATGTGAATCAACTATGTTTAAACATTGATTGAACGTATCTTCTGCTGCTAATAAACACTGCAAGTTTTCTAAGACCTTGAAGTTATGAGCAATCTTAGGATTTAATATAATTTTAGTCAAATTACCTTGGTCAATATGAATCGATAGCTTTGATACAAGCATTTTTTTACATTCAAAATAGCCATCCACTACTGCTTCATTTGCCATATCGTATACATTCTTCAGAGTTGAATGCTGCCGATACAGCACTAGATAACAATATAAAACAGAATTTTTTGATTGGGGAATTAATTCAAGCTGCTTTAAACGTAATGAGTACATAAATCCTAATAATGTAACAAGAAATGGGCCTACAAAAAGGTCGAAATTTTTAAGGAAAGTATTAAGGCTCATTAAAAAAGCATTATGCCCACTATAAACTCTAAGAAAAAAATATAAAGAAACGATGCTAATTACAACCACTCTGGGCAATAGTTTCATAATAAAACCCCTAAAAAAGTTATTATGATGCCATAGCCTTAGATTCTTCCCAAGCTTTTAATCATTCAAATTTTTAAGAAATTACTATAAAAGCCTTAGCTGGCATAATTAGACATCGATACTTTGTTTGATAAACAAGCCTCCGTAATGGAACTTGAATTATAAATTTTTGGCACACTCATGGCATACTTGCCCCAAATTATGGCAAAAGTCTGCCACAGATCATAATTATCACCTGCTAAAAAAGCATGTGGGGATTTTGCGGGAATTAGCTATACATTGTTAAGCATTACGCTACATTTGTGGTGAGCGCCCGTTTAATTTATTTTCAATAAAATCAATATATTACACCATGTCAGCCTCGACTCATAATCCTTTGGTCCTTGGTTCAAGTCCAAGTGGGCCCACCAATATTTTCATAACCTCCAGCCTAATGACTCAAAGATCAAATTGGCAATGCAATCGTGTTTTGTGCTCATGACAATTCTCTCAGCGCTGCCGAGAGTTTTTTGTTATCTTAAGAAGCCTCATAGAACTGTTCCATTCAATTGCTAAACTCTTTTAACCAGCGAATATTATTCATGATGAAGGTTTACACCAGGCACAGCAAATAAGCGCGAGCAACAGCTTCTAAAAAAACCCAGCACACCATTATAGTAAAGTGCCTCACGCAGTCTTGCGCCCAATGTATCGAAAACGAATGGGTTATTAGTAGCGATAGGTGTGTCTTGTAAAGCGTGGAAATCAGTCATAGCTTCTGCAAATCGCCTCATCTTATACAAAATAGCCATTCTAATTGCTTTAATTTCATCTGAATTTTCTGGCATGGCAACTAAAGTAGCATCACACTCATTAAGAACATCCTCTATATTAACAGGCTCAAACAAAAGGTTATCATCATCCGCAATAGTCTCACCTCTAACACGTTTTAATTTGCAAATAATCCAATTGGGTTGAAATTCACCTTCCTCTTCAAATACATAAATAAAAGTAGCAGACAGTGCGCTAGGTAAGTAGCGCGCATAATTTGAACAAGCCTCAAGTTTATCCCGATAAATTGACACCACATCTCTATCGTGAGTTTGACTAATTTTCAAATCTAATTGGGATAATAATTCATCTTCTAAATTAACTCGGCTATAAAATATTATTTTGGTCGTCAACCAATGATCATGACCATACCTTAAAGCATCTTCTGGCAATGTATTATATGCCTGGTCTACAGCGGCTATATCATCCCTTGCAAGTGGAATAAGATGAGTCAGATCACTACGGAGAACATTAAATAAGCTAATGCGGTCAAGCCTGGCTTCAATAATAGCAATTTCATTAAAACCACTGCCAGTGATAACACCATTTAAAAGTTCTAGCGCATCATTTACTCTCCTAGTGTTCGCAGCGCTCACACGCCCTGATCGCTCGATAGCTTCTGCAACGAAATGACGAACATCATCAACATTATTAAAAAAAGCATCCGCACCCGCCCCCTGGTTACCATTCACAGTTGTCCCCTTTTAAAAAATTTGATAATGCAAATATGCGCCCAACTAATGCTGAAATCAACGGTAACACTAAGGCAAATAATAATTAAGCATTTATGTACATTTGTGGTGAGCGTCAGTTTAATTTAACTTTAAATATATCAAAATCTTATCTATTGGCAGGCTCTTCTCATCATCCTTTGGCCCTTGATTCAAGTCCAAGTGGGCACCCATTTTAAAACTTTTGATTTGCTAGAAGCTCTAAATCAGCATTCAAAATAGCAAAAATTCTATATAATAAGCTTTCACCCTCTACTAATCTGAATTGAAAAAGACCTCATGATTGGACCTTTTAGCACTCATACTTTTACCTTAGCATCACGTTCTTTGGTAATACAAAAACCTACCGAAAAAGAGTGTGATGCTTTAATTATATTAGCCCGAAATACTTATTCTGAAACTTATCCATACTTGTTTACATCAGAAAACTTACATGAGCTTTTTAATAAAGAACACATAACAAAAGAACTTGAATCAACAGAGTATGAATATGCTCTTATTTATGTAGATGAAAAACCAGCAGGTTACTCAAAGGTTAGTTTTAATCAAAAAGACCCCTCAACTGATAAAGTTACCCCTATGCTTGATAAACTATACGTGCTAAAAGCCTTTCAAGGAAAAGGCCTCGACAAAGAGCTATTACAGCATTGTTTTAAACGTATTATAGATAGAGGCAACGCTAGTCTGACACTAAATGTTTGGAAAGATAACCCTACTGCTATTAAATTTTATGAAAAGCACGGGTTTTGCTTTACTGGCAACACAGCAGCATTAGATTTTGCAGGTCGACGTTTTATTGACTGCCAAATGACGAAGGAGCTTACGCCAGCTCCTGACTACACATTTTAACTCGCTGATAATACATCAAAGCCACTCTGTTTATCCTGCTTTCTAATTAGCGGCCCTTGTAATGGAACTATGGTAACTTCGGCTAATACCCCCACGGTAGCATTATCTACATTACCGCCAAACATATGATAATCGTGGCCGCTTAAACCGGCATGGAGATGGACCTCGCGCTTACCTTTTGCAAAAAATACATTGCCGTTTAGGGAGACAAGTTCAAACAGCCCTGGGAAATAGCGTGTGACATTTTGCTCGGTTTTATCGTCGTAATAATGCAAGGTTGGATTTTCAATAGCCCCAAGCCCTGACACTGAAGCACCAGCTAAATCAGCATCATTAGCGCATTGTAGTATAGATTGATTTAGGTTCTCACCTTTTTTTAACGCTAGAATAAAAGGCGCGCTAGAACCACGTAACTGCGTGCAGGAATCGCTATTTACTAAAGATGGCGTTGTAGCATAGGCTAGATTAACCGAAATCAAGCACAAGGAAATGACATTAAAAACGCGCCTTAATTTCATCGCTCTAACTCCTTTAACTAGTCGATTGAGTATCGGACTGTAACGGCAAGACGCTTATCTCTTTAAACCAGACTTGCCCCACCATTTCGTTAATTAAATCATTATGGTTTTGTACTCCGATATAGCCGGTGGCTGCCATAGGGTTACCTCGGTCCGGTTCGGATGAGGCTTGTTTGGGTGGTACCGATTGAGTTGGCGTATAATGAGTGGCGAATTGGCCGTTAATATAAACGGTAATGGCTTGGTCCTCTAAAAAAATATCCATGGTATTCCATTCGCCCGCAGGTTTAGTAAGGCCATCGCGTGCGCTGCTTAATGAATACACTGAGCCTGTTCGATGATAGCCATCGGTATGATCGGCAATCTTAATTTGATAGCCGTGATTTACCGCATCCCATACATCGGTCGGCGCATTGGGCATTAATACAAATACGGCCGCGCTTGTTTCAGGATGGCTTACTTTAAACACTACTCGAACGACACAGTTCCCGAATTTTTCAGGTTTATACCACATTACGCCCATTTTACCACGCGACATAAGCGCGTTGTCTTTTATGGCAAAGTCACCCAAACCGACAAAGCCCCATTTATCTAAATCATGTCCATTAAAAAGCTGTTGCCAGCCCGCTGTAGGAAGAATTGGCTCCACGTTGGTAGCTTGATTATCGGCATAGGAAATTGAGAAGGGCAGCAAGGCTAACCAGGCCACAAGTACTTTCTTTAGTTTCATAACATTCTCCTTAATGTTTACTCTCTACGAAAATTTATAAATTAGCCCTAGTTGGAACTGATTCGATTCCGGACTTAGCTTCATGGTGCGGTATTGGCCTGGCTCAAGCGGGAAAGTAGTATTGGTATAGGTATCATAACGAATATGATCATATTCCAAACGCAGATCAAGGCGGGGAGTTAAAGCGGTCAGCAATCCCGCCCCTACTTTCCAGCCATTTAGCCATTGATTCTCCGTAATTCCATAAGAAGCATTGCCTAATGTGGCCTTTGACTCTGAATACTGGAAATCGCCTCTTTCAAAACCGATGCGGCCATATAATGCCACGTTTGAGTTGATATAATATCCAGGTGATAGACTTATCCCATAACTCTTATTAATACTCAACGTTGCCGTGCTAGTTTGCCCTGGACTAACGGTATTATCGACAAACCAGCCGTTATATTTCATAGAGCTTAGATTGCCGTCGAGCTCGGTGGCGATAAAACCACGACCAATATCAAAGCGATAGCCTAACAGCGCGCCGCCGAAAAAGCCTTTACCGGCTAAGTTATCCTGCTTATCATAAATTTGGGCATTATTTTCATCTATAGTTAAAGTCTTATAAAAATCTGTTGAATCATACCCCCCGGTCACTCCAGTATAAAAGCCGCTGGCATAAGCGCTTGAGGCCAATAGGGTTAAAATAAAAGCAGCGCTCGGGTATAATTTTTTCATACTTCACTCCTGTGGGTTTGAAAAACTAAACAGTACAAACGGATGTGTTAAAAAACAAGCATACTATTCTATTTAGCGTATTTGTACCTGTTACAGTGTTCTCTTTTTTTGCCACCTTATATACACTAAATCCTCCAACCCACCACCCATAAGGATGCATTATGAGACTGCCCTCTTTACTATTAGCGGCTAGTTACTCCCTCATTGCGGCTGTAGCTGAAGTTTGTCGAACCCATGAACCTTGCGAAGTAAATCAAAGCTGCGCCTGCACCATACCAGCCGATAATTACAATCCACGCACCTTTTACGTTGATTTTAACGGTATTGAGAAAGGTAGAAATTATACCGGCACCCTAAATGGCCTCGATGGTAAGTTTATGGGCATTCAACTTCCTGAAGGCGCTACATTTGACTGTAATCAACGCGATTGCTATACCTTTTTTCCTGTAAATTTCACTATCGATACCGATAACATGAAAGAAACTAACGGCACCGCCGAAGTCGCCTTTTTAGCCGTTAAAAGCGATATCTCATGGCAACTTAGTGCTTCATTAGAGGGCTAAGTTTATTTATGCCCAAGCCTTATGAAAACTTTGACCATAAGCGTTATCACTGGCGCAATGATATCGATTATCGTTTACATCCAGAGGCATACAAAGTAGGCAAAGGTGAGCAAGGGGTGTTGATTTGCGAGCCTTATAAAAGTGAAATATTGCCGGCCTGGCGCTTTAAAACACCCGAGATTGCCAAGCATAGCGCCGAAACGATTTACCAACAATTTTTAGGCTATATGGCCGCCGGTGATTTTGTGGGCGCGGATATGTCCAGAAAATTTTTGCAGATGGGCTTTACCCGCGCCAGGCGTTATACGAATTATAAAGGTGGGCGTAAATATGAACAGCAATCTGATGCGCAACTGCCTAAAGGTACCGGAGACCCTCAAAAAGCGCTTAGCGCCAGTATCTTTTATAACTACTGGCAGCAAGCGGAAAGTCACATAGAGTATCAAAAGTCTAAGCAAGACTGGAAGCAAAAATATGGCTAGCAAAATAACTATTGCTCTCTAAACACACTTTAATAATGACTGCATTGACAGCTTAATTAGAGAGAGTATTTTGATCATCATATCACAACAGTTTTACGTTAATTGCTAGGACTCATCTGCTGTTAAATAAATGGAGGCCATATGTTAATGAAGCTGACCCAACTTCTAATTTCAGCCTATGCCATGATGCAACAAACCTATGCAAGCCCTTTTAACTACAGCCAAAAAGATCTTGTGCTAAGCCCTCATATCGATTGGCTGCCAGAGTGCCCTGAGGGCATTCGACAACCTAAAAATAGTACGTTCGTTTGCGGCTGGCTAAAAGTGCCTATGGATCACGATCACTATGAAAAAGGCACCTTGCCTCTTTTAATCGCCAAACAGAACGCCAGTAATCCACTCGCTAAAAAAGGCAGCTGGATAATGAAACTTGGTGGGCCATGGATAGAAGACGTTTCAGATTTTGCAGGCCTATTAGATGAAATCTCTCCTAAGCTTCAAGCAAGTTTTGATATAGTAGTACTTAACAATCGGGGCACTTATAACAATCCTATATCCTGCCTCTCTTCGAATGTTTCAGTATCCGATTTAGACCGTAGAATTTATAACTATACGAATACGCCTGATAGCTTGCCGGGGCTTTATGATTTAGCCGCCTATCGCAACAGCTTATGTCATTACCCCAAACTTGCCGATTATATGAGTACTGTGCAATCCACCAAAGATGTAGAGTGGCTAAGGCAGGCCTTAGGAGTCGAAAAAATTAATGGCATAGGCTTTTCGGCCGGCTCTACCTTAATGGCTAAATATTATCAGCTGTTTACAGAACACGTAGATAAATTAATTTTAGATGGTACGGCTGTCGTTCTTGATAATAGCCTTATGGGAATTATAAGCCCTGCCACTATGGAGAAGGCTTTAGAAAGTTTTTTTGTAAATTGTATAACCGCCAAAGAGCATTGCCCACTCTATTTACCGAATAAGCGCGATAGCTTAAGGACTATGTATAGCGCTTATGATGAATTGCTAAGCAGCCCTCCAACGGGACTTAATGATTCGATGATTAAATTAGCCACATGGTGGGGGGTAAATAATGGTGCTTATTACAGGCCCTTACCAGAACTTTGCGGCGTGAAAGACAGCCCCAATACTTGGACATTTTATGCCACAGCCCTAAAAGCCGCCATGGATCAGCGAGACCCCAGCATTCTCATCTGTGTTTTTCCATTCTTCAGTCCAGATTTTTCTGAAATTCCAAATGATGTTTCAATAAAAACAGTGCAAACTGACTTTAAAGACAGTGTGCTCACAAAAGGACAATGGCTTAATTGGACCCAAAGTGCTTGCGAGCATTTTCCGAGACTAGGCTGTGAATCGTATATTCAAACCTTTATGAAAGCTATTCCTGGTCAAAATACCACAACACAGCCATTATGGGATGGAGAGTTCCCAACTAGTGATTCGGTTAAGATCTTGATTCTAAGCAATACTATCGACCCCAATACTCCTATGGATTTAGCGCTAAAGCTGTTGGAAGCCCTTAAACCAAAAGTAGCGACTGCCCTTATAACCAAAGAAGTAACCGGTCACGATACTTATCTAAGTATGGCTTATGGAGATCCTTGCATCGATGATCAAGTAAGCGACTTTTTATTAGACGGCATGATGCCTGTGCAAACTTTCTGCCCAGGCCAGAACCCTTTTCTCTATAATTCTTCAAAAGCACTCAAATATCGGAACGCTTCTGCCTCTGATCCCTTTATGATTCGCGAAGGTTATTTTTAATGCGGGATAGGATGCTCCTTTGCTCAGCAAGGTTAACGACGGTTTATTTTAGTTACTAAATAGTACATAATTTGGCAGTTCTGCAGAGTGCACCTACTTTAATAAGGAATGATCATGGCTTTTGCCGCTCCACGTAAATTTTTTAAGCTCAATCAGAATGCTATAGCTAGAATCCATACTGGAACCGATCCCTCTATTAACGGTATTTATACCGATGGCATAGAAAACTGCATGATCTTTATTCTTTCTGACAGTAAAGGCAACATTTCCATGTCGCATCTTATGATGGATACAAGCCCTGACTGTTTAATCGAGGAATTCGAGTGGTTAAGTAGCAGAGCTAAAGGCTCTATCAGCTTGGTTATTTATGCCAATGATAAAGATGTGCCTGGAAGAACGGAACTTGAAAGACGCACAGAAATACTTAAAAAAATAATAGCAGCCAGAACACTATTACCTGATTTACCTGCTGGTGCAATTGAAAAATATCGCGCCCTAGGTTCTAAAATCTGCGCTATAGCTAGAGAAAACTTTGGCACTCTTGCCACTTGTTCTTATTCAATAGAAGCCTTTGCTGCCTATGAAAGCATTAATAAAGCTGTTAACGATATTAATGTTTATTTCAATATTGGGAAACCTTCGATAGAGTTTGATGGTGATCATGAAAAAATAGCCGTATTGAATCCACAAGCTATAACAATCATAGATCTTATAAAAGTGAAAATAACAGCAGACACAAAAGAAGATCCATCCAAAGAAAATGTTCTTAAGGTAATAAAAGACTTTTTAGACGCGAATTTAAGAAAATTTGACAACCCTTGTTTTCGTCAGATCAGCCATCTATATGAATCAGCACGAGGCGGTTGGAGACCTAAACCGGGCGAGAGTGGCCCTGATGACCATCTTATCAGTTTAGCAAAACTGATTAATCAATATTTAGACGGCATTGAAAAACTATGCGTAGCCAGATTTGCGCTGCCGTTTAGTGGCGCCGGAACTGAATCCGGCTTGAGGAAATTATCTGAGTCAAGCATTCCATAAGTTTTATAAACTACTCTTTAAGCTCCAACGGCGAGGCTCACCACCCTAATCAGGTCCTTCTTCCTACATCGATTGCAGATGCGCGTGAAGCAGCTGCACCGGCGGCTAACCCACCAGCGAATGTTAACACCGTGCCAGCACCGCATGTGGCTGCCGAAGAAGCTAGCGCCGAGCTCGTTGTCAGATAAAGTTGGTAAAGCTGCTTTAAACTCTCGTAAAGGCCTGAAGGGAACACCTGCATATATTGCCTAGCTTCTCCAACACAGTTCTCAGCGCTCATTATTTCGCATCTCTCGTCAACATTTCTCATTATGATTGGTAACGTTGCGGGGACCTTATAAGCCAAATTAAGAAGCGCATGAGCTGCCCTCGAATCAATAACAGACTCGTTCTCATAATATACGAATTCCTGAACAGCAAGTGCTAAAACCTGAATAATGTCATTGAGCCTGGCTTCAATCATGCCACAAGCTTCTTTGCTATAATGTTCAGCTAGAAGAACAGCCATGCCAACTTTTATAATATAGCTCTTATTATCAGATCTAGCCGTGTCAAACATGGTAAGGAAATCAGATAATTGAGTAGAATAATCACACTCTGCTAAACCACAAACAACTGCCTCTTTTAATCCATTCATCTCTTTAGGATCTTGCAATGCTGAGACTATGAAAATAGCCATTAAAGCCCCTATACTGAGTCAGATATAAAAGACTATATGAAGCGAAGGCTTAAGGGAAACTCATTATGAATCGATTTAAAGCAGGCATTGTTTTTTATTCTATTGGCCTAGCCATCGTTATATTATCAAGGCTCCCTGGGGCCGCCTTATTCTTCATCTCCCCGTTTTATCTGCTTTTTTTTATTCTAAACCCAGTGCTCTATATTTTTTTAACCTGGCAGATGGCGCGCAGGAAGAATTGGGCGAGAATCGTTTTATTAGTTTTATATTTTTTATCCACTATTTTCTTGCTATGGAGCCTATTCAACATACTGCATGACCCGAATAAAACCGCGGTCATTTATAGTGCCGTGACAGGAATCTTGGCCTGCCTATTTAAGGGCGTAGGGTTAGGCTTGGTGTTTACCAGCGAAGTCAAAAATTGTAAAACCTCAATAAATCCTATTAAAAAATAAATCTCGGTAATACTGATATTGACTACTCATAGAGCGCGAGAGTATTTTGATCGCTGTATTGCAGTCTTTTTAAGTTTATTGCTAGTTGTCATCCGCTTTTAAATAGAATGGAGGCCATTATGTTACTTAAACTAACCCAACTTCTAGCCTCAGCCTATGCAATGATACAACAAACGTATGCAAGCCCATTTAACTACAGCCAAAATGATCTTGTGCTAAGCCCTCATATCAACTGGCTGCCAGAGTGCCCTGAGGGCATTCATCAACCTAAAAATAGTACGTTTGATTGCGGCTGGCTACAAGTGCCTATAGATCACGATCACTATGAAACGGGCACGCTGTCTCTTTTAATTGGCAAACATAATGCAAGCAACCCAGTTGATAAAAAAGGCAGTTGGATTATGAAACTTGGTGGACCATGGCTAGATGATGTCGCCACATTGGGATATCTATTAGATCAAATGTCTCCCAAGCTTCAAGCAAGCTTTGATATAGTTGTGCTAAACAATCGAGGCACTTATAACAATCCTATATCCTGCCACTCTTCGAATATTTCAGTAGCCGATTTAGATCGTCGAATCTGGAACTATACGATTACGTCTGATAGCTTGCCGAGGCTTTATGATCTAGCCGCTTATCGCAATAGCCTATGTCATTACCCCAAGCTTGCCGACTATATGAGCACGGTTCAATCCACCAAAGACGTAGAGTGGTTAAGGCAGGCCTTGGGGGTCGATAAAATTAATGGCATAGGCTTTTCAGCCGGTACTATTTTAATGACTAAATATTATCAGCTGTTTACTAAACATGTAGATAAATTGATTTTAGATGGTACGGCCGTCGTTCTCGATAATAACCTTATGGGAATTATAAGGCCTGCCCCTATGGAGAAAGCTTTAAAAAGTTTTTTTGTAACTTGTATTGCAGCCAAAGAGCATTGCCCACTCTATTTAAAGAATAAGCGCGATACCGTAAGCGCTATGTATAGCGCTTACGATGAATTGCTAAGTAGCCCCCCAATCGGACTTAATATTTCAATGATTAAATTAGCCACATGGTTTGGGGTGAATAATGGTGCTTATTACAGGCCCTTCCCTGAACTCTGCGGCGTGAAAAATAGTCCCAATACCTGGACGTTTTATGCCATAGCCCTAACAGCTGCCATCGATCAGCGAGACCCCAGCACTCTTATCTGTGCTTTTACATTCTTCAGCCCAGATTTCCCTAAAAGTCCAAATGATGTTTCAATAAAAACCGCACAAACTGACTTTACAAACAGTGTGCTCACAAAAGAACAATGGCTTAATTGGACCCAAAGCGCTTGCGAACACTTTCCAAGACTTGGCTGTGAATCTTATATCCAAACCCTTATGAAAGCTGTTCCTGGCCAAAATACCACAACACAGCCATTATGGGATAGAGAGCTCCCAACCAGTGCTTCGGTTAAGATAATGATTTTAACCAATACTATAGATCCCAATACTCCTATGAATTTAGCGCTACAGCTGTTTAAAACCCTTAAACCAAAAGTAGCGACCGCCCTTATAGTCAAAGAGGTAACTGGGCATGATACTTATCTAAGGATGGCTTATAAAGATCCTTGCATCGAGGATCAAGTAAGTGACTTTTTATTGGAAGATAAAATGCCTACTCGAACTTTCTGTCCTGGCAAAAATCCTTTTATGTATCACTCTGCACAACCCCGTATAGAGAGCAAATCGGCTGCCTCTAATGAAAGCTTCGGTTATACTGTCGCCCTAGTTGAGCCAACTTGAGAATGAGCTAAGCATAGGCCTTAAGATAACAATTCATATCTAGAGTAGCGCATAGCTTGGCTTGCCCCTCTCACATGCGCCACTCTACATACTCCATTACGCTACATTTTCCGTACTCATATTTGGCCTACTCTTGGCTGAAGTTTCATAGTATGGGGCCATGACTAGGCTTGAACTTGGAAATGCATCGCCATCCGGCATGCCATTCAGACTAGCTTTTATTTCTGCAAATAGATTGTGCAAGGCAGCGAAAGTTTTATCTGGATCTTTAAAATAACAAAAATTACAGGCTTTTTGCAGGATGCTTGCCACACTTTCTGGCGCAACTTCATCAATGACTTTCGCTAAATCATGGCTAGTAAATATACGGTCTTTTACTTGCAATGGCTTAAGCCCGACGTAAGCGAATATCTTTTTATCATCGTCCACTCCTTCAAGCGCTTTCTGCATATTATCCACACAGGCTTTTTCTTCGCGCTCCGTCTGAATACGCTGTGAATTCAGTTGATCGATTTGCGCTTTAATTTTTGCTAACTCCATTTTCTTCTGATGAATGAGCTGCTCTTTATCAGCGAGTAAACTTGCCACCCAGACTTTTACAAGGCTTAGCTCAAGCTCCTGTCCGACGGGCAATTGTTTAGAGTGGTAAAAAGCCTCATAATCGTGCCTTTTAAGCGCGGGGTAGCATTGATAATACAAACTCGCTAATTTCATATATCTATCTAAATCCATTCTATTGAGAGTCTCTGGAAGTATTTTAGTTGGGATACGTTTTAATATGATTTTTTGAGGAGCTATTTCATAAGCACGCGCTTTTACGGGGTCTCTAATGAGAATAGGATTAATAAGAGCCGTTTTTTCTTGGACTAGGTTTTCTAGTTCTTGCTGAAATCGATGCAGCTGATTTTTTGAGTCTGCTAAGCTATTTTGTAATGCTTTGCGCTGCTGCACGAACTTCGTATATTCCGCATGCAAATTATCAACTGCAGGCAATATATAAGGCATTTTTTCATAAAAAATAGTAGCTAAACCATCCTGCATCGCTGCCGTAAATTGCTTGGCTATAAAAGATTTTTGCCGGGCCACTTTAGGGCCTATATCCTCACAACATACTTTGGCTTCTAGTAGTTTATTTTTAAGCACAGCCTGTATTTCTGCTAAGTAAATAGCGCTCAGCCTATTGCTTCCACCCGCTCTTTTAGCCTGAAACGCTGGTAAATCTAGCAATGTATCGATTTTGTTATAAGCATCTTCTGCTGTGCTAAATCCGTTAATTTGGCTTAGCCACCATGTAACTAAATAAAAATTACTGGCTCGTTTTTTTGAAAGCGCAGATCGAGTACTGGCATCTTCTGAACTTGTACTCTGAAGCGCTTGAATTATATCGGCAATTGCCGCATCAGGAACCAGCTCTTTTCCATAGTCTTTTTGCCAGCCTTCCAGCTGTTTATAAACCATTTTTGCCAAGTTTTTTGATCCATGGCCCTGCCCTATCCAGCTATCCGGTTCATGCAAATATTCATGCGCTATTCTAAGACAATTTTTACGTATCGAAGCCCAGTCAATACTCGCTAGCGTAGCTATTTCCTCCTCTTTTGTTTTCGCTACAAAGATATCATCTATGCCTCTCATAAAATTTGAAGCAATTTTACTCATCATAATCAGACCCTCCTACTTGTTAAACTGATCACATTATAACCAAAAGAGAATCTGATTAAAATGTGATCACAATGCCTTGGCAAAATATTTCTACTCGCGTTAAAAATGAGACCCACCTTCTCGGAGCTTGCTAAATCCTAGATCTGACCTATTATTGCAAAACATTAGCTAGGAATAATTATGCAAACCTCTCTATCATTAGTGCCCTTATGGATTTATCCTTTGTTTTTCTGTTTGCTGATAGTAGGGATTAGGCTATGCTCACCCTGCACGGTTAAAATCAGCAGGCTAGCTGTTTTACCGCTGGTTTTTATATTGCTTTCTGCTCATCATTTTTTAAAACTATCCAATATCAATGTACTCAATGTACTTTCCTGGCTAATCGGGATCGGATTTGGGAGCTATATTGGCTATGTCTACAAGCATAATTTCCCCATTAAAATAGATCGTGGTCAGGACTTAATCTATTTGCCTGGCGATAGCATGTTGCTGTTTCTTATTTTCTTAGATTTTGGTATGGAATTTTTTATAGCCGTTATAGAAGGCGATGGTCTCGCTCCTATTTGCTGGTGGTATCACCCTTTAATTATGATTGTGTCAGGCTGCATAGCGGGGATTGTTATCGGCGGAAACGCTACTCATTTATATCGCTATACTCATAAAAAAGCTGAGTCGATAGGAACAACCCGTGCATAATTCCATGTCGTTAATCCCATTATGGGTTTATCCTTTTCTTTTCATCTTAGTCTTATGGGGAATAAAGCTATGCTCTTCCTGCACGGTAAAAGTGAATAGATTGTATGTCCTGCCCTTGGTCTTTATTTTAATATCAGGCCATCATTTCATTGAACTATCCAATGACCAACTAGCCAATGTGATGAGCTGGATAGTAGCAATCTGCATCGGCATGTATATCGGGCATCTTAATAAACAAAATGCAGCCATTAAAATTGATCCTGCAAACGGCTTAATTTCCCTGCCTAAAGATAATTCCATAGTCACTATGGTCATGATTCTATTTGGCGTAGAGTTTCTTATGGCGGCTATCGAAGGAATTGGGCCACCCCCTTTTGCTTGGTTTAATCCCATTTGCATGTTTATTTCAGGGGGTATTACTGGAATTGTCATCGGTGGCAATGCCACTCATCTATATCGTTACAGG
This sequence comes from Gammaproteobacteria bacterium, assembly GCA_030652335.1. GTDB lineage: Bacteria > Pseudomonadota > Gammaproteobacteria > Francisellales > CACEW01 > JAQSYQ01. The sequence continues at coordinate 35,378 of JAUSAW010000018.1, forward strand.
CACAACATGGCGGATTCGATATAAAACATGCTTTGCCAAATAATCCTCTTTAGGCAATTTAGGGTGTTCAAAATCATCTTTTGAATCATGCATCATGCCGAGCTTTTCCATTACCCGAATCGAGCGCTTATTGTGAATACTGGTAAATGAAACGATTTCCTTAAGATTATAGGTAGCAAAACCAAGTTCAAGCACTTTTCTTGCGGCCTCAAGGGCATAGCCTTTGCCCCAATGCGCTGAACTTAAGCGCCAGCCAATTTCCACACAAGGGGTAAATTTCGCTTCAAAACCGGGAATATTTAGGCCTACAAACCCAATAAACTCACTCGTTGATTTTAACTCAAGGGCCCAAAGCCCGAAACCATGCTTTTGAAAATGTATGCGTATTCTCTCTATAAAAGCCCTGGTTTCATCTGGGCTTAATACAGCCGGGAAAAATTCCATTACACTTAAGTCTTGGTTAAGGGCTATAAAAGGCTCGATGTCTGATTCTTGCCATTCTCGTAATATCAGGCGTTCCGTTTCAGCTCGCATAAGAGTCCTATCAATCAAAATTAATCCAATACCGCATTGCTCAGCTTATGCCAACGGAACAACAATAGTACCGCGCCTATTCCCATGCCAATCAATGAGCCTGTCGCAATTCCAGCCAAACCTAAATGCAAAGGAAAAGCCAACACATAACCAAGCGGAATACCGATAAGCCAAATGACTATAAGCCCTACATACATAGGATATTTAGTATCGAATAAGCCGCGCAAGGCACCGGTCATCACGTTTCTAATCGCATCAAAGATCCGCGCGAAAGCCATAATCGCAAATAGTATGATGATTAGATGCATAATTTGGGCGCCCTCTGAATGACTGGCATCCAAATATAAGGCTGCCAAATTCCGAGGGAAGACTAAAAATACTATCGCCACCACCAAGGTAACGGCCAATGTAACCTTAATGGCTGCCGTGCCTATTAATTTAATTTCATGAAATTGCTTAGCCCCACGAGCTTGGCCGACTAACACCCCTACCGATTGGGATAAGGCAAAGATAGGAATAATAACTAAAAGTATATATTGATTTACTACTTGGAATGCGCCTAACTCTGTAGCCCCTAGCCAACCTACCATAATGGCGGTGGCAAAAAAAGATAACAGCTCCCCACCTATTTGCACACTTACGGGCCAGCCTACTTTCAGCATTTGGCGCAGGCAATGCCAATTTTTATGAATCCGATAGTTAAATAGTTCGAATTTTTTAAATCCTTCCATACGACAGAAACACAGCATGGTAAAACTAAATCCAAACCAACATTGCACCGCTATGGCATAACCTAATCCTTCTACACCTAAGGCTGGCGCTCCAAACTTCCCAAAAATAAGGATATAGGCACTAACTACCAAAACCACTACGCTTAATAGACTCGAAAGCATCGCTATTTTTTGATGCTGGGTTCCATAGCATAATTGCTGATTGCTCATTAATAATACCAGGGGCAACACGGCCCACACAAAGGCCTTATAAAAACAGGTCACCAACTGAACTTGCGGCGCAGGCTGATGAAAAAAGGTCAATATAGAGCCCATATTCCAAAAAATGAATAACATAGGGATGCTTACTATTAACCCGTAAAGCCAGGCCTGCTGGATATAACTTCCAATCAATATATAATTTTTGCCGCCATAGGCGTGACCCACCAAAAAGCTCAGCACAAATAAAAGTGAGGTGCCAATCATAATGACTGGCATCTGACTTGCTGAGATAAGCGCACTAGCTGCCAAAACTTGATGCCCAAGATGGGCTAACATCATCATGCAAAAGAATGTACTAGATGCGCTGATAAATTGAACTGTCGTCATAGGCAGAGCCAAGGCCATTATCCTAGCGCTTAACTCACTAAACCCAAATTTATTTTTCATGCGACATCCTTCTTATGAATGGCTAAAAATTTTTTATATTGTCGCTCTCTAGCCTCAGAATCAGCAGGCTTCACCCAATCCCATGCCATTAGCTTCCAATCTGGATCATTGGGATTAAGGCCTATATGCTTAATATAATCCGCCTCACAAATAAAACACTGGGAATTATAAGGCAATAAGTAACCACCGCTTTTCATCTGTTCTATCTTAGCCTGATCATAATTGCTAAACCATTTATTTAAAAAGGCTGAAGCTTTTATCTCAGTAAATATCGCTAAAATTGAAGCCTCTGATGACAGCTTAAATTCATTCCACGAGCTAAAGCCTGCCTCTTTAGCAATTAATGCCAATGCATGCTTACGCCTAACCTGTTCTTGTATGGCGGCAGCAGAACACTCGGCAAACTCAGGCAGTGCTTGAAATCGGGTAATGGCTGGATTGGATTGCATAGAATCTTCTGAACGCAATGCTTTTAACACAATAGACGCGCGGATTTTAGATTCTGTAAGGTTAAAGCGTTTAGATGGTGTATTCATATTAACTCCTCTGTTTTATTGCCACCAACCCACTATCTGGCAAAACAAAAGGTTAAACGAATAATGATTCGATTTTAAACCTAGGGTGAGATCCTCTTTTGTGGGTATAGGCTTCCCTTTACAGCCTGGCTATATATTAAGCGTATTTTGCTAAGAAGTAAAGAATCGCTCTGTCCCAGTTGAAATTTTGTACAAAATTTGTTAACATTTAGCCAGTTTCATCTCAATAAAGGTATTAGGCCAATGCGCAAATAAAGTTTTTATTCGGAGATTTTCTTTTGGAAATCATACTACACTCTATCCGGAGAACTCTATTATGACGCAACGCAAACCTATTACCCCTGTTAACATTCAACAACACAATAGCCAGGCTTGGAATAAAGCGGTTGACCAACAATGTCAGTGGACTCAACCCGTAAGCTCTGAAATTATTGCTGCCGCCAAACAAGGCAAATGGCAGGTATCTCTTACCCACAAACCTTTTCCCACTCATTGGTTGGCTGAGGTTAAAGGCTTAGATATTCTTTGCCTCGCATCGGGTGGCGGTCAACAAGCCCCTGTTTTGGCCGCGGCTGGTGCTAATGTTACGGTATTCGATAACTCAGCTAAGCAATTAGCCCAAGACCAAATGGTGGCCGATAGAGATGGCTTAAGTCTTAAAATTATTCAGGGCGATATGCGCGATCTTTCGCAATTTGCTGACGCGAGCTTTGATGTGGTCTTTCATCCCATATCGAATCTGTATGTGCCTAATATAAGAGGCGTGTGGCAAGAAGCACATCGTGTGCTTCGTTCGGGCGGCAAACTATTATCAAGCTTTTATAATGCAACGGTATTTATTTTTGATAAAGATCCTGAGCTACAAGAACAAGGCTTATTGCGACCTAAGTATCCATTACCCTACTCTTGCCTTAGCAGCCTTAGCGATGAGGAACGTGACGCTAAAATTAAAGCGGGCGAGCCGCTCTATTTTGGGCATAGCCTAACCGATCAAATTGGCGGGCAAACGGATGTAGGCTTTTTAATTGCAGGATTCTATGAAGATAATTTCGGTGCTAAACGCTTTTTAATTGAGGAGTTCTTGCCCACTTATATCGCCACTTATGCGATTAAGCCTTAATAAAATATAGTTACAATATCAATCAAATGTATTACAATTGTAATTATCGATATTAATTATTTGGGGCTAAAAATGAGAAGCGCGACGGTTCAGGCTAGAGTAGATGTTAATTTAAAACATGAGGCTGAGCTTATTCTTGAAGATATGGGTCTAAAACTATCCGATGCCATTTCAATTTACTTAAAGCAAATTGTTAATACTGGCTCAATCCCATTTGAGATCAAGGCCTCTAGAATTCCTAATAGGGAAACCCGGCAAGCAATTGAAGATGCCAACAATGGCCGGGACCTCACTCGCACAAAATCTACCAAAGACTTATTTAAAAAACTGGGCATTTAAATGCTTACAGCCACTTACACTAAGAAATTTAAACAAGATATCGAAAGAGTAAAAAAGCGCGGCAAAAACTTAAACGGGCTTAAAGATATTCTTGATAAATTACTCAATCAAGACAAGTTGCCGACCAAAAATAAAGATCACTCCCTCAAAGGCGTTTATAAAGATTGCAGGGAATGCCATATTGAGCCTGATTGGTTGCTCATTTATAAAGTTATAACTCCTGAACTTATGCTTTATAGAACAGGCACTCATTCAGATTTATTTTGATTCATTCAACACCCGAGGCCAAGCTCCTTCAAAAGAACCCAGCTCAGCCTGAATAGTCACGATATACAGTCTTTGCTCGCCCTCCTCCCTGGCAATAATGCCATGAATAAACTGGGTGGGATTGAGACTATACCAATTACTTAAACCGGTTGAAGGCTCTTTGACCATAAATTCGCTGGCTACAATTTTAACATTTAAGGGAAAAAACCTATCCCACCTACCCTGTTTTAAAGCCCGATGGTTAGCCCAACCCCCAACCGGCAATAAGCCTGGCTCTGACTCTCTACGCCCCCATATTACCTGCTGTAGCGAACCATCTGTACACTTCGCTGCCAATGTAGCCTTAGGGTGAGCAAAGTACACCTTTTGCACCAGGGCTTGATTGGTATAAATAATTCCTTCACACATTTTCTCTTCCTTCTTAAACAGGGTTTCCTTTTTGCTATTATTAATCTATCATAGAAAACAAAAGGAGAACAAGGTGAGGGTCTGGTCATATGACAATCAATAGCAAAGAATGGCCGCGTGCCTTCGCTTTAATGGATATGATGAGCTTTTTCGCTTCCGTTGAGCAAAAAGATTTTCCTGAATTAGCAGGCAGACCCGTGGCGGTGGTAAATGGTGAGGCCGGCAGCACGATTATTACCTCAAGTTATCAAGCTCGTGCTTTTGGCATTAAAACGGGAACTAAAGTAAAAGAGGCCTTACAAGCCTGCCCAGGCTTAGTCATACGCCCGGCAAGGTCAGAACGTTATGCCGAGGTTTCTAGCACTATTATGGCAGCATTGGAGGATATCACTCCAGACCTTGAGATATTCTCGGTAGATGAATGCTACCTTGAATTAACTCATGTGCTAAGCCTTTATGACAGCATGGAAGCATTGGCCGAGCAGATTCGTAAAACCGTCTACCAAGCGAGCGGTGGCTTAACGTGTTCGATAGGCATCTCCGAAGGCAAACTAACCGCCAAGTATTGTTCCAAACTGAACAAGGGCAAAACAACGATTGTTCCCCCTTCCGCTATTAAAAATTTTATGGCTGAGGCGCCTGTAGCGGATATCTGCGGAATTGGCAGACAAATTGCGCGCTATTTAAACGACCAAGGCGTTTATCTTTGCAAGGATATTGAAAAGCGGCCGATGAGCATCTTATCGCAGCGCTTTGGCAATATTGGCAAACGCTTGTATCTGACCTGCCTAGGACATGATCCAGAACCGCTCGCTACACCGCAAGAGCCTAAGAGCATGGGGCATGGTAAGGTTATGCCACCCGGCACCAAAGACCGCAACATTGTTATCGCTACCTTTAGCCAACTAAATGAAAAGCTCGCCAGCCGCTTAAGGCGGCATTGCTATCTGGCTGAAACCTTAGTTATTAGCATGAAAATAGACTCAGGCTGGATAGGCAGAAAAATTACACTGACCCAAGCCACGTCCGACTCTACGCTATTATGGGAATTTATTAAGGAATTTCTCGAAACCTGGCATAGCGAAGGCGTTTATAAAGTGCAGATAACCGCCACTCAATTACGGCCCGAATCTATCGAGCAGCTATGCCTATTCGATAAGCCGGCGACAGAGTCAAAGCAATCTAAAGTTGAAGCCCTTAAGGATCAAATTAATGATAAATTTGGCTCTAGCACCTTAATGCTGGCCAATGCCCTCGCGAATAGGCATAGCTTTTCGGTGATTTCACCAGCTTGGCGTCCAACGGGAACAAGAAAGAGCCTCTAAGAGTAAACTTATATGCTAGCAATAACTTCTTACTAAGCATTAAAAAATTTGTTACGCTTAAGAAAAATTTAATAAAGAATACCATGCATGATGCTCCTGATCGGCCTACTGAACCCCCTGGCAGGATAATTATGGCTGGCGCCAGAAGGCCACGCCGCTCATTCTCAAAGGAACTGGCTAATCGACCTGCGGCGATGATTATTTCACATAGTGACAAAAGCCAGATTGCTCTGCTGCAACGCCAATTTGAAAAGCTTGAATTTCGAGTGGAGGTAGAACAGCTTCGTGAATCCTTATCGCCTATCTCGCCAACCTTTGCCGACACAAGTGTTAAAACAGTAAAAGAAGTGGCAGCTAAAGCGTGCACGATGTTAGATGCGTTATCACTAGAAGAGAAATCGGTTAATGCAGAGCCAGGCCAAGCCTCACCAAAAACTTAGTTTATGAAATACAGCAAGAATCGTCAGGCTGATGAGTATCAATCCCAGCAGCTTGTATTGGTCTAGTGCTACCTACCATGGACGAGGCTTCAGCGTCCTCGATTAAAATAGAAGGTGCGAGGCCTTCAATCTTTGCTTTAACTACATCTGCGGCCATTTCCCTATAAAGATCAATGCGCTTTGGGAAACATCCAATAATAGCCTGCATGCGACGCAGGGTAATTAAACTATCTTCTGGAAGAACACGCCCTAACTCAATGTCACCCACTGCTTTTTTAGCGAGAAGCTCTCTATTAGCCTTATTATCTAGCTCAATTATTTCGTCTAGTATCGCCTTCCCACGGGCTTGTTCTTCCGGCGTACCTGCTAAGCTTGCTATGTGATGTTCCAACTTGCTTAGGAATCTGCCATGTACCTCCAAAAAATGTTCAAATCGACACAGAGCCATAATAATTTCAGAAGCCCCAGCTTGAGACTCATCGAAATCAGGTTTCAACTCTTTAATTTCAGCTAATTTCTTAGCAGAAGAATCGATATAGAATCGGGCGTCAATATAGTTTTTAAGCTCAGTATTTTCGCATGCCAACAATTCATTCAGCGTCATAAGCCCTCCAATTATAATGGCTTATATTAACATTGCTAAACACTAGAAACCAGCTACTCACCTGGTTTTGGCGACGGGCCTGTGCTTGTTGCAGTTGCCCTCATAAAAGCCGCTGCCGCACTATAGACATTAGCTGCTGGTATCATAGGAGCATTTGGGGCACCAGCAATAGCGCTGAGATCTTGATACAAAGTAGGAACTCCTGACGCAGATTTCGAGTGAAGCGAGGTCATCAATATAACGTCGATAGCATTTATTTTTTCTTGAGCGGTTTTTTTTGAATGAAGCTCAGTATATATTTTGGCTAAGGTGCCTGGCAAACGCAGACCATCGACAACATCACCACCCTTAAATATTGAAATAGTATGATCGTTAAATTTGCCAATTCTATTTTCTATAGCCTTAATTTTTTCATCAAATGTACTCTTTTCTAGAGCAACACGAACGCCTGCACCTGCGCTAGCCGAGCGATCAGAAGCCAAGGATGCAGGATCAGATGCTATAGTGCTAGCATCCATTAAATGTGCATCAAGAGGAATTTCGGTCAGAGCCACTTTATCAAACATCCCTAAAGTATAAAAAAGTATCCCATCAGGCTTAACATCGAGATTTTCATTAAAGTCTTCCGCCACATATGGCACTAGCATAGAATGTTTCGCTGTAAAGTCATCAATATTATCCAGCAATTTATCTCTGGCGCCCGTAAGCTTTTTCGTCATAGCGGGTAATGCCAAAGGAGATATCATACTTTCCAATAAAGCCGGATTATGTAATATCTGGGTAAGGAGGCTACAGGCTCTTATAATAAGAGCGTATGATTGCACATCATTAATTTCATACTTAGTTAGCTGATCAACATAGCCAATTAATCGAGGCATAGCCTCTTTCAAGGTGTCCTTATTAATTGCAAGGCCAACCGAGGTTAACATATCATCCGCCACCATTGTATTTAATAAGGTAAGCAACTGTATGCCAGCCCGAGTAACGGCTTCCGAATCATGACTACCAGGAAGATCTTTAACCCGAACTTGAATATCCTTAATATACCAATTCAATAACTGGTTAAGGTCTTCTTTAGTTTTTAATGGCATAACAGCTCTCTCTATTTTTATTATTCTTATATAAAATATAGACCATAAATAATAATTTTTAATATTTATCACGTTGCTAAGCCTGCTATACTTAAGCCAACCATGCAAAACGATGAGAGCTTATGAACGCCCTACTCAATTTTTTCAACCAGCACTTTAACGCCAATATCGCCAACATATTGAATTTACTTACCGTTGTTGCCATCCTAATCATAGTAGTGTGGGTGCTCGGCTTGGTAATCAAGCAGTGCCTAGCCTTCATTGCCAGCAAGACCCTAAAAAATTCCAGCTCCAAGTTCTTACAAGACCTAACAGAACGTCAAGTATTCCAGTCACTATTTCATATGGGTGCGGGCTTGGTTTTTTATTGTATTAGCAGCCTAATTTTTAGCTCGGATACGAATTATGCCAGTTTCGCGGACTGGTTAAGGCGCTTAAGCCTAATGTATGTGATTTTTGGAGTACTGTGGTTCCTCACTAAATTAGCCCGCGGCATTAATTACTATTATCAATCCTTCGATTATGCCAAAAAATACCCCATCAATAGCTACCTTGAAGTTGTTACCATCTTTGTATGGCTAATTGGGCTTATCTTAGCGATTGCCATTCTTATTGATAAATCACCCTGGGCTTTATTAACCGGATTAGGCGCGGTATCGGCGGTAGTTTTATTGATTTTCAAAGATAGCATTACCGGCCTTATTGCCAGCATCGAGGCCTATATTTATCAAATTGCCAAGGTTGGGGATTGGATCGTTATACCTAGCCTTAATGTAAATGGTAAAATCGAATTGATTACCGTCAATACCGTTAAAATCCGCAACTGGGATAATACCCTGGCAAGCTTCCCTACCTCCAGCTTAATGAGCAGTAGCCTGCAGAACTGGAGTGGCATGTATGAGAAAAAAGCCCGCCTAATTAAGCGCACCCTATTAATCGATGCCAGAAGCGTTGCTTTTTGCACTCCAGAATTGCTTGCTAAGGTCGGCTCATTAAACGGCATGCAAAAAGTGATTACCAGCTATGAAAACCAAGCTATTCCTAACACCAGCTTATTCCGCCATTATTTAGAGAATTATTTACGCCAGCACCCCAAGATTTACCAGGCTGGTTTTGATTTATTAGTGCGCAATTTAGACATGACTCCAACCGGCTTTCCAATTGAGATTTACGCATTTAGTATCGATACTGCCTGGAACCATTATGAGACCATTCAAGCTGATATAGTGGATCATGCCATGGCTATGATGGCTGAGTTTGGGCTTCGACCTTACCAGGAGTAAGTTACACTTTAAAAACTTGGCATTTGCAAAACCTACGGCGCATCGTTATTATCTACCAATTAAAATGGGAAACCATACTGTATTAATGGAGATAGCGCCTATGAAACCTGCTAGTGAAATCGGTAAAATTTTAGCTGATGCTGTTATTGAAAACACTCTCACCCGATCTTGTTTTTGTTTAGTCTTTCATTCGGCTGACCAGAAAACTATTGCCTTTCGCGACGAGTTATTGGCCACATCAATATACAGGAAAGCCAAGCCTCATGAATTATTTGTCATGATAGGCGATCATTATGGCTCCGTACTGCCCGAAACTATATGCCTTGCTATTATTGCAGCGGCAGAGGCAGACGATAGGGTTAGCCTTGAAGCTGAAAAAGTTTCTGAACTACGCGGTTTAGCTCATAGCAAACCAGAAAGCGGCAGTTTAACAGAAAGTTTGCGCCCAGAAAAAATAGGCAATGAAGACGCCATTAAAAATGTGGCTGCCGCTATCATTGAAGAAGCACAAGCTGATGCAGAGGTTCAGGATGAGGATGATCATAATAGGTCAAATTTTGTTTAATTGCCGTATCGGCGCCCCTGCTAAAAATGCGGCGATATCCTCTATAGCCTCCTGATAATACAGGCGATAATTTTCTTGAGTCACATATCCTAGGTGCGGTGTGGCCAATACATTTTTCAAGTTACGATAAGGATGATCGTAAGGCAAAGGTTCACTATCAAACACATCTAATCCGGTCCCAGCAATCTGCTGATGTTGCAAAGCGTCAATTAAGGCAGCTTGATCGATAATGGCTGCTCTAGAAGTGTTAATTAAAAATGCACTTGGCTTCATTAATTGTAAATCAGCCGCACCAAGTAAACCTCTAGTACGCTCGCTTAATACTAAGTGAATGCTTACAAAGTCGCTAGATTTGAGCAATTCTTCTTTAGAAGCCGCCAATTCCACGCCTTCGGCTTTGGCTCGTTCCTGGGTTAAATTTTGACTCCAGACTACTGTTTTCATACCAAAAGCTTGAGCAATAGCAGCTACTCTACTACCGATCTTACCCAGGCCGATAATGCCCAGCTGCTTACCCGTAAGCCCAACACCAACGGTACTTTGCCAGGGGCCATTAGCTCTTAAAGCCGAACATTCATGATTAAGATTTCGCGCCAAGCCTAATAGCAAAGCCCACGTTAATTCGACAGCAGGCTCCGAGGAACTTGCCGTACCGCACACACTACAATGCCTTGACGCGTTGTTGCAGCCAGGTCGATGGCAGCATTGCGCATTCCGCTAGTAATAAGTAACTTCAACGCAGGCAGTTTAGCCAGCAATGAGGCCGTAATAGGCGTGCGTTCGCGCATGATTACTACAACTTCACAATCTTGTATAGCCGCAACCAAATCTGACTCTAAGGTGAAATGTTGCTGAAAAGCCCTTACTTCTACCGTATCGCTTAGCTGTGACCAATCTGCATAGGATAAAGCGACTCCTTGATAATCATCGAGTATGGCACAGCGTAACTTAGTCATGTTAGATACCTTTTATAACGAAGGGTTTAAAGATTGCATTAGTGTAGCCAAGGCTATGGTGTCTGGCGTGTTTTCTGCAAGCAAGCCTTGAATTAACGATTCTTGATCGGCCTGCTTACGATTCTGGCTTAATTTGAATTTAGCCTCAAGACTTATTATTTCCATCTCAAAACCAACAATATGCTCGATAAGTTTTGCTTTAAAATCTGAAGAAACGCTATATGGCTCCCCATGTTTTTTTAAGCTTTCATAATAACGCACCATGTGGGTCAAATCATCGGCAAGTTTCATTTGGCTAATAGGCTGAGGAATTCCATGGGCATGCAATACCGCATAATTCCAAGTCGGCACATTTTCTTTGCCTGCATACCAAGAGGGTGAAATATAAGCATGAGGCCCCTGAAAAACACATACCGCAGGCCTACCCTCTGAAAATAAAGTGGCATGGGGATTAAGCTTAGCGACATGCCATCTTAACACGCCGAATTTACCCTGAGTTTTATCCAGCGCTACCGGAATGTGTGAGATAACAGGACTGTCATTTGCATGACTGATAATCGTCATAAAACTATGTTGTTCGATAAATCCTTGTAGCAATTCAATGTTAGTGTTTTCAAACTGCTTTGGGATGTACATCGATTTTATCCTCAACAAGTTGTTATGAATTTTTGTACGACTTCATTGTATTCTTTTGGCCGTTCAATATGAGGACAATGTCCCACTCCTTTAAAACAATGGTACTGAGCACCCGGAATCAGATTTGCCATTGCTTGCATCTCCGCTTCTGGCACAATCATATCCTGATCGGATCCAATGACTAAAGTCGGTACAGTAATTTCATGAATCCAGGCCCGGCTATCAAAACTAAGTAAGGCCGATAAGTGATTACGATATCCTATTTCACTCGTTGCAGCTGGATTCGTTTTAGCCGCTTCAAACAAATAATCCACCATACCTGGTTGATTGAGAAAGTCGCTCGAAAAACACCAGCCGAGCACAGAGCCTACTAGTACTTCACTCGAAACCTTAAGCTGGCGTAGCGCTAATTGTGCCTCTGCAAATAAGGCAAACCTGATATCAATTTTTCTAAATCCATTGGTTAGCACAATGCTTTTACAGCGATGCGGATATTTATGAGCGATCATCATCGTAATAGCTGAGCCCATCGATATGCCGATAAAATGGCAGGCTTGTAAACCTAAAGCGTCGCATAGGCCGATAATATCATCTGCCATCATTTCAATAGTGTAAGGGCTATCGGGTATATCAGATTCACCACATCCTCGATTATCCACAGCAATCGCATCGTATAAGCGGGTGTAATCTTTAAATATTCCATCCCAAATATGCCGATCCGCATTAAAACCCGTTACAAAAATAAGCGGTTCACCTTGGCCTGCTCGTTCATAGGAAAGATTGACTCCATTGACCTTTATTTTTGGCATCGATTCATCCTTCAATTGAGGTGGTGAATATATAATGAACAAAACCATTTCAATTATCAAGATAAAGATTAGCCTCATATCGATAATTAAAACCTATCAATATTATAAAAACTAAATATTATGTTTATAGCAACCATCTCTCTACTCTGGAAATGTATTCACCGCTACCTGTTATTAGAAGATAGTTGCATATTGGGCTAACAAGCCTTTCTACTATTACTGCCAATGACCTTATATAAAGCAAACTTAAGAAGTTGCTATATGTAAGGTTGGGCTATTTTTCGCTCTACTCTTTTAAAAACTGTTTTGACACCTTCATTTTGTTATTATGTCCGTTTAGGAGCTTGTTATGCTAAATGAAGATAATCGAGGTGAGATCGCTACCGTAATTAATTTATATTTCAAGGGGGCTACGATGGCAATCGAGCCCAGCTTGAAACAGCTTTTCATCCAAAGGCGCATATATGCGGAAACTTCGATGGCCACTATGTAGATTGGAGCTTGGATGATTTTATTGACCGCACCATCCAAGCGCAAAGTCATATCAATGAAGCTTTTAATAAAACCGTGCTCAACATGGAAATAACTGGTGATATAGCTACCGTTAAAGCGCTAGTTATTACCGCCGCCCACCACTTTACCGACTATATTTCACTTATAAAAGTAAATGGAAAATGGCTTATTCGTCACAAAAGCTTTACGAATGCGAGAGCTTAACCACCTATTTTAGCCTCACTAATTTTACTGGCGATGCTCTTAAGCAAAGCCAGCTGAGGAGCGGTTTCACGAAAAGCCAGACCAATTTGTCGAACGGGTGAAGGCTTAAGCTCTTGATAGCAAAGCCCTTTAGTAGGGCAGGCAGCCATTTTAGGCATTAAAGTATAACCCATATTATTAACCACCAAGGCGCGCAAGGTTTCTAAGCTGGTGGCTCTAACATCAGCCGGCAGCCCCACTCCTCTTTGCTGGCAAAATTGCAAAGCTTGATCGCGTAAGCAGTGCCCTTCTTCCAATAATAATAATGGCTGATCTTTAAGCTCGGCGATTTTTTTAATCGGTTTATTAGCATAGCTCTCGGGCAGAGCCAGTAAAAATGGCTCATCGAACAAGGAGATAGTGGCTAAATTATCATCGGGGATGGGAATAGCCAACAGGCCTAAATCTAGCTCATAATCGTTAAGCGATTTAAGAATCGTTTCGGTTTTAAGCTCGCTCACTTCAACTTTTAATTTAGGGAAATGTTTACGCAGCAAGGGCAATAGCATGGGTAGAAAATATGGCGCAATAGTGGGAATCACTCCAAGCCTTACCGTGCTTTCATAGGGATCACGATAGACCTTAGCGCTTTCTTGAAAATTCTTGGCAGCAGTGACGATCGATTTCGCTTGTTTGTAAAGCAACTCACCCGCCGGGGTTAAATGCACCTGACGGTTGGTCCGCTCAAATAACATAACGCCCAAATAGGTCTCGAGCTTTTTAAGCTGCATACTTAAAGTAGGCTGACTGACAAACACTTTTTCAGCGGCCTTACCAAAATGTTTTAATTCAGCGACCAATACAAAATATTCTAAGTCTCGTAAATTCATACAGCCACCCATAAATAAAACTTATTGTTATCTTAGCAGTGATAACAAAACCTTACCACAATAACTCTAAGCGGCAATCACATCGACAAGCATCGGAATACCATCGCTTTCAAGCGATATCTTGCAGGGCTAGCCTGACAAATTGTTGCGGGAAATAACCGGTTTTTTAGATTAACTAAAAATATCGATAGCCATAAGCAACGCCAGACCATCAGGCGTATTAACCTCACCTTCGGCTATAAAGCCAACTTTTTCATAGCAACGCCTGGCAGTTATATTCTTTGGATTAACATCGATAATAAGACGTTTAATGGCAGAATTCTGAGTCAATTGATCGATAAATTCCTTTAATAAAGCTGACCCATAACCTTTGTGAATAAAATCTAGCTCGCCAATAAATAAATCTATGCCTACCGTGCCCGGCCGAGCATCTGGCCACCAGCCACCGCCAACTTTATCGGCGGCATAGTAATGGATGTAGGCAATTGCCTGATCGTTAAAATAAGCGATAAAAGGAAACACGATGTTAGAGGCAATATGTTTTAAATATTTAGCTCGAACCTGCTCGAGGCTTAGTGGTTCCGGCCAATATTCTAATACATGGGCTTGATTTAACCATCGATGCATTCGATCGATATCGGTTTCAGCTAAAGGTTTAAAAGTGAATCTGTTCATCGATTATCACCCTGCCACTGACGGCACTTTTGCATTTGCCACTTCATTATTATATATTTCAGCTAGATTGATAGTAGATTTTACTAAATGAGTCAACGAACGTGGAAAGCCCTTTTATTGTTTACATTTTACACTGCGCTAACGGCTCTTATTACACCGGCTATACCACAGATTTAAACCGGCGCTACCAGGAGCATGTCACTGGCACGGGTAAATGCAAATACACCAAAAGCTTTAAACCCATTGGAATTGCCCAATCCTGGCAAGTGCTTGATACTAAATCGGCGGCGATGAAAATCGAATGCTATATCAAATCGCTTAGCAAAGTTCAAAAGGCTCAACTCATTATGGAACCTCAACGGCTCACAACTTGCTTTGCGGCTTGCCAACCGAACTTATAATGCTCATTTAGTTCGCAAACTCCACCCTGCCGCCGACCGAAATAGATCCACCATAGATTGAAGCTAATATTACACTTGGCCGCCCTATCCACCTGCCTTGCCCTATTCGTAAAGTGATATTTCCACCCATAGCTCCTAGCAATGGACCGGCGGCAACCCCTGTTGCGGCATCTTCATTATTACCGGTCTTTGGATTAAAGGCCCTAGCGTAAAAATCACACTCATCGCCATCAAGGGTATAGACATATACGCCATTTACATTATGGCTAAGGCTCCAGGATTTAATAGCCTCAAAGTTAGGTTCGAGATAACCCAAGTCAGCCATTGTTTTAACAGGGACTAATAATTTTGGGCTGCCAACCGAGCTGACCACACAAGGCAAGTTATGATCGATGTATTTATCGGGCAAATTAAGCAATGTTTCGATTTCAGCCGCATTAACGCGAATAGGCAAAACTTCAGCCGGTCCGAATTCTTGAAAATATTCATCTCCAGCTCGTTTAACTCTAATCGACCTATTTTCTCGATTTGTAAATTCAATTTCTTGCTCAGCCCTATCCCGCAATAATACTGCTGCAGCTGCCAACGTGCCATGATTACACATGGACATTTCGGTGGCAGGATAAAAATAGCGCAGGCGTATCTGAGTATTGTGTGGCTCGATAAAAACGGTGACTGGTAAATCAAGCTCGGTCGCTAAAGCCTGCTTAGCCGCATCATCGCCCATAAAATCTTCAATGACGGCTGCCGGGTTGCCAGAGCCTGATATTTCGGTCGCAAAGCAGGATAAATGCGTAATTTTCATAATTTAACTACACTCGCAGCAGCAAAGGCCTTAGAATATAGCAAATTCGTATAAAAAGAGTAATAGAAAGTGGCTTTAATAACCCTACGCGATGCCTGCATTAGCATCGGCAAACAACTTTTATTGGATCATGTTAATTTAAATATCGAACCCGGCGAGCATATTGGCTTAATCGGCCGCAATGGCGCAGGAAAATCGACTTTAATGAAATTGATTAATCGTGAAATCGCCCCCGATGCAGGCGAAGTCATTCATCAAACCGGTACCCGTATAGCCAGGCTGGAGCAAGAAGTTCCTGTCAATACCAAAGGCAGCATTTTTGCGGTAATCGCCGATGGATTAGGCGCTGGCGGTAAACGTCTAGCCACTTATTTACAAATGAGCGAACAACTCCATACTTTTGATGATAAGCAGCTCGACGAATTTCATCACTTGCAAGAAGCTTTAGACCAGCATCACGACTGGAACTTGCAGTCCAGAATCGAAAAGGTGTTATCAGAGCTAAACCTCACAGGCACCGATGATTTCGCCTCACTATCAGGCGGGATGAAACGCCGGGTATTGCTAGGCCGTTGTTTGGTGCAAGACCCTGAACTATTGATGCTCGATGAGCCGACTAACCATTTGGATATCGACTCCATCTTGTGGCTGGAAAATTTCTTATTAAACTACCGCTCAGCCTTTTTATTAATTACCCATGATAGGGCCTTCATTCAAAAGCTTGCCACTCGCATCGTGGAGATCGATCGCGGAATATTAACCAGCTTCACCGGAAGCTATACTAATTATCAAGTCCATAAAGCCGAGATGCTGGATTCTGAATCCAAAAATAACGCCCTGTTCGATAAAAGACTGGCCCAGGAAGAAGTCTGGATTCGCCAAGGTATTAAAGCCCGTCGTTGCCGCAATGAAGGTCGCGTTCGCGCCCTAGAAAAATTACGCGTAGAACGCTCGGAACGCAGAAATGTCTCTGGCAACGTGTCTCTTGCCGCCTCGATGGCTGAGCGCTCCGGCCATTTGGTGATAGAAGCCAAAGATTTATGTTATGGCTATGAAGATGGCAGAACCTTGGTTAAAGACTTCTCGATTACCATCCAACGCGGCGATAAAATTGGGATTATTGGCCCCAATGGCTGCGGAAAAACCACCCTATTGAATTTATTGCTCGGTAAATTAAAACCTGATTCCGGCACCGTGCGTTTGGGTCAAAATTTAAAAATAGTCTACTTCGACCAATTGCGTGAATTATTAGACCCCGAAGCCTCGGTTGCCGATAACGTAATGGAAGGCAGCAACAGCATCGAGATCAACGGCCAAAAGAAACATATTATCGCCTATCTGCAAGATTTCTTATTTGCTCCAGAGCGCGCCCGCTCCCCGGTTAAAGCCTTATCAGGTGGGGAACGTAATCGACTATTGCTGGCCAAACTATTCGCCAAACCTGCCAATGTCATGATAATGGATGAACCGACTAATGACTTGGACGCTGAGACCTTAGACTTATTGGAAGAAATGTTAATCGATTATCCTGGCACCTTAATCGTTGTCAGCCATGATCGCGAATTTTTAAATAATGTCGCGACTAGCTCCATCGCCTTCGAAGGTGAAGGACAGGTCTATGAATATATCGGCGGCTATGATGACTGGGTACGCCAGCGCAGAACAAAGCCCAGCGATAAAGCGTCCGCTAAAGCTATTGAGACTAAGGCTGAAACCAAAACCAGCAATAAGCCTAAACTGACCTATAGCGAGCAACATAAGTTAAAAGAAATTGAAGCGCGTATCGTAAGCATTGAAGCCGAGCAAGCTGTATTACAAAGCAAAATTGCCGACGCTGCATTTTATCAATCTCCTATAACAGAGCAACAGAAGACTTTTGAGTCTGTTAAAACTTTAGATAATGAGCTTGAAGCTTTAATGCAAACCTGGGAAGAATTAGAAGCTAAGCAAAACTTATAATGAAATTCTGGCAATTTGCTACAATGTTCATTAATAAATGCTTAACAAATTAAAGTTTACATAGAGGTTTGTCATGTCCGAAAGTCAGCGCAGCAATAAACTATATGAATTGTCTGTAATGTTTATTATTGCTAAAGCCGTTCACATAGCTTCGGACTTAGCTTTATATGAGCTGATTAATGAGCAATCGCAATTGGTTAATGATTTAGCTGAAAAATTAAATTTTAGTCCAATTGGTCTACATAAATTACTAACACTTCTCGATGCCTATGATCTTGTCAAATATAAGCATGGGCTGGTTTGCTCGACTCCTGATACTCCGTTACTACAATACGTCAATTCCCCCCACCTTTATTTAAATTATAAGAATGTAGAAAACCTAGAAAATTCTTTGCGGAATAATACAGGGGTTTTTGATATAACATATGACAACTCTTTTTATGGTTATTTAAAAGATCATCATTTGGTGACTCCATTCGAACACTGGTGCACTGAATCTGCCAAGCAATGGCTTCCAATCATTACAGACATGTACGACTTTTCTCCGTACACCACCATTATAGATATTGGCGGTGGCCAGGGCTATTTATTGAGCATGATCCTGGATAAAAATAAACATATTACAGGAACCTTACTCGACCAAAATGAAGTAATAAAAAATATCGCAGCAGAATTCGCTCAGCATGTTGATTCTAATCGCGCCTCAGTTATGGCAGGTGATTTTTTTGATGCATCCACCCTTCCAACGGGAAAAGATCTTTATATTACATGCAGGACATTACTGAATTGGTCAGATGATGACTCCTGTAAAATGTTAAATAATATTTATGAAGTGATGCCACAAAAATCAAAGCTTTTATTAATTGATTTTTATATCCCAGAAAAAAGCCACCCTCATTATAAAAGAGCTTTACTTAGTGACATGGCATTGCACACCCTGATGAGCGGGTCGAATAGAAATTTGCAGGAATGGCAAAATTTGATTTTGGGCACCAAATTCAAGTTAAATAAAGTGTATACCTCTGAAGGCAATGTTAAGTATGAGCCTTTTATGCCATTATTTATATTTGAGTTGAGCAAATAATGAAGGTATGGGTTGATGCCGATGCCGTGCCTGGGGTCATTAAAGAAATTATCCTGCGCGCGGTAATTAAACGCGTCATCCCGACTATTTTCGTGGCCAATCGACCTATTGCCGTTCCAGCCTCACCCAATGTTTCCACTATCCAGGTCTCTCAAGGCCCAGACGAAGCTGATCGCTATATAGCAGAACATGCCACCCACGAAGATATCGTCATAACCCAAGATATTCCCTTAGCGGCCATACTCGTGCCTTTAGGCGCGGCTGTCATTAGTGTGCATGGCAACCTGTTTACCGATGCCAATATCGGCGAGCGCTTATTTGTCAGAAATATGATGCAGGAAATCCGCGATACCGGCGGGCGCACTGGCGGGCCTAAGCCTTATAGCGAAAAGGATAAGCAACAGTTTGCTAATACCTTTGATCGGACTATTACTAAAAAGTTAAAAGAGGCTGGAGCGGTATAATGTATCATGTTCATGAAAATTTTATTTCGATGCGCTAGACCCTGGCTGCGTTCACATTGATTTGAAATTTGAAGATAAAGAAACACTTATGGCATGGGCAACAACAGAGATTTATGATGAGCTCGTTAAGATGTTAAACCCTTATCGAACACGAGATTGGGATGCATTACACACCGATGAAATAGCTGCTGAAATGGTTTTATATACCGTTCCGCGCGATGGCTCTGAATTTATTATTACTCAGCTAAAATACGAACCCATCGCTTAATGCTTAGCTAGTTTTTTCCTGTAAAATGTTTTGAATGAGAATGTTTTTAAGGGCTTCAGGTTGCTCATAGGTTACAGCATGCCCGCTATTCGCTATCGTAAAGAGCTTCGCATTAATGGCATTAGCTAAGGCCTCATTTTCACTTAGCAGTAAAAACTGATCTTCCTCAGCCGTGATAACGACTGCGGGAACCCTGATTTTGTGCGCCCAAGGCAGTGAGTCAAATGTTTTAAATACTTCCACCTGCCTGCGCTGATCGTTAATTGTTTGCGACCGCCCGATCCCAGGCATAAATCCGTCTCTAAATGCATTCATATCGATGCCGCGTTTATATTCATCACCAAAACCCGCGTCATAAATTAAATCGGAATAGGCATCTAGCTTATTAGCCTCTCTTAGCTGCCAGAGCTTTTCACAGATTTCTATCGCTCTCGGGTTAAATTTCATTGTCCCGCCCACTACAATTATTTGACTCACCTCGGCGGGATAGTCATAGGCAAGCTTCTGAGCAATGGCAGCGCTCATCATAAAACTGATTATAATGGGTTTAACTAGCCCCAAGCTATCCATTAAGGCCTTGATATTAGCAGCCATAATTTCAGCCGTAAGAGGCTGCCCATCATCCTCTGTTTTACCAACCCCCTGATTATCGAATAGCAATACTTGGTGCTTATCTACAAAACCTTCTGCTATAGGCCTCCAGGAATCAATATCCCAGGTATGCCCACCGATAAAAACCAAAGGGTGCTGCCCCGTCTCTTTCCCCATCAATTCATAGTGAAAGCGGACTTGATTTACTATTTGATATGGCATAAACACCTCATACATGATTAAATGCTTTTCAAGAAAAGATTATATTACAATCAATGTTTTAATTATAGGATCGTAACTATGCCAATACTTAAAAAGATATTGTTTTTCTCAAGCGCCTGGGGAAATGAAGAACTATTTGCTCACCAAATTAAGGCTTTGAGCCCTGAATATGAGGTGGTTTTTCCTAATATCCATTCCTATCAATCTATCAGTGAAATGGCAGAGCATGTATTAAATCATTATCAAAAAGAAGATATTGCCTGTTTAATTGGCATTTCTATGGGTGGATTTATCGTCCAGGAAATTTTAATTCGCCAACCAGATTTTTCTCCTAAGGCCGTCATTATCGCAAGCTTTTCACAGCGTCATCCCGAGCAAGTTGAAGACTTTTTAAAACATATTATGGCAGAAGTTCAACTTGGAAAGTTAGCAGATATAGCCCCACTATTTGCTCAAGCTGTGCTATCTGAAAAAGCTTTTAATAATCCTGGTCTGCGCAACATTGTAGAAACCATGCCCATCAAACTAGGCACCCAAAGCTGCCTTAATCATCATGCCGCTTGCATTGGATGGCGTGATCACACTGATCAGCTGCCTTCTATTCAAGCTAGTACCCTGATAATAGCCAGCCCTGAAGATGCCGGCGCACCCCTTGTGCAAGTACAAGCTTTAAAAGCTATTCCACATTCCGAATTTAAAACCATTGAAAATTCCGGGCATCTTATTCCTTTGGAACAGGCCGCAATTACCACTGACCTGATAAGGGAATGGTTAATAAAAAAATAGGCTTAAATCACTTCCGGTAAGAAACCACATTTTCCGTTAAAAAGGCAGCTTCGATGTTATCGTCATTCATACTAGCCTCAAAGGGGGCCATAAAATCTGCTAGAGCTTTCCCATAAGCCTTATGGATAGTTGCAGCCATAGAATGATAGCCGTCGTTTATTAAACGCTTTTCTTCAGAACCATGGAAAATAATTTGGTACTGGCCCTCAACCTTGATATCACCTTTTCCATTGCTTGCCTGGCTAAATAATTTCACCATTTTTTCAGAAGTGAGCTCTAAATCAATATTAAGCTTAGCCATTAGTGCTTTAGATATTTCAGACCAGATCTTTGTGGCCTCTTTTGCATAAGTTGGTGTCAGTTGATTTGTTACTATAGGCCTATATTCAACGGTTCGGTTATCGCATTCTTCGCAAACAAACACACCCTTATCAGAAAGCAGCCCCAACATCTTTTGGACAAACTGCATGGGATTAGGCAAGTGCACTAAAACCCAACGGCAATAAATTAAGTCAAATGGGCCTAGCTGTTTAATTCTGTCAAATTCAGTCAGTACATCTAACTGTAAAATTTTAGCATTCGAAAAGCTCGCAACCGCTTTAGCGCTTAATGCTACCTGTCCTGGATCACGATCAATCCCTATAAAATGAGTATCATCGTTTACATAACTCAGAACATCTGCCGCCAAATACCCAGAACCGCAGCCAAATTCAAGAATCGATTTACTTGAAGAGAGGTAAGGCTTAAGGTAACTTAAACTATGGGGATTATGAAGCTTGTTTAAGCCCTTTAATCTTCTAGCTTCAACCGCTTCGGCGGCAGTGCTATACATATATTGGTTAGCTTTAGCTTTCAATTTAACTCCAAATTTTTCAAGAATTTTTTTACTACTTGATATGACTCATCCGGGGAATCTTTATAAACTGGTGAGCCATGACCGCCATGCAAAACTATTAAGGTAGGCTTTTCTTTTACCTCAGTTGGGAGGATTTTTAGCTTTGAACCGTATACGTCAAAAAATAACTTACAACCGTTAATATTAATATGCATTGTTTATACCTATTTAAGCAAAGTATTTAAAATTTTAATGAACTCAACAGGATGAGTCCAAAATGGCATATGCTGGGCGCTTATAATAATGAAAGTCTGAACAGCAGGATTAAGTTTTTTGATTTGCTCAATTGCTGCTACAGGGGCAATAGCATCGTTTTCACAAAAAATTAAGTCGATTGGGCAGCGAATGGCTTGAAGCTCTTTTCTTACATCAGATGAATCGACTAATTGCATTATCTTCAATAAAATATCGAGATCTCTTTTAGTCCCTCGATCTAAAATAGCCGTCAACTCATAGTAAGCGGCAGGCTTTGGCTCACAACTGGCAAACTCACCGTCAATAAACGCTTGTACGAATGGGTTGTAACCTATTTGATGTATGCCTGCAAAAGCAGGGCTAAATCCTGGCTTAGGTAGGCCGATCCAATTATCATTCTCAATAAATTTAGGAGAGGTACAGATGCCTATAATGCGTTTTACTCGCTCTGGATACCTCGCTGCAATTGACATACAAACGTGACCACCAAAAGACCAGCCAATATAAATAGCTTTTTCAGGTAATTCGGACAACATTTCATCAGCTAAGTCATCGATTGACGCAATGCTTGGATTCCAATCACTTAAGCCTGAACCTGGACGCTCGATGTTTGTGACACGATATCGTGATGACAGAAGCTTGACTAAAGGCTGCATAAACTTATGATTATCGGCCGCGCCGTGAAATAAAACGATGTCTTCGCCTTGCCCTGTGGTTTCTTTATAAATTGCCATTTCCAACCCTTTAAATTATTTTAATTGCGTTAACTCATCAACCGTCATCACCTTAGTCAAAGCCCCAAGGGCTATAGCAAAAGCTTGCTCATGCTGCTCTTCGGTTCTTCCTGCGCAGGCATCTTTTAGAGTAATGACATTATAGTCTCTATCATGAGCTTCGCGTGCGGCGGCTTCCACTGCGAAGTTAGTGGCTACTCCACATAGGATAATAGTTTCAATCTTATTAGCACGTAGGTAAGTTTCAAGGCTGGTATTGTAAAAGGCGCTAATGCGATGCTTGATAATGATGCTGTCTTCTGGCTGCACATCTAATTCTTTAACAAACTCCGTGCCCCAACCGCCCAATTCGATCAATTCCAATTCTTTAGCCTTACCAAATAGTGGCGAATTTAATGGGCAGTTAGCATAATTTTTAGCAAAGCCTACCTTAACATGCGCGATTAGCACCCCATTTTTACGCGCCCAGGCAATCGCTTGATTCGCCTTGGCTATCACGCCATGCTTTTTAACCATCTCGGCGCAGACCGGAGCTTTTCCGGCTGGATCGTTAAATTCATTAATAAAATCCAGGGTAAGTAATAATCGACTCATGTGATTTCCTTATTAAATCATTTTAACGGAAGCACCTGTAATAGTGCCGGTGACTTTTGCGGTAGAGGATTGATAGACAATACCACCGCCCTCTTGGAAATTAATATTGCCATTAACTACGGTTTTACCTTGTAAATAGATGGTGTAATGGCCTGCGCTTGGGGCATGAGGAATTACGATATTTCCAACTGTAGAATTGACGAATCGTAAATTACCCTGAGCGTTAACAGATGAAATAGTGCTGTTAACGGACTGAAGCGCCCCATTTATCGTTAAAGTATCGACGGTGGAGTTATGTAAATTTAGCTGACCATTTATGGATAATGATGAAACTTTTGCATGGTTAGCGGCTATAGGGCCATTTACGGAGAGGGTTGAGATTACTTCATTGGAAACCAGTAACGGCCCGTTAACTGAAATCGCATCAGCTTGACCACCGGAGCAGGTCGTTGGACCATCAAAACTAATAGAATTAGCCTGATAACCCCCATTATTTAAACTGCAGTTTGCAACAGCTATTAATGGCAAACTGCATAGCGTTAAAATCAGTAATTTTTTCATGGCTTTGCTCTTATTAAGGTTGAAATTCAATCAATTTTATCATAAAAAAGAAATCATCGATACCTTATAACATTATCAATATTGCCGATCCTTAGCGACTTCCGCAAGATCTTTAGGAGTCAATGAAAATAAGATAACATCATGGAGTTGATCGCCGAATCGCCACTGATTACGGAGGTAACCTTCTCGCTTTGCTCCGACTTTCTCAGCCGATCCAATGCTTTTTTTATTTTCTGGCAAGATCATAATTTGAATTCGATTAAGCTTTAACACTTCAAAAGCGTAGGGTGCAATTATCTTGATGGCTGCAGTGACAATTCCACGTCGCGCCGCCGAGGCTTTCACCCAATAAGCCAAATTAGCAAAGCGCTCATAGGTATTGATAGTAACTCCAAGAAGCCGAATTTCACCTAGATAGGCATCATTTTCACCCACTATAGCAAAGGCATACTCGCCTCCTTCATCCCATTTTTTAATGACGCCCCTGACCCATTCTTCACATTGAGCCAAACTCATGTCTTTAGCCCAGGGAATAAAAGGCAACAAATGCCCTTGCGATTCTTTTATGGCCTCGTACCGGGCTTGTGCATCCTTGAATTCATAGCGTCTAATTTTAATCATTAGAATCTCTCTTTATAGATCTATCATTGATCCTAAGCCTTTTTGCTCGCTTAAACTGAGGACCTTTTCTGCTACGCTCACATCCTGAATAGATAAACCCACCGATTTAAAAAGGCTAGGCTTAGTAAAATCTCGAGTAAATTTAACTGAATTCACTAGACTGCCAAGCTCAACTAAATCCGATTCTTGAATGCTACCATTTTTAATCGCATGAATGATTTCACCGGCCTCGGCTATGGCGGCGGCCTTTTGATCGACTACGATTAAAGCCTGCTTAAGAATGCTCTCATCGATTTCCCGCATCGTGTAATTGTGCGAGCCTACCGCATTGATATGAACGCTAAGCTTGAGATGTTCAAATTCGACCAAAGGCTCGGTGGCTGGCGTGGCGGCACAAATGACATCGGCGCTTTCACAGGCCTCAGAGACAGTTGAACAGATTTTAATAATGTGAGGAAATCCCGCTTGATCGCGAATAGAGTCGACTAAAGCCTGGGCGCTTTCATGGGTTCTAGAATAAATTCGAACTTCTTTAATATTGCGCACGGCACAGACCGCCTCCAATTGAGTTCTAGCTTGCACTCCTGCCCCGATAATGGCCGCAACAGAGGCCTCTTTAGCCGCCAATAAGTCTGTGGCTAAGCCTGAAACCGCACCGGTTCTTAAGGCTGTAAGATAGCTGGCATCCATTAAAGCTTTAGGCAAGCCCGTTTCAGCATCAATCAAAATTACGACACCATGAATAGCGGGGATTTGACGTGCTTTATTGCTGGGAAAGGCTGACACTATTTTAACGCCAAGCTGCTTATTGCCTGAAAGAAATCCTGGCATAAAAAGTGAGGCATCTTCAGCATTTACTTTAATGACGCTACGTAGCGGTGCATGAGCGTGGCCTTTGGCTAATTCAGCAAAGGCTTCGCGCATCGAGGCAATCGCTTCCTTCATGCTAATCGCTTGTCTTACATCCTGTTGAGATAGTATTCGGATCTGCATTGAGGCTCCTAAAAAGTGGTGAATAGTAATTTAATTGCCAATAGCACTGCGACAATATTAAAAAGTTTGCCCATCCAGACATCGCCTTTTTTCAAGGCATAATTAGCGCCTAGGATTGAGCCTAGCATGGTACCAGCCATTAAAGCTACTACCGCCCGCCAATCGATAGTGTCGAGCAAGTTTATTTTTTATGGCTCTAAAGATTCAGGCAAACCCCTGTTTGGCATAAATTCGATAATCTCATAACTTGCTACACCGTGGATTTTAAAGGGGTCTAATTCTATTAATGCCTCTAAAGAGGCTCTGTCTTTAATTCTTGCTAAAATAATGCCGCCTGTTCGCGGGACTTTTGGACCAGAAGCAATAAAATAATGCTGTTTATAACAGTCATCCAAAAATGTGCGATGTGCATCTAAATGTTTCTCAACTTCAGTCATAGGTTGCAAATAATGTAATGAAATAATAAACATACTGCTTTCCTTTAAAGATTTTTACGCATAATACAGAATAAAACCAGCCACAATAGCAATACGACAAGGCCATAGAGCAAAACGGCCTGTATGGTTTTCGTTATCACAATAAAGCTGATAAAAAATGTGACCAAACTCGCTATTATGATATTACCAAAACCTGTTAATGCGGCGGCAGTTCCTGCCATATGAGGAAACAAGCTAAGACTTCTACCTAAGAAAATAGGAAACAATATCCCCACTCCACCACAGACTAGAATAATCGGCAAGCAAAAAGCCAACAAGCTATGCGGTGCTATGACTGTAAGCACTAAGCCGATGGCAATATTAAAACTAATAGCGCATAAAGCCATAAGAATTAGTTTTCTTTCCTGAAATGCATGTAAAGCTCGTCCAAGCAAGGTCCCTGAAAAATAGCCCACACCCATAATTAAAGCGATGTATCCATAGATTATAGAGGAATAACCCATCACAGTTTGCAGCAGAAATGGACCGATCAATGCAAATACTATCAAAATGGAATAACAGAGCCCCATGCATAATAATATGCCGATAAAATAGCCATTAAAAATTATAGCCTTATAGTTAAGCATTATTTTTTTAAGACTAAAGGGTATTTTAACCTTAATCGTTTCTGGTACTAATAGAGCGTTAATCAATATGGTCAATGCGCCATAAAATGCCAAAAAGTAAAAACAATATTCCCAGCCAAGATAATGCTGAATATAGCCGCCTATCCATGGCGCTATAATCGGGCCAAGCGCCCAGCTAATAGCGATATAACTGGAAATAATTCTCATTTCATGTTTTTCAAATACATCGGTAACTTTAGCCCGGGCCAGAGAGGTAATCGCCCCCACTCCAATTCCCTGCAAAATTCTTAATACAATGACCCATTCAATATTTGGCACCCAAACTATTCCGATGCTGGCCAGGGTAAATAATAAAGCACCCAATAACTTCAGATTCTTACGCCCGTAAGTATCCGATAAGGGACTTAAAAAAAGCTGACTTATAGCGGCCCCCAGCAGAAAGGCGCCGATAGTTAGCTTAACTTCGGCTGGGATGGTATGAAAGGCTTCGACCATAGCGGGCATTGCTGGAGTATATAAATCGATCCCTATGCCGCCCAAGGGTATAGAAAACAACACTGTAAACAAGGCCCATTTTTTATTTAAAATCATAATGTTCTCTAAATACTGTATAGCAGTTTGTAAGCATAGCGAGTCTTATGCTTGAATTGCTACTATTTTAATCAAAAATTTAATCGACGTTTTGGAAAAGATGCCGCAACCATCATCCGGAAAACTCAAAATGAACTTGTTTACTTATTAGATAATGGCCAAAGAATTAGGCTAACACGGCGCGAAACCAGATATTACAATTCATATGCCATGGATTATCTGCAAAAAGCGTTGCTATAAAATTGGAATCTCGCCTAGAACTATTGAAACGCATATAGAGAATATCAAAAACAAACTCCATTTACGCAAAAAAAATGGATTTGGTTGAGTTCTTTCTTGAAAAACCTAGTCTTTAACGTTAAATAGCTCCGATCAACTCTTGCTCTATTTTGGAAATCGCATGGTGAAATGAGTGTATTGGCCTTCGATAGAATCACAGCTTATTTCTCCACCGAACTCTTGCATTATCAGCTTACACAAAGCTAACCCTACACCCGTTCCATGCCTAGTATTACTATAAAAAGCCCCAAATAGACTGGCGAGCACTTCAGGCGTCATGCCTTTTCCAGTATCTTTAAAATGCAAATAATTTGCCTCTGAACCTAGCTCTAGCCAGATTAAAATCTCACCTTTTCTAGCGGCCTTAACATAGTACAAAGCATTTTTAAGTAAATTAAAAATAAGGTGAGAAAATAAAGTGCTATCCCCCATAAAATTAAAATCCTTACTCAGATCGACTTCTAGCATGGTCTTTTCAGAATCATCCAAGGGGTACAATTTTATTGACTCATCGACAACGGCCGCCATTGAAAGCTTGCATAGCTCCTTACTCTTTACATTTTCTAAATTTACCTTCATTAACATCATATCAATAAACGTATTGGCTGCATATGTCACCTTGCTTAATGACTTCGGTGCAGCCTTAAGATATTGCAAGACATCAGGGTTGAGATTGTTCTCAATTTTATCTTCAGCGAGTGCGATCTCATAACCCTTAAACACATCGACCATATAATGCTCTAAATTACCTGCTATTGAATTTATAGTTGCCAAAGGTGTTCTAAGTTCATGAGCGATGCTAGCTGCCATCAATTTTGCATTGGCTAGACTTGTTTCAACAACGAGTTTTTCTTCCCGGAGCTTTTCAGCTTTTTTTTCAATGGTTATATCAAATGAGATTCCAAGAAGTCCTATGACTTCGCCGGCAGAGTTTTTTAATGGGCATTTTTTAGAGAGAAAAAGAGCTTCACGCCCATTTACCCAGCCTTTCTCTACAGCTGATATAGCCTTATCCTTTGCCATAACCTCATGATTAATTTTATCAATAATTTCAGCTTCATGTTTAGGCTGAAAATCATAGACCGTCTTTCCTATATATTCTTCTCTTGTAGAAAGACCTAGTGCATAAGCCAAGGTGTTATTGCAACCAAGATATACGCCTTGTGTATCTTGCCAATATAAATGCGCTGGAAGGTTGGTCATTATATTATCAAGAATTATTTGAGTTTGCTGCCATGCAGTTTGCAGCTTAACTTCCTGTTTTTTTTGTTCAGTAATATCAATAGAAATACCTAACATCCCAATAATTTCGCCATCTTCGTTTTTAATAGGTTTTTTAATTGATAGCACCACTTTATTTTCAGGAGTGATCTCTTCAACTTTAAGCTCTTCACCTGATAACATAACATAATTATCATCAGCATTAATTTTATCAGCTATAGCGCGAGGGAAAATATCCTCAATTTTGTTACCAATTAATTTTTTATTCCAAAACTCCGACATATAATTAATTTGTGCTTCATTAGCACCCAGATAAATACCATCTAGGCCTTTCCAGTAAACATGTCCTGGCATGATAGCCACTAAACTTTCTATATCGCTCAAGATTTTGGCATTTTTTTGTTTTTGACGATCGAAATCAGCCATCGCATGCCCTATATGAACTTAAGACAAATTAAGCTCATATTATAGATTAAATGTACAATAAAATACATGCACATAATAATTTTATTACGGCTAACCTAGGATTTTATTTTGATATTAAGCCAGTCAAATCCGCAAGGCAGAACAGGTTTTATGAAAAAATCATGAGTTTTTTCCATGGCAAAATTACATCCCCCTGCATAGGCTACAAAATCATAACCTTCATTAGCCATA
Organism: Gammaproteobacteria bacterium; assembly: GCA_030652335.1. Classification (GTDB taxonomy): domain Bacteria; phylum Pseudomonadota; class Gammaproteobacteria; order Francisellales; family CACEW01; genus JAQSYQ01. The sequence continues at coordinate 64,915 of JAUSAW010000018.1, forward strand.
AGCAATTGTACAGCACACTCTTCTTTGACATAGTCTGGACTGTATTTAAATAACCTTAAGCAATTAAGACTTTCATTTCTCTTATCAAATCTTACTGCAATCTCTTTTATCGTTTCAAATACAGACATATGAAATTCATTATTTTCATTTGAAGCTATTTCAATCATTTTTCGACAAGCTGGATAATCAGGATGGTTTAACCATGAGTCCCAACGCTTAACTTCAAAAGGAATCGTTAGTTTTTTAAGATGCTCTAAATTTCTGTCAAGCCAAGAATCTCCCATATGAATGGCTATTTCATATGCATGATCCCAATTAAGACCAGGGTTATTTGTTTTGATACTATATCGCTGCAAGCTATCTGCTAGCATAATGGTACATTTACCAAAATTTTTATTAATTTTCTCTAATGTTGCTAATAACTTAAGCCCTTCATACTTAGATTGCCCTACGCTTATGCCTAGTAGACATGAAATCGCTTTAGCTTGCGTTTCATAGCCAACAGGCCAAACAAATTTGATTTTAATTTTAGATTTTTTTGGAGCTGATACAGCATCCGACATTATCAGATACTCCCCCTTGTGCATATTAGCTGTCAAAGTAAACATTATCGCAGTGTATTACAAGGCCTAAACACATAGATTTTTGTGATTTATTTTTGCTACACGCTTGAATTTAAATAATTATTGTTAATTAAGCTTTGCGTCGGTACAGTAAAATCATCACACTAATCGCGATACAAAGCACCCAACTCAAGACATAGCCTCCAGCCATGAGGTAATCCTGTTTAATTAAACCATAACAAATAGTAATTAATTGCAAAACACTAAAACCAAAAAAGGTGATGAAGGAGACGCCCTTAGCATCCTTCGTTTTATAGAGAGCATAAATTTGAGGTACAAATAAAGCGGCATTGACAAATAAAGCGACCCCAAATAAAAAAACGATAATTTCTCTTAATAGATTCATATTTGCACTATCTAATAGTTTAATAGCTTGAAGTATAGCGTAGGTTTCATAGTAAAAACTATAGGATTATGTCAAAACCTCTATTACACTACTCTCTCTACTTAAGAGGTAATAATGAGTCATTTCATCGATATTTCATTGCTTAAACGCAACCGTCCCTATCGGATGCTGTTTACCGGTCAGTCCATTTCATTTTTAGGCACGGCCATCACCAGCGTAGCCCTACCCTATCAAATTTATCATGAAACTCATTCGATATTGATGATCGGTTTATTAAGCTTATGCCAGCTTTTGCCATTATTGTTTACGGCTTTAATCGGCGGGGTATTTGCCGATCGTCACCATAGGCGGACGTTATTATTAATTTCAGAATCGCTGCTATCGTTGGGCTGTTTAGGCCTGGCTATCAATGCCTTTGCCACTAAACCCAGCATATTGTTGATATTTATACTGGCTAGCTTTATGGCTGCTGTTACGGGTTTGCGGCGCCCTGCGTCCGATGGACTCACTCAGCAATTGGTCGATAATAGCGACTTTGCCGCGGTAGGTGCGCTTCGAGGATTTATCTATAATGGCGGCATGATTATTGGACCTGCCATTGGTGGCTTAATGATCGCTCACTTTGGCTTACAAACCACCTATCTATTAGATTTTGTTAGTTTTGTTATCTCTTTAATCGCATTAACTCAAATTCGTAATGTTCCTAGCCCTCTTATCGTTCATGACTTATCGACTTGGGATTCCTTAAAACAAGGCTGCGCTTATGCCGTTTCTCGCCAGGAATTGATCGGCACTTATGTAGTGGACTTCGTCGCGATGATTTTTGGCATGCCGAACGCTTTATTCCCCGCTATCGCCCAAATGCATGGGGGCGTGGAAACATTAGGATTATTGTATTCTGCACCTGCCGCAGGGGCCTTACTATTATCGGTTTATAGCGGTTGGATGAAATACATTAAACGCCATGGCGCGGCTATTGCCATTTCAGCAAGCCTATGGGGAGTGGCCATTATATTATTTGGTTTATCGAAACAACTTTGGTTGGGGCTTATATTTTTAGGCTTAGCGGGAGCGGCAGATGCGGCCAGTGGTATTTTCCGGGATATGGTTTGGAATAATACGATCCCTACTCATTTCCGCGGTCGATTATCCGGCATTGCTATGATTAGTTACTTAAGCGGCCCGCGACTAGGTGATACTGAATCCGGTTTAGTGGCAGCGGCTTTTGGTATAACAGCCTCGGTCGTCTCAGGAGGTATATTATGCGTGGTTGGTGTAGGCGTATGCTGGTGGCTATTGCCGAAATTTAGGCAGTATAAAGAACAATAAATAAAACCTTATCAAGATGGCTCGGCTTTGACATAGAGACTGTCGCCAATCCCTACCCCTCATAACATCAAAGCCCGAGCCAGGCGGCATACTATCATGAACATTAAGCTTTTAATAGTTGCCGCAATTTGAATTTAATCCTTACTTTTTTTGTTGGTTTTATTCTCAATTTCGCGTTGGCCACTTGACCATGATGGGGCATCGCTGGCAGGAAAGGATTCCCAAGAAGCTTCGTCTTCAATTTCATGATCTTTACCGAGAAGTTGCTCTTTAAATTGTTTCTCAGCAGCCGATTTATTATCCATATTAATCTTACGTTTCATAGTCTGAACTCCCATATTGATATTTAATCGGATTCTAAATAATCCAACAATTCAAGATAGACCGCATTAGTCCATCCGAAACCGATTTCATTGGTTTGATAACCAAACTTAATGCTGGCCTTAACGTCGGCCGATTCTGCACTGACATCATATTTTTCAAAGATACTGCCATGAATCTCAAATTCTTGATTCACCAGGTTAATAAATTTATAGGATAATCGCTCCGCGGCAGCATGATAGCCATATCGCAGCAAACCTTTTACCGCAAAATAATGGAATGGCGCCCAGCCAAAAGGGGCATCCCATTGGTTTCCTGTTACATAGGCACTTGATAAAAGTCCTCCGGCAGACTCAAGTGCCACTAAGTTTTTAACCACTTGCTGAGCGCGATCTTGAGTAGCAACCCCACACCACAACGGATAAAAAGTAGTAGCAAAAATATACGGCCGCATTATTTTTCGGTCCGCATCGTAATCGAAATAATACCCTAAATCTTCATCCCAACAATATTGGTTTATCGCGATGGAACGGCGCGTGGCATGCTCACACCATGCATGTCGCGCGGCTTGGTCACCTAGAATTTGGTGTATTTCCGACAGGTCCGTTTCCATTTGATAGAGCAAGGAATTTAGGCAAACAGATGCATAGCTTACCGTTCCCCCACCAAATGGACCGTACTTATTGGAAGGGTCAAACCCTGATTCGCGCCCCGATCTATCGGCCAGATAAAAGCTGGATTTTAAGGCATCGCGTTGTTTATCATAATATTTACTCACCCGATAATCCTGCACCATACGGGTCCTAAAATATTCTTTTACCCGCACATAGTGATCGCGACCACATTCGTCTATTTCGCTATGAATAACTTCGATACTGGGCTTATTGCTTGATGCGCAATAGCGCGACAGGCCTATACTTTCGATTAAATGTGGAGGCGAAGTCCAAAACTGATAATCTTTTTCGATGGTTTTTACTGCGGCAGCTAACCAGTCTCTATCGCAGGTTTCGCGATAGATAGCTAACACCATCTGCGAAATCAAAGGTGGCTGAGATCGATCGAGATGATAAGAACGATTGGAATTGAGTACTTTGCCATAGTGCTCAATTTGGTACAACGCGTTATCAACCATGCCTTTGGCGACATCCAATAGCTTATCACGCAGCAAACCTAATACGATAAAATAACTATCCCAGCCATACATTTCATTAAAACGCCCTCCAGGCACAACATAAGGATTAGGCAGATATAATAGGCCATGCCATTTTATCTTATCAATTTGGGTAGGAATAACTTCGAAATTGATTTGCTTAAAAATGTCGGGGGCTAAGCTTTGCTTAAATGCTGCTATGACGGCCTGCAAATCTTCTTTTTGAGAAATATATAGGATCTTTTTATCGTTATGCTCCGCAGGCAATTTTGGATCGGCCATCGCCTGCAGAAGATGATCATGCGTTCTCAACAAGTCTGTCCAAGATTTCTGGATATAGACCCGTGCTTTTTTAATAGTCTTTAAGTTAATGGGATATTTCATTCACACTCCTATTTTTAGCCATTAACAACAGTACCGCCATTAACATGCATGACTTGCCCTGATACATAACTCGAATCAATATTGCTAGCCAAATATACATAAGCTGGCGCAAGCTCATAGGGCTGTCCCGGACGTTGCATTGGAGTATCCTTACCAAATTCTGGCATTTTATCCGCATCAAAACTGGCAGGAATTAAGGGAGTCCATATAGGCCCAGGCGCAACAGCATTGACTCGAATGCCTTTTTTAGCTAAAGCTTGTGATAAGGCCCGCGTAAAGCCTACGTTAGCAGCCTTGGTGGCGCTATAATCTAGTAATAATGGATTGCCTTCATAGGCGACGATAGAGGTGGTATTGATAATCGAGGCGCCTTCTTTTAAATGTTTTAAGGCGGCGCGGGTGAGATAAAATTGAGAAAATACATTTACCTTAAAGATTCGCTCCAACTTTTCATCGGTCACATCATCGATGCTGTCGGTCTGCATTTGTTCTCCGGCATGATTGACCAGAATATCAATTTTACCAAATTCCTGCATGGCTTTATCAACGATAGCTTGGCAATGTTGGCTGCTGGCGATATCCCCTGCAATTAAAACGCACTTCCCGCCTAATGCTTCTACGCGCTGCTTAGTCGACTGCGCATCGGATTCTTCTGACAAATAAGAAGCGACGATATTAGCGCCTTCTTTAGCAAAAGCTATGGCTACTGCTTTGCCAATCCCACTATCGGCTCCGGTGATAATCGCTACTTTATTGCTTAATTTTCCACTACCTCGGTAATTAGGGTCTTCATCCTTTGGCATGGGATTCATTAGGCCTTCAAGACCAGGTAGGGTTTGTTTTTGTTTAGTAGGTTCAATTACTTCACTCATAATGCTCTCCTTAAGTTTATAAAAAGGCCTAGCATGTATTGGATTTACTAAAAATTTACAATATGAAAATAAAACGAGCAACGTAGACATGCTCAGAACAATGCCAGGGCTTTTATATTTATAACATCGTTAGAAAATAGGGTAAACCCTGTGATTACCCTAATTAATAAATAGGCTTCTCAACAATACTTTATTTATTGTTGCAAGATAGCACTGTAAGTTCAAGGCTGCCACAAACTAAACGATACAGCCTTAACTATAAGGTAATCTTAAATGGATAAATATTTAGTGTTAATTAGCTGCTTTGCAATCTGAACATCTATGGCAATCTGCTGCTTTAAGGCTTCGATTGAACTGAATTTTTGCTCGAGTCGAATTAAATCTAAAAACTCGACTTCGATTAACTTTCCATAGCAATCGCCGCTAAAATCGAGCAAATACACTTCTAAAAGCTGAACCTTACCATCCACCGTGGGTCGCCTGCCTACATTAGCCACCCCAAAGCGCACTTCATTGCCAATACCTTTAGCTTGCACCAGATAGACACCTTGCACTGCCATAGGTTTAATTAAACGTAAGTTAAGGGTAGGAAAACCCAGCAGCCGCCCTCTTTTATCTCCATGCTGCACATAGCCTGAAATACTATAAGGCCTGCCCAATAAAGCCACGGCCAATTTAAAATCACCTTGGCTTATAGCTTCCCTCACTCGAGAACTGCTTATACGTTCACCTTGATATAAAATGGTGGGAGTATGTTCCACGCTAAAACCGTATTGCCTGCCATATTTTTCTAATAGGGAAAAGTTGCCACGGCGATCGCTGCCAAAAGCAAAATCATCGCCGATAACGAGGTGTTTACAATTTAAAGCTTTTACTAAAATCTCTTCGATAAATTGCTCGGCGGATAAGGCGGCTAGTTTTTTGTTAAACGCCAGACAGAGAACTTGATCGATATGCTGCTTTTGTAAAAAAATAAGCTTATCCCGCAATAAAGAAAGTCTCGGGGTTATTTCGCTAGGCTTAAAATACTCTCGGGGCTGAGGCTCAAAGACCATCACCGTCGAAATAAGCTTATGCTCTTTGGCATACTGGCTTAAGCGCTCCATAATAAGCTGATGCCCGCGATGCATACCATCGAAATTGCCGATAGTGAGCACGCATGGTTTTGGCTGCTTTGGAAGCTTATGTAATCCTGCTATAAATCGCATATTAACTCGTATCAAAGGTTATAAGATTAAATCGTGCTTACGGATGCCACACACCCATAACACCGTAAAATATGTCGCCGAACCGACCACGATCAATACTAAAAGATGCATGGCCCTAATTAACGCGTGCCAATTATGCCACATTACTAGACTATCCTGCATACAATATAAAATAGCGCCCATAACCATATTAGCAACTATAGCGGCTAACCATACCTTGCCCCAACCGGGTCTAGGCACGTAAATTTTTTGTTTATAGAGGCCCCATAATAGCAAGCTGGTGTTAACCGCCGACCCTATCCCCGTCGCTAGCGCTAAACCTGCATGAGCCATTGGCCAAATTAAAATAGCGTTTAATATCATATTAACCGAAACGGCGATAATACCGATTTTTACCGGGGTGCGCATATCTTGTCTGGCATAATAAGCCGCCACTGCAATTTTTACTGCAATAAAAAATAATAAACCAAATGAAAATGCCCATAAGCTATATTCGGTCATCTGCACATCGTACATGGTGAATTTACCGTACTGGAATAGCGTGACTAAAATGGGCCCGGCTAACATAGCCAAAGCCAAAGCCGATGGTAAGGCTAATATTACTACCAAACGTAAAGCCCAGTCTAAGGCACGGTTATATTCCGTAAAGTCTTTTAAGGCATGCTGGCGCGATAAATGCGGCAATACCACCGTCGATAAGGCCACGCCTAATATCCCCAGAGGAAACTGCATGACTCGATCGGAATAATATAGCCAGGATACGCTGCCGGTCTTTAAAAATGAAGCGAAAATAGTATCAAGCAATAAACTAATCTGGGCAATAGAGGCACCAAATAAGGCCGGCATCATAAGTTTAATAATTTTTTGCACACCGGGATGCCTCCAACCCCATTTGGGCATAGCCAATAAACCAATTCGATGCAGATAAGGCAATAAAAATAATAATTGCACCAGACCGGCAAAACTTACCCCCCAGGCTGCGGCCTCTACCCCATATTTAAAATAATGCGATAGCCCTAAGGCGGCCACAATCATACATACGTTTAAAATAACCGGAGTGACTGCGGGAATCGCAAATTTGCCGAATACATTAAGGATGCTACCCACTAAGCCTGTAATGGTAATAAAAAAGATAAAGGGGAACATAATCCGTAACAGATGCGTGGCTAATTCAAACTTTAAAGGTTCATGCCAATAGCCAGGTGCAAAGACGGCCGTCCACCCCTCAGCTGTTACCATCCCAAATATAGAGACGAGCAATACGATTATCCCAAGCGTCCCGGTGACATTCTGGATAAAACGCTTCATATCGTGGAAATCACTAGCCGACTTCACTTCGGATAATACTGGGATAAAGGCTTGCGAAAAACAGCCCTCCGCAAATAATCGACGCATAAAGTTAGGGATTCTAAAGGCGATTAAAAAGGCATCCATCTCAGCCGAAGCGCCGAAGAAGGAAGCGAATACCGTCTCACGCAATAGGCCCAGAATTCTCGACAAAAAGGTCATAAAGGCCACGACGGAGGTTGATTTAAAGAGTTGTTTGCTCATGGATAGGATTCATTCTGGTATTGAGTTGCTTGGTATTCTAGATCAGAATGCCTATATTAAGCTATAATCAGCGGAAATAAAGAACCCGGGATCCAACGATAACAGATCCATTAGGAACCAGCATGAGCAAATTATTTGAACTGAGACATCACAAAGATTTAGGCAGTATCGATCCTACTACGTTAGACCCCAACCCTATCGTACAATGCCATCTATGGCTCGATGATGCCATTGCAGCCGGCTTCTACCAACCTAATGCCATGAGCTTATCGACGGTCGATGTTACAGGCCAGCCTTCCAGCAGAATCGTATTATTAAAAGAATTATCCGAACAAGGTTTTTATTTTTACACCAATTATCATAGCCGCAAAGGCCAGGATATAGCCGAAAATTCCAAAGTATCGCTATTACTATATTGGGACCAGCTCGAGCGACAAATTCGCATCGAAGGCATAGCCCGCAAAACCTCAAAACAGATTTCAGATCATTACTTTGCTCATCGCCCTCGCGATAGCCAGCTTGGTGCATGGGCTTCGCCGCAAAGTGAAATTATCGAAAACTATCAGCAATTAAAAGCCAATGAACTTAAACGTAAACAGGAATTTGAAAATCGGGAAGTTCCACGGCCAGAAAACTGGGGGGGATATGTTGTAGAGCCTAATCGTATTGAAATGTGGCAAGGCCGGCCTAATAGATTACATGACCGGCTATGCTACATGAAAGAACAGAGCATGTGGATAATTAAACGCTTAGCGCCTTAATTAAGCACAGCTTTTTGGTGCACAACCACACTCATCACAGCTTTTATCTTTGCAAACATATCTTTTGAATAATTTTGCAATGATTCCGCCAATGCCATATCCAACTAGTCCGTAACCTACAAATAAACCTAAGCTAATAACCGCGAAATATGGAGCTGGTAGTAAAGGCAAATGATAAGAAATTGCAATTACACCGACACCCGCACATAAAAGACCAAATACTGAACGTTTCATTTATTTTCTCCTGTTTATTGAAATCATTATAGAGTCTAGTAGAGTTTACAAAAAAGTCCAATACTATCTCTCAACATTTCGCGCAATAAAATTCTCGCGATAACTGGTCAATCGCTTATCTAATGCTGCGCTGAATTGACCAATTGATTTAGCAAATTGTTGACCGTACCCTGCACAACGTTTTGCATATTGCTCCCTAGGGCCTGCACCAAATACTTTTGTAATTCACCCTGAAATAATACCCAGTCTATACCCTCACTAGGATTATTAAAATCGCCCGATACTCGATAAGGTACGGTTAAGCTCGGCTTCATTTGCGGTCGATTAATATAAAATAATACGTTCATCTTTTGGGTATTAAGATTAGCCACCCCCGATCCCTGCACATGGATAGTAGGCCCCATTAAATCAATTTGATGGATCTTCATCGCACCCTGCTCAATCACAGCTTCAAGGGTGGCATTACCGAAAGGAGTTTGCTTGCCATTATTGGGATTAATACGGCCATGATCGCCTGAAAATTGATTTTTTAGGTTTTTAAATAAGGCATTAATATCGAGATTCTGCCCTGGAGTACTAATTGCATTGCTTAAAGTAGTAAACTCGGCATTAGCATCGATACCATTAAGGGTTATTTGCTGTACCGATTCGCTTATACGACCGTTTATGGTGCTTGGGAATACCGACTTGCCCCAACCCTGACTATTCGCTTGGGCCTGTAAATTAGCATTTTCGAGCAGCAAACTTGCCCCATTCATATCGATATAATCTGATAAGTCCATCTTATCCATACTGACATGCAGCGTTATACCAGGTACTTTAAAGTTGGCAATCGAAAATTGGCCCTGAAAGGTGGTTTTATTGAGGGTTAAGATCAATTTAGAAAGCGTAAGATTATGCAGATTTCCATTAAATAAGCCCTGTAATGAAACATTACTTAATGCCTTAGAGTTAGGAAATTTAGGCGGCTTAATACCAATGCTTTGCATAAGTTTACCTAAATCAAAGGCCGAGACCTGCACTTTTCCGCTATAGCTCATCTGTTTTGAAAGCTGAGCTATAGCGATATTACCCGTAAAATTCATAATTTTATTTATACTAATAGTAGGAGTGGCGGTTAATGTATCATGTTGTAAATTCACTGCCGCCGCGCCTGTTACATCCGCATCGATACTATAATTTTGCTTAGTCTGACTTGAGACCAGCAGATTAGCATCCGCATCAATCGAATCCAAACGATAAACCTGATTCTGCCAATCGACAAACAATTCAGCCTTAGCCGAAATATTCGCTGTAAACTTAGGCTGGCTGCCAACTATAACAAAAGATGTCACGACACTAAAAGGTGTATCTAAGGCGATATGCTGCCCTTTAAAATTAACCTGATTAATCTTATAGCCTGCACCGGTAGTTTGATCAAAATAGTTAATATTAGCCTCGCTAATAACTAAATTCCTAACCAGCGGCACAAAGGCTAAACTGCTTGAATCTGAGCTTGAGCTATTATCTGCTGCTGTGCCGATAGTTGAACTAACAGGGCCAGATGCAGGAACGAAGGTCCAGTTATTTTCAGTAGCAGTTTTGCGAGTAAGATTAAGCTGCAAGCCGACTAAACGTAAAGTATTGGCCTCTAATTGACCCGATAACAATGGCAATACCGCAACACTAACCTCGGCCGATTGAACCTGAGCAAAAACAGGCTGAGCGTATCCTGGGGCATTGCTTAGGCTAGCCTCACCAATATGCACCCCTAAGCTTGGAAAAAACGACCAGCTTAAATTACCAGGCAGGCTTAAACTGCGGCCGGTGGCTTTATTCACGGCAGCAATAATCTGCGGCTTATAATTATTAGGGTTAATGGTCTTAACGATAATAATCGCGGCGATAATAGCCAACACTATTAGCCCTAGAATAATTCCTGCTATCCATTTTAAACATTTATACATTTAGCTTACTTCCACTTTAAATAAATTGGTAAAATTTTGAGTCGTAGCCCGCGCGACTTCATCATAGGTTAAGCCTTTGAGTTCGGCAAGGTACTGAGCCACATAACGAGTATAGCCTGGTTGGTTAGCTTTGCCACGGTAAGGTATCGGAGTTAAATAAGGCGCATCGGTTTCAACCAAGATTCGATCCAGTGGAATTCTCTTAGCCACATCCTTTAAAGACTCGGCATTTTTAAAGGTTAATATGCCTGAAAAGGAAATATAAAAACCCAAATCTAAACCCTGCTTAGCCATCTCATAATCTTCGGTAAAGCAATGAAATACGCCGGGGCCCGATTGCTCGGATTTTAGCATGGCAATGGTATCTTCACGGGCTTGACGGGTATGGATAATTAAAGGCTTCGCCGTTTGTTTAGCGGCCTGAATATGCACGGCAAAGCGCTGCATCTGCAAGGCTTTATTATGATCGCGATAATAATCTAAGCCGGTCTCACCAATGGCGACTACTTTAGGATGTCGGGCTTTTTCGACTAACATTTCGACAGTAGGCTCTATGCCTTCGTGTTCATCGGGGTGCTTACCGACTGAGGCATGCACTTCCTTAAATTGCTCGGCAATACGAATCACCGCATCGAAATTTTCCATTTCTACGCAGACACATAGCATATGCATAACGCCAAGCTCTTTAGCGGCGGCTATGGCTTTGGATAGATCGCCATCGAAGGCCGTTAAATCTAATCGATCGAGGTGACAATGTGAATCTACTAAAGGGGTCATGATTTTCTCTTTACTGTAAGGCTAGATAGGTTCGGGGAAAAATGTGCGATTCCATTCAATCAATAAATCTTCAAGCATTAATTGCTGATTAAGGCTGATTTTAAGCTGGGCTTCCGCGTTTAATCGATAGCATTTATCGAGCAGCATATAAAGCTTAACTAAAGGTATTCCAGCCACCATTTGCGTCATCTGCAAACGATACTCCGGATAACCCAAAGGCAAAGCAGCGAAAGATCGAAGCTTAATAGCATCGCTTAATAACCGAGTGGTAGCACGTAAACAGGAAACAAGATCGGCTTGAGCATATTCTTGAGCTAAGGCCAAGGGATCGCTATCGCTTATTATTTTCCCCAGCCACTGATTTTCAAGCTCTAGTTCAGCCTTATCGGCTACATCAGACGGCTTTGCCTCTAAGCTTATCTGCTGGCAACGGCTTCTAATAGTCGGCAGCAATAAATGCACCTTGTCGCTTAACAACATAAATATGCAGCGAACGCCAGGCTCTTCTAAGGATTTTAATAGGGCATTGGCGGAGGCGATATTCATCGCATGGGCTTCTTTAATGACGATTATTCGATAGCCGCCCTGTTGCGAGGTTTGCACGACTTTTTCTAAAATTTCGCGAATATGCTCGATCTTAATGATGCCGAGCTTACCCTCAGGTTCGACCAGCATATAATCGGGATGCCCGTCTTCGGATTGAAACAATAAGCAGCTTTTGCATTCCCCACAAGGTGAGTGCTCTAAGGGCTGATTGCATAATAAAACCTGGGCAAAAGCCTTAGCAAATTCGTATTTACCTATAGCATCGTTACCGGATAACAATAGGGCATGCGGCATGCGATCGCTTTGTTTTAGATGCAGCAGATGCTCCCAGCTTTCACGCTGCCAAGGATGTGGCGGGTAGGCAATATTGCTCATAACACTTTTTCTCTAAATATAGGATTTTGCATTATATCCTATTACCTACCAACATAAAAAAATAGATAAAAAATACCTATTTAAACAGATCGCCATTTTTAGGTGGGATAACTATGTCCCCTGTCACCTTGAGAATTGTATATCTTCGCGTTTTTAAAATAGGCCTGTTATTTTTATCAACATCCCACTCAATCAACATCTCCACTGGTATTGAAACATTAGCTTCAAAGTTTTTAACCACTCCAGAATGAACTTTAGCTAACCACTCTTTATCTTGGATGGTCGCACTTATCGTTCTTGTCCTGTATTTAAAATCCCATTTAGAGTTACCAAGAAAATCAGGCTTTTTAAGAAGAATATAGGTCTTAACATATTCTTTCTGTGACTCAACTAAATTTTCCTCATAAATTGGCGTTGCCATTTTATGAAAATCTTCATGCTTTATAATTAGTGGCTCACTTTGCCCACAGTTAATTTCAATATGAGGTATATTAGGATCTATAGCGGGTCGGCTAAAAAACTGTACTATAAATTTATCAAATTTAGGGTCTTTGAAATATATTTCAGCAGCTGCATCAAACAATGAATTTTGCCCTGCACTATTTTGCACTAACAACTCATCCCCTTCTCTTTTAACAATTGCTGCCGGTTTGCAATTAAGGTGCCATTTAATTCCCCAAATCTGCTTAAGAACTTTAACCACAGAAGGGGCACGTTGACTAATCTTTCTTTGAAATTCATCAAAACCATTTACAATTGAAACGACTCCTGCAAAACCTACTATTAAATCAAGTATAACGCTGCCCTTAGCGGGCGCTCTTACAAATAGTTTTGATACGGTGCCGGGCTCAATTTCATTTGAAATACCATTAATAATTTCATAGAGACTAGTTAACGATGCCCCTAAAAGCGCAGCATCAATTTCATCTTTTCCAGCAAATTTAATTGAAAAGTTTGAATCATCATTTGTGATAGGTAAAGCAGAACTACGTTGGTCATCCATAGAAAAATTCCTTTTATTTCACTCAATCCAAATATTTAAGCTTCTATGCTTAAATACCCCTTGTTGATTGGACTCCACATATTAAAACTAGCGTTATGCATACAATACAATCGGACAATATGATAATGCTATTTTAAAGCTTTACAATAGAATCATATAGATAATTTCATGTAAAACAGCAGTTTACAATAAAACACCCTCGCACCAACACTGAATTACTTAAGATTTTTATCAGAAACTGTTCTTGAAAAAATATAAATTTAGAATCACTTAATAACGCGTAGAAAAATGCTAAACAGAATAAATGCCTACCTGCCTCTTTTGACTTCAACCACGCCTTTTAACTGCTTTAATAAACTCAAGACTCTTTGCATCTGCTCGGTGTTATGAATCTCGATTAGGGTATAGACGATTAAGGTATCGTCAGTCTTATCGATCATACTCTGTAGGCTTAAGATGCTTAAGGATTCCTGAGAAAATAAATGGGTTATATCCTTTAAAAGATCGCCACGATTTTGAGCATAAAGGGTTAAATCCACAGGATAGCGGGAGCGGGTATTTTCACCCCATTTCACCTGAATTAATCGATCTGCATGTTCGGCAGTCACATTCTGCAATACATGACAATCAGCCCGATGCACACTAATGCCGCGCCCTTGGGTTATATAGCCCATGACCTTATCGCCCATAATAGGTCGGCAACAGCCGGCAGTTCGGGTTAATAGATTATCCACACCATAGACGATGATATCATCATGGCTGATGGGCTTAGGTTTTTTAAGGCTAATTTCAAATTCAGGTTTATCTAATTCTGCTTCAGGCTCAAGCTTTTCCTCGACGACCTTCTCGCTTAGCTGCTGCCTAAACCATTGCTGGATTTTTTTACGCGCCTGGTCGGTGACGATATAAGGGGTTTGCCGGCTTAACCAATCTCGGCTGGGCTTAGGCAACTTTCCTAACACAATTTCGACTTTATCGGTAGTCTGCAATGCGCTGCTTAATGGCACCAACTTGCCATTTACCTTAGCGCCCTGACAGCGGTGGCCGACTTCGGTATGAATGCGATAGGCAAAATCTAAGGCCGTCGCACCTTTTGCTAGGTCGATCACCTCGCCCTCCGGTGTGAATACGTAAATCTGCTCATCAACCACTTTACTATGCAAGGCCTGAAGTTCTTGGCTCTCAGAGCCTAATTCTTTTTGCCATTCCAATAAACTTCTAAGCCAGTTAATTCGATTTTCAAGATTAGCATCGCGAACGCTGCCTTCTTTATAACGCCAATGTGCGGCCACACCTTTTTCGGATTCTTCATGCATAGCAAAGGTACGGATTTGTATCTCGATGCGCTTTTGTTCTGGGCCAATCACTATGCTATGAATCGAGCGATAACCGTTAGGCTTAGGCGAGCTAATATAATCGCGAAACTCTGAAGCTATTGGTGGCCATAATTCATGCACGCAGGATAAAGCCACATAACAGGCCGAGACGTCCGGTACCAAAACCCGTAAGGCTTGAACATCGAATAACTTTTCGAAGCTCAGCTGTTTTTTCTGCATTTTACGCCAGATGCTATAGATATGCTTAGCTCTACCTGCCACCTCAGCCTTAACGCCCGCCTGCTTTAACGAGACTAATAATTGCGCTTTAATGGTGTCGATATAGCGTTCTCGATCGACGCGTTTTTCACGTAAATTTTCTTTAATCTGCTGATAAGGCTCGGCTTCCAAGCATGCGAAAGCCCTATCTTCAAGCTCCCATTTAATTTGGCCTATACCTAACCTATTCGCGAGCGGCGCATAGACATTCATCATCTCAAAGGCTAATAATTGGCGCTTAGCTGGAGTAAAAGTCTTAATCGCTCGCATAATACACACGCATTCGGCCAATTTAACCAAGACCACTCGAACATCATTTACCATGGCTAAAATCATCTTACGATAACGCTCGACTTGCTCGGCCTTGGACTTGGCATTTTTTTGCGAGCCTTGAGCCAATGGTAGGCTTATGGCAGATTGAATGATTCGCAATGGGGCCTGACCAAACTCAAGTTGAATGGTTTCGGCCGAGACGATATTTTGATGAAGCAGCTCATATAATAAGGCAGCAATAAGGGCTTCGTGATCGGCTTTTAATTCGGTCAAAATACTAGCCATTATTAAACCCTGAGCAAAACAATTGCTGGCATAAGCCGAGGGTAAATCGGCACCATGCTTTTGACAAAACTCTGTAGCGGACTGGATTAAGCTTAACTGAGGGCCTTGATACTGGCGGGCAATAAGGTCTAGCCATGCTTTGCTGTCGATACTGCCGTCTTCCAACAAAGTTATGCTCGAATTAACCCGCACCTTAATACCCCTACTTCGTAAATAAAGCTATCGACTCCACATGCGAGGTATGAGGAAACATATCCATTACGCCTGCTTGTTCAAGCTTATAGCCTAGTTTATTCACCAGAATACCAGCATCCCGTGCTAGAGTGGCCGGGTTACATGAAATATAGACTATTCTTTTGGCTTTAAGCGCGCCTAATTGCAAAATAATCTGTTCGGCGCCTGCTCTTGGCGGATCCAATAGGATCTTATCGTAAGTTTGCTGCATAAAGTCTTGCTTGCTTACATCTTCAAATAGATTGGCAGCAAAAAACTCTACGTTATCGAGCTGGTTGCGTTTAGCGTTTAGGCCGGCACGCTCAGTCATTTTTGCATCGCCTTCAACCCCAACTACATGCTTAGCGTAACGGGCCAATGGCAAGGTGAAGTTACCCAACCCGCAGAATAAATCTAAAATCTTATCGGTGGCTTGAATATCCAATAACTCGATGGCTAAATTTAGCATCTGACGATTAAGCGACATATTCACCTGAGTAAAATCGCTAGGATGAAACTGCATCTCGATCTTATGTTCTGGCAGGCTATAAGATAATAAATCATCGACCTGCTCTGGATACACCAAATGAACAGTGTCGGGGCCTTTAGGCTGCAAATACATCCAAAAATCATGTAGCTTGGCAAATTCATTAATCGATAATAGGTCTTTTTCAGACAAAGGCTCTAGATGGCGAATAATAGTGGCCGCACGGTGATCATCTACCGCGACTTCAAGCTGAGGGATTTCAGAGGCTGCGTCTAAGCTGCTAATCCATTCGCGCAATAGATGAATGCGTTCGCCAATTAAGGGATGCAAAACCTCACAACGCTGCATATCGGTAATAAAGCGCGGGTCTTGCTCGCGAAAGCCTACTAAGGCTCCGCCTTTTTTAGCGACAAATTTAACGCTTAAGCGGCCTTTTTGGCGATAAGCCCAAATGGCTGCCTGCAAAGGTTCCAACCATTTCTCGGGGCTGACTTGCCCGAAATGTAAAAATTGTTCGGCCAGGACTGTTTGTTTGAATTGGATTTGGGCGGCTGGGGCAATATGTTGCAAACTGCAACCGCCGCAGCGACCGAATACGGCGCAAGGAGGCTCGACTCGATCGGGCGAGGCGCTAATCACTTCGACTAGATGACCTTCATCGAGCTGAGATTTGCGGCGAGTATAGCGAAACTTAACCTCTTCACCTGGCAGGGCATTATTGATAAAAGTGGCCTTACCCTCTATAAAGGCAATTCCTCGGCCTTCGTGGCTAAGCTTACTGATAGTAGCAATCGCTTCTTCACCACTTTGTCTCTCTTTTTTCATTTAATCCTTACCTTTTGATTCTGCAACTTAAAACTAGCCGTATTTTAAAAATAGGGATAATATACCAAATGAAGCCGAAAAAATACTTGAAGGACGCGAGACGTTTATGAATCATCCGTATGTATTGCTTGAAACGGGCAAACTAAAACCTAAGACCACTTATTTTCATCCTGAACAATGTCCTGAAGTCGTTCATTTAGATAGCCCTGCTATCGATGTGATGACCGATTTTAAGATTCGCCCCCCTCAAACGGCTAGTTCTGACACCACTATTCACCAAGCCTTAGAAGAAATGAAGCTGACTAAAACGCGCTCTCTGTTGGTAGTCGATAAAGAAGATCATATTATTGGCCTTATTACGGCTCGCGATATCCAGGGGATTAAAGCGGGGATGGTGGCCCGTGAAAACGATATTACTATGCCTGAAGTAACTGTGGCTATGATGATGATTCCCTACGACAAGCTTCCAGCTCTTAATATAAAAACCCTTAGCAATGCTCGAGTAGGCCATATTCGCCGCTTGATTCACGAGCTAGGCGTTAACTATATTATGGTGGTTGAGGACAGCAAAGAGGGGAATGAAATGGTAAGAGGCTATTTCTCTATTTCACGCATTAGCCGTCAATTAGGTGAAAACTTATCGGGCGATCTAAGCTCGCATTCCATCGCGGATATTAATAAGCGCTTAACCTAGAATCCTAATCAAAGCAACTTGTAATGCTTTACCCGATGGGCGAAAATTAATGGCTATCGGGTTCAGTTGCACTGCAACAGGTATTTGTCACCACAGGTGCTACCACATAACAACCTATACATCCGGCCACTGCAGTTGAACCATAAGTAATACCTACAGCCATACATGTATAATGAGCAATGCTTAATTCTCCCCAATAAAGATTAGCGCCTGCAACCGCTCCTGCAGACATAAGAGCGGAAACTATACGTATCGATTTATGGTTTTCACCTATTTTTTGAAAAGCCGCTGTCGTTGAAAAAATACCAGGAAGATCACACATAGGGCTAGGCCTTGGCGCCTCAACCATATGTACAGGTGTTTCGAATAAGTTCGTATAGTTTCCTTGCATGTCGTTATCCTTGTTTATTGGGCATTAGAAGTAAAAACTTGCCGGCATTCAAGCTTCTAAGTGATGCTCTTCCAGTAACAACTCCCTTCTTTTTAATGACTGTACACTTATTGATCTGACTATAATATGATCATACAATAACCTAAGTTCTTACCATTAGGGGATTCATATGAGCAATCAATCATTCCAACCTAAAAAAATCATGGGCGTGTTTAGCCTAGTGATGATCAATGTTATTGCGGTCGATAGCCTACGCTCACTGCCCGCTACCGCTCAATACGGCTTTTCGGTGGTATTTTATTATCTATTTGCCGGCCTGCTGTTTTTTATTCCCACGGCCTTAATCGCCGGGGAGCTAGCCACCGGCTGGCCTGAAACCGGAGGCATTTATGTCTGGGCTAAGACGGCCTTTAATACGCGAATCGCCTTTCTGCTGGTCTGTTTGCAATGGACTTATAATGTATGCTGGTATCCGACCATCTTATCCTTAATGGCGGCGACACTGGCTTATTGCATAAACCCTGCGCTTAGCCATAATCATACTTATATGTTTGCCAGCATTATGATTATGTTCTGGGGCATCGCCCTAATAAATTGTCTTGGTATGAAATGCTCTAATTACCTCACTTCATTTTCATCCTTAGTCGGCACCTTAATTCCGATTGGATTGGTTATAGTATTAGGCGGAATTTGGCTGCTGAGCGGGCATCATTCTGAGATCAGCTTTAGCTTGCATAGCTTTATCCCAACCTTTAGTAATTTTCATTGCCTGGCTTTTTTTACCTTGGTTTTATTTAGCTTAATGGGCATGGAAATGTCCGCTATTCACGCCAAGGAAGTTAAAAATCCGCAGCGTGACTATCCTAAGGCATTATTAATTTCAGGCACTTTAATTTTAGGCTCCTTTATCTTTGCCTCTCTAGCGATTGCGGTGGTTGTGCCTTCCCATCAGTTAAATGTTGTAACCGGCTTATTAGAAGCCTATCAATTATTTTTTACGAGCTTTCATATGCGCTGGATGATGCCCATACTCGCCCTATTGATGGTATGCGGGGGAGCCGGTGGCGTTGGGGCGTGGTTACTTGGCCCGGTTAAAGCCTTATTAGTCGCCAGTCAAGATGGATTATTGCCACCAGCCTTAAGCGTAGTAAACCGCTTTAACGCTCCCTATCGATTAATTATTCTGCAAGGCTTAGTGTTTATGGCATTGAGCACGGCCTTTTTATTTATGCCTTCGGTAAGCGCGGGGTTTTGGTTGCTTAGCGATTTAGCCGCCCAGCTGTCTCTGCTTTTTTATATCGGTCTATTTGTGGTGGCTATACGCTTACGCTATGCGCACCCGGAAGTAAAAAGAGCGTTTAACATTCCCTTTGGCAAAGCAGGAATGTGGGCCTTATGTATTTCTGGCATAACGTGTTGTGCCTTTACTATCGGAGCAGGATTTCTGCCCCCTGCCGGCATTGAAATGGGCAGCCTGATTCGTTTCGAACTCTTTCTTATAGGGGGCATTATAGTTTCCTGCTGCCTTCCTCTACTCATTGCCAGGGGCAAATAAATGGCGGCGGGCGCCAAACCCAGGATTGGCATTATTTCTGGGGCAGGCCCTATGGCAGGTATCAGTTTATTAAAGCAAATTATAGTAGGCTGCCAAAAACGCGGAGCCTGGAAAGATGCGGACTTCCCCGAGATCCATTTACTTAGCTTCCCTTTTTCTGACATGCTAAGCGTTGAGTCCAAGCCTGAAAAAGTTCGAGCCGAGCTAGCGCATTGTATCAAGCAACTGGAAAACCACTGCGAGCATATACTAATCGCTTGCAATACCTTGCACCTATTTTTACCTGAACCGCCTCCTCACCTTTTGGTTCATTTAATTAGCCTAATAAAATCTCGTCTTCCCAAAAATTCAAAGCCCCTAATACTCGCAAGTTTAAGCTCGGCTACCGAAAACTTACATGGCCGCTTATTGGGAATAGAGTGTGAATATTGGGACCCCATAGAAAGTCAAAAAACCATCGATGCTATTTTAAAAGGCCAGTCGCCTGCGCTCGACTGGATACTGGATCTCGCTAAAACCCGTACGCTAATCTTAGGCTGCACCGAATATAGCTTAGCGTTCGAAGATATGCCTAGTACCGCCTCTATAATCGACCCCTTAAAATTAGCCTGTGAATACTGTGTAAATTTAAGCTATCCCAAGCTAACAACCGAGACTTTTTTTAAAGCGCCCAGCCCTATAGTGGGAGAATTAGCATGCTCCCCTTAAAGCGCACTGACTATAAGCAAGGCTGGCATAGAGGCCTTATCGAATCGATTTCTATAAGTTTAGCTGGCGGTTTATTCGGCTTAGGTGTCGGCGCCTTAGCCAGTGAAAATGGCTTAAGCTTTATGCAATCCGCCCTAATGAGTGTCACCATGTATGCGGGGGCCGCTCAAGTTATCGCTATTGGGATGCTAAGCGCGCCCTTTAGCCTGCCAGTTTTATTGCTGACCGTGCTATTAATTACCGCTAGATATGGATTAATGAGCTTTTCGCTGCGGGCTTATTTTGAAAAAGTCTCCTGGCGCTCACTAGCGCTTAGCCTGCATACCGTAATGGATGAAAACTGGGCCCTAACCCTGCTCAGGGCTAGAACCCATCGCAGCGCCCTATTCTTATACGGTTATTTTCTAGGTTCAGGGGTATTGGCTTATATCATCTATGTAGCCTCTAGCATGCTCGGCTATATCGCGATCAAGGCATATCACCACAGCCAGATTATCGAATTAAGTTTCGTCTTTAGCGCCGTTTTTATCGCGATGCTAAGCGGCTCCTGGCGCGGCAAAAAAGATATTCTGCCTTGGGTGGCAAGCTTTATATTAGCCATTATGTTCAAAAAGCTCTTGCCTGGCAGCTTATATATAGTCAGCGCCGGCGTTCTCGCTAGCCTTATAGGATTAGCCTATGAATCCTTCGAATAGAATCTATCTGGCCATCGCCCTTATGTCCCTCGTAATTTACAGCTTGCGAATAGGCGGATTTTATCTTGCCGGGCGCATAAAATTTTCCCCCAAACTGAAAGCCTGGCTTGATAGCTTACCTGGCTGCCTATTAATGGCTATTATCGCGCCCAACCTAATTCACGCCCCTATTAGCCATTGGTTAGCAGCTCTTATCATTATTGTAGTTATGCATAAAACTCAGCAACTGTTTCTCTCGCTAGTAATTGGCTTAGGCTTCCTGATTATTTACCCCTATTTACCTTAAGAAAGGAGACTAAAGTGCAGGCAGAACACTCTCATCAAAAAGCGGCTTACTTTATTATCGCGGTGGTCATGTGGGAATTTTTTAGTTACTTCGGCATGCAGGCCCTATTGATTTTATATTTAACGCACAAGCTGCACATGCCCGATATCCAGGCCTACGCCATTTATGGAGGCTTTACCTCGCTGATTTTTGTGACACCCATTATCGGTGGATGGTTAGCCGATAAATACTGCGGCTATCGTTATGCCGTAATCTGGGGCTGCCTATTAATTATAGCCGGCCATTTAAGTTTAGGGCTTAATACTAAAGGGCTTTATATCGGATTAAGTTTTTTAATCTTGGGGATAGGGCTCTTTAAAAGCAATGCCATTTGCCTAATTGCTGAATGTTATCCGCATAATCAAACAGCCAAAAGCGCTGCCTTCGTGTGGTATTATGTCAGCGGCAATCTGGGTGCCGTAGCCTCACAACTGCTCTGCCCTTATTTAGCACATCATTACGACTGGCAAATAGGGTTTATGGCGGCGGCCGGCGGCATGCTTATGGGACTAGCCACCTTAATCGCTTCCCCCACATACTTTCACTGGTATCGCTCTCACCTCCCTCAGTCAAACTGGCTGAAATTAGCTAAACCTACTCAAACGGGAATTAGTCTCAGCTTAATAGGCTTAAGCTTTGCGCTGGTCTATATGGTATTGAACAAACTTTGGGTAGGCTATCTATTGGTGTTTGTTTTGCTGGTTTCAGCCTGGATCTTTTATTCTATCTATAAGCAGGCTAACGAGACCCAAAGGAAGTCATTAATTCTGATCGTGGTATTAACCGGCTTTGCGACCCTATTTTGGATCTTTGACCAACAGGGCTCAAGTTCGATTTCCTTATTTATCGATCGCTATATCGATCGCCATATCGGTAATTTTACTGTACCTACCGGTTGGTTTCAGGCTATTAATCCTGGGGTGATATTACTGACCGGTGGTTTAATGGCCTGGGGTTGGAAGGCTTTAGGAAAACGAGGCATTAGACCCAAACCCCTCTTTAAGCTTAGTATCGCCATGTTGCTATTAGCTTTAGGATTTTTACTCATTGCCTATGGGGCGGATCAGGCCTATCACTATCAATTTGCCGCCATGACGTATCCGGTTTTAGGCTTGGCCTTAATTGGCAGTGCCGAGGTTTTTGTCGATCCGGTGCTGCTGGCTTGCATCACTGATAATGCTCCGCCTCATTCAGAAGGCCGGTTAATCGCCATCTATTATTTAGCCGTTGGCGCGGTGGCTAATTATTTAGCCGCTAAAGTCGCCGATCTAACCATCGACCCCGATCATGTACAGGCCACGGCATTGGCTTATCATCAGGCCTATATGCAGATTTTAGCTGTTGCCCTATTCCTCTTTACCTTATTAGTTATCGCACTAAAGTCACGAAAGTTCTTAAAAATGTGATAATGGCTATTTACGGGCGCTAAAATTTTCGATATCATGGCGCCCTATTCGTAATTGACCGATAGTTATTTAAGGCGCTACGTTTAGGTAGTAATATCCGATATTCCCTGATAGCTCAGTCGGTAGAGCAATTGACTGTTAATCAATGGGTCACTGGTTCGAGTCCAGTTCAGGGAGCCACTTTTATCGATACACTTCTTTTCTATGCGCTATGTGCACAACCAAAATCCAAACCTCAATATCACTGAAGCTATAGATAACTCGATAATCGCCAATACGGTATCGCCACAGTTCGTCTTTATTACCTTTTAAGGGAATGCCAAGCCGAGGGTCCTTAGCTAGCTTATTGCTTATGTCTTGCAGTATCTTCTCGCCTTCCTTTTTAGCGATTTTTCGTAAATCCTTTTCGACAGATGACTTAAATTTTACTTTATAGCTCATTTAGCCCATCCAAGACGTTTCTTAAGCTCATTCTCATCAATGATCTCGTCTGTATGGTTGTTTAACCTGTCTAGTGCAACCTGGTAATCAGCGTGTTCATCCAAATAAAAGCTTAAGGCTTCTTGAATGATTTCAGAAAGCTTACGGTGCCTTACTTCGGCTATATTTTCGAGCATATTATAGAGGTCATCTTGCAAGCGAGTTGAAATAACATGAGACATATCGGCCACCACTTAATTGTTTACAATGTAATTATTGTATGCAAACGCTATGCTTAAGTCAACCGCCCATTGCTCTTTGAAATATTAATTCGTTGTAGTCCCGTAAAAACCATATTTCACGGGGATAGATGCGGAGGTACAATTTAAATAACAAAATGAATAAACCTTTATAATTGAAGGCCTGCATTGAACAATAAGAAGCCAGTTCAGGAAGCCAATTTCCAATACCACCTCAGATAGCAACCGCACACCATATTAAAGGCTACAGCCCTTTATCATAGCCAGCCCCCTGCATCTACCATATAAACTTATCAGAACCAAAAAGCACGAGCAACCATGGCTATTAACAGCCCAGGACTATTGCGTAGTTTTAAACTTGCAATTAACGAATAATTGTATTAATATTGATCATGGCCAGACTGTCTAGATAAGGGAGAGCATTATGAGAGCCTGGAACATACAAGATGCAAAAAATAGATTTTGCCAAATTATTAAAGATACTGAAAATGCACCGCAAGATATATGTAAAAATGGCAAGTCAGTTGCCGTTATTATCTCTAGAAAAGAGTATAACGAACTGCTTGATAAAAATTTAAAATCTCATGACGAGGTGAATGTTGTCGACTTCTTTAGAAATAGCCCGCTTATTGGCTTAGAACTAGATATCGATAGATCAGACATAACTTATAGAGATATAGATTTATGAAATTTCTGATGGATACTAATGTAATTTCTGAGACCCTTAAACCTGAACCAGATAGAAAAGCTATGAAGTGGCTCAGAGAGCAAAGCATGTCAAATTTACACTTGAGTGTGTTTACGATTGGAGAGATTTTAAAGGGCGTAAAACTGAAAGCAGATGGCAGTAGAAAAACGCTTTTACAGCATTGGATAGAAATTGAAATACCCGAGAAATTCAAAGGAAGGATAATCCCCATTGATATAAAAGTCATGGAAGCATGGTCAACAATAATTGCAGAAAATAGCAAAACTGGAAGATCATTGCCAGTAGTGGACTCTCTTATTGCGGCAACCGCTATAGCTTATAACTTAAAACTCATCACCAGAAATGTAAAAGATTTTGATGGGATTGTGGATTACATCAATCCTTTTGCATGATTTAACTTCCACTTTAACTGGTCACAATCTGTGACCACTTGACTGCCCTTCATGTGCTATTGTTCTTTTTCAAAATATATTCAATTAAGAACAATAAAGCTTCATGACTATTCCAGGCAATACTGAGCTTGCGATTAATAAATAATTGCATAAATACCAAAAACATACAAAATGCAGAAAATGCCCCTAATGAACTACCTGATAAGAACTCAGTTGGTCACAATCCATGACCAGCTCAAGTCAAATCAAGCTTACGAATCGATTTAGACTTATAAATAAATACTGACAGAATAATCACGAAAACCCCTGATAAGAAGAAAATAAAAGCAATTCCTCTCCCAGGCCCGACGCCAAAAATATGCCCTAAATTCGTGGATAATGCTCCGCCTGGCATAAAGAGAGGATTAAAAATTTTATCGGCCAAAAATCCTGAAATAGCATAGGCAAGCATCGCGCCAGAATTAGTCATTACCGAGATAAGAGACCAGACCCTGCCCTGCTTTTCATTGCTAATATTTTGCCGAATCAATACATCTAAACTGCTGTTTACAAAGGGTAGCGCCGCGAAGAATAAGAAACCTGGGATCACTATCACCCAAAAATTAGGTAAGATTCCAATAAAGGAGAAAAACAAACCCATTAGCGCCAGTGATACACAGAGTATGATTACATTATTGCCTTTTCGCACGTGCGTGCTAATGATAATAGCGCTCAATAACATTCCTATCGCACAAACCGACTGTGCAATACCTAAGGTACGAGTGCTTGAGAATGAAAGTATCATGGGAGCAAGCAATGCTTGAATTAATCCAATATAAAAAAGCAGCAATGAAACCAATATTACTAAAACTAACACGCCGCGATTAGCCACGATGGCCCTGAAGCCTTCTGACATTTCTGCAAAAAAATGTGTCTCTGTTCTAGTGATAGGCTTACACTTTTCTTTAATAGTCCACCAGACTACGAAAACGAGCAGAGCGGAGACGACAAAACTTAGGATATCGATAAGCAAAACATATCTGACATTCATAATGGTCATCAAAAAGCCAGCGACTAAGGGTGCAATTAAAAATTGGGCGGAGCCAGATAATTGAACTAAGCCGCTGGCTTTTGCAAATAATTCCGGAGGCAAAAGATCGGTTACAGACGCTTTAAAGGCAGGGTTTTGCAAGGCCACAAATATTGAACTTATCACTATTCCCGGGTAGATCATTATCAAATCATTGGATTTATCTGCCAACAGCAAATAAACCAGCAAAATCCCAAATGCCGAGCCGAGGTTACCTAAAATCATTAAAATAAACCGATTTGCTCGATCAGCCAGCACACCGCCTATAGGGCGCAATAGAAAGGCCGGTAAAAAAGTGAATAACACCACCATAGCAACACTCGTTGCCAGCCCGGTCAGCCGAAAGGCATAAACCCCTAAGGCAAATGCTGTAATGCCTGAGCCTATGGTGGAGATCAACTCTCCCATCCATATGATTAGAAATTTCGAAAAATTAGCCTTATTCATAAAACCCATGCCCTAAGGACGTAATAGTAAACCATCAGAGCATTGTATACATAACGAACTAATTTAGCCAAAGCTTACTCAACACTAATAATATCGTCGGCCTTATCATTTTTTTCTTCAAGAGCTTTTCTTGCACCTTTGGCTATCATTCCGCCTTTCTTTGCAGGCTCTTTATTTTCCTCGAAGCCTTCTACTTCATTATTCTCTGCGATTTGTCTTGTTGAAAGCTCAGCAAGCGCTGTAAAGATCAATTCAGCCTTATCTTTTACTGATCATAACTTGATCAATAGTCGCCCCTTTACTCGCTAAAAAAAATTTCAGTTCCGCATAAGATTACATTACTCACCCGGCACAGAAGCATCCCGTAATCACCACCTAAATTTTTCTCAAATATATCAAAAGCATTCGAGCGGAATTTTAAACTGTCGCTATACTTATTTAGGATGCAAAAATTAAGATAAATTGGCAACTCACCATAAAACTATTTGCACATTTTTCCATTTGTCATCTCTGGCTCGATCGAGGGTCCAGTTAATGTAACTGCTCTCTACTTTATCAAGGAGACTTATATGGATACTAGCTCAGGCAATCAGCTTACTAGTGATGCATTATTAGAAGATGGGCAGATTCAGTTTTACGATAATTATGTCCCCACCCTCACCGTGGGAGATTATGTCATTAACTTTAGCCAGGACATGAATTCCACCAGCGTTAGCGGTAAAGCCATTACCGATAACTATACCACCTCCCAAACTTTTACAGTACAAGGCCCTCGTTATAGCCTATCGCCAAGCGATATACTATCTTTTGGTCCTTCCGCGAATACGTCGGGATTATACGATCAATATTTGCCGCAAGCCGTATTAATAAGACCGGATTTGCCTTGGGAGCGCAATATCTTTAATGATGTGGATAAAAGTAATCAGACCCCTTGGTTGGCCTTATTATTATTTGTTGAAGGCGAGTTAATCAATGATCAACCCACCCTGCTGCCACCCGATGTCCCTAATTGGGAAGAACAAAAGAATCGCTCACTGACTGCCACTATTTCAGCGAGTCAGTTCTATGACCATGGTTCCGACTCAGATATTCTTTGGCCTGATATCAAACCTGAATGGTATGAGTCTGATGAGGATCTAAAAAATACGCAAAGCAATATAATCGATATTTCTCTCGAAGCCTTTAAGCGATTTGTACCTGGCCAGGCGGATTTGCGTTATTTGGCACATGCTCGGCAAATCGATCCCTCACAAAAAGATAGTAGCTATTTAAAAACCATCACCAATGACGGTTGGTATTCGGTATTGATGGGGAAACGTTTACCCAACTTACCGGTTTCGGATGCCAATGATCCTTCCTTGCCATTATTGCCGGGGCGTTTGAATATCGTGCACTTAGTTTCATTGGAAGGCTTTCAAGATTATCTCAGTGACAAGACCGACAAGAAAACCTTGCCGACTGATAAAAAATGCATTCGCATGATTTCCTTAGCAAATTGGAGTTTTACTTGTTTAGAGGAACCAGGCGATAGTTTTGCGGATTTAGTGAAGGGCTTATTAAAAGACGAACAAGGCCAGCAAAAATCAACTGCCTATAATCTAGCTACGTTGGACAGCCCGAATGATCCGAATACTGTCGCGCAAAATTACACGGCGGAAACTTTGGCTAAAGGCTATGTGCCAATGCAATATCAAACTCAACAGGGTGAACAAACCTTTGCTTGGTATCGGGGGCCATTTTCGCCCTTGCCGATTCAAAATTTTATCGGCGATCCATTCGCGACGGATCCCACCCTATGTGTATTTGATACCGCCTCGGCAGCGACCATTTATAATCCTGACTATGGCTTATTTGATCTCTCTTACAGTGTAGCGTGGGAAACAGGGCGAAACATGGCCTTGTCAGACTCATGTTTTGGGCCAAAACTTATCGCTTGGCAGCAGGCGGGCAATAGCTTATTGGATTTGTTGTTACATCGTCAGTTCCAATTAACGACGTTCAATGGTGCAGCTCCCGATAGTAAAACGCTGATCGCGAGTTTAAAACCACGATCGCTTACTCAAGAATTTGTTAAGCAATTAACGCAAAAATTTGCCAGCACCTTAGCTCCAAAATTATATGGAAAGATTTCTGAGCATGCCAAAAATACGCCGCGTCGCAAAGCTTATGCAAAATTAACAGCACCTATCCCTAGTAAGAAAACCTTGGATAGGTTACTGCAAGACCCCGAAGTAAATAGTTATGTGGTCGGTGAAGGGGATGAAGGCGCGCAGTATCTCACCGAGTGGTTAGCAAACCTGTATTTATTGGAAGGAGTACCCTTTGAAAACCTACTTCCCAACCCTGGATTGCTGCCTGAAGAGAGTGTAAAATTTTTTTATGTCGACAGCAATTGGTTGGACTGCTTGATTGAAGGCGCACTCAGCATTGGCATTCAATCCAGTCGAGATCAATATTATCAAAATCTCACTAAACAACAGCTATATAGCTCCACCTATCAGGCGGCGAACCAAGCCCGCGCAAAACTCGTTCGCAAATATACCAGTCGCAAACCCGCACTTACATCAGAGCCCGTGAATAAAACGGCTATGGCCGGAATGTTGTTGCGTTCGACGGTGGTCGAGAGTTGGCCTGGACTCGAAATCAAAGCCTATGCAAAAACTTTGTCAGGGTCTAATGAGCCTGATACTTCGACGGCGATCGCATTATTGCGTATGGATCGATTATCGAGCGATGTCATGCTGTGTTTGTGGTCACAAGTACCCGCTGTCATCACCATCACCGAACCTCAAGAAGGTATCCAGTTTGGATTTGAAGATTCCTTCAAAGAGGGAGGCAGTATTTACTGTTTGCATCTGCGCTCTCTAGACACTAGCAATTACGGTGAGACACTTGATGATCAATATGAAATCGATGCCGTGGCAGATAATCTCATCGATGCAGATCGTCAAATCATATTAGAGGGAGAGAGTGGGCTTATTAAAGCCCTCGAAGATACCCTACCTACTCATCCAACAACGATTTATGTACGCGATTTTGTAACTGAAATGATCAAAGTGCCTGAGCAAGGGATTTTTGCCTATGCGGCTTCTACTGAAAATGCGGGGAAAAGCGAATGACTGAGTATGTATTAGTGCCGATGGTATTGGATGCTTTAGTGTTGGATGAAGCTTCGAGTGTTGAGACCTCTTTTCTGCGTTATCAGATGCAATATAGTAATTTACGAAATTATAAGAGTGCCGATCCTAAACCTTTTTCTGGAGATTCTACTACCCAACCTGATGCAGGAATTTATTTATCTTGGACTTTGCCAAAGGCCTTGCGTAGTAGCGTCTCCACACAAAACGGCAATCAAGAAGTGAGTGACAATTTTCCGTTTGCTCCCAATCGCTTTTTAGTCGCTCGAGTGCGAGCCGGTGTGAGTGCTGATACCGCGATAACAGCTTGGGTGTTACAGAGTGATTATCTCGATGGGACTTCAGAGGACAAAGCTAAAGGCAGCAGCCCGTTTGTGCATCCCTTTATCAATCCTGATGGTATACCCCAGGCGACCTTGATTGGCCGGGCTATCCCCTTTAACCCGGCAGTGACCAGCTTACCGCCTGCCGATCAGCCATTTCTTACGGCATCTGGCCCTGGAAACTCTTTGTTTTCCGTGTTTTCTCCGGGAGCCAATAATGTATTTGCCTTTTATGATCCTTTGACGGGCATCGATTCAGCCGAATTCAGCTATTACGTTATCGGTTGGTATGCCAACCCGGCGGATGATCCCTTGCAAAATTCCAAGTGGGTAGAAAATGATAATCAGGAAGAGGCAGGGAGCTTTATAAACGATCTGTTTGATTGGATCGTTTACTCCGATACCGATAGCATCCCTAAAAATATGTTGGTACATGCGTTATTGTCAGGCATCACCTGGGATAAAAATACGACTAGCCCAAGCCCTAAAGCTTATCCTAAAGATATTGGGGCCGATGTAAAAGTGGGGTTTGGCAATACTTCTACGGAGGCATTAGGGGCGATCAATGCATTGAATCCAAATGCTCAAACAGAGGCGGATTTTTTATCGGCGTTTCAATACAACATGTTAGATAAACTCGATCAAGCAGCTAGCCCTATGCAGCTTAGTATTGAAATGCGGCAACAATGGTATGGCGCTTCCTCGGGCGGGACATTATGGCGTATTTTGCCAGTGGAGCCCACTCAATCTACGGCATTGCCAGCCCCTCCCCCGAAAGAAATCGATCCGATCCAAAAAAAGGCAGTAGATGATCTCAATATCTTGCAACGAGAATGCGATCGTCAGCAACGCATTTTGCAGTCGATGCAATATACCCTTTACACCTTATGGTGGAAATATAAATGGCAGTCTAAAAATCCTTATCAAGTACCCGTAAGCCAAGATTTTGCTAGTAAATGGTTGGCCCCGCAGTTGAAATACCAAGTCGAAGGCGGACCTACAAGCACCAGCAACCCTAACTGTCCTGAATGCAAAGACTGTTCAGGGTGGTATATAGATTGCGTCAAATCTCAACAACAACGCGTGAAAGATTTAGAGGCTCAGGCAAAAGCCGCGAGCGATGCACTGAGTGCTTCATTAGACCCGACTATGCAATATTTACAAGCCAATAGCATGCCGCAGTACTATTACGCCAATGATCCGGTGTTAGTCGTCACAGGTTTAAATCGTTCCACGAATTATGATCCCACTGGCAACATTCTGTGCCGTTTGACTTCGCAAACCGTCAACAGTTTAACGGTCAATGGCGTTGATTATGGTATTGATGCTAATTGTCAGAACAATATCGCCTCTGCCATTCCCGTATTAAGTGATCCTTATAATTTACTGCCCAACGGCGTACAGGCCCTCAATATCGAAGATTTCTTTTTATCCCCCGCTTTATTTGCACAAGATATATTGCTAGATGTGAATCAAGCCGTACAGGTTGAAAACGCGATTTTACAATTACCGTCTCCTGCGGCGGGAAATCATTTCCCACCCTCAGATTATGCAAGACGCCTGTGGGAGCAGCCCTGGGTGCCACTCGTTTTAGACTGGCAAGTGACGGTATTTAGTGAGCCTGCTTATCAATGCGATACTCAAGATACGGCCACATTCAATCAATCATTATGGAAATTTGATGGCAATGATTATCTCTGGCAAGGATCGACCACTGAAACCACTGAAGACTTTAATGAAGAGTATTCTTACCAAATGGAGTTGATGGGTCGCACCTTTGTCGGGCCTTATGTAGCGACTAATACAGCCAATCAAGTCAAAACCTTAAATCAAGCCTTATTTCAAGCGCAACCTAATTCGGAATATACGGGTGAAGATCTAGCACAAAACGTTAACGATATTCAGAATCAAGATATTCTTTCACAACGCTTAAGTGGCTTAATGGCCCAGATGGTGCAAAGAAATTATGACTCAAATGTGGCACCCAGTGGCGAGATCCAGGCCGTGCTGGGAGACAGTTATCAGGGATATTCCAATCCTTATAATCAAAAAACCGCCGAAGGTGATCCTACGGTGTGGGATTTCGCCCCGATGAGAGGCACATTCTTTGCAATCAATCAACTCACCGTGATCGATAGTTTTGGACGTACTGTTGATTTGATGCAAGGCAATTATAGTGGTGACCCCCATACAGACCCCTTACAGACTGACTCGTATTTTTACCCGATTGCCGATGATGAATTAAAAGCTTCAACGACCGTGGAACCAGAGGCGCCTAAGACCGAGCAATCAAAAAGTACCACGGAGCGCATGTTAAAATTAACCCCGCGCTTTATTCAAGATGCGCAGTTATCGTTTAACCTCACCGCCAATGATGCAAGCAATCAAGATGTGGAAATTTCTGCGACCAATCCTGTCTGTGGCTGGATCATACCCAATCATTTAAATCGCAGTTTAGCCGTGTACGATAACAAGGGTAGAGCCTGGGGAGAATTGTATTTATCTCTACACGCTAATCATGTCTATGAACCCATCTGGCAGCCAAGTCCTATGCCATTAAGTGACACTGAAAAAGCGCCTGCTACCCTAGATGAGATCCCCAATATTTACGTCAAAGCTTTATTACAGGGCATCACCAAGCATACCGATAGCGGGCAATGCTTTAATGATTTTATTCAAGCCATTGATGAGACTTTATGGACGGTCGATACCGAAGGTAAACGCAATGATGCGCTGTTGGATGTATTAATTGGACGTCCATTAGCGATCGTACGTGCCAGTTTGGCGCTTAAATTAAAAGGCCTAGCTTACGCCAATCAAGACTGGTGGAATATTTTTGCGGTGGATATGAATCACCCTCCTGCATCCAATCAGCCCGCTAAACTAAAGAATGTGACAGGTGGAGTATTTGACAATGATTGGTCAGTGCGTTTAGGCGATCAAAGCTTATCAGATGATGGCTTGATCGGTTATTATTTGGATGATCCCACTGCACCCGATCAGAGTTTTTACCATTTTAACTGTACTCATTTGCCGGATACCGCGAAAGGCGATTATTTGAAACCCATCGGCCCAGATAATTACATTACTTTAAAATTCACCGATGACAGTACCGTAGATCTGGATGAAGCTAAAAAGCAAATTTCCCGAGTTACCATGCTGATTGATCCCCGCGGCAGTTGTCATGCTTCCACGGGAATATTACCCGTCTACGCTAAATTGATTCCAGATGACTATTTAAAACCCGCCTTAAATACCTTGTGTTATTTCTTCCGCTCGGGCCCCATCGTTACACCACTCGATAGAGTCTCTATGCCGCAACCTGCCGAAAACCAAGGCAAATGGGAATGGTACGACACTGCCATTAAAAAAATGGTACCGCTCGATCCCAAAGCGACCGAAGTACGCTTCATGAGCCCCCCGCCACTCGCTAAACAAGGCTGGTTGAAGTTTACGCCCAATGTCGATGATTCGAAAACCAAGGAGAAATCATGACCAAAATTGTGTATTGGAATATCAATAAATTTGGAGCGAACAAAGTCCAAGATTCCAAATATGTGACGCACAGTGCCACCAGACTGATGTACATTGAATATATCCTTGCTGCAAACATGCCTGATATTTTTGTTATTGTCGAGGTTTGTGCAGGTAGACAGGGTGAGGGACGAGATGGAAGATTGAATGATAATGGCGGTGCACAAGGTGCCATTGACTTATTAGATTATTTTAGAAGTAGATTTGGCGATCATTGGTGCTTGGTGCCCACCCTATATACAGGTACCCGTGGTTATGAAGAAAGCGTGGCTGTATTTTATAACTCAACTAACTTGATGTTTGTGGGTCCTGATGTTTGGGATGGGCAACAAGCTGTTACACCGACCCCAGAGAATCGTCAAAAAGCAACAGCTTATACTGATACCATGTGGGAGGGCACATTACCAAATAATGAGATTACGGTTGTTTGCCCGACTCAAGGTCTTAACGAGAGTCAAGTCGCAGGCAAAGTTACTTGGATAAATAATGAAAATGAAGAAGCAATGTACGTGGACTTCCCCAATCCTGAAAATCGCAAGCCACTTTTGACGCAGTTTTATGATCGAAACGCCGATAGAATGATTCGTGTATTTTCCGTGCATACTTCTCCAGGCGCCTTAACGGCGGGAGAAGGTGTGGATCAAATGAATAATATCGAAGAAATATTCATGGAATCACCTGCTAATACGGTGGATGTAATCGTAGGGGATTTTAATGTGGATACATTTAATGCTTTTGATCTACCAAATGAAGAAAATCCTTATTATCATTTGATGAAGCATAACGAATTTGTCATGGCATTTCCCCCGTTCTTAACTGAAGATGCAGCTAATTTGGACAATATAGCGACAGATGATGATCTCATTCCTTATCGTCTCACACATTTACTCTCGTGTAATTGGGAAAAATTAAGCGGTAAAGCAACCCCTTTTAATGCTGAGGGAGCAGCGGAAGACGACGCGACTCATAATGTTCCACCGCGCTTAGGTTATATGGGTAATACGGGGGGTAAAAATTATCAGGTCCCTAATAGTTCGGGGGCAATTGATAATATTTTTACACGTTATGGAGCAGCGGCTGGGGGGCCGGCCAAGAAGCCAACTATCATCAATACGACCGTCGGTAGTCCCTATGCAAATGAACCGGATGTTGAACGAGACAGGGGCTTCAAATATAAGGTGACTTTGGCAAATAAACTCCCTGATATTGGATATAAGGATACGGGTACTGCGCAAAGTAAGAGAATGCTTAAACAGTTTCGTGACTGGAATAATTATGGAGAGATATATAACACCAGTGACCATGTGCCATTAATTATTGATATATAAGAGAGGCTTGAATGAGCTTAGAAGCATTACAAAATATTTTTCAAGATCAAATAACCCAGTATGGCTATATTAAGATTGATGCTGCAACTTTAAAAGCGGCCGAACTTACGCCAGTTAATGATTTTGATGGGCTTATACAGGATTATCTTCTTTTAGAGGCCCCTTCACCACTGACGGTAAAAACTCAGACTGTCCCGCCCCCAAAAGAAGATGCACTCATCGTAAGCGGCAGCGCAAAATTGTTAAATTTAGATTGTAATGTTGTTTTGACGTTTACTATCGATATGAATGGCATCACGCAATTACTATTATCCACGGATTTACCTAAAGATTGGGTCTTTACTAGGAGTTTTCCGGATTTATCCGGTTACCCCGTAGATAAGTTAAATTTTCAAACAGGTTCTGATGTACCGTATCCGAGTTATTTATTTAGCACCAGAGATTTAGCAAGTTATAGTTGGAATAATCAAACCTTATCTTTAAAGCAAGGATTGAATTTTGCCAGCTATCTACTTTTGACCGCACCTCTAGATAAAATTTCACTGTTTGTAGAAAATATCAATCTTAATGCCCCCGTTTTCTTTTCCGGCTCAATCAATCCAACAGATATGGCAGAGCCAAATAGTGATTTATATCCCATTATGGATTTGAAAAGCCCCAATTTAGGCGTAGCAAATGTGCAGGGGTTTGAGGTCCAAGATTCTTATGTTTGGTTTGCAGTCAATCCAATGCCACAACCTGAGTATATCTCGCCACAAGAACCAGAATCTGACACAGAATCAGCGGGAACAGCATTTGAAATATATCTTTATTTTACAGTGGATTTACAAATTGGCAAAAATTTATATCCATTTAGAACCCCACTTTTAGAAGATAGCAGCACTTTTGTTTTTGGCCTCATGCCTGGAGTCTATCAAGTCAGTTCAACGGATATTGATAGTTTAACGAAATCCGTGTTCAAAGCCTATATACCAGAAGTGATTAAAAAACTATTTGGTGAAATGATTGCTTTAAAAGGCTTTATGGCCACCTATTATATTCCTGATAAAACGGTTTCATTACCTTTGAGTTTGACTGCAGCTATTGGTACGGCAGAGCCATGGGTGATTGGAGATTTTACTATTGAGGACATTACTTTTTGTTACACCTTAGCTTATCCATTTACTGAAAATGTGAAAACTCGTGCATATTTTACGGCAGTATTTCGTTTTTACTCTGATGATCCAGATGATCCGAATGATCCAAATGACCCCAATGATCCCGATGTGCTCTTTCCAGGGTATTTCGAAGTGGAAATGCTAAAGGAAGGTGAAGGATTATCAGTATCTGCAAGTTATAACGGCGATGTGGATTTAGGCAAAATTATTCGAGTCATGTCAGATGATACGGTGAAAATTCCCGAAGAGTTAGTACAAATCACTTTTTCGAATTTTGGAGTCGGTTTCAGCAGCTCAGGCAGTGGTAAAGCATATAATTTCTATGGTATTGCTGAAGCAGACTTTGATTTGAAATTGTTAGGGGCAGGGAAAGTTCAATCGAGCTTTAAAGTGGATGTTGATTGGTTAGCTGATGGCAGCATCAGCTATCTTGTAAATGGGGGACTGAAATTAGGTAATGCGTATTTTAAAGCGACTTATGATTGCACGGATGGCAAGAAAACTTTAGTTGCTGAATGGACCGCATTGAACAAGAAATATTTGGGAATTAATACCTTAGCAGAAGTTTTGCAATTACCGGGATTTTCAGTGCCAGAGAGCGTTGATTTGAACCTTAAGCATGCCATGATTTATTATCAGTTCGATAAAAAAACTATGGTGCTTGAAGCAGACTCAGCGACTTATGGCAGTGCTGTGTTTATTTCACAAAATGTTGCGCCTGTAAACGCAATACCAGAGCAGTGGGAATATGTATTTGTATTTCAATTCAATACCAAAGGGTTGAGCATTGATTCATTGCCTTTATTTGGTAAATTGTCAGCGGGGCAAACCATCGCCTTAGATGTACTGCAGGTTACGGGTGCATCCAATGTCATCACTGCCACAGAAATGAAAACACAAGGCTGGCAAGCTTTGGCAGATATCGTCACTCAATATAATTCTCAAGCCCCCCATTTTATATTGCCCCCCAGCATGGATTATCCGGGTTCTGCTATCACCGCGAAGGCGCATATCGGCACCGTACTGACCTTTGAATTATTTCTAGCGTTGAGCACCAGCAATTCCACACCACCCGAAAAACAATCGTTACAATACACAGACAGCAAATCTGTTTTAGCTGCGAGCGATACGTCGAACACAGCGTTTAATCCGATGACGATTTGGTTTAAAGTGCAGAATTCTTTAGGTCCTATATATTTAAATCGTATTGGTTTTGCCTATCAAAATGATAAATTCTGTATTTTACTCGATGCCGCATTGGAACTGACCAGTTTGCGTATGGATGTCATGGGATTTGGCATGAGTGTGCCATTGCTTAATCTTGCTGACGAAAGTAAATATGAATTTACTATTCAAGGCTTAGGACTGGATTTTGCACAACCGCCGCTTGAAATCAGCGGGGCATTATTGAGAATGCCGGACAAAGGCGGGCAAATGAATTTCGATGGAGAAGCTATCTTGTCGATGCCTGACTTAAAAGTGTTGGGACTCGGCTCTTATAGCACCATGGCAGGTAGCAATGACTGTTCGATGTTTATCATTGCCATGCTAAATAAAGCCCTGGGCGGGACTCCTTATTTCTATGTCACCGGCATGTGTGCAGGGTTTGGTTATAACCGAGCGCTGGTTATTCCTGTGCAGAGCAATGTGCAAAACTTCCCCTTGGTCGCGGGGCTCACTAATCCTACTGCCATTGGCGGCACTAATCCCACACCGGCACAGGCATTGGCCACCTTGGAAGAGTGGACTCCCGTGCGACAAGGCGAATACTGGTTCGCTGTGGGCGTACAAGGCACCACGTTTGAGATTTTAAATACCAACGCTTTATTTATTGTGGAATTTGGTAAAGAAACCATTATTTCGATTATCGGCATTGCCACTTTAAAACAACCACAAACAGGCAGTAGTTTTGTTTATGCAGCTTTAGACATAATCGCGAGTTTTAAGCCGGATGAAGGTGAGATTTTAATTACCGCAGGATTGGCACCGGGAGCTTATATTTTAACACCGGATGCGCATTTAAAAGGCGGTTTTGCGTTTGCCTCCTGGTTTGGTAACAGTCCGTATTCGGGAGATTTTGTCTTTACCATAGGCGGATATAACCAGTATTTCCAAGCGCCTGCTCATTATCCTACGGTTGACCGATTAGCCATCGACTGGAAGGTCATGGATGGGCTGACCTTCACCGGTAGCGCGTATTTTGCGATAGTGCCGGGATGCATGATGGCAGGTAATGATCTTGCAATGGCTTATCATTTAGGCGGTTTGAAAGTCTGGCTGAAATCCAGAACCGATATCTGGTTATATTGGAAGCCCTTTTATTTTCTTGCCGATGTATCAGTGAGCGTGGGCGTTTCGTTACGCATAAAAGTGATGTGTGTAACCACGACCTTGTCTGTTGAGGTGAGTTCGACCATGCATATGTGGGGCCCTGAGATGGGAGGCAGTGTGTATGTCGATTGGTGTATATTATCGTTCACTATCGGTTTTGGTGCGACAAAAAGTCCGCCTCCCAATACTATCAGCTGGATTGAATTCCAAGACATGTTGCCGAGTAAACCACCGGCGACTCCTTCAAAAACTCAGCTAACTACCCTGGCCGATGATAAGCCACCTAAAGCGTACCTTTATGTCAATATAAATGAAGGGCTGATCAACAGCATCGCCTTAACAGAAGGTGAACATTGGTTGGTGCGAGCCGACGAATTTAAATTTAATACCACTTCAGCCTTACCGGCAACCACCATTACGGTCAGCACCTTTGATGCCAGTAACACTTACTCTCAGACTGGGCAACAGGTGGGAATGAATCGCGTTGCTGGTGGAGTTGCGGCGAGCGATTATCGATGTCCACAAACCATTTCCGTAATGAGAATGACGGAACAACAAATAGAGGAAATTCGTAATCAGATCGCCACTATAAGTGCTCAGTATTCCGCAAATTTATCTACGACCATAGAGGAAGTGGATACCATCGATAAAAGTTGGAATTTTGAAGTAGCGGAGAAAAACTTACCGACAGCCATGTGGAGTACCGGTGACCCGAATGCCAATCAAGATCCGAATAACCCTCAAACAGTATCCGCGACTGTAGGGGTGACTATTAATCCCAAACCACCGCTTTGTGATAATGGTACGCCTGCTATGAGTATTCAAGCGATATTTGAGCCACTGGTGATTAATAAGGATGACGAAGATGGGTTAAGTATCGATGAAAACGCTACGGCAGAAGCGATTATTATGCAGATGGGCGCCGATAGCTTTGTCGATATTAGGAAAATTAATGATCCAATTACTGTGGTTCCAAAACGTACAGAAGTCTATGACTATTTAAGCCTGCTAGGTATGGCAGGATTAGCCAATGGTTCATTAGCAGAGATGGCAGCCGATCCTGGTGCCGCTTTTGCCGATGAACCTTTACTGGGCAGCACTTCCAATGAGGAGAGTTAAAAAATGAAGGCGTTCGAAAATCAGCTAGAAAATGTCGATGCGGATATCATGAAACTCAATTTAGATTATACATTCGATCCGACTATTGTCATCGTTTCAGATGCATTTGATCTCACGGTAACCATTTCCAATTCCAGCCTCTCTACGATTTCTGTAGAGAGCATTGTGATTGAAATTCCAGAGGGAATAGATCAATATTGTCTGTCAGCGAAAGCGTTGCCTGGCGCCACTTATACATCCAATAATTCATGGACGGTGGTGGATGATGGCGGAACGATTACCGTTGAACCGGTCAATGGCAACACTATTGAAGTCACCCCGCAAGAGGCGATTGTTTTTACGATCAGAAATATTTTAGTCAATTCGGCTTCAGGCAATGTGAAGATCAATATCACCGAAGCCATTAGCACGATCGATGAGTATGGCAATCCCTCGACAAGCTATGCCTCCACATATGATCCGAATTATGCCGGGCCCGTGTATATCATCGAGAAAAAAGCAGCAGACTTTCCGGTAACACGTTTTTATGCAGATCCCTCAACCGTCTATAAACAAGGTGATGCGGTAATATTGAAATGGACCTGTACGCCACTCGGCGAAAATGATTATTATCAAATTTGCTCTAATCAGGGTTATTCAGACGCTACCTATTATACCGCAGCGCAAGGAGCAGCCGGCGTGCCCACCAATGGTATTGCCGTCTATGAAAATACGATCTTTACATTAAACATCTATAAGTCTGAATCAAAGGGAACGTATAGCTTGGTGGGTGAAATCAATACGGCAGTTAATGTCGTTATTCCCAAGCTCTATAAAATGAAAGCTGACTTAGGTGTGGATGGTATAGCGCGATTAGTCAGGTTGTATTGGATTGCAAACAATGCTAAGTATTGTAAGATTTTGATTAATAATGTTGAGTATGTGAGTCAAGCACCTGTCGATGCGCTTGCCGGTTACCTACTATTTGTGGGCACAACCGATGCCACGGATATTACTATCGTGGTGATTGCCTGTGCCGAAAATGCTGAAGAGTCTGAGCCATTTGAAGTAAAACCGTTTTCCGTGCAAAATCCTGTACAACACACTATGAGTTATCCAACCCCTCCCTTTATTGCCAAAAAGACCCAGAAAGATACTACTTTTAACACCTATGGTATTGGCGTTACACCAGACCCAGACCCAGACAACAGCAAAGCATTTGTCATGGGCACCCAGGCAACTACCATTAATTATTATAATATAATGGATTGGCCAGGCACATTACCTTGGATGAATATCATTGCATTGGCTGATTTTAGTTGTCAGGCTATTAGTTTCGAAGCGCTTCCAGAAACAGTGAGATATACCAATGTGGTAGCTACTAATGAAGCGGCTTATACCATGATTAATAGTTATGTGGGTACCGACACTCAACCTACCACGCCAGGGGGTTATTTTAAAAGAGTTAATTTGAATAATAAAAATAAGGTTGATTCTGTCATTACTTCAGGAGCCGCGGTGGGTATTTCTTTAACTACCACACCGACGAAATTCGTACTTGCTGCGCGCGGTCCTAGCCCTGCCTTAACCACTCCTGGAGCCGATGGAGTGCTGAGCTATAACACGGATAATATGTCGCAAGAGCCGAATGAATGCAATCTTAGCGCAAGCAAATCCTGGTGGACGGCGGTGACCCCTAATAATCAATATGTATTTGTGGCCAACCGAAGTAATAATAGTGTCTCTGTGCTTACTATCGATCAAAATAGCGGTGCTTTGAGTTTAGTCACCACACTGCAAGTAGGAGGCAGCCCCATGAGTGTTGCTGTAACCCCTGACGGCATGCGTGCCTTAGTTGCTAATAGCGGCAGTAATGATCTCAGCGTTATCGATATCGATTACAATGCGAGCGATAGTAATGATAAGTTCAAAGTGGCAGCTGAAACTATTCCAGCGGGTGGCGCAGGACCGATGGGACTTGCTATCACTTCCGATAGCAAATATGCCTATGTTGTGAATCATGGCAGTAGCAATATTATGCTGGTCCTTATTGCCAATAATTCTGGAACAGATAAGTCTATCATTGCAGGTAGTGCATTACCTATCAGTGGCGGACCGGTGGCAATTGCGCTCACCCCTAATAATAAAACCTTATTAGTCGTGCAAGAAAACAGTCCTATTTTAACCAGCTTAGCCACATCATAATCTAAAAAATAGTCGGAGATTTTATAATGAATACACCTAAAAGCCTGGTAACAAGTACTGATACCGAAATGGTGAAATTAAATTTGGATTATACATTCGATCCGACTATAGTCATCATTTCACAGGTATTTGATTTGACCGTGACTATTTCCAATTCCAGCCTTGCTACGATTTCTGTAGAGAGCATTGTGATTGAGATTCCAGAAGGTATCGATGCTTATTGCTTATCAGCGAAAGCGTTGCCTGGCGCTTCTTATACTCCCAATAATTCCTGGACTGTGGTAGATGAGGACGGAACCATCACGGTTGAGCCCATGAGTGGCAATACAATACAAGTGACTCCTCAAGAGGCTATGGTTTTTACGATTAAGAACATTTTGGTCAATGCGGCTTCAGGCAATGTGAATATCGATATTATCGAAGCCATTAGTTCTGTAGATGAGTATGGAAATCCCTCGACAACCTATGCTTCCACTTATGATCCCAATTATGTAGGACCAAGCTATATCATTGCCAAGAAGGAAGCAGATTTTCCAGTCACCAGTTTTTATGCAGATCCAGCAAAAGTCTATAAGCAAGGTGATACCGTCGTATTGAAATGGGCTTGTACGCCGCTTGGAGAAAATGATTACTATCAGATTAGCTCTGATCAAGGTTATTCAGATAGTACTTATTATACAGCTGAACAAGGGGCGAATGGAGTGCCGGCTGGTGGGATTGCCGTTTACGAAAACACACTCTTTACTTTAGAAATTTATAAATCAATATCTTCAGGCACTTATAGTATTGTTGGGAAAATCGATACCCGAGTTGATGTTGTGATCCCTAAACTCTATAAAACAAGCTATGAGTTGAATGTTAGTGGAATTGGACGATTAGTAAAATTGTATTGGGTCGCAACCAATGCCACGTATTGCAAGATTTTAATTAATAACATCGTCTATGTGAGTCAAGCACCTGTCGATGCGCTTGCGGGTTACCTATTGTTTGTAGGCACCACCAATACCACCGATATTACTATCTCGGTTATTGCCTGCGCTGAAAATGGGGAAGAATCCGAGCCATGTGAGGTGCAACAATTTTCTGTGAAAAACCCTGTACAACATACCATGAATTATCCGACTCCGGCTCTTTATAATAAGGCAGAAAATTATGCGGATGATAGCACATACGGAATTGGAATGACTCCGGATGGCAGCAAGGCATTTGTTATGGGCACTTGTACTACAATTCTTCCCAATATGTTCATGCCGGACGGTTGCCCGGCTACCATTCCTTATATGAATGAAATCACACTTTCTAATTACACTTGTCAACCTATCCAATTACTCGATGCCCATATAGAATCAATAAGATTTACCAATGTTGCTGCTAATAATCAGTCGGCTTATACGATGATAAACACTTATGATTCCAACCATAAAACAATAGTAGGCTATCTTAAGAAAGTTAACTTGAACAATAATACGGTAGATACCTTTACTACTTCAGGCTGTCAGGTTGGCGTTTCACTTACCACTAACGCGACTCAATTTCTGCTCTCTGCACGATCCCCTAATCCTTTATACATCAGTTTTCAGTATAATAATGCTGGAACTGATGGAGTAATAAGCTATAACACGAATAGTTTATCGCAAGCACTGCCGCAACTTAACCTTGATGCAAATGCTTCCTGCCATACGATGATAACACCCGACAATCAATTTGTTTTTGTGGCCAATCAAGCCAGCAACACTGTATCGGTGGCTAGCATTGATTTAAATACTGGCGCTTTGAGTTTAGCCGCTACAGTGAATGTGGGAAGTGCACCTACAAGCACCTGTGTTACACCAGACGGCAATCTGGCACTAGTAACCAATAGCATGAGCGATAGTATTAGTGTCATCGACATTCATAATAATTTTAATGTTATAGGCAGTATTCCATGTGGCGGTTTAACGCCATATAGCATCGCAATCACCAACGATAGCAAATACGCGTATGTTGCCAACAAAAATAGTGGCAATATTACGCTGATTGATATCAAAAATCAGCTTGCTGCCGTCGGTGCCCTACCTATAGGAAATGCAGCCATTGCAGTTGCAATCACTCCCGATGGTAAAACGCTGCTGGTTATTCAGGAAAACAGCCCTATTTTAACTAGCTTGGCAACATCCTAGTCTTCGATTTAGGGAGAACGCTTTGGAAGTATTAAAGCCTATACGAGAATGCTAGAGCCATTCAAGATTACCTTAATAATTTGAGGTACTTTTGAGTTGTCGTAAATCGACCAGCACGCTCTTTCGCTCATGCTTAATTTACTAACAATACTCGGCCAAACGTACTTAAACTTTTCCGGTCCATCCTTCCTGATATTACTTAAAAAAGCCTATTTATCTTCTTGGTTCATATACGCGAATAACACTTCAAGCATTTGTACTATTTCATTTAAATTTATAATACACACAATGGCATTAGAACCTTTCTCAATTATGAGGTAGGATTTTTGATTCTCTTACTGATATCGTGCTGAATAAACATCAAATTCCCCTTGAGTTACCGGAGGCTTAACCCATGACTGATGTA
The DNA here is from genome assembly GCA_030652335.1 of Gammaproteobacteria bacterium. GTDB lineage: Bacteria > Pseudomonadota > Gammaproteobacteria > Francisellales > CACEW01 > JAQSYQ01. The sequence continues at coordinate 108,768 of JAUSAW010000018.1, forward strand.
GCGACAGACTATCCTGTATGGCCTTAATAAAGCCTTCTGCGTCATCAATGTGAGGCACTCGAATAATAATTGAACTCATCTTTTCCTCCGTACTGGTTATGGTGATTAAGTGAAGTATAGGGGCGATCTTTAGCTTGCACAGTTTTTGTTAAATCCAATACAACTCTGGCTAAACCTGGCGCGTCCTTGACGATCAATAATTACTCTACTAGGCTTCATTTGCGAAATGTAACCTATGCTCAACTCATAAAAGTCGAGCCATCACTCAAATAAGCTGATGACAGTATATGAAAAAAAAAAGAGTAAATGAAAATGAGCACCATTTTATTAATACTGAAGAATATCAGCACATAATAAATGATTGGAACCAAACGGATAGACCCTATCCAAACGATAAGACCATCCATCAACTTTTTGAAGAACAAGTAGAGAAAACGCCTCAAAATGTGGCATTGATCTTTGAAAATCAGCAACTTACGTATAAAGAACTCAATGAACGAGCCAATCAGCTAGCTCGATATATTGGCCCTCAAGTTCCAGATACATTGATTGCAATCTGCATCGAAAGAAGTCTTGAGATGGTGATTGGAATCTTGGGCATTTTAAAAGCAGGTGCAGCATATGTGCCAATCGATCCACAATATCCCGACGAACGGCAAACATTTATCCTTAAAGACACTCGATGCAAGATTAAGATCACGCAAGAATTAATAGAAAAGTCTTTAGGGGAGACTAAGGGCAATCTTCTGAGCAAAGGCAATGCTAATGATTTAGCTTATGTTATTTATACTTCCGGCACAACAGGCCAACCTAAAGGAGTGATGTTGAATCACTCAGGTTTGAATAACCTATGCCAATGTCAAATTGATAGCTTTAAAATAACCAAGAAAAGTATAGTGCTTCAATTCGCTTCTATCAGTTTTGATGCCGCCGTTTCGGAGATTTTTACGGCATTAACAAGTGGAGCGGCACTACTAATCGCAACTGAAGCGGTTCGTCACCAACCAGAATCTCTGTTAAAAGTGTTAAAAGAACAGCAAGTAAGCGTCACTACCTTACCACCGGCATTGTTACAAAATATAGAATATGAAGACTTACCTAACTTAGAAACACTGGTTTTAGCAGGAGAGCCCTGCCCTACAAAAGTGATGGCAATCTGGGGCCAGGGCCGGCGATTAATCAATGCATATGGACCGACTGAAAATACCGTAGCCACGACGATGCATGTTTACCAAAAGGGAGATTTAAATACCAATATAGGCAGGCCGATTGATAATACACTGGCCTATATATTGGACTCCAAGCTTAATCCAGTACCAGTAGGGGTCATTGGCGAGCTATACATAGGCGGAGCTGGTCTAGCAAGAGGCTATTTAAATAGGATAGAACTGACCCAAGAAAGGTTTATTGTCAATCCGTTCGCCACTAAGAAACAACAGGCCAAGGGTTATACCCGATTATATAAGACTGGTGATGTAGTGCGCTGGCTTGCAGATGGCAATATCGAATACATAGAACGCAATGATTTTCAGGTGAAATTGCGAGGATTTAGAATCGAGCTTGGGGAAATTGAAAATGTTATGAATAGCCACCCTAGCGTAAAGCAGAGTGTGGTGTTATTAAAAGAGCAGGGAGAGAATAAATATCTAGTAGGTTATTATGTGGCTGAGCCTCCTATTGATGAAAATGCGATTCGTCAACATCTTGCTCAAAGCGTGCCTGAATACATGGTGCCGAGTATGTTTGTACCTTTAAAAGCATTGCCGTTAACCATCAACGGCAAATTAGATCGTAAAGCATTACCGAACCCTAAATTTGTATCGACGGACCGCTATGTTGAGCCCAGCGATGAAGTAGAGACAGAATTCTGTCGAATTTGGGCTGAAGCGTTTGGATTGCAGAAGGTGGGCATCCAAGATGACTTCTTTAAAATGGGCGGGAACTCTATCCTAGCAATCCAGGTTATCCACCGAATGAGTAAAGTGATAGATCAGCATATTCCCGTTGCTAGCTTGTTTCAGTATAAAAATATTCAAGCCCTAAAAGATACTTTATCTAGCTTTAACCCTATTTCTAATATAGAAAATGTGCCTGCCGATAAAGGCGCCTTGTCTTATGCGCAAGAGCGATTATGGTTTATCGAGCGCTATGAACAAGGAACTAACGCTTATCATATTCCATTGTTATTTGAGCTTCCATCAACACTCGATATTCAGGCTTTTAAACAAAGCTTAGCAAGCATCGTTGAACGCCACGAAGTTTTAAGAACCCTGTTGAAACAAGATGAATCTGGAACGGATTATCAGCAAGTGTTTACAATGGCTTTACCTATTGAAGAAATAAAGACAAACGCCAGCATGTTCAAGGCTGAGCTTAAGGCTAGTATCAATGAACCCTTTGACCTAATCGATGGCTATCCGATTAGAGTGGCACTTTACCAGGTGGCTAAAAAACAGTACGCCTTAATTAATATTCATCATATTGCCTTTGATGGTTGGTCAGTAAATATTTTTATAAAGGAGTTGATCGCTTTTTATGAGCACTATAGCCACAGGTTAGCCTTAAATATTCCTGAGCTTAGCATCCACTATAAAGATTTTGCAGGCTGGCAACGCCATTATCTAAAGGGAGAGGTATTAGCCAAACAAATAGAGCATTGGCAACAACATTTAACTGGCTATGAAACCTTGGTCTTGCCGACAGATAAAACCAGACCCAAGAAAATTGACTATCACGGCCATAGCATAAGCTTTGAATTAGGCAAAGAACTATCAGCAAAGCTAAAAGCGCTAGCGCAGTCCAGAGGGGTCACACTGTATGTGGTACTGTTAAGTGGATTTTATATTTTGCTGCATAAATATACTGGCCAGGAAGACATCATCATTGGGACACCCGTTGCTAATAGGCATTACTCTCAAATAGAAAATCTAATCGGTTTTTTTGTAAATAGTTTAGCCTTGAGGGCTCGAGTCGATGGCGAGCAGAGTTTTGGAGAGATACTAGAAGCTACGCACAAAGAAATGATAGAGGCGCAAAGATATCAAGATCTCCCCTTTGAAAAAGTAGTTGAAGCTCTTAAGGTAGAACAAGACTTAAGCCGGCACCCATTATTTCAGGTGATGTTTGGCGTGCAGAATTTCGGCCAGGAGACTACTAGTCAGGACGCGCTATTTAAACCTATGACGCTGTTAGACGTATACGAAGTAGCAAAATTTGATTTAAGCCTCTTTATCAACGAGGGCCAGGAAGGATTGCTAGGTAATATTAATTATGCAACGAGCTTATTTGAAGAAGAGACAATCGTTTGGCTGACTAAACACTATGTGCATCTGTTAAATACCGTGATAGAAAAACAGGATGCTCCCATCAGCGAGATCTCTATACTGTTGCCAGAAGAATATCAGCAAATAGTATATGATTGGAACCAAACGGATAAACCCTATCCAAACGATAAGACCATCCATCAACTTTTTGAAGAGCAAGTAGAGAAAACGCCTCAGAATATAGCGTTGGTCTTTGAAAGCCAACAACTCACGTATAAAGAATTGAATGAACGAGCCAATCAGCTAGCTCGATATATTGGCCCTCAAGCTCCAGACACATTGATTGCAATCTGCATGGAAAGAAGTCTTGAGATAATGATTGGGATCTTGGGGATTTTAAAGGCAGGTGCAGCCTATGTGCCAATCGATCCAGAATATCCCGAAGAACGGCAAACATTTATCCTTAAAGACACTCAATGCAAGATCAAGGTCACTAAAGAATTAATAGAAAAGTCTTTAGGAGAGGCGAAGGACAACCTTTTGAACAATGGCAATGCTAATGATTTAGCTTATGTCATTTATACATCAGGTACAACAGGCCAGCCTAAAGGCGTGATGATCGAGCATCGCTCAGCTTCTAATGCAATGCAGATTATTAAGGCTATGTATCAGATTGAGGAAAATCATAATGTATCAGCGGCTTATACTGCATTTGTATTCGATATGTCAGTCGCTGAATTTTTTTCCACCTTACTTCAAGGGGGTGAATTGCATTTACTTTCAAAAGCAGTCAGAAGTGATATTAGCGGTTTAACAGCCTACCTACTAGAGAATAAGATTAATTATATATTTTTACCTCCGGCGATATTGGCATTGCTGCCTAAATCATCTTATCCCGATTTAAAACATATAATGATTGGTGGAGAGCCTTGTGAGCAAAGTTCAGGAGAGTATTGGGCTAATCACTGTACACTAATGAATTACTATGGCCCTACTGAGGCAACAATTTATGCTACTGGCGCAATAGTGAAACCGACCCATACCAATATGAATATTATTGGTCTGCCCCTTAATAATACAAAACTCTATATTTTAGATAAAAATTTGAAACCAACCTCTATAGGTATCACTGGAGAGTTATATATAGGAGGAGTGTGTTTAGCCAGAGGGTACTTGAATAGAGAAGCGTTAACTCAAGAACGGTTTATTGCAAATCTGTATGCGACAGAGGCAGACAAAGCTAGGGGTTATACACGATTATATAAAACGGGTGATTTAGTGCGTTGGCTTGCGGATGGCAGTATCGAATATATAGGGCGTAATGATTCGCAAGTGAAGCTACGCGGATTTAGAATCGAGCTCGGTGAAATTGAGAAGGCTATTAGCGCATACGCTGGTGTGAAGCAGGCTGTAGTGTTATTACAAGAGCAGGCTGAGAGCAAATATTTAGTAGGCTATTATGTAGCTGAATCTCCTATCGATGAAAAGGCTATCCGCCAATATCTTGCTCAACTTTTGCCAAAATATATGATACCAAGCGTGTTTGTATCGTTAAAAGCATTACCTTTAACGATCAATGGTAAATTAGATCGTAAAGCATTACCGAACCCTACATTTATATCGATGGACAGTTATGTTGCACCCCGTGATGAAATGGAAGCAAGTCTCTGTCAGCTTTGGGCCGAAGTATTAGGACTAGAGCGCGTGGGCATTGAAGATGATTTTTTTAACATCGGTGGAAATTCTATTTTAGCTATTCGGTTAGTCAGTAAAATGGAAAAACAATTAGCCATTAAAGTGCTAATTTCTGAGGTCTTTACGCATAGAACGATTGTTACTCTAGTAGCACATTTAAAAACTAAAAAATCATCGACCCTTATCAATGTAATGAACACTTATCACAAAGCACAAAAGAATGTATGGATGGTTCATCCTGGGGCATCTGGAGCGGAGGTATATCAAAACTTAGCGAGCCTTTTAGAGGGGTTTTATAATTGCTATGGTGTAAATAATTATAATCACAATGCAATAAAGCAAATCGACAATTTATCAGAATTGGCAAAAGTATACATAGCTCAGATGAAAATGCAGGAAGAATATGACGAAAATGAAATTATATTATTAGGATGGTGCATAGGCGGAGCTATTGCGTTGGAAATGGCTTCTCAATTGGAAAAAGCAGGGGCTAAAAATATTTACGTCTACTTATTAGATACCCTGATAAGAGATAAGGAAATGCAGGCATTACAAGCCGAATTACATAACCCTAAGATAAAACAAGATGTTAGAAAATTTATGTCCAAAGAAGGTTATGAAGACGTGTATATTAAAAAGGTGCTTTCAGCATGGGAATCAGAAGCAGGATTATCGAATCAGACTATTAGTTCACCCTTAGAGCATGCAGAGGTTATTTTATATAAAGCCAATCTCGTAGATGATAGATTCGATAAATTAAAAGCTTTGTCCCAGTATTTTGTATCAATAAGCGATAACAATGTGGGTCAAATCGTTAAGAAATTAACGCTTGTTACACTCAATTGTCATCATGGAAATATTTTGGAACTTGAAACAGCCCTTATCGTTGCTGACTTAAAAAAACATTTACTAGCGGATATCTGTCCAAAGTAAAAAGACAGTTTACAAATTTTTACATATTAATGACAATTTCAAACAATATTCAGGCATAGCATTATTTATCATCTAGGTTACATTCCTTAGTCGATGAGAATACTATGCCTAATTTAACCAATCACAAGAAATTGCTTGCCCAAGCTTTTGAAATTATGCTTACCCGTGAATATGCGCCAAGAACAGCAGCCGCGTTATTGCTAAGCATATTTAATAGCGCAGCAAGTATAGGTGGCCCTTATTTGTTAGGGGCTGTACTAAGCAAGCTTCAATCAGATGACAGGGGAAATATTTTAGGTTTAATTTCTGCTATGGTGTTAACTATGGCTACTGTACAAATGCTTCCCACAGCTCGTGCGCTTGTAACGGAGCCTTTAAAGTATCCATTGCCAAGAAATAATACGGCGGCACTGATTCATCATTATCTCGATTCGCCGGTGGCGGCTCCACTAGGAGAAATCACCCATTTATTTGAGGGATCTTATGGCACTATGACGCCTGTTATTCCTGCTTTATTAATGAATTTAATACCAACCACTCTAGAGGCATTAGTAGCCGCGGCTTTTATTGGATATTTATTTGATCCAGGCTTAGCAGCACTTTTAGTGGGAACTGCTGCTATAAGTATTTTGATAGCAGGAATAAGTGCAACTCACATTTCAGATATCCTTCAGAAACATATTAAGAATTCTAATTTCGCCTATGGGCAATTGGTTGGTGTGCTTAAAAAGCGCGATATTTCCAATATATTTAATAGGACGGCATTTGAAGCAAAATTAGCATCAAAAGCATTATCAGATTATGAAAAGCTCTCAAAGCGTACACAAACTAGCTTAGAATGTGTTGCCTGGCTTCAAAAGCTAATCTTAACATTAGGATTTATCGCGAGTTTAATTTGGGCCACTAATAATGTATTAACGAATAAAATTCCCCCAGCCTATTTTCTAACCTTGATTGTTTATCTTTTACAGTTTATCGGGCCTTTAAATAATTTGGCTGAAGGCGTGAAAGTCTTAAATAATGCTGCAGCACAACTCGGCAATGTCAGAAAGTTCTTATCCGATCATCCAGCAAGAGTTGATGCTGTTGGTAGCATGCCCTTAGTAATTGAAGGGCCCATTAGTATTGAATTTAATGCGGTTTGTTTAGCCTATAATACCGTAAATGATGATGGGAGCACGAAAATAGTTCAAGTCTTACGCGGCTTAACGGGCAAATTGCCAAAAGGCTTAATGGCTGTTGTGGGAGAAAATGGGGCCGGAAAATCAACTTTATTTAAGTTATTGCGAGCCGATCATATTCCCGATAGTGGAGAGATCCTTATTAATAAACAAAATATTGGGAGATGTACGTTAAATTCATTGCGTGAAGCCATTGCAATTGTTCCACAATCGCACGGTATATTTGACGGTACAATCAAAGATAATTTACTATACGGATTACATGAATCAGACTTAAACGCGCCTGATCTTGAGGTTAAGCTTATAGATGTTATTAAGCGAGTGAAGTTAGCAACTTATATCGAGAAATTGCCACATAAATTAGACACCATGATAGACGAGAAAAAGGCATCGGGCGGTGAATTGCAAAAAATGGCTATCGCTCGCGCCCTTATGATCCCACATTCTCATATTTTAATCTTGGATGAACCAACCGCTGCTTTGGATGCTGCCACTAAGGCTGAGATACTAACTATTTTAAGAGAAATAAGCCTAAGAAAAACTGTTATCGTTATTACCCATGACAAAATTAGTTCCACTGATTTTGATCATATCATTGTGTTGGCGAAAGGTGTAATAGCAGAACAGGGTAGTTATGATGATTTAATGAGAGGTGCGACCGGACTGTTTGCTGAATATAATCAGGCTAAACCTGAGTTAGTAAGCCATAGTACAACTCCAGTATATAGCGCAGCTGGAGCCGCTGAGGTAGCAACAGCAGCTGATGCTGTGGTTCTTCAGTTTTAAATTGTAAAGCCTAGTGGATGTCAAATAACTGAAGTAAGATTAGATTTTTTTTGCTATCCATAATGAACTATGCCCTAAAGGTTTAAGAATCAACCATTAGGGCATAATATACAAATTAAATGAATTGTAAAATTTAGGTAGGAATCACACCACAAGCCATTCTCGACCCACCACCACCCAACTCAGGCGCATCGGAATAAGTATCACCGCCAGCATGCACCATTAAAGAATGCCCTAAAATATCGCTAACTTTTAAGCGAGGCGCTAAGACCGGCACATTGGAATTACCGCTTTGATCGATATATAATACCGGCAAATCGCCCAGATGGCCATTTGGATTATAAGGCCCGTAATGATGATCGGTATGCTTGGGATCGAGATGGCCGCCCGCTGCCATGCCATTATCGGCGCAAGACGGATTAACATGAACATGAAAACCATGCACACCCGCTGACATCGCAGGGCTTAAATTATGAAGCTTTGGAGTTAATAGCAGCCCATATTGAGTGTCGGTTGCTACTACCGACCCGACATAATTACCTTCTTGATTGCCTGGAGCCGTTAAATACATGGGTATGGTAACAGAAGCGGCATAAACTTGGCTCGATATCGCCAACCCTAATGCTAAACCTAATAATACTAAACGTTTCATAGAATCTCCTTTTTGGGACCGTGAACTAGCATGCACTAACCATATCACAACGATCATAGTTCGTCTCAACTGTTACATGTTTTTTATCATATGGGATTAACTGTTTATTTTGATGTAACTCTTGCCACAATCCACATTTTATACCGATGAGTTAACCCTTAAACTTTAAGGTAAAAATTTAGGGGCTTATTTTTTATGACAAGACGTCCAATATAAATATATGTTATTTACTGTATATTTGTATCCATGAAAACACTTTTGCAACGTAAAGGAAGTTAGCGGCCAAGGATGGCCATTAATTTAGGGAGCGAATAATGCGATCGATTAAAGTCATTTCTGAATTAGCCCAGGGCGAAAAAAAAGCCCTATTACTCGAGTTTCCGCAAGACATGTTCGAGGGCTTAAAAATTGCGGCCGATGGCACGATCGATACGAATACTTTGCTTGGCATGCTAATGATGCTTGAGCAGGAAGCAGCATTAGAAGATGAAGAATTAAGCTTACAAGAACATTTAGCTTTAATGGTTAATATTTTTGATGAAAGCCTAGCAGCCGATTTTAGTAACCCTGCTGTTGAGCAATAAAACGAGTTCAATCTGCCTTACTATTCGCCGAGCTTTTCCCCTCGTTGAGACCGGCAACCCATAACACGGTAAGGCAGATTGTCATTATGGAGCTACACTGCCAAGGATGGCCTTTTTACTCCAAGCTTAGCTTTTACCAAGGGTATATTGCGATTTATCCGTTGCGTAATATACCCCATAGTAATAGGTAAATAACGATAAGACTACGATGCTGATAATGCTGGCTTGAGTCGATATTATTTCATATCCGCGACTCGGGTCATTTCCCAAATAAGCCACAAGGCTTATTCCTAAAATATAGGCAATTAGCCAAGAAGCTCCTTTTAGGGCCGTGCCAAATCCACGTCCGCGATGATTTTTATATTCGTAATAGGTGAAAAACCCAAGACCTGGCAAGATTAGCAATAACATTTCACCTGCTAATGGCCATCCTGCATAATATAAAAGTACCGTTAGAATAAACACTAATAACGGTGCGATGATTTTTGCCAGGGGCATAATAAACTGATCTTTTTTAAGCAGCAAAGATTTGTTTTTAATTCGATTAGCAATCACTACGATAGGCGCTGGTAAATAAGTGAAGATATGAATCACCGAAATAACCGCCACCAACTCGTACCAGCCTTTAAACACAAATAAGAAGACACAGCCCAGCAAGGTGCTAACAACAATAGCTTTGCGTGGATTGTAATACATTGGATGAAGCTCGCTTAAAAAAGCCGGCAGATGCTTTTCATTCGATAAGGAATATAAAATCCTTGAGCTCGATGCAATAAACAGTGCACCTGTCGCGCTAGGCGACACTATTGAATTGGCATAAACCCCAACCACCATTATTTGCAGATTTAATATCATTAATAGGTCAACATAAGGTGAACGCATATTCACATTAGCCCAACCATGCGCCAGCACTTGCGGGCTTAGACTTCCTACAAAGACTATCTGTAATAAAATATAAATCACAAAGGTAATTAAAATACTGCCTACGATGGCGATTAATAACATCTTTTTAGGATTGGAAATTTCTTCTGAAAAATTAAGCGGGGACTGGAAACCATTAAATGACATCACCACGCCACAACTGATCACGCTCATTAAAATCGATTTCACACCATATGGCATAAAGGTTTGTGCATTAGTACCAAAGTTTTGACTATGTAGCCCGTGATATAACAACACCACAATAGTCAAAATAGGCACGGCTAATTTAAGTAAGGCAGCTAAATTATTAAAGTAGATAAATATCCTCACGCTCCAGTAGTTAATGAACATAAAGAACACCATTAATACGAGCGCGCAGCCTATCCCTATCGGAGTTAACGCATGAGTTGGAACGTCATACAGCATATTAAATGAAGGGGAAAACTGGCTTAAATACTGAATCACGCCCTGGGTTTCGATGGGCGCAACGGCCAAGATACTTAACCAGTTCATCCATAAAGTAAGAAAGCCGCAAAAGCGCCCGTGAGTCAGATGAGAATAATACCCAATTCCACCAGAAGAAGGGTTCGCACTGCCGATCTCAATATAAAAGAGACCTACTAATAAGGCGACAACCGCACCTATTACCCAGGCAAATATCCCTGCGGGGCCGGCGACATTCACTATTTTTTGCGTGCCTAATAACCAGCCGGAACCCAGTATTCCTGTGATGCCAGTCATAATCAACGAAAAAAGCGAAATGTTTTTTCTAAATTTTGTAAGTTGTATTGCCATACCACTCCCTATTACAAGCCGGTATTTAATATAAACAATCATTTTAAAGTAAGTTTTACTAAATACCAGCCTTATAATTTCAATTACCCCGTTGACACACGCATAAATGAGAATTCATAAGCAAAAAGCCGGTTTTTTTTTAACACTCTAAAAATATATTATGCGAAATGCGAAAAATTTATTGCTAAAACCCAAGGTTTGACTAAAAATAGGACATAGTTGTTCTTTACCTTAATCTGCATCATCATGGAGGAGTACATATGGCAGACTCAGTAATTAATCGTTCAAAACTAATTGAACGCCTCGCCCTTAAGCACAATATTAGCCCGGCGATGGCCGCTAAAATATTTAAAACCATACTTGACTCTATTATGCTAAGCCTGAATCAAGGTCAGCGCGTAGAGATTCGTGGGTTTGGTAGCTTTGAAGTCCGTTATCGCAAGCCTCGCAAAGTGCGCAACCCAAAAACGGGCGAAACATTAGATGCACTTGGCAAGAATCGTATTTATTTTAGGCCCGGCAAAGAAATGCACAGCGATCTCAATAAATAAGTGTATTGACAATCCAGTCCTGCACTATAATATTGACCTTTTGAGTTGAGCTAAAGCGAATGCCAAAACTATTAGTCCGCCGCCTATTATTATCAATTATAGCGTTAAGCTCTTTAGGCAGTAGCCTTGCATTTTGCAGCTCTGTTAGCCTCAACATTAATGTGCCCTGGTATCTGAAAAAACATATCCCTAAAGTGAATACGGGTGTGTTAATCGAAAATGCCAATACCGGTAAAGTCCTTTATCAAAAAAATTCTACTCAGGCTTATACGCCAGCTAGCAATACTAAAATTTTTACGGCCTCGGCAGCCCTCTGGTATTTAGGCCCTGACTTCCACTTTATCACCTCGCTTAGCACTAAAGGCCCTGTAAAAAATGGTAGTTTAAATGGTAATGTGTATATCACCTTTAGCGGCGATCCAACCTTTACTAGCGGCAATCTAGTTGATTTGATCTCTCAATTAAAAGCATCAGGTATTCATCATATTAATGGCAATGTCATACTGGATGATAAAATATTTACCGGCCCTCAATACCCCTTAGGTTGGCCGCAAGATGACTTAACCTATTGCTATGCCGCCCCTGCCACCGGAATTATTATCAATCAAAACTGCATGTATTTTCAATTAAATCGTGGTCGCATTATTCATCAAGGCGGTAATGATTATCCAGTTATAAACCAAGTAAAATTAGTCGGCCGCAGCGCCTTGCGAACTTGCGTATTTGCCCCAGAATTCCAAGCCAATAGCACGGTGGTATTAAAAGGCTGCCTGCCTAATCAACCGGTTTGGAATTTCCAATTCGCCGTACATACTCCAGAAGACTATGCAATACGGATGACTAAGCGCCTATTAAAATCGCAAGGCATTACCGTAACAGGCAGCACTGAAATTGGTAGCACGGCTTATGGCGCCAAAGTCATTGCTACACACCAATCGGCTAGCTTAGACATAATTCTGGGCATCATGCTAAAGAAATCCGATAATCTTTATGCCGAAGCGATTACTCGCACCTTAGGCCAAAAATACTATGGCGTTGGGAGCCATAAAGCAGGTGTCAATGCGATTAATGCCATCATTCAAAAACAATTAGGCCCGGATTTTAGCCCGCCTTATTTACAGGATGGTGCAGGCGAATCAACTTATAACTTAATATCGCCTCAACAAATTGCTGAAGTTCTTTATGGTATGTACCACTCCTCGATGGGGCCAATCTTTATAAAAGATTTAGCCATCAGCGGTAAGCCAGGAACATTAGCCTATCGAATGACTAAGCCACCACTCGGCGGCCGTGTATTCGGTAAAACGGGGACTATAGCTGGGGTATCAACCTTATCAGGTTACATCATGCTACCTGGGCATCAACCGGTGATATTCTCGATTATGATGAATGAGATTGTCGGTTCGCCTAATCGCTCCCGCAACGCTCAAGATCAGATCGTAACATTCGCATCGAAAAGCACTTAAGCTCTACTTGATCGGGGATTCAAACGACCTAGATCGTTAGGACCCGGAGTCCAACTTAAGTATTTCGAACCCTGACCTTACGTTGCTCATGCTTACTCACATAGTCTAATCGCATCTGGCGACGCAAGGTAGCCTCTTCAAATCGATACCTTTCTTCATCGTTGCGAATTTCCAGGGCTTTAACCGGGACAGGCTTCCCCGCTTTATCGACGGCTACCATGGTAAAATAACAGGTATTGGTATGCCGTTTTTCATGAGTCAGCAAATCTTCGGCAATAACTTTAATTCCGACTTCCATTGAACTGATGCCCACATAGTTAACGGCCGCATAACATGTTACTAACTGCCCCACTTTAATAGGCTGCTTAAATAAAATTTGATCGACAGAGAGCGTTACCACATATAAGCTCGCATAGCGTGCCGCACAAGCATAAGCCACCTGATCGAGCAGCAACATAAGATGTCCGCCGTGGACGTAGCCTGCAAAATTAGCTTTATCCGGTGTCATTACTTCTGACATTTCAATGCTTCGGTTATCATTCTGCCACGACATATAAGCCTCCTATTTTTTAGATTGATCTTGTACCATTAAACATGCCATCTCTCGCAATGTTTTATCTAGCATCCGACCATAATAAACGCAGGCCGTTAAATGCATCATCTCATCTACACTAAATTGCTGCTCTTGCTTCACTTTAAAGAATTTTTGGCGAAGATCATTACGGATGACTGAGTCCTCCCAATTATCCAAGGCTGTAGTCGGTCTATTCTCTAAAGCAAGCTGGATTTGATTAAGCTGGTGCTGCAAGTGCCGCCATAAATCTTGCAACTCCACTTCAAAATACCGATAGATGGGTTTACTCGCAAGGGCCCTTAACACCGACGCCAGGCTGCTTAGATAATGAAAACTGATTTCGAGTTTATGCAAAAAAAGTCCCATCGATTTGCTCGATTGCATTAAAACAACCATTTCATATTTAGCACTAGAATAATCTTTGCTAAGGGCCCTTATATTCATAAATAGCGCATTAAAACGTCGCGTGTTTTCAGCAATGCTTGGCTCTTGATAATGAATCGATACGCTAATGAGAGCCTTGAGAATTTCATCAAAGCTTGCTAAGACTTTAGGGAGTTCTTGAGTAAATTTCTGTCGGGAGTATATCGGCAGAAATAATCCTGTGACTAAAGCGGCCACTAAACAACCGATTGCCGTCTCATATGTCCTTTGCCATAACAGCTCTAGAGTCCATCCGCCCAAATAGCTAAACATTGAAGCGACAATTAACCCAACAAAAAACATCGCCCAGGCATAAGACACTACAAAGAAATAGGCTAAGCCAAAGATACTTAGCAGTAAACAGGATAGGATTAACCACTCCGCATGTCCCAGGACTGCAAATAATATGTACCCAAGGATGCAACCGCTGATAGTCATTCCAAATCGAGCATAAGCCTTCTGCAAACTTTCCCCCCATGAAGCAGAAATTAAGGCCATGGTAGTGAGCACCGCCCAGTAACCGTGATGTAAATGAAAGGCCTGACAAATTCCTACCACAATAATCACAGCAATAGCGGCGCGCGCACCTAATTTAGCTTCGGGTGATAGCATCATGATGGCAACTCGAGTGCTATGATTAGGCTTTGAATAAGCCCTAGCAAGATAATCACTCGCTCAAACCCAAAGGCTAAATAAGAATAATTAATTAAGCTGGCATTGGGGATTCTATCTTTACCGAACACCGATACTTTAAAGTGCTCTGCTGCATCAATGAATTCGGCATTGATAACTGGATCGCTTAGTGGCGCATTACATAACAGCTTAAGCCTAGATAATGATACTATTAATTGGCTTAACATACAGACTATCCACTTTTGATGCTGCTCATCTATAGCACCCTCTATGGCTGAGATCTCTTTTAACCAGCCTGAGATCCTATCGAGTAAAATATATAAGGCGTATTGCTTCACTATTAAGGATTCTAATGCTTCTTTTTTGCTGGCGAGGTTGCTACGTTCGACGAACAGAAACTCTTGTTGCAGCCGCCATTCGAGATTACCAAGCAAAGGGTCGACTTCATTACCATGCGCTGCGATTTTTTGCCGTTCCATGCCAAGTTTAAGACATTCAACGCAAGCTATATAACGCGTTAATAATGATTCAATATGGGATTTGAGCTCGGCTTTTGGTTTTTCAGGCCACATATAAAAGTACACCACAAACATCATTAGTCCGGCTATCAATACCCCCGCTACGATCAAAAGTTTATCTGAAAGGGTGCCAATGATAAAATTAATACTAAGCAGATACATAATAGCGGCGGCAATAGGATAAGCTCGATATTGCGAGCCAAACCTTGCCAGATAGAAGCCTAAAAAACTTAATATAACCAATACACTATTAGCGACCCAAAAATAAGATTGCAAAGCCAAACCTAAACCAATAGCGCCAGTGAAATACATTGCTGCCAACACCATATTCCATTTTTGGGCTCGCAAAGTTTCGCCAGTATGATTCACTCCAACAAACACCCCTGTCAGGCCGGCTAAAACTAGCCCTATAGGCTGGGACCAGGAAATGATAAGCGTTACGCTAAACACTAGCGCCAAGACCGACTTAAACCCCTGCTTAAACTTTACTAAGCCTGGATCGTAGTCGATCATCTTTTGATATAAATTTGTCATTACTATAGTCATGGATAACATTATAGCCACTTTCTGTTTGCTGTGATTTTATTAAATGCATTAATTTTATTCAGACATCTGTTTTATTTGTGATAGAGTAGCGCACTAAATAAAACCAATCATATAAAAATAAGGTAGATTCAAATCCAGCTTATGCTCAACTAACAATCATTTTTTTCGATTCGTAGCGAATACCGCTATAAATGACTTTAGTTTTACTTTTTTTATCTTGCGCTATAAGTTGAGTTTTTTCGCCATTAAACACCTGTTTTACAATAATACGTTACAATAAATATCGACGATTGTTTCATAAAGTTTTACTTAAAAAATAATTTTTTGGCACAACCCTTTTTTTCACCATAAATATTGTTAAAATGCGGGAGTTAAAAAATCACCCCTCAAATTATCAGGAGAATTTTATGTCAGGCGGCGCACCAACACGAAACCCTCTAGCCCCAGTAATTGAACCCGGCCCTATGAACTCTGCAAATATAAACAAGGAATGGCTAGAAAAACAAGCAGCATTAATAAGTGCCGATCGTAAAACACCGTTTGTGTCAAAGGAACCGCCTGTGCCACAGGGGACGGGTGACGTACAAACACCTCTTTTACCCGAGGAAGGAAAACCTCTTTTACCCAAACCGAGCCGTTCACACGCTTTGGGGGTTAGAAAAAATGCAGTAACACGATGGTGTGAAAACACATCAACATGTAATAAAATAGCTATTGCTGTTGGCGCAGCTGTTCTTGTTGGTGGTCTTACCGCTTTGGGCCTATGGTTGGGCGGTGTATTTGGTCATGCTGACACCACCCCCCCTGCTGATTTTAGCGCAAGAGGTAACCACACGGATTCTGCTCCAAGCGGAACACTTGTCACTTGGATGGCTGAAACTCAGCTCTTGGGTGGCGAAAATGATGTTGTAACTAATTCCACCTTAATTAACTTCATAGGAACCGCAGGCTCAGCAACAGCAATCGCGGGTAACTGTACTATATTTATTGATAACCGAACCATTACCATTTTAAGCGTTGATACCCCGGTAGAGATTGACATAAGCAAACCAAGCCGCCAGGAATTAGAAGACACCATTAAGGGTGCTTCTGTTGTATGCTATAATACTAACCTTACCACTTGGGCTGAATTTGCTCAGGGTACCGCAGTAGCCGGCCCAGTGCGCTCCAGCTTGATTAATACCCCAGCTTCTCCTACCCCAAGCGCGACTCCTTCAATCGCGCCATCAACAAGCCAAACATCCACTCCTTCCATTGGTGCATCGTCTAGCACCACGCCTTCCTTTACTCCATCGCCTACCGTTACTTCATCGCCTGCCGTAACGCCTACCGTTACTTCATCGCCTTCCGTAACGCCTTCCGTTACTCTATCGCCTACCGTAACGCCTTCAGCCACCCCATCCTCTTCAGCTAGCCAGACACCGGCTCCAGTACAAGAAACGATAATTTATACCGGCCCTCAAAATATTGAATGTTATCAAGGCATCGGTTGCCCACCTATTATAAATAGCTATATTGGTGGCACTGCAAATAACGGCACCACTACTGTGAATTTTACAGCAAATCTTAACCCCACATCGACTGGCACAAATTCGGTAACCGTAAATTTTAAGAACGGCACCGCATTCTTGACAGTAAGCCCGGCCAATCCTTCAATAACAACAAGCTTGACCTGGCCAAATCCATGGAATGCTACTAATGCTTTAAATGGATTAAGCATTACAGCTAGCCAAGCAACTAATGGCGTGGCAGATTACGACCTTACTAGCCAAGTCTACCAACCACCTGTTGATGGCAGCCCAGCGCAAATATCGAATGCAGAAACCTCATCCGTTACAGTCAATCAAGCATCAGCCCCATGTGCAACTCCTATTATAACAACGACAACCGGTGAAACTGCTGGTGGTCAAACGAAAAAACTTATGATTGGCTGTACTATTAACGATATTGTAGGTATCTGGAACTGGATACTGACTTTCGATCCTATGAAAGTAAAATTTATTGAATGCCCTATAAACTTCGATTGCACTACTCCTGGAACATATACTGCATTTGGTTTATCTGGAGCTCAAATTCAAACTAGCATACAAGGAGCATCCGGATCCGTGGGAGGCGGCGCTATCATAGGCGAAGCTGTTGAAATTACGCTAACGCTTGAAGCTGCAGGCCCATGCCCCGAGAAAGAATCCGTAGTGGCTAGGTGGACAAGAACAAGCCTAGCAACGCCATTCCTAAACGCTAATACAGATAAAGCGGCCTCCCTCGCTCTTGAGCCAGCTGCATAACACCACAATTAAAAAATAAAGGAAAATAAATATGTTTACACCATCTATACAACAAGTGGGTTTCCCTGAGAAACGGTCCTGTTTGCAAAGGTTATTTGGAGCAAGGAATCCTGACTTCAACCCGGATTCAGATAACCTTACTACTCCGGAACCAGACACCTATCTTACTGCGGATTTAAACAAGACTAGAGCAGAAACCACTAGAATAACGGCTGAAACTAATGGCAAGCTCTTAAAATTAGCGCTACCAAGGAAAACCCCTGAGCACATAAAGCCAGAACCTTGCATTAAAAATTGCATGTCAACCGGCTTGATCAAGGGGCGGCCCATGAATATCTCGCTTGCAGCCACCGGAATTGCTGCAGTAACCGGCGGGTTGTTCGCCCTAGGCGCTCATTTTTATAATACTTCAACACATGACTTACCAAGCTTGCCTTTAACAGTGACCGGTGACACAATATTCCTGGCCCCAAATGGAATAACTGTCAAATATGTCGGCGCTACAGTTACTGGTGGTGAAAGCGATACGCCGACCACGGCTTGGTTTGATAACAGCATTGAAACGGCAGGCTCAGCAACAGCAATCGCGGCTAACTGTACTATATTTGAAAGCAATGGTATAGCTCATCCTATTTTAAGCGCTAATACTCCAGTAAAATTCTCTATTAATAGTCCAAGCCGTGAAGAGTCAGAAGCAGCCGCTAATGCCGTTACCTCTGTTTGCTATAATGCCAACATTACTTCATCAATATATTTTTCTCAGGGTAATCAAACAACCGGTCTAATTTCAGCCAGAGTGATTAATACCTCACCTTCTCCTATGCCAAGCGTGACTCCTTCTATGGCGCCTACTCACACCCCTACAGTTAGCCCATCTGTTTCAGCAACTCCGTCTATTACACCTTCTATACCAGCAACTCCGTCTATTACACCTTCTATACCAACCACTCCTTCGGCCACTCCTACACCTGGCCAACCATCTCCCGCACCGACTCAGTCACTAACACCATCGTCTATACCGACTCAGTCAGTATCGCAGTCGCCATCACCGACTCAGTCAGTGTCGCCATCGACATCACCATCACCGACTCAATCAGCCACACCGATGCCAACACCTACACCAACTCCAACGAATCAACCTGCTTCAAGCTGCCTGACATTCCAAGTCTTAAGCCCACCTGCTAACATACCAGCCGGCCGTGAGGCTACCGTGAAGGTTGCAGATTTATCCACAAAGATAACTGGAACAGGCGATCCTGACGTTACTGTATTTCTTAATGTGGCCTTAGTAAGTCTCGGCTGCCCAGTAGAATTTACTGGAACCCCCGATGCTTGCCAAAGTGCTCCTATCGCAGCTAGTAAAGCGCAAGACCTATTAAATAACGCTTACACTATTAATGATAAAGTTTTGCCAGGAACTACTAAGCCCGTTGAAGCTTGGATTACCCAAGCCAATTGTCCTAATCCACTACCGTCAATAGTGACCGCAAATATTCAAGGTGTCCGTGGTGTTGAAGGAAGCTTCAGCAAGGCCGCCATCATTAGCTTAACGATGAATGAAAATTTTTCAGAGCTTGCAGTAGCCTAATACTATCTAGACCGGTAAACAAAAAGGCCGCTATCATTTTAAGATAGCGGCCTTTTTTATTGAGCAATAAAATTGAGGCAATAAAAAAGGCCATACATGGCCTTTTTTATGCTGGTTCAATTTAGAACGTATAACTAACCGTCGCTTTAGCAACAATATTAGTCTGTCTGATTTGAAAGTTTGCACCGTTAAAGCCATTAACATGAGTAGCTGAAGACCCAGCATAGAAATAATTCGAATCGGTTTTATGGCCATTAAAGAATTGAACTACGTCCATTTCAGCACCAACTCGCCAATGGGCATTCACTAAATATTGAGCACCGGCGCCTGCTACCACTCCATACATAATTTTATTCATGTTAATAGTGGTTGGGTAAAAAGTAATGGATGGATCGTAATTAGCCTGGAAGGTTGTAAAGATACGGCCCATGGTAGCACCGGCTTTGACGTATGCCAAAACATTCGGCTGAACATAGCGTCCAAATATACCGTCTAACTCATAACGCCATGGCATTATGCTGGTAAACGTATACGCCGTATTATAGGTTTCGGGAGGAGTACCATTAACGATAATATCTGAATTAAAATTGGCATTATTATAAGCAGCACTATGAATAGCATCAAATTCAACTGCAAAGTAGTTAACACCCATGGTATTAGCCAGGCCTAAACTTAACCCCTGCATACCTTCAAAACGTTGTGCATGAAAACCAGTATTGACATAAGTATTGCCATTTTGAACATTATCTACTCGAGTCTTGTTGCTAACATATTGCAAACCACCGCCCAATCCAACATACACTTGATGGGTCCAATCAGCCCAAGCAGCGTGGCTGGCAATCGGTAACATTAAAGCGGTGCTAGCTAGTACAACTTGTGAAAGGCGTGAGATTATTTTCATAGTTTTGTCCTCTTGAAGATTTTTTGTAATATAATATAGGCGATTTTTACTCACGTGATCTTACTGAGCTTTTACTTAAAATTCAAGTACATTTTAGCGATAATACCACTATAAAAAAAATGCGCCGCAAAATCGGCGCATGTATTAATGGACTAAAATACTTATTAATTAAATCGATAGGCAACCGTCGCTTTAACCATATATTGCTCGGGCTTATAATGCAGAGCATAGCTGGCAGGGTATGAAAAATACGTGCTATTAACCGTCTGGGCTGCATTACCAAAGCGAATATAATCGGCTTCCACACCTAAATTCCAGTTAGAATTTATGGCATATTGCGCACCTAGACCCACAACTCCGCCAAACAGCTGTTTATCGGTATTAAAGCTAGCGATTTGTGAACTATTCGCATAAACTGTATTGTATGTGGTTTTAAGCTGACCCGAAGTCACACCCACTTTAAAATATCCCAATAAGTTTGGCTCAAAGTAATGGCCCATAATGCCATCTAACTCATAACGCCAAGGCATTTGTTCTTGATAAGTATCTACATCGTTACCAGCCCTATAGACTGCTTGTGAGGTATCAGCAGTCGCATTGCTATAAATAGCATCGGCTTCGATAGCCCAATACTCTGCACCTTGCTCGAATGCCATACCTACAAATGCATTTCCTAAACCCGCACCTTTATTGCTTCTAACCGAAGTGCTAGTATCCAATCCTGATCCTGGTTGGCTCGGCACAGTCAGATCGTTATTGATTTTAATCGAAGTTTGCTGCCAACCGCCGCCGACACCAGCATAAGTGTGATGCGTCCAATCTGCATGAGCAGCAAAAGGAATCACTAGGGGTGCTAAGATGACTAATTTAGAAAGTTTGCGCATTTTCATTTCTCTTCTCCCAGTTGATAGAAATTTTATATTACGGGAACAAGAAAACAGGATCAACCGCGCACAATCCTAATTTATGCTTAAAAAAAACGCCGACTTTTATGTAAAGTCGACGTTTCTATAAAGCAATAATAGCTAAATGCTATTTAAGCAGCAGTTGTGCTGGTGCTGGTTTCTGTAGTAGTTTTTGTTTCTTTTTTATGTTTTTTAGCGTGATGTTTGTGCTTAACAGGCGCTTTAGCTGTAGCTGGTGCAACAGTTGTTGTTGTGCTAGTGGTTGCTGCTTCTGGAGCAACGGTAACTGGTGTAGCGGCAACAGCAAAACCTAGTGATAAAACAGATGCGCATGCAACAGCAAGTATAATCTTCTTCATAATAACTCCTAGAAATTTAAGTTTGATCAAACCTAATCCCACAAAAGCGAAATTAGCGCGAGGATAGTATCAGATTTGCGCTAGCTTTACATCACTTCTTAACATAAAATGTACAAAATTGTGAGGGCTGACAATGAAGCGCTGTGAAGATATTCTTAGTATCAAAGGTTTTCATAGCGAATCGGTGCTAGGTATATATGACTGGGAACGCCACGCACTTCGCCCCGTCATTATCAATCTGGACATTAGTATCTGCGCTTCTACAGCGGCCAAGTCCGATACTATCTCTGACGCGTTGGATTACGCCTTATTAATTGAGAAGCTCGATCAGTTTATACGCTTAAGCCGATTTAATTTAATCGAAAGCCTAGCCGAACATATCGCTAATTTCATTCTGGATAACTTTCCATGCTCTGGAGTAAAGGTAGAAGTGATTAAACCTAATATAATCAACAAGGTTGAGCAAATTTCCATTTGCATCGAGCGCCAGCGATGAAGCCTGCTTTCCCCCTACCCGATGATGCGGCGATTAGCCATAGCCTTGCTTTAATAGACACGCTAAGACAACGCATAAAAGCACAAGGCCCTATGCGTTTTTCAGACTATATGCATCGAGTGCTTTACACTCCAGGCCTAGGCTATTATTCGGCTGGAAGTGCCAAAATTGGTGCGGCAGGTGATTTTATTACCGCCCCTGAAATCTCCTCGACCTTTGCCCGTTGCCTGGCCAGACAATGCCAACAAGTCTTACAAGCCCTGTCTCAGCCGATTATTATGGAGCTTGGCGCAGGCTTAGGCAGCCTAGCGGCAGATTTGTTATTAACCTTGGAGCAATGCGATAGCCTACCTCTTGAGTATTGGATACTGGAACCGAGTGCTGAACTTGCTCAACGTCAATTTCAATTATTACAGGCTCGCTGCCCTCACCTTATTAATAGAGTGAAATGGCTAGACTCCCTCCCTAAGCAGGATTTTAACGGCATTATTTTAGGTAATGAAGTCATCGATGCCTTGGCTATCGCACGTTTTATGATTAAAAATACCCAGATCGTAGAATTAGGCGTAGACTTTAACGGAGAGCGTTTCGAATGGGCCGAATTAAGCGCCAGCAATCCAGCGTTAATAACAAAGGTAACAGCCATTCAAAAGGCCACAGGGGATTTTCCTGAAGGCTATTGCTCTGAAATAAATCTCTATCTAAACGAATGGCTTAAATCCGTTACGGAACATTTACACCAAGGCGTGGCTATTTGGATCGATTACGGTTACCCAAGAGATAGCTATTATCACGCTTCACGCTCAGCGGGTACTCTAATGAATTACTATCGTCATCATGCCCATAGCGATCCTTTCCTTTACCCAGGCCTTCAAGATATTACCGCCCATGTCGATTTCACGGCCCTTGCAGAGGCTGGCCTAGACTCAGGTTTAGAGTTAAGCGGCTATATCAGCCAGGGAATGTTTTTAATAAACTGTGGTGTGGGTGAGCTATTGCAAGCGGTCGATGATATTACCGAGCAGACCCGCATTAAAAAACTCATTTCACCTCAGCATATGGGCGAAAGCTTTAAGGTCATGGCCCTTAGCCGCAATATGGATTTAACGCTAATGGGATTTAGCGCCATGCAAGAGCGGCATAAATTGTAAGCTTGCCTTAGAGAAGCCTCATCCTGTATAATCTGCGCAAATCAAAAACAGCCCTTGAGGGAACACATGAATTCAGTGGCCAGTGCTACCTATGCGATGGATAACTCCGCCTTAACCCGTACTCATTGGAAGGTTTGGTTTCTATCCGCCATGGGAATCTTTTTGGATGGCTTTGATCTATTTATTATTGCCGTCGCCCTACCCTTATTAGCTACACAGTTTAATACTACGCCGGCTGAACTAGGCTTGATTGGCGCCTCCGCTCCTATCGGCTGCATTTTTGGCGCCACCATATTTGGTCGCTTTACCGATAAACTGGGTCGCAAAATGATTTTGCTAATCGACCTATTATTCTTTGTGGTATTTGCGGGCATGTCAGCCTTAGCCTGGAGCGTTGAATCCTTAATTTTTTTCCGTTTCTTATTAGGAATCGGAATCGGTGCCGATTACCCGGTAAGCTCTACCTATATTACCGAAAACATGCCGGTACGTCTGCGTGGTAGAATGCTGGTTAGCGGCTTTGGTTTCCAAGCTTTAGGCGCATTATCTGGCGCTATTATTGGTGCCATTATTTTAAAAGTACATCCGGATATCAATGCCTGGCGCATAGTATTAGGAGTCGCTGTATTCCCTGCCATTATTATTTTGTTATTTAGATTAACTTTACCTGAAAGCCCTCGATGGTTAATTCATAAAGGCAGACATGAAGAAGCCTCCTTAGTGGCGTCTAAAATGACCGGCAAGACCATTAATATTGAAGCGGTCCAGGTTTCGAATAAGTCGAGTTTTATGGATTTGTTCTCAAGACGCTATATTAAACGCACCGTACTGACTTCCCTATCCTGGTTTTTAATGGATATCGCGTTTTATGGAGTGGGTTTCTTTACCATGATCATTCTTGCCACCATGGCTTTTACTACCCAGGGTAATTTCATGGCCAGAGCAACTACCGCCACTCATGGCGGGGCTTTTGTCGATATTTTCTTGGTCGTGGGTATTATAATCGCCATTTTATTGATCGATAAATGGGGCCGAGTTAAACTTCAAGCATTAGGTTTTTTTGGTATGGCGATAGGCTTATTTATTTTAGCCGCCTCTTCCTTAGTTCCTGACTCCACCTTCCACTTAACCCTGGTCTTTTCAGGCTTTATACTCTTTAATATTATGGCTAATATGGGGCCTAATCCAACCACCTTCTTGCTCCCAGCCGAGTTATTCCCTACCCATCTTCGCGCCACCGGTCATGGATTTGCTTCGGCTTCGGGTAAAGTCGGCGCGGCGGTAGGAATCTTCTTTTTGCCGGTATTGAAATCCACGATTGGATTACCTGCCACCCTAGTCATCATCGCCTTTGCTTGCTTAGCCGGTTTTGTGTTAACGGCTTGCTTGGGTTATGAGACCAAAAATAAATCCTTGGATGATTTAGAGAAAATTGAAACCGAAATGAATTCGGCAGAGATTAGCCTACTTCACGTACAAGACGATATTAAAAAATTAAGTGTCGATCTTAAGCGAGCAGAAGGCGCCTTACATACCGCCCTACAAGAAATCAAACGGCTTAAATGACAGCTATCTTAGCAACTTTGCTGCTTAGATAGCTGTCATCCTCGGGCTTTTACAATAGTAAAAGCACCGGGGATCCAAGACATAGAAAGAAAGATTCCGGATCTGCGCTGCGCTTGTCCAGAATGACAAAAAAAAGCTAGATTCCCGCCTACGCGAGAATGACAAGCACAGAAGGAAAATTGAACATGTCATCTACTCCAAAACGCGTAATGAGCGTATTTTCATTAGTCATGCTCAATATCATCGCGGTCGATAGTTTACGCAGCCTGCCCTTCGGCGCTGAATACGGATTTTCCCTGGTTTTTTATTATCTAGTAGCCACCCTGGTATTTTTTATTCCCACCGCTATTATTTCGGCTGAACTCGCCACCGGTTGGTCTAAAAATGGTGGGATCTATATTTGGGTTCGCGAAGCATTTGGTATTCGATGGGGTATGGCCGTAATTTGGTTGCAATGGATTTATAATATCTGCTGGTATCCAACGATTATGTCATTATTGGCTGCAACCTTAGCCTATATGATCAACCCTGCTTTAGTTCAAGATAAATCGTATATGCTGACTGTGGTAATCATTTTATTTTTAGGCACAACCATCGTTAATTGTTTCGGCATGCGTGTTTCGAGCAAGCTCACTAATATTGCCGCCATGCTAGGCTCTATCGTGCCCATGGTAATGATTAGCGTATTAGGCTGTATCTGGGTCAGCCACGGCCGCCCTATTAATGTTGATTTTTCCTGGCATAGCTTTTTTCCGCACGTTACCTCAATCGGGACCTTAGTATTGCTTACTAATGTCTTATATAGCCTGGTTGGCATGGAAATGTCTGCCATCCATGCTCAAGATGTAAAAGATCCACAACGGAGCTATCCACGAGCCTTACTGTGGTCGACTGTTATTATTCTAGTGACCCTAATCGGTGGTAGCTTAGCGATTGCCATCGTGATTCCTCACCAAAAAATTCAGCTTATGACAGGCATGTTGGAATTATTTTATACTTTTTTTGCCGCCTATCATATCGCCTGGATGAATTCGATTATCGGTGCCTGCATTATTTTAGGAGGCTTGGGCGGAGTAGCAGCCTGGGTACTTGGGCCAAGCAAAGGTTTATTAATTGCGGCTGAAGATGGGGCCTTGCCAAGATGGCTGCAAAAAACCAATCGCTTTCAAGCCCCTGTTGCCATATTAGCGGCTCAGGCCGTGCTATTTTTGCTTATTTGCGGCGTGTTTTTATTAATGCCAACCGTAAATAGCTCGTATTGGATACTATCGAATATTACCGCCATCTTGTCCTTACTGGCTTATTTATTTATGTTTGCCGCCGCCGTGCGCTTACGCTATTCCTATCCCGATGTATTTCGCGCCTACAGAGTGCCGTTCGGTAATACAGGAATGTGGGTAGTGGCTATAATGGGTAGCTTAAGCTGCATTATCACTATCATTATTGGCTTCTGGCCACCGGTTGGTATCGATGTTGGAAATATTTGGCACTATGAAGCCTATTTAGTCGGCGGCGTACTGATTTTTTGCATCGCCCCTTTCATCATATATGCCTGTCGCAAGCCTCACTGGATTCAGAACTCAACCGTAACAGACTGAGCCTTTCCTAAAACCTTGTAAGGTGTTGAAATTAAATTTTAATACGTTTCGATTTTGTAACGCTAAATTTAGCTAATTCATTGCAAACCGCCGCAAGCGCAATAAAGTCGCTTTCAATATGGCGCATTAAGTCGATTAGCTCATCGGTTGGCAGATGTTTTGTGCCATAAAATATTTTGTCATATTTGATAAAATGCACTTTAATTTCTTTATCCACCACCTTGCCAAGAAATTTTGCCACTTGTTCAAAATCCAAACCAATATCAGCTGCCTCATATATAATTAAGCTATCGCCATCTTGCATCTGCCTTAGCAGAGTAGCTAAATGACGATACTGCCATTTGACCTTTTGCCCTGCTTGGTCTTGAACCATTTCTTGTAATGGCAAGCCGTGATTACGAGCATAACGTTTAACTTCATCCGCAATCTGTTCTTGGAGGTTAAAACTCCGAGCCGCATATCCATAAATCATGATATCCTCCTTTCGTTATTCCATACTCTCAGTATCGAATTCGCTGGACATAAAAGCAGTGGAGGAATTCGCTAATATTTGTAAGTCATCGGCTATGTTTACTAAATATTTTACCTCTTAAGGTTTCCTTAAGGTTGGCCGTGCATATTAGTGACATGTGCTTGGATGCACTATTTAAGGATAAATGGGCTTAGGCCCTCACATGGATGTGACCTTTTTCACTTGAAGTCTGCAATTCTCTCACTTACACTTGATTATCTTTATAAGCACTGGATTGAATAATGAATATCGAACTTCGGCAGATGAATTTTTTAGACATTCAAAACTATCTTCAACATTCTATTCGTGAATATGCTCAAGCCATGTTTGATCTTGGCGAATATCCCAATCTAGCGACCGCTATGCGCGCGTCAGAATCAGAAGTAATGGCGTATTACAATCAATCCCTAGCTGAAGATACCCATCACGCTTATCATATCGTCGATAAATCGAGCAATGAAATTGCCGGCATATTAGCTTATTCATTCTTATGGATGAAAACCCACCATATTGCCTTCGTCGATTATATCGAAATCTATTCTAAGTTTCGTCGCAAGGGTTTTGCCAAACAAGCTATGAAACTAATGGAAAATGCCGTCCGCAAAGCTAAAATTAGCACCATCGATCTTAATGTTATGATGAATAAATCTGGCGCTCGCAAGCTCTATGAAGGCTTAGGCTATTCTGTAACACAAGGGCGTAAATTTGGCCAATCACCCGTTATCTGTCGTTATGATATGCGTAAGGTTTTATGACTGATATTGCTAAGAATATAGCAAAGCTTAGGCTACAGATTGCAGAATATGCTAAACAATATCATCGCGACTTAAGCTCCATTCATCTATTAGCAGTAAGCAAAACTCAGCCGGCTTCACGTATTATAGAAGCCTATCGAGCGGGGCAGACCCATTTCGGGGAAAATTATCTGCAAGAAGCCTTAAGCAAAATGGCTGAATTAAAAAAATGGACCCCCGATCAAGTCGCGGATGATAATATAGTCGATGACTCTATACTTAACTGGCATTTTATCGGGCCTATTCAATCCAATAAAACAGCCGCCATTGCTGAAAACTTTAATTGGGTGCATAGCGTGGATCGCCTTAAAATTGCAGAACGATTAAGTGCACAGCGCCCCCCTGAGTTGCCGCCTTTGAATATTTTTTTACAGCTTAATCTTGATAATGAACTCAGCAAATCAGGCTTTGCGTATTATGAATTAGCACAGGCGATTACCTATATTAAAGACCTACCCAATATAAACTTGCGTGGATTTATGCTTATCCCAGCGCCTCGCGATACACTTATCGCACAAAGGGCTATATTTGCTACACTAAAAAATCTACAGAATGACTTTAGTGCTAACCATTTAACGTTTGATCAAACTTCGATGGGCATGAGCGCTGATATGGAAGCAGCCATTGCCGAAGGCAGTAATTGGCTTAGAATCGGCACCGCCATTTTTGGCAAACGTAATAGTAAGGAATAGTATGCGCTCCCTTTTAAAACCTTTAATCGTCTTTCTAGGCGGCGGTAATATGACCCGTAGCCTAGTGTCAGGCTTAGTTAGCAGCGCTTATGAACCAAGCTTAATTACCGTAATCGATCATCATGCCGACAAACTTTCTAAGCTATCCGCTGAATTTAAAGTAAAGACCAGTATGAATTCCGATGCGGCGCTTCAAGTAGCGGATGTGGTTATTTTAGCCGTTAAACCTCAATCGATGCAGGCGCTTGCGACAGAAATAGCCCCCCACTTACAAAAACGACAGCCTTTATTATTATCCATAGCGGCAGGCTTAAATATCGATATTTTGGCAAAATGGTTTGGCGCCACTATGCCCATAATTCGAGCCATGCCCAATACTCCCTCTATGGTACAGGCTGGTGCTGCTGGTTTATTTTCCAATCCGCTGGCAAGTACAGAACAAAAACGAATGGCCGAGCAAATTTTAATGGCCTCAGGGCTTGCCGTATGGCTAAACAAGGAAAGCGATATCGATATCGTAACGGCCCTGTCTGGAAGCGGGCCCGCCTATTACTTTTTAATTATGGAAATAATGACTAGAACGGCTATAGAAATGGGTCTGGATGCCGATACTGCCAAAGCGCTTGCCATACAAACGGCTTTAGGTTCTTCGGTAATGGCCAAAGAGTCTCAATCTGAACTCGGCGCGTTGCGCGAAGGAGTTACTTCAAAACAAGGCACCACAGCAGCAGCCTTACAATTTTTTAAAGAGCATGGTATAGATGATCTATTTAAAGGCGCCATGCTTGCAGCAAAAAATCGCAGCGATGAACTAGGCAGAATATTATCAACACCAAGGGATCAATCATGAATGCAGGCCTTATCCAAGTAAGCATATTCCTAATCAACACCTTATTCTCACTCTATATTACCGCAGTTATGCTGCGATTTTTATTGCAGTGGGTAAAAGCCGATTTTTATAATCCGCTCTGTCAGTTTTTAATGAAAATTACTAACCCTTTACTCCTACCATTGCGCCGCATAATCCCAGGTTGGTTTGGTTTGGACATGGCCGCCGTAGCATTAATGCTTATGTTGCAAATAATCGAAATCGCCCTATTGGACTGGATAGTAAGCATGCCGATTTCAGGCCTTATCGTTATAATAGCCCTTATTAAACTAGTGATTTCCCTATTGAGCTTATATTTCTATTTAATCCTGGTTCGCGCGGTATTAAGCTGGATAAGCCCCCAGCAAAATACTCCTATGCAATATTTATTATGGCAATTGACCGAGCCTGTTATGCGCCCTGCCCGTAGAATCATTAAGCCAATCCATGGCTTTGATCTCTCACCGATTTTAGTGTTAATCCTTATTCAAGCGCTGCTAATCTTAATTCGCTCTAACGTCTAATGATAAATGAAGCTTGGTATTGGCAAGATGAGGCCTTATTGATAAGGCTTCATGTCCAGCCTAACGCCAAAAAAACCGAATGGATTGGCCTGCACGGCGATCGCCTTAAACTTAAGTTGCATGCTCCAGCCGTAGATGGTAAAGCCAATCAGGCCCTTATTAAGTTTATGGCTGAATATTTTGCTATTAAAAAATCGCAACTATGCTTAGTTTCAGGCGAACTTAGCCGAGATAAACTACTTAAAATTGAGCCCTCTTTAACAGTAGATAATTTAGCTATAGTAGCAAAACTATCTCTATTAAATTGAGCCTGGCAGGCATCAATGCTACCTTGCCGACTTCGCTTATTATTCTACGCTTATTTGGCTATCGCTAAGGCTTGGTAATAAAAAAGCCTGTTTTATACCGGGCTTATATCCTCAACTACAGGGCTACGCGCTTTTGAAATACATTTCGAAGCACACCAGATTGTCACCATACAAGCTGCCGCGGCTGCCGTGCCGGTACCCATATCGATCAGGGCTTCTTGACCATTTTCAATTTCATTAAAATTATCGGGGTGCTGCGCATAGGCTGCCAGAAAAAAACCTACTGCCCATCCGGTTAACCCACCAAAAAGATAGGGTAGCCATTTAGGTCTAGCAACAGAAGTTACAGGTAAACTTGCTGGAGTTTCGCCGGTTAATGGCGCGCTTAATTCAGTGTTTGTTGCATGCATGGTATTGTCCTTAATACGTTATTATTTACTCGATATTTGTCGATGATTTATGTTACTCAAACTTAATTGCTAGGTTTTTTGCTAGTCGGCGATATTTCCTGTATAATGCCGGCTAATTTCCCCCACCATCAGTGAAGCTAATAACATGTCTATTCAAAGATTACGTAATATCGCCATCATCGCTCACGTCGATCACGGTAAAACTACCCTAGTTGATAAACTTTTACAACAGTCGGATACCTTGGACGAACGTACCAAGCTTGAAGAGCGCGCTATGGATTCAAATCCATTAGAAAAAGAGCGTGGCATTACCATTTTGGCAAAAAATACCGCCATTCGCTGGACAGACCCCCGCACTAATGAAGAATACCGTATTAATATCGTGGATACCCCAGGGCATGCTGACTTTGGTGGAGAAGTGGAACGCGTATTATCGATGGTCGATTCCGTATTATTATTGGTCGATGCGGTCGACGGCCCTATGCCACAAACCCGTTTCGTAACCATGAAAGCCTTTGCTCAAGGCCTAAAACCTATTTTAGTAGTGAATAAAGTGGATCGTCCAGGCGCACGTCCTGACTGGGTTGTGGACCAAGTATTCGATTTATTCGATCGCTTAGGCGCAACCGATGAACAATTAGATTTCCCAGTGATTTATGCTTCGGCATTAATGGGCTATGCCACCTTAGATTTAAACCAAGCCTCCGATAATATGAATCCCCTATTCCAAACCGTTATCGATAAAGTATCCCCACCACCCGTGGATGCTGATGGTCCTTTCCAAATGCAAATTACCATGCTTGATTACTCAAGCTATGTAGGCACCATCGGTATTGGCCGTATTTCACGCGGTACCGTAAAAACCAATATGCCAGTGACCGTAATCGACCGCGAAGGTAAAACCCGCAATGGTCGTATCTTACAAGTATTAGGTCATATGGGTCTTAAACGCCTTGAAGTCCCATCGGCTTCAGCGGGCGATATCGTGTGTATTACCGGTATTGAAGGCTTAAATGTATCGGATACCGTTTGCGATGTGAATAAAGTAGAAGCGCTAGAGCCATTAACGATCGATGAGCCTACCGTAACCATGACTTTCCAGGTGAATAACTCACCGTTTGCCGGCCGCGATGGTAAATATATTACCTCACGTCATATCCGTGACCGCCTATTTAAAGAACTGATTCATAACGTAGCACTACGCGTTAAAGAAACCGCGGATCCTGATAAATTCCAAGTGTCCGGTCGTGGTGAGCTACATTTAGCGATCTTAATCGAAAATATGCGTCGTGAAGGCTATGAACTTGCCGTATCACGTCCTGAAGTTATTATGAAAGAGATCGATGGCGTAATGAATGAACCCTATGAGTTCGTTACCATCGATATCGAAGATCAACATCAAGGCACCACCATGGAAAAAATGGGTGTACGCCAAGGCGACCTTAAAAATATGGTCCCAGATGGAAAAGGCCGAGTGCGTTTAGAATATATCGTTCCAACTCGTGGCTTAATCGGCTTTCATACCGAATTCTTAAGTTCCACCTCAGGTACCGGTATTTTAAACCATATATTTGATCATTACGGCGTTTGCAAAAAGAACGTCGTCTCCGAGCGTCAACGCGGTGTATTGATGTCTAACCAGGACGGTAAAGCCGCAGGTTACGCCCTATTTAACTTACAAGACCGCGGCTTAATGATGATCGAACATGGTACCGAAGTATATGAAGGTATGATTATCGGTATTCATACCCGCGATAACGACTTAGTGGTTAACGTGATTAAAGGTAAACAGCTTACTAATATTCGTGCCTCTGGTACCGATGAGAATATCGTATTAACCACACCGATTAAGCATACTTTGGAACAAGCTTTAGAATTCATTAACGATGATGAACTCGTCGAAGTCACTCCTAAGTTCCTGCGTATTCGTAAAAAATGGTTAAAAGAGATCGACCGTCGTAAATACGAGCGCAGCAGCAAAGACTAATAGCTTAAGTCCCCTCCCCCCTCTGCGGGGGAGGGTTAGGGAGAGGGGGCTTTGGAATACGTTATTTTAGTAAATGAGCAAGACCAAGTTGTAGGCTTTGAAGAAAAACAAAAAGCCCATCAACTTGGGTTTCTACATCGTGCCTTTTCAATCTTCCTATTTCGTAATAATGAAATCCTTATGCAACAGCGACATCCGCAGAAATATCATTGCGGCGGTCTCTGGACGAATACCGTTTGTAGCCACCCTCGCGAAAACGAAATAACTTTCGATGCGGCTAATCGTCGTCTGTTTGAAGAATTAGGAATAGGCGCCGACTTGCGCGAAGTAGACCAGTTTATCTATCGGGCCGAACTTGCCAATGGCTTAATAGAGCACGAACTCGATCATGTTTTTATCGGTCACTATGATGGCGATATATCACAGTTTAACCCTGAAGAAATATCAGAGCTAAAATGGATGGACATTCAGGACTTAGAACGCGACCTCGCTGCTCATCCAGAGCGCTATACTCCATGGCTAAAGCAAGCTTTAACGCTCGCGTGTCAGGCTACTATCATTCCTTAATTTAGCAGAAACGCTCTTAAAGGGCGCTGTTATGCTTACCGCACCTGCATGCACCGGGATTAAATCCTTAGCATTTATTAAAGTAGCTAGAAAATTCGTTTTAAAATCTAGAATGGCGTCACTAAATTTATCGATATCAGCCACCTTTCTTCGCAATTTATCCAGCAGACCATTGGTGAGGTCATTAATGGCATGTTCAGTGGCTAAAGGCCCTAATAAGTATTGGGCAAGCTCGGAAAAAATTTGCTTAGATTCGCTAGGCAGACCCTGCTGTTCTTGAATAAAAACGTAGGCCTCGTAAACGGGCAATAACCTTAACAATTCAACGGCATCACGGTAAGCCGTTAGGCTCTCATTACTTAATTCCATCTCTTTAGGCAAAGCTTGTATAACTAAATGGGCTACCTTCTTGGACCTAACCACCTCTATTCCCACCATTTTTTATCATCCTTGATTAAAAAAACTATTCTAACAAATATTTTACTATAAAATAATGATCATCGTGCAACTGATCGGAAATCTGCCAAAATTCACTTAATGGCAACCACTTTGCCGCAGCCGCATCATCGGCGGCTTTAATCCTAGGTAAGGGATGACCTGTGATTTCAAATAAACCAGCATTGGTTATGACTCGGCCTATTTGTGAACGCCCTGGATTATCGAATACCTTTGTTTTTACTAAGTAAGTTTTAAGTTGCACGACACTTAAATCGATCGAGGTTTCCTCGATTAGCTCCCGGATCAAACCTTCCCAGATCCATTCTTTTTGCTCTAAAAATCCACCCGGCAAGGCCCATAAGCCTTTCCCCGGAAAATGTCCGCGCTGTACTAATAAAATATGCTGGTTGCAGATTACCACCGCATCGGTCGTTACATGCATAGGCGGATAAGGCGCCTTAGACCAAGAGGCCTTATAAGATTTTATATAGTTAAATTCTTGCTGCAATTCGCTATAGTGCTGAGTATTTCTAAATTCGCTCAAATAACGTTGGCTTGCCTGCGTGAGCCCTTCGATTTCGATTACTTCCTTTCCTGAAAAATACTGTTCGCGTATGGGTGTGGCATTAAGCTGGCAGTAATTGGCAAGTTCAAGCCGCCCCCATTCTGGAAAGGCTTTAAGATAATAAGTAGTTTCATCTTTATCGTGGCCGATTAAAACAATCGAATCCAAAGGAGAGGTATTGCTAATGACTAAAGCTTTAACGGAGCCGTTCCAAACCCCTTCGTTATACATCTGGTCTTCGACGCCTAAAATAACTCCTTTAAAACCCCCTCCCCCCTCGTGGGGGAGGGACGGGGAGAGGGGGTTTAGAGCTAGTCCCGCGAGAATCAGAGCTTTTCGCTCCTCAAAAGTCCAAGGATTTTTAATAGTCCGGGCACGATTAATAGAGCCGACCACGATAATAAGCTTATCGCAGGTTTCTAGGGCTTTTTGGATAATAGCCAGATGACCTCGATGAAAGGGCTGGAATCGCCCGATGAATACACCTACTTTTGCCATGCCTCCCCCTCTCCCTAACCCTCCCCCGCAGGGGGGGGAGGGAATTTCTTGTTTCTCTCTAGCCCTACCCCACGATGGGGGAGGGAACTTCATGTATTAGTGTAAACTAAAATCCACCGGAAGGGATAAATGAATGGCTTGGCTTATGACAATCGGCATCGAGAATGGGCTACAAGCTTGAATGGCATTAATGGCAGCTCGGTCTAAATCCGCCACCCCGCTGCTTTGATCGATCTGAATAGTTGATATAACGCCATTTGGCTGCAGGGTAAATCCAATAATGCTTGAGCCTTGTTGAATATGGCTTTTAGCTAAATCGGGATAGACTAAATGCTGAGAAATATCTTGAGCTAAGCTACGTAGCAATATTTGCAATTGAGGAGATGCAACTTGCTGGGCTTGAATTTGATGAACTTGAGTGACTGGCCGGGCCGCTTGTATCGGCTTTACTGTATGCGACATATGAGTCTTGGCTGCTGGGCTTATGGCAGAAGGTAGAATATAGGCTGAAAGGCTGGCATCGCTTTGTGGCAGGCTTCGTAGGTGATAAAAGTCTGGCCAGTTTATTAATAATGCTAATAGCCCCAGATGCAAGGAGACCGCCATAAACCAAGGCGAATGACTAAAATTTAGCAGCTTCATAATTAACTCAATTTATAACGTATCTGCAACATGGCTGTGCGCCCTGCTGCCGGATAATAAGCCACAAAACTATCGGGTGGTGAGCTGATATAGACGCTAGCCAAATTGTATTCAGTATTGGCTAGATTGTCGATTCTAAAACTTAACACCCAGCTGGGGAATTCGGCATTTAAAGCCAGATCCAATAAGCAATAACTCGGCACGCTGGCACTATTATTAGTATTATCACCCTCGGCATACTGTGATCCTGTATAGTGTGATTCGCCATAAATCGACCAGATAGACGTTAATTGATAGCGCGCACTGAAATCACCTAAAATGGCTGAGGCGCCAGGGATATCATTACCGGTATAGGCCCCTTCACGAAAACGGTTATTCATTACGGTCGTGCTAACTCGCAGAGTCCATTTTGCGGTCGGCTCATACTGAGCGTTTACATCAAAACCTTCGCGTCGCGTCGGCGCTAAATTATAATTAGCCGAGAGGCCATTAGGCGGGGTATAAAAACCAATTTCATTATTGAGGTTAATAACAAAAACCTCTGCCGCCGTTTGCCATTGCGAGTCATGCCAATTAATCCCGGTCTCGTAGGCCGTTGAGGTTGTCGCCTTTAAGCCAAAACCGGTATTGGGGCTGCTGGTATAATTCGATTCATCGATAAAAGGCAATTGATAACCCATAGCACGGCGCAGATAGCCGGAAGTCTGGGCATTAAATTGATCGTTTAAGCTTAGACTCATTAAACTTAATTGCTGAGTCTGGCTGCTAGGTGGGTTAAATTGACTGGAGTCGTTATTATAAAATTGAGCATGAGTATCGATACCCACCACCCTGCCACTCGTAGTTAAGCTGATTTTATTAACGAGCGGCACATCCAAGCTGCCATAGCCGCTATATTGCTGTTGATTGGCATTATTGATATTCGAATATAAATCCGGACTAGTAAAACCATAGGTTTCATTGCTTAACAGGATTCCTGCCTGGGTATGGATCTGACGCTTCCATCCCATAAAGCTACCGTTGAGCTCAGGGTTTACTCGTATAGTTTGATAGTCTTGATCATAAGGGCCCTCTAAATTCGATTGAGCGGCTTGCTGGCGATAACTAAATTGCGAGCTGCTAGCCCAGGCATTATTAAACGTATGCTTCCAAGCCACTGAGGCTAATCCGGTATTGCTGGTCTCATCACCCTGACCTTGATCGACAATAGACTGGTTAGGATTTTCGGCTACCTGGCTCGCCGTTAGATAACCCGGATAATGGGTAATTTGTCGCAAACCATAGACCGAAAATTGCAGCGAATTAATCGCCGTGTCATGTTGTAATTTTAAGCCTGCTTGATTGCTACTCTCTTGATCACTGTCTCGCGAACCTTGATCGTATTCATTCTGCGCATTAATCCGATAGGCATTTTCAGTATCGATGGGGCCTGATGCCACCATAGTCATTTGGGTCATTAATGGCGCACCCATTATCAGAGTTATCTCTTGCTCGGCCTTGCGCGGTGATTTAGTAATGATATTAATCACTCCACCCAAGCTTTGATTGCCATATACAGCCCCAGCTACTCCCGGGGTAATAATTATTTCTGCAATTTCAGATAAGGGGATAAGACCAATATCGGGATCGCTCATGGAAAAATTTGTTAAAGACTGCCCGTCGACCATAATTAAGGCCGGCTCGGTATGAATTAAAATCTGCGGCGCCATACCCAAGCCTGAAACATACTGAATGCCGGCAATATTATTAAGCAATTGCCCAATATCAGTGGCGCCGGATCGGGTAATCTGAGAATCCGAGATAATAACTTGATTGCCGAGGGTCGTCGATTGCGTATAACTAAACGGGGGTTTGGCATTGGCGTCGATTTCTGGCAACTGATAAACAATGGGAGTTAAGTCTGCAAAGGCAATAGCCGATAAAGCCATCCCAATAATAACGCTCTGCCTTAACATAATGATCCCTACCACTTTTTTGCGATTTTACGCGAGCAGCCTTCTCTTGTCATCTTTAGATCAAATACATTGCTGCATCGCCTTTTTTTCACTATTATTAATCAATATTATTAAGGGTTTCCAGCATGGCCAAAGAAAAAATTATTATCGCAGATGACGAACCTGGTATTCGTCAACTGGTTAAGATTTTCTTGACCCGCTATCATTTTGAGGTGATAGAAGCCGGCACTGGCCAAGAGCTACTTGATATTCTAAAAACCACCGCTCCTGAATTAATTATTTTAGATTTAATGCTGCCCGATATTTATGGTCTAGATGTCTGCAAAAAAATTCGTGAAACCAGCGATACGCCTATCGTCATGCTAACCGCCGTGCAAGGTGAGATGAATATGGTATTAGGCTTTGAAGCAGGTGCCGATGATTATGTCGAAAAGCCTTTTAGCCCACATGTATTATTATCGAGAATTCAAGCTATCTTACGACGTAGGAAGGCCCAGCCCGCCCCTACCGCTAATACTGCAGCTACAGACTACCATACAGATGATGTCGTTGCCCCTAATGAAAATTATCAACGCGCCAGTTTTGCGCAATGGGTGTATATTCCCGATGAGGCCTGCCTGAAACATCAAAACGGCAAGCATATCTTTTTGACTAAAAATGAATGCTTATTGTTGGAGTTGTTTTTAGCCTTTGAACAAGAAATTCTGACTCGAGAAAAAATTGCTTCGGTGTTAAAAATTGATATCGACGACCCGGAAAGCCGAGCCATCGATGTGCAAATTTCAAGATTACGCAACAAACTCAAAGACCGCACCCATCATAACCTGATTAAATCGATTCGTAATAAGGGTTATCTTTTATCGGTTCCGGTTAGGTTTTTCAATTAGCACCTGTGCAGAACTTGCAAATGCAGATTTGGTGACGCGAAATTTGCCTGAAATGCCAGTCACATAAATGACATATGCATGTTTCGTGACCCGAATTTTCTTGAAAAACCTAGTCACATAAATAACATTTGTAACTTATGTGATCCGAATGTCCATAAAAAAATCCTCGATTAAACCAACTGCACCGCTTGCTCCGTAGCATTGACCGTAATCTCAGCCACACAGACATGAGCAGGCCGCGTGACGCAATAGGCTATCGCATCGGCTATGTCTTCGGGCTTCATCGCTGTGATGCTGGCATAGACTTTTTTAGCACGCTCGGCGTCGCCTTTAAATCGGACTAAGCTAAATTCGGTTTCGACTAAACCAGGATCGACTTCGGTGACTCGGATGCCTGTGCCTTGGCATTCTAATTTCATCGCGCGGCTTAGGGCTTTAACGGCATGTTTGGTGGCGCAATAAACCGAGCCTTTTGGATAGACTAAGTGACCTGCTATGGAACCAATATTGACGATATGACCTGTTTTTCGAGAGAGCATAGCGGGCATAATGGCTTGAGTGACATACAATAAGCCCTTAACATTGGTGTCGATCATCTGATCCCAGTCTTCTATCTTGGCATCGACGATGGTATCGAGGCCAGCGGCGAGTCCGGCATTATTAACCAAGATATCGATCTGACTAAATTCAAGAGGCAAAGCGGACAAGGCCTTTTTAACCTCTAAAGCTTGAGTGACATCGAGCTCGATACAATGTACGGAGGTCTCATAGTCGCTTTTCAATTTATCGGAAAGTTCTTGCAAGCGGTCGGCCCTGCGCGCGCATAGAATTAATTTCGCTCCGAGTGCCGCTAAAGCTACAGCCGTGGCATAACCAATTCCGCTCGATGCACCCGTTACTAACGCGACCTTATTGTTAAGCTTCATCTCATCTCTCTCACTTAAATTGAACTGTGCTAATATTATAGTAAAATAAGGGGTGCAGCATGAGCTATATTCAAAAAATTTTACAGGACTCTACTTTAAGCGAAGAAGCTAAGATTGTTAAGTTAAATACTTTGCTTGAAGATGAGGTCATTAAACTGACAGCAAGTGAAGAAGGAATGGGCAATGATGCCGATTCCACTCTCACTGAAATATTAGGTGCGCTACATTCACTTGGAATGGTCGTGGATGTAGAGCATAGTCCTAATCAAAAAGATGCGATAAAAACGATGAAAAAACCTGGATCCTGACGAATGCTACGCATTGTCAGGATGACGGGTCTGTTCTGGATCCCCGATTAAGCAGGGATGACAACATTACTTTTCGGCTTTCGCTTTTTCAATCATCGGCTTTTTACCATCGCCATGTCGTTTAAAGGCGCGCAGAATAAACTCTGCTTCGCTAAACGGTACGGTAATGAAGGAACATTTATCCATGATTTCGATATTTTGGATTTTATGTTCTTTGGTCTTAGCAATTTTCTTAATGAGCTCAACCAAGCGTGATGGCGTTAGACCTTCATTCTTACCTTGGGCTACGAATAGTCTAGCGGTACCTTTGGTATCGACAGAACCTTCACCAGCTTCTCTGGATTCTCTGGCCTCTCTATTTTCGTGAATATTGCGGTAATGATTTTCATCTAATTCAGTTTGGAAGGCATATTTTAAAACTGCGGCCAATACTTCTTTAGGCGCGTGATCTTTTAATAGGCTATCGGCTAATTTTAGATATTCGTCAGTGCTGCCGGCTTCAAATAGCTGAGTTAAGTTCAATTGGATCTTAGCCCATTTCTTATCGATAATTTGTTTCACACCAGGTAATTTTTCTTTTTTGATTTCGGTCTTGGTGACCTTTTGAATATAGAGCAACTTACGATATTCGGATGGGGTGATAAAGGTAATAGCGGTACCCTGTTTACCCGCGCGCCCGGTACGACCGATGCGATGCACATAACTTTCTGGGTTTTGTGGTAAGGCATAGTTAATAACGTGGGTTAAATCCTGGATGTCGATACCACGAGCGGCCACATCGGTCGCCACTAAAATATTGACTTTTTTCTTACGGAATTTGTTTAGAATTCTTTCACGCATATCTTGGCTAATATCACCATGCAAACCGTCAGCTGCATAACCACGATCGCCTAAGGCACGGGTTACGGTATCCACATCGACTTTGGTGCGGCAAAATACTACGCCATAAAAATCATCTTCGATATCGACGATACGGCACAACGCTTCTAATTTATCCGGCTCTCGCACTTCAAAGTAAATTTGATGGGTTAATGAGGTGGTCATTTGGTTGGCTTTTACTGCCACAACCTTTTTCTCACCCATATAGCGATCAGCAATTTTCATTAAGGCGTTTGGCATGGTAGCCGAGAATAATAACATGCGTTTTTTATTGGTGATTTTAGATAAAATGGTTTCAACATCTTCTAAGAAGCCCATATTGAGCATTTCATCGGCTTCATCTAAAACGACGAATTCGATCTTATCCATCTTTAAGCTTTTACGTTCCATATGGTCCATCACACGACCCGGGGTACCGACTACGATGTCGACTCCATTTTTAAGACGACGCAATTGTTCAACCATGGATTGTCCGCCATAAATTGGCACGACTTGTAAGCCTTTTTGACCGATAAAGGAATGAATCTCTTCAGCAACCTGAATCGCTAATTCGCGAGTGGGAACTAAGATTAGCGCCTGAACTTCACCTTTAGATTTTAATAATTCGATTAATGGCAAACCAAACGCGGCGGTTTTACCGGTACCGGTTTGAGCCTGTCCGATAATATCCAGTTTGCCTAATAGCAATTCTGGAATCACTTCAGCCTGAATAGGGGATGGCTCTTCAAAGCCTTTCTTTTGTAATGCCAGCAAAGTGGAATGAGATAAACCCAATGCGGCAAACTTTGGTAATAGTGTATCGGGGGTGGTGGGTATAATTGGTGTCGTCATAGCGTACTCCTAGAAATAAAATAATTCACCGTCGATATGACAGTGAAAACGGGTGCTTTGCTTTTTAATCGACTTGCAAAGGCGGCCCAGTATTTCCAGAGGAATCAAAGCTATCTCAAATAGCTTTTAGCGCAGTCTATGCATACAAATAGTGATGGAAAATTATTTGCTTGGTCAACTTTAAAAATTAAAACGTGAGCATTGTACCTTAAAAAATTGCCAAACACGAGAAAAATACATGGCTAGTTTATTTCATCACTATTTTAAGGTGATGCCGAAGCACCACTTCCAGCAGCAGGGGTGAAAATAGCTTTAAGCTCCCGCTCACTCTTTTTTTGCTCATTATAGTTTTTCATATAACTAATTACCGCTGATCTCAGTGGCCTCACGCTTTCTTTTATAGGCTCATAATCTTCATTAAGAACTGTACGCAAACTTAAAAAATATTCATCTGAACTTATATCTTTATGCGGAATATCATTCGCTTTCTTTATGTATAGCGCTTCGGCACTGTCTTTTGCAAATTCCTTATTATTCCATTTTTCAATCTCATCCCTTACTTGCTTTTTAAATGCTAACCCAGCCCCTAAGATAGCATTGATAATATCATTAAGAGGCATAACCTTAACCTTTGCATTCATAGTGGCTAAATTAATAGCATTCAAGTCATGTTTACGCTCTCGATAGGCAGCGTCAGCACCTGCAGCCATTAAAATCCTTACGGCCTCTAACTGACCATGATAAGCCGCTTCTTGCAATGGCGTTGTGCCGAGCCCATTATCGAATAATGCCTCAATATTAGCCCCTGCTTTAATAAGTGCTATCATGGTAGCGGCTTTTCCACGTTGCGCCGCCACGTGTAAAGGAGTAAAATCTCTTGTAGTTTTTGCGTTAACATCAGCGCCTAAGGCAATTAATCTGTTCACTCCCTCTTCGCTCATTCCCGCCTCACTAGCAAAATGTAGAACGTGCTTATCGCCACCGGGTGCTTTCGATGTAATCGATACCCCTGCTTTTAACAGAATATCAATTTTTTTAAAATCCTCTGTTATAACCGCGCTAAAAAGCTGTTGAACGGGATCGCTAGATACTCCTGCTGTTGAATACATACCCTACCCCTTTAAATAATTAGCCTGTCATCATAATACCTGAACCATAAATTAATAGTAAGGCGGACAAAGAAACTTGGAAAACGCTTATAAATGGCTATACTTATCAACATTACACTTATAGGATCACCTTACATGTCTGTTAATAAAAAAATTCGAGTAGCCGTGCTCTATGGCGGCCGTAGTGGTGAACACGAAGTTTCACAACAATCCGCCACCTCGGTCATTAAAAATCTCGACCCTGAGCGATTTGAAATTATCCCGATCGGCATCGATAAAGAAGGGCATTGGTTACAAGGCGATATGCAGCGTTTAGAATACTCTCAAGATGGCAAGGCCTTACTGCTACCTGCTTCCCACACCGAAGTTTTATTGCCGCCCCACCCCCAAAATAGCACTCAGCTTAAAGCCGAAGCTAACCCAGCCCTAGGCCAAAAGATCGATGTAGTATTCCCGGTTTTGCATGGCACCATGGGTGAAGATGGCACGGTGCAAGGTTTATTTGAATTGGCAGATATCGCTTATGTTGGCTGTGGATTATTAGGCTCAGCCATTGGCATGGATAAAGATATTGCTAAACGCCTCGTTGCCGCAGCAGGCATTCCTATCGCCGCTTATGTCGCTTTTACTCGCGGAGAATGGCAGCATAAAGCAGCGGCACTAACAGAACAAATCAATACAAAATTGCACTACCCAGTATTTGTTAAGCCTGCTAATGCCGGCTCTAGCCTCGGCATTACTAAAGTAAAATCTGCTGATGAATTAATAACTGCCGTAAAAAACGCCCTGCTTTACGATACCAAAGTGCTGGTCGAAAAAGCGGTTAACGCGCGCGAGATCGAACTTGCCGTATTAGAAAACGTAAGTTATGGCGTAGACCCACAGGTGTCTATCGCCGGCGAGATTATTCCTCACCACGAATTCTATTCATATGAAGCCAAATACCTCGATCCAGATGGTGCAG
Organism: Gammaproteobacteria bacterium; assembly: GCA_030652335.1. Lineage (GTDB taxonomy): Bacteria > Pseudomonadota > Gammaproteobacteria > Francisellales > CACEW01 > JAQSYQ01. The sequence continues at coordinate 151,801 of JAUSAW010000018.1, forward strand.
GCCTGGCGATTCCTGCCAAACTTAGCGCCGAACAACATAGTGCTGCTCAATCTATGGCCGCGGCTATATTTAAAGCCCTAGAATGCGAAGGCATGGCGCGAGTCGATTTATTCCTCGATAAAGATACTGGCGAATTTATTTTCAATGAAGTAAACACTATCCCAGGCTTTACCACCATAAGTATGTACCCTAAATTATGGAAGGCCTCAGGGATTAGCTATCAGGATTTACTTAGCACCTTAATTAACCTTGCCATGGCAAGGCATGAGCGTAAGCGCGCTTTAAAACGCGAATGGGTCCCGGAATAATCAGAAAAGTAGTAACTATGCAAACGACTAAACTTCCCTCGATGCTAACCCTACTTTTATTAGTAACGGTAGCCGCTGTTAATGCTGTGTTATTTACTCCGGCACTGCCTAGCATCCAATCTTTTTTTGGGGTAGGTGTTTCGACAACGCAGCTTACCATTAGCTTATATTTAATTGGCTATGCTATAGGCCAATTACTCTATGGACCGCTGGCGAACCGTTTTGGTATAAAACACGCCATCTATTATGGGATGGCTATTAGCTTTGTCGGCGCCCTATTATGCATGCTGTCTTCACCCACTCACCATTTTATCTATATGGCACTAGGTCGATTTTTAATGGCGCTAGGCTCTAGCGTAGGCTTAATGATTAGCTTTGCTATAGTGATGCATTGCTATCCACAGGAATTAGCTAAGCAAAAAATCTCCCATCTACTAGCAGGCTTTGGCATAGCGCCAGGGGTGTCGATAATGATTGGCGGAATTCTAGTCCAGCATTTCGGCTGGCAAAGCTGTTTTTACTTTCTCGCTCTTTATGGATTAGCGGTCACCTATATGTGTAGTCGCCTACCTCAATTCAATTATACCTTGGATTTATCCGCACTTAAGTGTAGCCGAATCATTTATAATTATGTCGCTCAATTAAAAAACCTAAAGCTAGCTATAGGTAGTTTACTAATGGGCTTTTGTACGGCTTATGTGTATGTGTTTGCAGCAGAAGCGCCATTTATCGGCATGAAACTCATTCAGATGAAACCCAGCGAATATGGGTTATGGGCTTTATTGCCCTCGCTTGGCATCTTAATCGGGTCATATTTATCAGCAAAAACAAGCCAAAACCTCAGCACCCATAAATCGATGGCGATTGGTTTTCTCGTGATGGGGCTTGGTATAATGGCTATGCTAATTGGATTACATCTTTACTTACGCCCTCAATCGCTCTTTATTTCGATGTTTATTATCCTTATCGGCTACTGCTTAATCTATATCCAAGCTTCCAGTATTGCCTTAAACGGTGCCACCGATAGAGCCAATGCCTCTGCGATGATGAGCTTTATAAATATGGCCATATGCACCATCGCCGTCTTTGGCTTAAGCGCTTTTCACCACACCCTTTATCTTATGCCACTATTTTTCATCGGCTTGTTTATAGCTATGGGAGCGCTGACCTTAGGTCTAAAATTAGTAAAATAATGGCTGGCTTTAAGATTTCCTTAAGCTTGGTATTTTATTATTTCGATAATTAAATCCAAATAGGAAAGAAAAATGCACGGACAGACGACTGAGATTGAAATAACCCCAGCCAGACCTGCCTCACCTGCCCGCTCAGAAACTAGCACATGCAGCTCTTTTAGTCATACAGATAGTGTTACGCTTCACAAAGAGGCTATTGCAAGGCGAGAAGTTGCAACAGCACCTGCTACTAGCTGCTGTGGATGTTTTAGTTGGTTTACTAGCAAAGATAAACCAAGGTCTACTTCCAATAGCGAACCCCTACTGTATATAAAATGAATTCCCGCCTAAGCGGGAATGGTTGAACATGTGCAGAATGAACCTTAAATCAATAATTACACCAATTCCACGGCCGTAACATTACGATAACCCACCGGCAATAATCCACCGCGTCGGCCACGTTCGCCTTTATATTCGGCTAGAGCCTGCTGGTTTAAGCGCAAATATTTTTTACCGGCATGAATAATTAAATCATGCGCTGGCGTTACGATTGCCCATTGGGTTACAAAGTCAGCGCGAGACTTGGCATCATCGCCTGGTATACCGATCATTTTATTACCCTTACCCTTGGCGAGCTTAGGCAATTCGGTTATCTGGTAACATAGCGCTCGGCCTTCATTGGTAATCAATACCAGCAACTCATCTGCGCTGGCATTGGTTTTTAAAGGTGGCAATACCTTAGCATTCGTTGGCAGGCTGATTAAGTTTTTACCGGCTTTATTTTTGCTGGTCATCTCATTTAAGCTGGTAACAAATCCATAACCGGCATCCGAGCCACAGACAAAATTTTGTTCGCTATCGCCGATCACTAAGGCTTCAAAGGTGCTATTACCTTCGGGTGAAAAATGCCCGGTCAAAGGCTCGCCCTGTCCACGCGCGGAGGGTAATTTATGCGCGGGCATTGAATAACTACGACCCGTGGAATCCAAGAACACCACTTGTTGATTGCTCTTACCCTCGACCTCGGATAAAAACTCATCCCCGGCCTTATATTGTAAATCTTCACCTTTAATCTCATGACCTTTAGCGCAACGTACCCAGCCTAACTTTGAAAGCACTACGGTGACGCTTTCGGTCGGCATCATTTCCTCTTCTCTCATCGCGACAGAAGCTGTACGCTCGACTATCAATGAACGGCGCTCATCGCCAAATTCATCTTTAATGGCTTTTAATTCTTCGCCTACCTTGGCTTTTAATAAAACTTCTGAGCCTAAAACTTCTTGCAAGGCATCTCTTTCGATTCCCAATTCTTTCTTTTCCGCTTTGATTTTGCTTTCTTCAAGTTTTGCTAAATGCCTTAATTTTAATTCTAAAATCGAATCGGCCTGAATCTCCGAAAGCTTAAACTTTTTCATCAGCTCGGCTTTAGGCTCATCATGGGTTCGAATAATATGAATGACATCATCTAAATTGAGATATGCCACCAATAAACCATCTAAGATATGCAAACGCGCCAAGACTTTATCTAAGCGAAATTGCAAACGATTGCGCACGGTCTCGGTCCTAAAAAATAACCATTCATTTAAAATCTGTGCCAGATTTTTAACTTGTGGCTTACCATTTAGACCGATCATATTCATATTAACGCGATAGTTGCGCTCTAAATCGGTGGTGGCAAATAAATGCGCCATTAAGGCTTCGACATCCACTCGATTGGAACGCGGGGTGATTACGACTCGAGTGGGATTCTCATGATCGGACTCATCGCGTAAATCGGTAACCATCACTAATTTTTTCGCCTGCATTTGTTCGGCAATTTGTTCCAGAATTTTTGAACCAGAGGCCTGATGAGGCAGTGCAGTAATAATAATTTCATCTTCTTCGATATGATAGACGGCACGCATCTTAATGGAGCCCATACCGGTTTTATACATCTTTAAGATGTCGGCAGGTGGCGTGATGATTTCGGCATCGGTAGGATAATCCGGCGCCTTAACGAATCCACATAAGGTATCGATAGAGGCATTAGGGTGTTTTAATAAATGCAGGCAGGCGCTCACCACTTCTTTTAAATTATGCGGTGGAATATCGGTGGCCATACCCACAGCGATTCCGGTCGCCCCGTTTAATAATACATTGGGGACTTGAGCTGGCAATACGGCTGGTTCATCCAAGGTGCCGTCGAAGTTAGGGTTCCACTTAACCGTGCCCTGCTCTAATTCGGATAATAAAATATCGGCATATTTAGATAATCTCGATTCGGTATAACGCATCGCCGCAAAGGACTTAGGATCATCCGAGGACCCCCAGTTACCTTGACCGTCCACTAGTGGATAGCGATAGGAGAAAGATTGCGCCATCAGCACCATAGCCTCATAGCAGGCGCTATCACCATGCGGGTGATACTTACCTAATACATCCCCGACCGTACGTGCGGATTTTTTATATTTAGCGCTATTTTTTAAACCGAGCTCGCTCATCGCATAAACGATTCGACGCTGCACAGGCTTTAGGCCATCGGCAAGGCTAGGCAAAGCGCGATCTAAAATCACGTACATGGAATAATCTAAATAGGCTTTGCGGGTAAATTCATGAAGCGGTAATGGTTCAACACCATCAAAGTTTAAACTGAGGGTTTGCATAATGGGTTCTCTATAGGTAAAAGAATTCGCTGAGAATATTTTAGCTGGAACTGACTAAAAGCGCATCCTCTTTCGGAGAGGATCTGCAATCTTGATTTTCTTGTAAGGCGAGGCGCAGTACATTAACGAGCGCCGGAGTTTACATCTAGTAAATGAGGACAGCGAATGATGTGCTGCAACAAAGCATAACAAGAAAAGCAAATTGCAGACGAAAAAAAACCGCCGGTTTGCACGAGCGGTCTTCTTAAGTTAAATCGCTTTTAAAAATTACTACTTTTTCTTAGCAGCAGGTTTTTTAGCAGCAGGTTTTTTTGCAGCTACAGCTTTCTTAGCAGCAGGTTTTTTTGCAGCTGTTTTAGCAGCAGGTTTTTTAGCAGTTGCCATCTTTCTTCTCCGTTGGTTGATAGATGCAACTTAATTCTAGGCAAAAAAAATGAGCTTAGCAAATATAAATCATTTTTTTTTTCATATATTTGCAAAATAACTTTCATCACGCATTCGACGGCAGGCTTAGATAAGCGACTTACCGGTGCGATCTCGCGTAAAAATTAAAATAATAAAACTTAGAGCAGCCAAACCTGAAAGCACCGTAGATACTAGCATTGCACGCTGCGTATGGTTTATTAAAATGCTTAAAAACATTGGAAAAAACGCGGCGATGGTATAGCTAAAATTGTAACTAACCGCGACCCCAGTGTAACGAATTTTTGTTACAAAAATCTCCGCCAACATGCTTGGATAGGAGGCAATTAAGCATGAAATTAGCATTTGATACAGAATCATAAAGGCCAAAAGCGAATGAAATGTTCCAAGCAGAAGCATTTTAAAGAGCAAAGATAAAAATAATATCGCTACTAATGAAGCAGTAATCATTAGAAATTTTCTGCCGACATAATCAGATAGATATCCAAATACTAATAACATTATTACTGAACCTATTAAGCTAATCGTCATCGCCGAATAAATATCAGCAAGATGATAAGCAAAATAATGATTTAAGTAGACCGGGAAAAATAGAGCAGAAATAATTAAACAGGCCGGAAATAAAATAATGCCGATGCATTGCAATAAAGCTAGCTTATGTTTGCGAAATAATTCTGCTATCGGCATATGCACAGCGGGCGGCTGACTGGTAAATAAAGCCGTCTCTACTGCCTTACGTCGCAGTATATAACCCACTATTGCCAATAATCCGCCCAGCAAAAAAGGGATCCTCCAAGCGTAGGCTAAAATTTGATGCTCGGTAAAATGCTTAGCCAATCCAAGATTTACCCAGGAACTTAATACCGCCCCCACCGCTATCCCACTCATCAATAGACCTAAATATTTACCGCGTTTTTGGGCATGGGCATGTTCGGACAGGAAAGTAATAGCACCTGGTATTTCAGCGCCTTGAGAGAGACCCTGCAACAATCGCATCGCTACCAATAAAATGGGACTTACCATTCCCACCATTTTAAAGGGTGGTAATAATCCAATGGCAAAAGTTGAAATGCTCATTAATAAAATCGAGGTCAAAAACGCTTTTTTGCGGCCATAGCAATCTGCAAAATGCCCAAATAGGATTCCTCCCAATGGCCTAACCACATAAGCGGCGGCAAATATTCCAAGTATAAGAATAAGGTTCAAACTCTTATCTTTGGCTGGAAAGAAAATTTCAGTTAAGAATGGAGCCAACATAATATAGATAACGAAATCATAATATTCTAAGCCTGAACCTATGCTGCACAGTAAGGCGGTTTTCCAGGTTTTCATTTCGGGATAAAATCCAGGGCAGCTGAATTAATACAAAATCGAAGTCCGGTAGGCTCAGGTCCATCTTCAAATATATGTCCGAGGTGCGCATCGCATTTATTGCATCGCGCTTCCATACGCAGCATGCCCGCGCTAGTATCGGCCATGCCTTTTACCGCTTCATCTGAAATAGGAGCATAGAAACTTGGCCAACCGGATTTGGAATCGTATTTGGTAGTGGAACTAAATAGAGGGGCATTGCAACAGACGCATTGATAAATGCCCGCCTCAAAATGTTTATTGTATTCGCCGGTATGAGGCGCTTCGGTATCACCACACCGGCAAATCCGATATTGCTCTGGGGTCAGTAAATTTTTCCACTTTGGATCGGTTTGATTATCCATTTTGATCTCAACTATTTGAACACTGGTCATTAGAATACCAATCTTCTCTTAAGATGCAATACTCCATGGGTTTAATGCGGCGCCCAAAGTGAATTTGGGCTTGCATTAAGGGGAAAGAATCGCAATTATCTCCCCTTAAAATCCTCTCATCGCGTTAAGAAATCCCAGTAAAAACGGGGATCTAGGAAAAGCTAGATTCCCGCCTGCGCGGGAATGACAGAATCAATTTATAGCGGAAGCTCGGGTTCGCCTTCTACTACTATAGTGGTGTCGGCTAAATTGCCTTCTGTTTCCAACCAGGCCTTACGATCGGCGGCACGGTTTTTAGCGAGCATCATATCCATGCTGCCCATGGTCATCTCAGGCGCCCCTAAGGTTAGCTGAACTAAACGTCTGGTATCACGACACATAGTCGTTTCACGAAGCTGTAACGGATTCATCTCACCTAACCCTTTAAAGCGTTGCACATTGACTTTGCCTCGAGTTTTTTCGGCGGCGATTCTATCCAACACGCCTTTGCGCTCGCTTTCATCCAAGGCATAATAGACTTCCTTGCCGATATCGATTCGGTATAAGGGTGGCATGGCGACATAAATATTACCGGCTTCGACCAGTGGTCTGAAATGCCTTAGGAATAATGCACAGAGCAAAGTAGCAATATGCGCCCCATCGGAATCCGCATCCGCTAAGATACAAATTTTGCCATAACGTAATTTGGAAATATCGGGACAGCCTGGGTCGACTCCGATAGCCACCGCAATATCATGCACCTCTTGCGAGGCTAAGACTTCTGATGAATCGACTTCCCAGGTATTTAAAATTTTACCGCGCAATGGCATCACCGCTTGGAATTCTCTTTCGCGAGCTTGCTTAGCCGAGCCTCCTGCTGAGTCTCCTTCCACTAAAAATAATTCGGAATGAGTCGGATCTTGGGTGGTACAATCGGTTAACTTGCCTGGCAAAGGTGGGCCCGAGGTGATTTTTTTACGAATGACTTTTTTATCGGCTTTTAAGCGACGCTGCGCACTGGCGATAATTAACTGAGCCAACTGCTCGCCTAATTCAACGTGCTTATTTAGCCATAGACTGAATGCATCGCGCACCACGCCAGAGACAAAAGTCGCACATTCACGCGAGGATAATTTTTCTTTAATTTGACCGGCAAATTGCGGGTCTTTAATCTTAACCGACAATACAAAACTACAACGGTCCCAGACATCTTCCGGGGTTAATTTTACTCCGCGAGGCAATAGATTGCGTAAATCGCAAAACTCGCGCATGCCTTCGGTTAATCCGGTACGCAAGCCATTGACATGAGTACCGCCCGATATAGTCGGAATTAAGTTTACATAGCTTTCGGATAATACTTCGCCGCCATCTGGCAACCAGCATAAAGCCCAATCGACTGTTTCGGTGCCGCCTTGAAAGGAGCCTGCAAAAGGCTGTTCGGGCAGACAGGTATAGTCTTTCATAGCCTGAGATAAATAATCTGGAAGGCCATTGGTATATTGCCACGACTGCTCGGCATTATTGGTTTTATCGATAAATTTAACCGATAAGCCGGTCAGTAAAACCGCTTTGGCACGAAGCACGTAACAGAGTTTATTGACCGAAAATTTAGCGGTATCGAAATATTTTTCATCCGGCCAAAACCGAACATTGGTGCCGGTATTTTTTTTGCCAACAGTGCCGATCACTTTTAAATCTTCGACCTTATCACCGTTTTCAAAAGCCATACTATAGACTTGCCCATCGCGACGAATTTTAACCTCGACCCGTTTCGACAAGGCATTCACCACCGATACACCGACCCCGTGCAAACCGCCTGAGAAATTATAGGTATCGTTGTTAAATTTACCACCGGCATGCAGACGAGTTAAAATTAGCTCTACCCCGCTGACTTTTTCTTCCGCATGAATATCGACTGGCATACCGCGGCCATTATCTTCGACTTCTAAAGAGCCGTCATCATATAAGGTAACGGTAATCTCGGTGGCGAATCCGGCCAAGGCTTCATCCACACTATTATCGATAACTTCTTGACCCAGATGATTAGGGCGAGTGGTATCGGTATACATGCCTGGGCGGCGCTGGACAGGTTCCAGACCGGTGAGGACTTCGATCGATTTAGAGGTATATTCAGCCATAATCAGTGTTCACTTAATGTTAAGAATGGGTGGGTACTTTGTTTTCATCATTAGTGCTTATCGCTTCCAATAATAGCAGAGCCTGCTGTAACTGGTAGTCACGATAAAGTAGCGGCTTCTGTATATCTTTCTTTTTAGGACCCAGCAATTGCCTCATTAGGCTCTTATCACTTTCTGGCGCGGCGGGCGCTTTTTCAACCGTACTGCTTTGTACCGCTCCTAAATGATCGGGGAAGTCCGCTTCACGCACAATAAAGCTATTATCCGGCTTAACGCTGCTTGGAATTTGTAAGTCTGAAATAAGGATATCAGGTTTAATGCCTAAGGCCTGAATAGTACGACCCGATGGAGTGTAATAGCGAGCTGTCGTTAATTTAATCGCCGTTTTTCCATCTTGCAAAGGGAACACCGTCTGCACAGAACCCTTACCAAATGAGCGCTGGCCCACGATTAGGGCGCGATGATAATCCTGCAAAGCGCCTGCCACGATTTCAGCGGCAGAAGCGGTGCCTCCATTGATAAGCACTACCATAGGTACGCCATGCGTTAAATCTGTGCCGGTTGCATAGCCTGTAAAATCGGCCTCTTTTATCCGGCCTTTGGTATACACTACTTTTTTACCATACGGTAAATCGGCTGAATTTAAGAAGTCGCTAGCCAAATCCACCGAAGCTTGTACTACCCCGCCGGGATTATTGCGCAAATCTAAAATCACACCCTTTAGATGACCATGCGTTTGTTTCTCTAAACTTGCTATCGCCTTAGCCACATCTTTACCGGTATTAATTTGGAAGCTGGCCACGCGGATATAACCATAATCCGAATCCATCACTTCGCTACGTACATTCACTAATTTAATATCGCTGCGAACCAGGGTAATCACTAAGGGCTTATCGGCACCCTTTCTAAATATAGTTAAGGTGACTTTCTCGCCCTTTTTACCGCGCAACATCATAATCGCCTGATTGGCACTTAAGCCTTGCACAGGAGTATCGTTAATTCTAACGATCATATCGCCCGATTTAATGCCGGCTTTAGCCGCAGGCGATCCATCGAGGGGGCTAATGACTTCCAGGGCCGGCCCGGTCATATCGATTTCAACTCCTATACCACAAAACTGACCTTCGGTCATGGCTTGCAAATCACGGAAATCTTGCTCATCTAAGTAAGCGGAATGCGGGTCTAAATTGCTTAACATGCCTGAAATAGCATTATTGATAATGACCTGATTGCTCACTTTATCGACGTAAAAATCTTGCACTGCCTCTAAGGCTGCACCAAAACGCTCAAGGTCTGCCTGAGATAAGGGACCGTTAGTATCGGCCACAGGAGGCGCAGAGGCTTTAATCGGCTTGGTTATAACGGGCGCATCGGCAAGGGTTTTACTTACGGCCGAGGTTGGAGCATCAGCCGTTGGTGGCGTGATGGCAAATGCATTGCAGCTTAAGCCTATTATTACCGCCATACTTAATATTAACTTATTCATTCCATTTCAATCCTATAAATAAACCTATCGCTCGCGCATATAAACTATCGTTCCCGCACTGGCAGGAATATGGGTGATAAGTGGATTATACGGCTCCCGATTTCGCGAGAAGAACCCTAATAGAGTAGCATACCTCAACCCATAACGCTGAAAAAATTACTGCGGAGTAAAAATAACCTTGCCGGTCATTTCAGCTGGTATTTTAAGCCCCATTAAATGCAATAAAGTAGGCGCTACATCCGATAAAGATCCATCCTGCACTAACACTTTAGCGGCTCTTCCGACGTAAATTAAAGGCACGGGCTCGCTAGTATGAGCAGTATGGGCTTGCCCGGTGTGCACGTCTCGCATTTTTTCAGCATTGCCATGATCGGCGGTAATTAAAGCTTCGCCTCCCACAGCCTGCAAAGCCTCGACCACTCGTTTTAAACATTCATCCAAGGTTTCGATCGCCTTAACCGTGGCGGCAAAATTACCGGTATGCCCGACCATATCGGCATTGGCATAATTGCAGACGATGACGTCATATTTTTGACTGGCAATCGCCTCGACTAAATTATCGGTCAGTAAATGCGCGCTCATTTCCGGTTGTAAATCATAGGTGGCGACTTTAGGGGAAGGAATTAGCACTCGGTTTTCGCCAGGATAAGCCGCCTCCACCCCGCCATTAAAAAAGAAAGTGACGTGTGCATATTTCTCGGTCTCTGCTATGCGCAATTGCGTTAAACCTAAATCCGATAGATATTCGCCCAAGGTATTTTTTAGCGATTGAGGGCCATACGCAATAGTAGCCGGTAAACCTGCCTCATATTCGGTCAAAGTTACAAATTCAGCTAAGGTAATTCGATCTGGGCGTGCAAAGGCCGTAAAACTGTCATCAACAAAAGCATGGCTTAATTGACGCGCTCGATCGGATCGATAATTCATAAAGATAAGGGCATCGCCGTCTTCGATCGTGCCTGGTGATTCAGTGGTAGCCCCGATTCTAGTGGGCTTAACAAACTCATCGTTTTCACCGCGAGCATAGGCCATATCTAAACCTTGAACAGCCGTAAGAGCATGGTAGTCGGCCTGGCCTTTGGTTAATAACGCATAAGCCAGCTCGACTCTATCCCAACGCTGATCTCTATCCATAGCATAATAACGACCGACGATCGAAGCAACTCTACCGACCTGAAGCGAGCTTAATAAAGCCTCCATATCGAGTAAAGATTGTTGGGCGCTTTTTGGAGGCGTATCGCGACCGTCTAAAAAAGCATGGACCATTACTTTTGTGGCACCACGCCCCGCCGCTAATTTTACCATGGCTTGAATATGTAGTTCTTGGCTATGCACCCCGCCAGGTGAGAGCAAACCCATAATATGTAAAGTCTTACCGGAAGCCACTGTGGAATCAACTGCTTGAGTTAATACCGGGTTTTTGAAAAACTCACCCTCGGCAATCTCTTTATCCAAACGGGTTAAATCCTGATATACCACTCGGCCCGAACCTAAATTGACATGACCTACTTCAGAGTTGCCCATTTGTTTATCGGGCAGACCGACATCACAGCCTGAGCCGGAAATTAAGGTATGTGCGTAATCTTGCCATAGCGAATCCCACATGGGTTTATGAGCGGCTGCGATGGCGTTAAATTCTTTATTATCGCTATAACCAAAACCATCTAATACTATTAAAACAAAAGGTTTACTTTTCTGCACGCCACTCTCCCAAAGCATTCATCGCTGCGCAGAGTTTAGCAGATTTCAACAGCACTTCACCACTTCAATTATTTCTATATACTATACTGCGCTTATGCTATTATTGGGCGCGAGAAAATGATAAATCGATGGCAAGGGATAAATGGTTTATGAATACTGAACAAGCTCGTTTAAACATGATTAAGCAACAGATTCGCACCTGGGATGTCACTGACTATAAAGTGCTAGAAGCCTTTTCGGCCGTGCCGCGCGAAGAGTTTGTCGACCCTGCCTTTCGCGACTTAGCGTTTAGCGATACAAATTTGGCGCTAGGCCATAATGAAATTATGCTTTCACCTATAATTGAAGGCAAAATGCTACAAGCTTTAGAAATACAGCCCCATGAAACCGTTTTAGAGATCGGCACCGGCAGCGGCTATTTTACCGCCCTATTGGCCCAGTTCGCCAAACACGTATATAGCGTCGAGTTTTATTCCGACCTATCGCAAAATGCCGCCCAGCATTTAAAAAACCGCCGCATTACTAATGTTAGCTTGGAAATCGGTAATGCCGCTCGTGGCTGGAACTTCCATAAAGATAAAGTCGACGTGTTAGTAATCACCGGCTCCCTGCCCTTTTTACCAGAGAGTTTTAAATCCTGTTTAAAAGAAAGCGGCCGATTAATGGCAATTTTGGGCGATTCGCCTAATATGGAAGTAACTTTAATTAAAAAACAGCCTAATGGCTGGGTAGCAACGCCGCTATTTGAAACCGTAGCGCCGGCACTACTGTATGCTCAACAACCTGAACGATTTGTCTTTTAAGGAAGTAGCGATGATAAAACCGATAGTACTAGCATTAATCACCTCTCTAGGCTTGAGCTATGCCCTTACCGGCCATGCCACCGACTTGATTGAAATATACCAACAAGCCGCTGCTCATAATGCTACCTATCAATCGGCGATGTCGACCTATCAGGCTGCAAAATATGGCGTGCCCATTAGCCGCGCGGCTTTATTGCCCGCTGTATCCCTAACCGCCAATACCACCTCTAATTACAAAAACCCTAACGACCCTACTCGTTACAACAGTAATGGCTATACCCTGACCTTAACCCAGCCTATCTTTAACTGGGGATCATGGAAAGCTTATACTCAAGCCGAATATACCTTAAAACTGGCTGCGATTACTTATGCCCAAGCTCAGCAAACCTTAGTTATGAGCGTAGCCAATGCTTATTTTGCGGTACTAGAAGCTCAAGACCAACTTCGTTATGCTGAAAAAAATGAGGCCTCTTTAAAACAACAGATGAATCAAACCGACGAGCAGTATAAGGTCGGCTTAAAGGCCCTAACAGACGTGGAGTCCACTCGCGCCAGCTACGAGACAGCTATCGCCTCCACAGTAGCCGCCGAAAATTCACTACAAAATTCCATGGAAGCGCTAATGGTGGTAACCGGTAGACCCGAAAGCCATTTAAGCCCATTGGAAGCGAACTTTCCCCTCATTAAACCTCAGCCTGATAATTCCGACACCTGGGTCCAATTTGGCTTAGAACATAACCTGGCTTTAGCGTCGGCTAATTTAACCGCGCAAATCCAAAAACTCGGCATCGATATCGCTAAAGCCGGCACGGCCGTCAGCCCTGGCTATTTACCTACCCTGACAGGCACAGGCACATATGGTTCTGCTAAAGATAATAGCAATACCAATGGTAATGTCACCACAGGCACCGCCTCGATCGGAATAAACTGGCAACTCTTTAATGGTGGCCAAACCTATGCCACCGTCAAACAAGCCGACTATAACTATCAAGCCGATGCAGCAACCCTAGAGGCTACAAGACGCAGCACCATAAGCAATGTCCGCCAATCTTATTTAAATATTTTATCGGATATTAGTCAGGTTCAAGCTTTAAACCAAGCCGTTATTTCAGGTGAGAGCTCTTTAAATGCGACCAGACAAGCCTATTTGGTCGGTGCTCGCACCATCGTGGATGTATTAACCCAGCAAAGTGATTTATTTGACAGCCAGCAGCAATATGCCGAAGCCGTTTACAATTATATTACTGACAGCTTAAACCTAAAGCTAAATGCGGGAACCATCAGCGAGCAAGATATCGCCGCCATTAATCAATGGTTGGTTCAGCCACATTCTGTTGCTAAAAGACCCGTCCAATAGTGTCGGGGCAAAGCGACAGCGAAATGCAGGCGGCTTTTTGGCTAAACCATGATCGCTTTTTAAAAAACGCCCTGATTACCGAGCAGCCCCACCCTGAAACTACCGAGCTGTCTCACCTAGCTCAAACTGATTTGCCTAGCGCTATTAGCCTATTATTAAAGATCGATATCGCCGTCGTTCAAAAACTTCAATCCTACTCGAGTGAACTCGAAGCCTTACATAAGGCTATCCATCAAACGCTTAAGGCTGGTCACAAAGTGTTTATCGCCGGTTGCGGAGCTAGTGGCAGATTGGCGGCTAGCTTAGAATATTGCTGGCGCAAACAATATCCCGACAATACCAAGCAAGTAGTGAGCATTATTGCCGGTGGCGATGCTGCACTTATTCGTTCCATAGAACGCTGTGAAGACTATCCTGAATATGGCATTAAGCAACTGCGGCAGCAAGGCTTTAGTGAAAACGATTTATTGATTAGCTCTGCGGCTGGCGGCGAATCGCCTTTTATTTTAGGTGCCACAGATTATGCTGCTGGCTTTAGCCATCAAAAACCTTGGCTGTTATATTGCAACCCTAATGAGGCCTTATTGGGACGTAATCCTAAGCATCCTATTAGCAATCCTAATGTTCGAGGCCTCTATCTAGAAACGGGCCCCATGGCATTAACTGGCTCGACCCGGATGCAGACCACCACCATGATGTTGCTTTGCATAGGATTGGCCCTGTTTTACTCAGAATCAGAAATACCACTAGCCTTAGAGACATTGCTTACTAGTTTGAAAACGCTCGATCTGACTGGAATAGCGCCATTAATAGAGGCTGAAGCCAGCTGTTATCAAAATCATCAGACTATGCTCTATAAAACCAGCGCCGAAAATGGCTTAACCATACTTAACGATACAACCGAGCGCTCGCCCACCTTTAATTTATTGCCCTTTGAAAACCAACGTGACCAGCCCATCAAACCGGCCTGGTGCTATGTCAATATAATCGGCACGCATACGGCGGCCGAAAGTTGGCGGGCTTTAGTAAACCGTGAGGTTATGGCCCTAAATTGGCCTGAGCTTCCCGCCACCGAATTAGGCAATTTGCTAGGCTTTGATTTAAGCGATGATTATACCGCGAGTAGACAATCGGCCTATAGCCTATCGATCCTGCCTAGCAAATCAGGCTTTGAATTTGTATTGTCGGGGCTTACGTCGCATCGATTTGAATTAGCCCTGCCAGGCTTGAATTTTTTCCAACAGCAGATCGTTTTAAAGCTAACCTTAAATAACCTATCCACCTTAGTAATGGGAAGACTGGGATTCTATCGTGGTAACTTAATGACCTCGCTATATCCAAGCAACCACAAATTAATCGATAGAGCGATACGTTACACCCGCTATCGCTATCAACAGCAGACTGGAACTGAATTGCCTTACAAGGAAGTCGCCGATGCGGTATTTGCAGAGATGCAAAACTTACAGCCTGGCGAATCGATCGTAGATAAATCCCTCGCCAGTCTTAAAGCTAAGCTTAAGCTCTATACTCTCAATCTGTTATCCCAGCGCCAGCAATAGGGGCAAGGTCAGCTTCAACTTTAACAGATGCTCTGACCGCATAAAATGCGGTGGGAGATGCCACCGATAGACCTGGATCAGGCATGACTGGCTCTGGTGATGATAGGATGTTTCGAAGCTGATGCCTTACTACTGCATCAATATGGCTAAATTTAGCTAACTCATAAATAAAATAAGCAAATATTTCAAGAGCAGGGACCCCTACCCTTAACTCATCAAGCATAAACTTTATTAAGGCCTTCTCTTCAACTCCCATATCAGGAAAGAATAAATTAAGCGTTTCAAGCGCTCCTATCATTTTGACATTGGTAAACGCGACAGTATTGCTAAGACCACTTTT
This sequence comes from Gammaproteobacteria bacterium, assembly GCA_030652335.1. Taxonomy (GTDB): domain Bacteria; phylum Pseudomonadota; class Gammaproteobacteria; order Francisellales; family CACEW01; genus JAQSYQ01. The sequence continues at coordinate 167,454 of JAUSAW010000018.1, forward strand.
ATATGCAGCCTCTACGCGAAGCTTTTGATCTTTAAGGCTTTCTTTTTCGCCTGTATTAACTTTTCCAGATAATTCACGATCGAGCAATTTATGTAAATGATCCAACTGCTTATTAGCCGGGAAATCTAACATGGCGTTAGCTAGATAGTTCATCAGTTTTTGCTTAACCGCAGCGTCAGGATTAGAATTAAGAAGCTGCATTATCATATGATGGACATCATCTCCATCAGCAAAATAATAAATAGGTAGCCCCAAAAGTTTTTCATAGCTATCCGCCACTTTGCCGTCAGCAAGTTCGCATAGACCTTCAATTTGCTGAATCTGGAACAGTGGGAGCCTAGCACCATCTATGCTGTTCAATGCAAAATCAATAGTTTCTGGCTCAATGGTAAGCGGTAGTTGCTTTGGAGAATGGGTGAGTTGTGCAATATATAAATCTAATACATAGGATAAAAGGCCTTTCTGCTCTTTCAAAACATGCTTCGCGCATAATTCATCTTTGGCGGCATAGAGCTCTTCTAATCCTTGGTACATAATAATAAATATCACTGCTCTTGCCTTTAATACACAAGGGCCCTCTTTTACAGACTCAAACATGATCGTATTATAATAACCATCAACCTCAGCTCTAGGCAGATCTTTATTAGCTACACCTTGAATAGCGAGCTCGAAATTTTCTTCAGAAGTTTTAGCCTCTAGCTTTACGTACGCTAATGCAAACAATTCAGAGGCTTCTTTTGTATAACCATGACTCTCGTAAATGCTAGCAAGTGCAGAAATAGCACTGAGACTTTGTAATGCTATGGCCTTATTATAAAGAGCGATGACCTCGCTATAACTATCAACACTTCTAACCGGCCTTAAAAGGCTAAAATCCATTCCTCTCTCAGCCTCAAAAAGGGCCCGCCCCTCTATACCACTAGCATGTTCATCTAATTGCTCCTCGAGTATACTAGCCTTTAGCTCAATGGCTTCTACAAGTTCTTTTCCATCATCTAATGCCAAGACCTTATCGACTAACTCTAGGGCCTTATTGACGTCTTTAGGTCCTTTGATACCATCCCGATATAGAGAGGCCCTTTCCATCATGGCATTGATATTACAATAGGGCTCAGTGCTTGCCCTATCCAATAGGGCATTATCCTCGCTTTCTAAAAACGACCCTTGCAAATATAAAATCTTACCTATCACAGTATTATCTGTCACTGTTTTAAGCCTCTCGTCTAAACAAGCTTCTACTACAGCACGTCGCTCTCTAGAAGCGGGACCAAAGTAACCATGCGAATCTTCGGCATAAATAAAGCAACTCGATCTAAACCATGATAATAATTCCGCACCATTATTATAAGTGCTCTTAGGATTGTCGATAAAGGCATTTACTCGAGCTGAAACAACTTCATTAAAAGTCATGGTACTTCACCCTGTATTGTTTAAAAAAATGACTATACTCATAACTTTGCTGGAATTAAACAAGCGCGTATAGCAGAAATGAAAAAGCCCGCATAATGACGGGCTTTTAAATAACTGGATCCCGTGTTCGCCAAACGGCGCCCCAGGATGACAAGTCGATTATGAAGCTACTTTAGCAGGAGCTGTTGCAGCAGCAGGTGCGGCTACTGGAGCTACTGGCGCAGGCTGTACGGCTACGTTCAACTGAGCACTTGCCAATACTTTACCGGTGTTAGTGTTGACTACTTTAGCAGTCCACGTACCATTACAGGTTTGGTTGTTACGTACTACTGTACGATAAGCCCATGATAGGTCATTGCTTTGATGCCCTTTGGTAATAGGGAATTGTGAATTGTCACAATAGTTATTAGCAGGAGCCGTCCATACAATGGCTAAACTGTCATTGGTTTTTGGGTCCCAATTAGTAGTCACATTGGCAACTAATAAGCTACCTTGTGTTTTTAAGCTAATAGTCGAGGTGGTTTTGGATGAAGTCATTTTGCTTGATGATGGCTTCATCGCTTGATTGGATTTATATCCATTGCTTGCACAACCGGCTAAACCTAGCACAGCAACAGCTACTAAGGCTAATTTAATGGTATTTTTCATATAGGGCTCTCTATTAAGTTCACGTTGAATTGTATAAAACTAGGTCATTATCGTGAATCTACCTACTTAAAGCAAGATCTAGATTGTGGATCTACTGCTTGGTAATTTGACTCCGGCCAAACCACCAAGCTGTGAACTAAAAATTAGGACATCATGCGAGATAATTTAGGCGCAAATACCATCATTACCAAACTAATCAATAAAGTCGCCACTCCTATCTGCATAAATACATGAGTATAAACGGGCAAAGTCTGGATCGGATTATTCATATTGCTTGGCACGCTAGTCCAGCTTGCTACAAAGCCACCAATGACCATAGCCGCTGCCGTAGTCATAAACCAGGCGCCCATAATAAAGCCCATCAATCGTTGTGGCACTAAACGCGCTACCATCGCTAATCCTAATGCGCTTACCAATAATTCTCCTACGCTTTGGAAGAAGTAACTAATAATAATCCACCAGGATGAAACGATACCCTGGGCATTGGCAAAATGTTCACTTAGCACCAATACCAAAAACCCTAAAGAGCTTAAAAACATCCCTAAAGCGAATTTACCCGGCATCGATAAATCGCGGCCCTCTTTAGCCAGATGATTATAAAGTGCCGCTAAAAATGGGCTGGCCAATAAAATCCAGAATGGGTTTAAGGCTTGGAATGATAAAGGATTAATCGCCACACCTAAAATGCTGTGCTGCACGTTATTGATGGTAAAAAAGTTTAGGGAAGTAGGCATTTGCTGATACATCACGTACCAGACCACCGCTTGAAGAATCAATATAAATGCCACGATCATTTTAGAGCGCTCACTATCGCTCGACCTAAGAATTTCATAGATGAATTTCACGATGACCACACAGCCAATGGCTAGCAATAAATAGTGTGCCACAGACAAGCGCTGCAAGATCCAGCCCGATAAGAACACTACCGCCAACCCGCCCGCCATAACATAGAGTAGGTTTAAGCGTTTCATAGGCATTAAACCGGCTTTAGAGCCAATATCTTTTACCCAGCTATAGCAGGCATAATAGTTAATAATGGCAAGAATCAAACCGATACTGCAGGCACGAAAGCCCATATTCCAACCGTATTTAAGTGCAATAATAGGCACAAACAACATGCTAAAGAATGACCCTATATTAATGGCCATATAGTAAAGTGTGAAGGCGCCATCGATCCTATGATCATCTGCTTCATAACATTTAGACAATAAGCTTGAAGGATTAGCTTTAAATAAACCATTCCCGACCGCAATCACCCCTAGCGCATAATAAAACCATTCGCTTTTGCCTAAACTTAATAGGTAATAACCGATGCTTAAGGTGCATGCTCCTAATACCATGGTGCGTTTGGTACCTAAAATATTATCACCGATATAGCCGCCCACGCTCATTAGTGCATAGAGCAAAGCGGTAAAAGCGCTATAGGTATTAAAGGCTTGTGCGTCGCTTAAGTTAAAGCTTTTTATCATATATAGAACCAGGATAGCCTGCATTCCATAAAAACCAAATCGCTCCCAAGCTTCCATGAAAAAAATCATATAAAAAGGCTTGGGCTGCTTAAAAGTATTTATAAAACCTAACATCTGTTTTCCTTAATTTTTATACAGATTTAATATATTATAGCTATAAACTTGCTGGAAGTCATGACGACCTACACAAAGCATTGCTCGATCTCTTCCAGGGTTTTATTCTTGGTTTCAGGGATAATAAATACCGCCAATAAGAAATACAGTAGGCTAAAGCCGGCACAGACCGCAAATACCCCAAGATACCCAATCCAGCCTACTAAAACTAAAAATAACGAGGCCAATATAGTCGAGGTTAAGGAATTAAGGAATAAAGCCACCGCCATCCCAGTCGAGCGAATACGTGAAGGCAGCAATTCGGAAAGAATTAACCATACTACCACACCCGGCCCGATTGCAAAAAACAAGATAAACCCAAGGATACCCACCAACAATAAATAGCCTTTCATAGGCCCAGGGGCCGCAAAACCGAAGATTAAAGCAGAATAGGCTAAGGCGCATACCACGCCGCAAGTACCGACACTCAGCAACACCTTTCGCCCCACCTTATCGACTAAACTCAAAGCGACGACTGTCACCAAAAAGTTTAAGCCTGTAATCGCAGTACTACCTAACATAGCGGCAATATTAGACGATAAACCAGCTTGTTTTAATATAATGGCGCTAAATTGCAAGATCGAGTTAATCCCCGTTAACTGCCCTAAAATAGCCACGGCAAATACTATGGCTAAAGGCATGGCATAACGCCTTTGCAACAAACTGCTTTTCAGCCCGGTAATATGGTCTTTATGGCTATTGAGGGAATGCTTAATCTGCGCTAACTCTGCCTCGGCCAGATGATCGGGGCGGGTTTTTTTCAATACACTTAAGGCCTTCTCATGCCGGCCTTTCATCATCAACCAGCGCGGCGAATCATGTAAACAGAAGGCACCTATTAACATTATAAATCCAGGAATGGCTGCCGATAAAAACATGCTACGCCAGCTGCCTTTGGTGGTGAAATACAGATCGACTAAACTTGCTAATAAAATCCCAGCGGTTAGCATCAATTGAAAGGCGCTAATACCCCTGCCACGAAGATGGCTTGGCACAGATTCTGCCATATATAAAGGCACGGCAATGGTGATAATTCCCACCCCAATACCCTGGGTCATCCTGCCCAGCAATAAAATATGATAGCTATGCGCAAATGCGACCGAAAACACCCCAATTAAAAATATAATCGATGCGGCTGCAAGCATTCGACGACGCCCCACCCAGTCGGATAAAGGCCCGGTAACTAAAGTGGCGAAAGCGCCCCCACCTAACACAGCCGCCACTAAAAAGGACATTTGTTGTGGGCTCATAGGAATATCGCGTTGTACAAATAATAATGCCCCGGCAATAATACCGATATCATATCCATATAAAACCCCGCCAATCGCTGCAAATATTATTAGCGTCATGGCCGCCTTATTATGATTCACTTCAAACATATTCCGTCCTTTATTTTTGACTAGGGCCCTGTCGCCTAACACCCTGCTTAAATTAATGCGAGATACTATAAACCAGTTTTCCACTGCGCAGAGTAGCAACCACTTGATAATGCTCATCAAGCACTACTAAATCTGCCAGCTTACCTACAGCAATACTCCCTTTGCTATCAAACAACCCTAATGCTCTCGCAGGATTGCCGCTAACCATCGCGACGATATCTTGCATCGAACAATGGCTAAAGTGCAGCATATTCTTAAGCGCCTGATTCATTTTTAATACGCTGCCGGCTAGCTTACCATTTTGCTTTAATCTTGCCTCATTATTTTTAACAATAACGGCTTGCCCGCCTAAATCAAATTCACCTTCTCCGCAACACTTGGCCCGCATAGCATCGGTTACCAGCACTACATGCTGAGCGCCTTTCACTTTTAAGGTGAATCGAATCATTTCTGGATGAACATGCACGCCATCGACTATTAACTCGGCTACTACACGCTGATCTACTAAAATGGCCAAGGCTGCACCTGGATCACTATGGTGTAAACCGCTCATGGCATTATATAAATGGGTGGCATGAGTAATTCCAGCACTTATCCCACTATTCGCCTCAGCAAAATTGGCATTACTATGGCCAATCGAGGCGATCACGCCACGCTTAACCAAATGCTCGATAAAAACCTTAGCCCCTTCTAATTCAGGCGCTAAAGTCACTAATTTAATATGGTTCCCAGCCGCTTTTTGCCAGCTTTCAAACACTTCAATATTGGGGTTGAGTAAGGCATCACCGCGTTGAGCACCAATCTTAGCGGGGCTAATAAAGGGCCCTTCCAAATGCAGGCCTATAATTTCAGCGCCGGTTTTCGAGCCATGCTGGATAAATTCATTCACTTCAGCCATTACCTTTAAAAGCTTATCGCTAGTCTCGGTCATGGTGGTGGCTAAAAAACTGGTCGTGCCTTCTTTAAGCAAGGCCTGGCTAATGGTTGTTAACGCTGCTTGGCTAGCATCCATCACATCAGCATGATCTGCACCGTGAATATGCATATCGATCATACCGGGAATAAGGTGATAACTGGTCGGAAAGTCTATGACTTCAGCACTGCCAGCTAAAGCAGTTTGAGCTGAAATAGCCTGAATTTTACCCAATGCTATATGAAGTTCGCTGCCCTTCCATGTTTCAGCCTCACCATGGATCGAGGGTCCCCTGATAATTAAATCTGTCTTCATAGGGTCTTGGTCACTTTTGATAAATTTTGCGGATGATCTGGGTTTAAACCTCGCGCTTGAGACAACTTAGCGGCCATAGGATAAAAGGCTTGAATGGTCATTAATGGATCGAGCAAAGGATGTAAGCTTGGTGGTAAATCGATAAGTACTTTTGAGGCTGTAGTGCATTCAATATTCTTAGGCAAGGCTAAAATAGTATGCCCCCCAAGTTCGGTCATCGAATGACTTAGCTCTAATATACCAGGCAGGGATTCATCTTCTTGAGCAAATAACATGACGGGGAAATTTGCCCCGATTAAGGCCAAAGGTCCATGCATAATTTCAGCACTACTAAACGCTTCTGCATGCAAGGCACAGGTCTCTTTTAACTTTAAGGCTGCTTCTTGAGCGATGGGAAAACCATATCCGCGCGCCACGATTAGGCTATCGCTAACGGGTTTTAAGGCTTCTAGTGCTGGAGTCCAATCACAGCTAAGCGCTTGTTCTAACAATTCTGGAAGTTGAGCTAAGGCTACTTTTAAGGCCGCATCCTCTTTATAAATAGCCACTAAATTTACAATTCCCGCCAAACTTGCCAAATAACTCTTGGTGGCGGCTACGGCTACTTCTTCCCCTGCCAATAGCGGAATAACGTATTCGGCAGCCTGGGCCAATGGCGAGTTCTCATGATTAACCATGGCGACCGTGATAGCGCCTTGCTTGCGTGCCATCTCCATCATCTCACAGACGTCGGGGCTTTGACCCGACTGAGAAAAACCCATTACCAGGCTATTTTTTAATTTAAGTTGGCTTTTATACAGCGTGGTCACCGAAGGCGCCGCCGAGGCCGTCACTAAATTGAGCTGAGACTCAAATAAATATTTAGCAAAATTAGCCGCATGGTCAGAACTGCCCCTGGCCACCGTAACAGCAAAACCTGGCTCAGACTTTTTTAAACGCCGGCATAAATCCGTTAAAATAGCGTAGTTAGCCTGTAATTGATTGGCGATAATCTTGGGCGCCTGCCTGGCCTCTTGCTCCATAATACTCATAGGGGTCATTCGACTTCCTTGCTTAATAAATGTTGTTGCAACATAAAGATGGCTCCCTGGGGTGCGTTAAATTGTCTGGGTACTAGGCGGGCTCGAAAACGTCTATCGAGATAAGGTTCAACAAAGGGTGCAATACCCCCTAGCAGGCAATAGGGCAATTTTTTCTTGGTTTGACACTCTAAACCATGCCACATCGAATTAATACATTTAGCCGACTGCTTAATTAAATCGAGGGCATGAGGATCTTGTTGCTCGATAAAGGAAATTAATAAAGGCACTAACTCACCAAACTGACCGGGGCTCGCGCGATTGGCCCAGGTCGAAAAGGCATAAATATCATGATTAAAATGCGCGTAAACCGCCTCTAATAATGGGCTGGGTTTAATGCGTCTATCCAGCCACTGAAAGGTCAATCGGCATAACTCCATCCCTAACCAGGCGCCGCCGCCTTCATCGGAATGAGGAAACCCCCAACCCCCGACTCGTGTGGCCTCACCCTTGGTAATTTGATAGCCAATAGTGCCGGTGCCGATAATAATAATGGCACCATCTTTACCGCCATGCACCCCGAGGCAAGCGACATAGGCATCTGAATTTAAAATTAAACTATGATAAGGATGAGGGACCTTTAAAAATGTCTGCGCAGCCTCAGGCACTTCGGTACCCGCCAAGCCTAAACCGATATGAAAACGATAGGTAGGATCATCCAAACGAATGCTAGAGCCTACTAAAGCTTGAGCGACAGCTTGCTGAATAGACTGCCAAGAAACAGGCACGGAAGAGCGAATATTGGCAGGGCCACCTTGCCCAGCGCCTATTTTTTTACCCAAGCCGTCTTCGATCTCGACTTTGGTCTTGGTGCCACCACCATCTACTCCAATCAGGATATCGTATTGGTCCATGCTTTTCGCTCTTAAGCTACAGTCATTGTATTAAAGCAAAAAACTAAGCTTCTGGCTATAATTTCTATGCAAACTTGCCTATACTCTCGCTATGCTAACCATACTCTCACCCGCTAAAAGTTTAAACTTCAATACTCAGGCCCCTTATCCCGAGCATAGCTTGCTGCAATTTGAAAAAGAGGCAGTGGATTTAATCCAAGTTTTACGCAAACTTTCACGCCAGGAAATTGCTCAGTTAATGTCAATTAGCCCAAAGCTTGCCGAGCTTAACTATCAACGCTTTGCCGAATTTGATTCGGATAAATCTTGCTCGAAACAAGCCTTATTCGCTTATGATGGCGATGTTTACGGTGGCCTGGATGCTTATAGTTTTAGCAAAGCCGATACTGAATTCGCGCAAGAACATTTGCTTATCGTTTCAGGACTCTATGGATTAATACGGCCCTTGGATTTGATTCAGGCCTATCGCCTGGAGATGTCGATTAAGCTTATCACTAAGCAAGGCAAGAATTTATATCAATTTTGGGGCGACAAATTAACCACAAGCATAGATGCAGCCCTGCGCCTCCATAAGCATAAAGTAATCGTTAACCTGGCTTCCAATGAATATTCCGACGCGATTGACCCTGCCAAGCTTAATGCCAGATGGCTTAAAATTGATTTTAAAGAATATAAAAATGGAGACTATAAAATCATCGCTATTCACGCCAAAAAAGCCCGTGGCTTAATGGCCCGGTTTATTATGCAGAATAAAATCGATGAACCTGAGTCGCTAAAGGCCTTTAATGTCGATGGCTACGAATTTAATGCCAAGCTATCGAATGCTGATAATTTAGTGTTTACTCGAAACTAGTGCGGGTGTCCAAACGCACTCTATCGAGACCCTACCCTCAGCATCAAACCTTACCCCTTCCGATACTAAAAGCTGCTTTTTCTTAACGATTTGCGGACCTTCGGTTTGACCATAAAATCCGCCTAGACTTAAATCCGATTTTACCACTCGATGGCAAGGCACTTCTGGGGCAAAAGGGTTGCGTTTTAAAGCGCCACCTACGGCCTGGCAGGATTTACAGCCGATGGCACGAGCCAAACCTGCATACGTTATAACACGACCTTTTGGCACGGCTTTTAGGGCTTTATATACTTTGGCTTGAAAGTCAGTTGGATCGGGTTTGGACATTTTGCTCACCCATTACGGCTTCAGGAAAATTCGCTTGAAAACGGCCTTCTACTTTATGCTTATATTTAATAACATTAAAAACGCCATATAAGGCTAATAGCCCGCTGCTTAATACGATATAAACGAAAAAGCCCGGATCGCCAAAGCTTGTTAGTAATCCGCTCATAATAAGGGGGCCGATCATCGAACCTAAGCTATAAGCTAACGTTAGTATCGATACCGCTGAAAGCGCCAATGTCTTGTTTACGCAGTCAGATGCATGGCTAATGCTTAGGGGATAGATGACGAAAACCAAGCCACCCAATATAAAAGACAGCAGCGCTAAGATGTCATAATGTTTATAGGTGAAGGCCATTAATAAGGCGACTATCGCAAGCCCTAAACTCACGAAAATCAATACCAGCCTTCTATCCATAAGATCGGAAATTTTACCAATTGGCAGTTGCAATAGTGCCCCGCCGAGAATAGTAATGCTCATTAGGCTAGCGATGTGGGCTGTATTAAAACCAGCCTTTACCAAAAATAAGGGGTATAGGGTATAGACCATTGCAAACATTAAGCCCGAGACCAGAGATGCGCTCGTTCCAAAGGGAACTAATTTAATAAAAACCCAGGGCGAGGCCATTTTAGCATGCTTGGATAAAGGCACAGCGGCCTTGGCAAATATAACCGGTATAATAGAAATACTCACCCAAACGGCGATTACCGCAAAAGGCATCCACTCATGTGAATAGTTGATGGTTAACCATAGCTGGCTAAAGGATTGGAACGCATAAAAGATAAGCAGATAAACCGCCATAATCTGGCCTTTATATCGCTCTTCACAGGCGGCTAATAGCCAGCTTTCGATAACGATATATAAGCCTCCCAAACAAAAAGCCGATGCAAATCGCATCACCGCCCATACCCAGGCATTGGGAATAAAGCCCTGCAATAAAGCCGCCAGAGCCATAATTAAAGCGAAGAATACATAAGCGCGCACATGCTTCATGCGAATGATGACAGCCTGCGCATAATAAGAGCCGGCGATCATACCGGCGAAATAAAGGCTAGCCACCCAGCCAATCGCCCAAACCGAATAATGCAGGTCCTGCAATTGCAAGGTAGTCAGCGTGCTATAGGAACCAATGCCAATGGTTAAAAGCGCCGTGCCTAATAATGGTGGCAATAAATTAACGAATCTCATTTATATCAATCCTGTCCTTGAATTGTAATAATTTACTCTTAATCCTCAAAAACATCTCTGTGCTTTACTTTATTTACATTAGAAATATCACGAATTTCTGCAATCGCCGATAAATATCTATCTTCTCTATACTCTAAAGCCTCTATAGTTAAATCCTTGACCATATCAGAAATAGATATTCTTTCTTGTTCAGCCAAATGGATTAGATGCTTTTTTATCTGCGAATCAAAATCAAGATTAACGTTTATTTTTAGTTTAGTCATATATTAAGACTTAATCCCTATGCCTTTATTCATTAGCCAAACGCTAATTATAAATAGCCCTAGGGTGAACAGTATAACGATACTGAGAGCCAGAGCCAAACCATCGCCACCACTTCCCAGCATAGCAAAGCGAAATAGATCGATCACATAGCGAAGCGGGTTTAATAAGGATACGGTCTGCCACACTGGCGGCAGGCTTTGGATATTATAAAAAACGCCGCCCAAATAGATAAGCGGAGTTAATACGAAGGTCGTTACGATGGCAGTATCATCGAATTTTCGTGAAAATACGGCATTAATAAAGCCGGCCATTGAAAACAGAAAGCTGCATAGAATTAAGCTTAACAACACCAATAAGGGGTGAACCATATGCAGACCGGCAAAAAAGATACTGATCACCAATACGATTAATCCCACCGCAATGCCTCGAGCCAAGCCCCCTGAACCATAACCCAATACTATAAGCCAATTAGGCATAGGAGACACTAGCAGCTCCTCGATAGCTCGGCTAAAGCGCGCTCCGTAAAATGAGCTTACTACATTGGAATAGGAGTTGGTTATCACCGCCATCATAATTAAGCCTGGGGTAATAAACACGCTATAAGGCAAGTTATCCATCTGGCCAATTCTGCCACCGATAACATGACCAAAGATCATAAAATATAAAACCATGGTAATAGCTGAAGGCAGAAGTGCCTGCGGCCAAATTCGCATAAAGCGCGTCACTTCTTTATAGAGCAAACCATAAAACGCGATCCATTGTTGTTTTGGACTCATGATTGCCCCTTATTGACCATATCGATAAATAACTTTTCCAAACGATTGGATTTATTCCGCATGCCGGAAACTTCAATGCTGTGCTGATTCAAAGCTGCAATGAGCTCGGTAAGGCTCTGGCCTTTTTTAATATCGACCTCCAAGGTTCGCTCATCGATAAGCACGCAAGGAAATCCTTCCAATGTAGGCGCGGATGTTAAGGCCTCTTTGGGATATAAGAGTAAAGTTTCGGACTCTAATTGCAATAATAGTGCCTTCATCGAGGTGTTTTCGATAATCTCACCCTTGTTGATAATGGCCACCTGATTACAGAGACTTTCCGCCTCTTCTAGATAATGCGTGGTTAAAATTATAGTCACGCCACGCTTATTTAAGTCGCTTAAAAATACCCACATCGATTGACGAATTTCCACATCCACGCCAGCCGTAGGTTCATCTAAAATTAAAATTTTCGGCTCATGCATTAAAGCCCTGGCTATCATCAGCCGGCGTTTCATCCCGCCCGATAACATCCGGGCCTGCACATCTTTTTTGGACCAGAGGTCCATCTGTTTGAGATACTGTTCAGCCCGTTGCTTAGCCAGCGTACGAGGCACTCCATAATAGCCGGCCTGGTTCACTAAAATCTGCATGGGGGTTTCAAATATATTTAAGTTAATCTCTTGAGGCACCACCCCTAAAAACGATTTGGCTCGAGCAGGCTCCTTATGCAAATCCACCCCCAGTACCTTCACTTCACCCGAGGTAATATTGATCAGCGAGGTGATAATACCGATGGTAGTCGATTTCCCTGCGCCATTTGGGCCGAGCAAGGCATAAAAATCGCCCTGCTTAACATTTAGGTCGATACCTTTTAAGGCGATGAATCCATTTTTATATACTTTTTCGAGGCCTTTAATACTAAGCGCTAATTCACTCATGTAAACTGCTTCCCTACTTGTAAAATTGCTTGTTTGGAGTTTAATAAATCTTTTACACTTAACACCTTGCCACCTGGAAATTGCAACTGAGTTAAGCGCAATAGGCCCTTGCCACAGGCTACATCTATGCCGGTTTTGTCGGAATGTACGATTTCTCCAGCCCTATTCCCCCGCAAAGTAGAAAGAGGACTTTCAATGTGTGCACCCCAGACTCTAATAATCTCATCGCCTAAGCGGGCTTGAGCTACAGGCCATGGATTAAAAGCCCAGATTTTGCGGGCAATCGCTATAGCAGGCTGGCTCCAGTCGATAAAGGCTTCTTCTTTACTTAGTTTTTTGGCATAGCTTATGCCATCTTGTGATTGAACTGTTGCGTGGAAGTTATCTTGTTCTAAAAGGCTTAAGGCTTTGAGGATAGAGGCGGCGCCCATATTAGCGAGCTTATTGTGCAATTGCTCTGAACTCATCCCCGCTTCGATGGCACAGATTTCTTGCAATAAAATAGCACCGGTATCCAGCCCAGCATCCATCTGCATAATGCTGACTCCGGTCTCCTTATCTCCCGCTTCGATGGCACGCTGGATAGGAGCCGCTCCACGCCAGCGTGGCAATAGCGAAACATGAATATTCCAACACCCTTTACTTGGAATATCTAAAACGGCCTGAGGTAAAATTAGCCCATAAGCCACAACGATCATCAAATCTGGCTTAAGCTTGGCCAACTCAGCTTGAGCCTGCGAATCTTTTAAACTAAGGGGTTGATAGATAGGTATCTGGTGAGCCAAAGCCAACTGCTTAACGGGACTTGCCATAATCTGTCTGCCTCGGCCCGCTTCTCGATCGGGCTGAGTATAGACAGCAATAATGTCGTGATGGCTTTCGATTAGTGCCTGCAATACGGTTTGGGCTATTTCAGGCGTACCTGCAAAGACTATTCTCACAGTGTTATCTTGCGTGCTTTGGCCAGTTTTTTCTCGGCTATTTTACGCTTTAAGGGTGAGAGCATATCGATAAATGTAATACCGTTTAAATGATCTAACTCATGCAAGATACAATGTGCGCCATAGCCTTCGGCTTCTTTGATAAATTCTTTGCCATTACGGTCCAAAGCTTTTACCTTAACATAATTAGGTCGGGTAATTTTAACGTAGAGCCCAGGAAATGACAGACAACCTTCGTTTAGCTCTATTTCGCCCGATTGCTCGACAATTTCGGGATTGATATAGCATAAAGGCTCATTTTGTTCATCAGAATCATCCATTATAAAGATGCGCTTATTAATCGAAACCTGGTTGGCGGCTAAGCCCATGCCACGGTCGGCATACATGGTTTCAATCATATCATCGACAATTTTACGGATGTCATCATCAATTTTTTCAACGGCCTGCGTTTTGCTACGCAGAATTAAGGCGGGATATTTAACAATTTCTAGTACAGCCATACGGGCTCCATCGTTCTGTTTAAATCCTGGGCTCCACTGCGTGGCCCCAGATGATTGTAATTGTGAAACATTATACCTAATTGCTGCATAATTTGTCATCCTAGGCTAAAATAGCCGCTAGTTTAGCAACAGGTGACATTTATGAGCGTCAGCATTTTTGAATTATTTAAGATTGGCATTGGCCCTTCAAGCTCACATACCGTAGGCCCAATGCGGGCTGCCAGACAGTTTATTCAAGAAGCCGATGGTGCCAGGCTGCTTGGCAAGGCGGCCTCTATTCAAGTGGATCTTTATGGCTCCTTAGCCCTTACCGGCAAAGGTCATGGTACAGATCTTGCCATTATTTTAGGCTTGCAGGGCGAGGCACCGGATACCGTCGACCCGGATCGAGTGCCTTTTATCGTCGCTGAGGTACGTAACTCTGAACAGATTCAATTATTAGGCCGCTTTGCCATTCCCTTTATCGAAGACTCGAACATTAGCTTTTACTATAAAGAAACCCTCCCAGAACACCCTAATGGCATGCGATTTACCTTGCTCGATTCTGCTGGAAAGGCCCTTAAAACCCACGAATATTTCTCCATTGGCGGCGGCTTTGTCGTCGATAAAGATGGCTTTAAGACCGACAAACTGGTTACAGATACTCACAAAGTTCCCTACCCTTTTAAAACCGCCCAAGCCTTATTAGAGCATTGCCATAAAAACCATAAAAGCATTGCCGAAATCATGCTGGAAAATGAAAAAGCCTGGCGCAGTGAAGCTGAAATCCGCCAGGGCTTATTGGTTATTTGGCAAGCCATGAAAGATTGTATCGAACGCGGAACCGAAGGTGAAGGCATCTTGCCAGGCGGCCTTAAAGTTAAGCGCCGCGCGGCTAATCTTAAAGCAAAATTGCTGGCCAAAGAGGCCGAAGATAGCTCAATTAAAGATGAAATGAATTGGATCAATCTCTATGCCTTAGCGGTTAATGAAGAAAATGCAGCCGGCGGACGAGTCGTCACCGCCCCCACTAATGGCGCGGCAGGTATTATTCCCGCTGTAATAAACTACTATATGAATTTCGTTAAGGGCGCTAATGAAGACGGCATTATTACCTTTTTATTAACCGCTGGAGCCATGGGGATTTTATTTAAAGAAGGCGCCTCTATTTCAGCAGCCGAAATGGGCTGCCAGGGCGAAGTAGGTGTGGCTTGCTCGATGGCAGCGGCAGGTCTATGCGCAGCCTTAGGCGGCACGGTCATGCAAGTCGAAAATGCCGCAGAAATCGGTATCGAACACCATTTAGGCCTAACCTGTGATCCGATTGGCGGCTTAGTCCAAATCCCTTGTATCGAGCGCAATACCATGGGATCGATACAAGCTATAAACTGCTCTAAATTAGCCCTAATGGGTGATGGCGTACATTTCGTCTCACTCGATCAAGCCATCGCGGCCATGCGCCAAACTGGGCTGGATATGAAAGATAAATATAAAGAAACTTCACAGGGTGGCCTTGCCATCGCCGTAAACCAACCCGCTTGCTAAGAGAAGACTATTTATGAAAGAAATCACCCTACGTGGGATCGTTTTAAGCATTATATTGGCCGTAATTTTAGCAGCATCCAATACCTACCTCGCCTTAAAAATCGGCATCCTAACGTCGGCCTCGATTCCAGCGGCTGTTATCGCCATGGGAGTATTACGGTTTTTTAAAGGCTCGACCATTCATGAAAAAAATCTGGTGCAGACTGGCGCCTCGGCAGGAGAGGCGATTGCAGGCGGTATCGTTTATACCATCCCGGCCTTAGTCATCGTGCAATATTGGACGGGATTTTCCTATTGGCATAACGTTTGTATCGCGCTATTAGGCGGAGTATTAGGGATATTATTTTCGATTCCGCTGCGTCGAGTGTTGATGAATGAACCTACTTTAAAATTCCCCGAAGCCCAGGCTATTACTAAGACCCTACAAATGGCCGAAAACAAAGAGATCGGCATTAAGGAAATGTTAACCGGCGGCTTAGTCGGCGCGGCTTTAGAATTTGCTCAAACTGGACTACAGGTCGTGGCTAGCAGCGTACAGGGCTTTTTTGCTATGGGTAAAACCTTGGTTGGCTTTGGCATGGGTTTTTCGGCCACCTTAATCGGGGCAGGCTATTTAATTGGCTTTAATGTTGGCTTAAGCCTATTGATTGGAGCCATTACCGGCTGGTTGGTTATCGTGCCTATTTTAAGCGGCGTCTATCACTTAGCAGCAAGCAGCGGTAATGCGACGACCGATGCCGTTAATTTATGGGGGAACTATGTACGCTTTGTCGGCATCGGAGCGATGTTAACGGCAGGAGCCTGGACCCTATTCACTTTACTTAAACCGATCGGCAAAGGCATCGCGGCTTCATTGCGCTCTATCAATGCGCCAAAAGAAGCCAGAATTAGGACCGAGCAGGACCTTCCATTTCCCTATGTGGTACTCGGCACCTTGCTCTGCGGCATTGCCAGCTATTATTTATTGCAAATCTTATTGCCAATAGCAGGCTTAAACCTACCCGCCTCACTCGGCCACTGGATATTGGCTGCCAGCATTGCCTTTATTATCGTAGTCGGTTTTATATTCGCATCTATTACCGGCTATTTCTCAGGCTTAGTGGGCGTTACTGCCAGCCCAGGCTCAGCTATCGTTATCGGTGGCCTGCTGCTCGTCTCATTAATCCTAAGGGCCTTATTTGAAGCCTATCACATTAGCTTTAGCCATGACCTTATCGTCAATGCCTGCGCCACGGTCATTATATTAATTTCTATCGTCACCGGCATAGCCTGCATTAGTAACGACAATATCCAAGATTTGAAGGTGGGCCATATGATAGGAACCACCCCTTGGAAACAGCAGTTTATGCTATTAATCGGCGTGCTGGCTGCCTCGGCTGTGATCCCATTGTTAATGCAATTATTGTTTAATGTCTATGGCATCGGCGGCATTATGCCTCATGCCGGCATGGATCCTAGCAAGATGTTGCCGGCACCAGTGCCTTCCGTATTAGCCATCGTTACCCAGGCGGTATTTAAAGGCGAATTGCCTATGAATATGTTGCTAGTGGGGGTGGGCGTTATCGCGGGCTTTATTGTGTTAAACGTCTTATTGCGTAAGCGTAATATGAAGCTGTCGGTACTAGGCATTGCCATGGGGCTTTATCTACCACTTTCGTCATCGACGCCTCTGTTTATCGGTAGTCTAATTGCCTTTGCATTACAGCGCATCGCAAAAAAGCGTGGCATAGCTTCACCTCAGACTCAACGAAGTGTGGTCTTAGCCTGTGGCGTTGTGGCAGGCGCAGCATTAATGGACGTGGCCTTGGCCATTCCCTTTGCGATTAGCGGCAATCCTAATGAACTATCGATTATGCCAGAGCGACTACATGGCTTATCTGTTGTTTTAGGATTATTGGGCATATTATATATAGCCAGGATGTTTTATCGCCTTGTAACACGTTGATTTATTGGCTTTTTCACGGGAAAAATAGTCTTTAAAATCTAGCGGATCTATGCTATATTTAATAAGATAAAATAGGTTAAGGAAGACAGATGGACTTTTATAAAAAGATTTTTGGGCTCGCTAAACCTGCTCGAGACCCTAAAGAGCATAAAAATCCTAATGCTACCGAAGATGGTGGCAGCCAAAACACCTCATTGGCTGTGACAGCTGCTTTAGCGACATTAAAAGGTGCTAATCAACAAAAAGCTTATGCCGCCACTAAAGATGCAGGCGTTGTTAATGCCATGATGAATACCCAGACTGTTGCTAATATTGCCGCTAATTCTGCTGTAGCCAGCCCCAACCCTATGTCTATGGTCCCAAGCCCCGGCGGCTCCAACTTTGGCAGCACTGACGATCCCAAATAATTATAATCCTACAATCTGACGAATTTTCATTAGAAAGGGCTTTGCTTTAGCGCGGGCCTTTTCGGCGCCTTCTGCTAAAATCGCATTCACCTGTTCTGGATGCGCCATTAATTCGCGATAGTGTGCTCTAGGTTCTGCCAATTTATTTTCCAGCAGCTCATAGACCGCATTTTTAGCCTCACCCCAACCAATCCCCGTTGCATAGCGTTGTTTTAATTCAGCGGCTTCAGCTTCTGTGGCAAAGGCTCGGTAAATTTGAAAAAGGGTATCGCCATCGGTCTCTTTCGGTTCTGTGGGTGCCTGCGAATTAGTCTTAATCTTCATAATACTCTTTTTAAGCTCAGGGCCTTCGGCAAATAAAGGAATAGTATTGCCATAACTTTTACTCATTTTACGGCCATCTAAGCCCGGTAATGTTTGAGTTTTTGTATCGATAATGGCCTCAGGAAGATGAAATATTTCGCCATAGACATGATTAAATCGTGCGGCGATGTCGCGAGCGATTTCAATATGCTGAATCTGATCTTTACCGACTGGAACATGAGTGGCATTAAACATTAAAATATCCGCCGCCATTAACATAGGGTAGCAATATAAACCCATGGTTATACCGGCATCGGGATCTTTATCGCCTGCCTCTACATTTTTAGCGACCTGATCTTTATAAGCATGCGCTCGATTTAGCAGACCTTTGGCGCTTACTGTCGTTAAGATCCAATTCAATTCCAAAATTTCCGGGATATCGGACTGCTTATAGAATAGGGTTTTAGCAGGATCTAAGCCCATAGCGAGCCAGGTAGCGGCAATTTCCATACCGTATTGTTGCCGCAATTTTGCATCCCATAACTTAATTAAGGAATGATAGTCCGCGATAAAGTACATAGCGTGATGATTTTGATTCTGCTGGTCTATGGCAGGCTTAATAGCGCCTACATAATTACCGATATGCGGGGTGCCTGATGAGGTAATCCCAGTTAATATGATGTTTGACATAGTCATTCCTAAAATAAGTTGCCTGTATTCTAGCAACTTAGCGCGAAGTTTTATACCTTAATCAAAGAATAGGCCCCCAATCAGGCGGGGATGATAAAGCCCAAGACCTTGCTGTAAAAATTTGCTACTATTTACATAAATCCTTACTGATCGAGCACGATGAGCCTTACTAACGACTTTGCAGGCATAAAGGGCATTGGCCCCAAGCTTCTCGAAAAGCTAAGCCAAATGGGTATAAACTCAGGTCTGGATGTATTGTTTCGTTTGCCTCGCAATTATCAGGATCGCACTCGAATCTATCCCCTTCGCGACGTGCAGATTGGTTATGAGGTGCAGATCGAGGGTGAAATATTAAGTGCACAAATTTTAGAGGGCAAACGGCGTATGCTGCTTTGCCATATAACAGATGGCAGTGGCAAAGCCCTTACCGCTCGATTTTTTCATTTTAACCAGATGCAATATCAGCAGATGCAGAAAGGCTTAAAGATTCGCTGCTTCGGTGAAATTCATGCCGGCAAACAAAACCTTGAAATGGTACATCCCGAATATCGGATTATTCATGCCGATGCCAAGCTTGAATTAGCCACTCACCTAACACCATTGTATTCACTGCCCGAGGGCCTGGGGCAAAACCGCTGGCGAAGCTTAGTCGACATTATTATGGCCCGGTTTGAGCACTCGCCCCTGCCCGAGTATTTACCAGATGAGATTAGACAAAACGCTAGCTTTCCAACTTTATTTGAAGCCTTAAAATTTGTGCATCACCCACCGCCCGATGTGTCCTTACAACAGTTGTTAGCCTGCTCACACCCTATGCAAAAGCGTTTAATTTTCGAAGAATTATTAGCCCACCGATTAAGCTTAAGACAACTTCGCCAACAACAGCAACACATTATCGCACCAACTCTAGCTCAATACCAAAAACTTAGCCAAGCCCTATTAGAACAACTGCCCTTCGCCTTAACCAATGCCCAAACTCGCGTCATTAAGGATATCAGAACCGATTTAGCCGGCCCCAAACCTATGCTAAGATTGCTAGAAGGGGATGTTGGGTCGGGCAAAACCCTAGTGGCCTTAATGGCCATTTTACAAGCGGTAGAATCCGGATATCAGGCCGCTATTATGGCCCCCACTGAAATTTTAGCCGAACAACATTACCTTAACTTTACCCGTTATTTAGATACCCTTAAAATCCCGCTAGCCCAACTGGCCAGCAAACTACCCAGCGCTGAAAAAAAAGGCATACTAGAGGCTTTATACGAAGGCAATATTAAGGTTATCGTCGGCACTCATGCCTTATTTCAAGAAGGCGTGGCATTTCATAATCTGGCCTTGGTTATTATCGACGAACAGCATCGTTTTGGGGTGGAACAACGCCTGGCCTTGCAGAAAAAAGGCCAAAAGCAGGGTATGCAGCCTCACCAGCTTATTATGACCGCCACGCCTATTCCACGCACATTGGCCATGACAGCCTATGCCGACCTAGATTTATCCATTATCGATGAACTACCACCCGGTCGCACACCCATCCAGACCGTCTTAATTCCGGATTCCAGGCGCGATGATATTATCGAGCGCGTGAAAGCCGCTTGCGAGTCAGGCCGCCAGGCTTATTGGGTATGCACATTGATCGAGGAATCAGAAACGCTAAGTTGCCAAGCAGCCGAACAAGCCTCAGAAAACCTAAAGGCAGAGCTGCCAAACTTACATGTTGGCTTAATACATGGCCGTATGAAAGCCGCCGAAAAAACAGCTATAATGAGCGCCTTTAAAGCCGGCACCATTAATGTTTTAGTAGCAACTACGGTGATAGAAGTAGGCGTCGATGTACCCAATGCTTCCTTAATGATTATCGAAAACCCCGAACGATTAGGTCTTTCGCAATTGCACCAGCTTCGAGGCCGAGTCGGCAGAGGCTCAACGGCAAGCTTTTGTGTATTGCTTTATCATCATCCGCTTTCACCAACGACCCAAGAGCGCTTAAAAGTCATTCGTGATTACACCGATGGCTTTAAAATCGCCGAAAAAGATTTAGAACTACGCGGTCCAGGCGAAGTGCTTGGCACCAGGCAGACCGGAGACATGAGCTTTAGAATCGCCTCTATTGTGCGCGACCAACAATTATTACCTCAGGTACAGAGCGCTTCAGAGCTAATATTGACTCAGTATGCTGACTATATTAAGCCCTTGCTCGAACGCTGGATTGGATTAGCTCAGGTTTATGGAAGAGTATAGAAAGGCCGTCATTTTTAGATCCCGGGTTCTGCTATGCAGCCCCAGAATGACAGGGTCAGTAATGAGCCATATTGGGGCCCGAAGGGAACCCGGGATCCATTTTTTTAAATGATAGCAATTTCTTATTTTAGCTTTACAATAAATACATGTATCCGAATAGGACCCTCTTATGAATAAAACAACTAAAAACCAACGTCCCAGCATCCTAGCGGCTATCGGTAATACCCCAATGGTGAAGTTAGACTTCCCAGCTGAAGTCTCCATTTATGCCAAACTCGAACACCTAAACCCAGGCGGTAGTATTAAAGACCGCTCCGCACTTTATATGATTGAGCATGCCGAACAACAAGGCTTATTAAAACCGGGCTATACCATAATCGAAGGGTCGTCGGGCAATCAAGGCATTGCTGTGGCGATGATTGGCGCCATTAAAGGTTATAAAGTTATTATTACGGTACCCGAACGCACCAGCTCAGAAAAAGTCTCCACCTTAAAGGCCTATGGCGCAGAAGTGTTGGTATGCAAAGAACATGATAGCGATCAAGGCTATACCGAGGTCGCCAAAAAATTGCATAGAGAAAACCCTCAGTCCTTTATGCTAAATCAATATTACAACACCCTAAATATTGAAGCGCATTATAAAAGCACCGGACCTGAAATTTGGGAACAAACCGAAGGCAAGCTAACGCATATCATCCTAGCCTTGGGCAGTTGCGGTACAGCGATGGGTGTCAGCCGTTACCTTAAAGAAAAAAACTCCGCCATTAAAGTAATCGGAGTCGATGCCGCCACCTCCATGTTATCGAGCCCCAACCCTACACCTTACCAAGCGGAAGGAATAGGAGTAGACTCATTGGATGGCCTATTCGATAAACGCTATGTCGATGAAGTTATCGGTGTTTATGATGATGATATCTTTGAAATGACTCGTCGCCTTGCCCGTGAACATGGTTTACTAGTCGGCATTAGCAGCGGTGCCGTTATGCAAGCCGCGTTGAGCTATGCTAAAAAATTAACTCAAGATGATTATCTCGTTGTAATTTTTGCTGACTCAGGCCGCGCTTATTTACAGAAAGTGTTTGGAGTCTAAATTATGAAATCCGCCTTTAAATACCATGGATTGGGCAATGATTTCGTCTTACTCGATTGGATGGACCAGCCCTATCGAGAAGCTTCGACGTATCTGGAAACTTCTTCCTGGGCTACTGAAGTTCAAGAATTATGTGATAGAGAGCATGGCATTGGCGCAGATGGCGTGATCGTTATATTAAAAGCCCCTAAAAACCCGGCAATACGGTCTTTAATTTATAATTCCGATGGCTCTTATGCAAGCTTTTGTGGCAATGGCGCTCGCTGTGTGGCGGCCTATCTTCACCAACATGCTAATTTCCCGGCTAGCTTTAAAATTATGGCAAGCACTAGAATAGTCGATTGCCACTATGAAGAATTAGTCCCAGGCCAGCCTGGCATTACCACATTAACCCCTCCAGCCGACTATTTAGGCCTAGAAACCTTAAACGTCGGTGGCCAACAATTCCAGGCCCACAAGGTTGATGTAGGCAACCCTCACCTGGTTATTTTACAAAGAGTGAAACTGGAGTGGCTAAAAAAATACGGCAAAGAATTAGAGTATTATTTCGGTAGAGAGCAGCGCCACAATATCGAGTTTATCTGGCCCACCAAGCAGGCTTTTCATTACACTATGCTTGTTCATGAAAGAGGCGCCGGCATCACTCAAGCCTGTGGCTCTGGAGCGATGGCCGCTACTGTAGTCCTAGAAAAATTAGGACTGATTAAGCCTATGGATAAAACAACTATCCATATGCTAGGAGGTAGTGTTATTACCTGGCTTAATTCTAATCATGAAATAGCCCTGCATGGCGATGCACAGCCTATGCCATTAGCCGCTAAACATCGCACTAATGACAAACCACCACATTCCGTGGTAAAATCAACGGCCTAAACCTGGAAAACCACCATGCATTCACCCAATAAAAAAATCTATATTTCCAATACTAATGCGCCACGCCCTACTATCACGCGCAAACCCAATCCTTTATTAGGCTTCCCCAAAGAAATTTTAGATCTGCAAGACCTGCAAAAAGATCTGCAATTTAAAATTAGAGAAATCGAAAAGCGCCAGTCTTTTGGCTATAGCCAGCCTTTGCACGATCATATGATTGAATTGATGAAACAGGATATGAAATTAACCTGTCAAATTACTGATTTGTTGATGCCACTTAAAAAGAAATAAGCCCTAAATAATAGTCGCCCCACTTAGAATTTTGTCATCCTGGGGCATAATCGCAAGATTATGAACCCGGGACCTGGATCCATTCTTCGGCTAGTAATTCTCAGGATAGGAAAAAGTCTTACCATCAGTCGCCGGGAAGGTTTTAAACGCATCGCTTACTAAATGCTGCAATACAGTCGCCTGATTTTTTGGCTTACCATCGCTGATTACATTGACTAGATACACCGGCTTGCTATGTAAATCATACATGCTGCTGGCATTGAAAATAGCTACTTCTAGTGAATCGGATTTTGAAGCTGAGTTTGCGGCTAATTGGTAAATGATCACCACATTGAATTCAGGATTGGAGCTGACTTTGGTCATACCATAACCTTGCAATTGGCCATCGACTAATTGGCTAATGCTTTGATAATTGGTATCCCCAGTCTGGTTATCCAACATCATATAGGAATAGGTAGCACCCTTTAAATTGACAGCGGTCGGGTTATAAACGGTCACATTGGTTTTAATCCTGGCACAAGAAGCCAGCATTAAGGTAAAAACCAGAAGCATTACTATTGCTATGGACTTTTTCATCATTTTTAAACCAATGGTTGTCAACTACTTGAATTGTATATGCCAGTTTGCTTGCTGGCAAGGCACTTCTTAAACAAGACTTAATAAAATAGTGGCTACCTTAGTAGGCAGCCACTATTTTGAGTTAGGCTAAGCTGCAATCGCTGAAAGCTCTTGGCCGACAACAAGCGCAGGCTCTGAACTCTTATGATAAAATGGCAAGGAAGATAATACTGCACTAGCGCTATGCTCGTGCTCATGCATTGAACTGCCTTTTTCCCATAGGGCTTGAACTTTTTGAGTGCGAGCCACCAGTACATCCACATTTATCTGAAGCTGATCTGCGCTGACAGCATCGACTGCCTTCTTATGTTGTAGTCCACGCAAGTATTGATAGTTAGCAGATAATTCCACAGCTAAAGCATGCAAATCATTGGCTTGCTGATGACGACCCATGGTTTTTGCCATCAAGAAATGAACCTGGCTTAGCTGATAAAGCTTGTCTTGAGACTCTGCAAGTTTCGACTCCACAGACTTACCTCTAAACCAGCTAGAAACACCCTTAGCCAGAACAGCTAACAAGGCCAAACTACCGTCTAAGCTACCTTGATAGTTAGGCGTGGTAAATCTGCCTTCATTAATAGCGCTAGATTTTCCTGCGGCTGCAGCCAAAATGGTTTGCACCGCGGCAATAATAGAAAGCGATGAATTGCTCGATACATCTCCAGATGCATCCCAATACATGACCCCACCATTCGTCACGCCGTAAGTTTCTGTTTTAAATTTGGAAGATTTGACCGTATCAAATGTGGCGGCCGTGAGAGTGCTTTTAGAATAACCCCAAGGTGTCATAGTGTCATTACTTGGATAGCTAATAGCCAAATCGGAGGGAGGGGCTGTTCCCGTGCCACACTCTCCCGCAACCAGGCATCTATAGTCATAATTGCCGTTATTTCCAGGAAATTGACCATCGGAGATAGAGCTAACCGTTTGGTAATGCCCATTATTAACACTGCTGCTAACTACAGCTGTTCTGGCGTATAAAGGTAAGCCTAGCATTAATTGTTCAGGACTAAAGCCCACGGATCCATAAAGCGCCATAGTGCTGTTAACAGTGTAGAGCTTGTCAGCGGGATAAGGATTAGCTGGGTCCCAAAAAACTGGAGATTGATCCGCAAAAGGTTGCCCTACTTCTGCAACATAATAGTCATATGTCATGATTTCAGCATAGTCGATAGTCTTAGCGATTATTTCCCAACATGTTTGACTACTGCCAGGATAAGGCACATTAAGGGCTGCAATCTTATCGTCCCCGGCCGGTGCGGCGATACTGAGCTTATACTGAATCGACTCGCCTGTTTCAGCGAATATCTTAGCAGCCTTAGCATCAAAATATGCTCTGAGCCCAAGCATTAGATTAGTGAAGTGTATTGGATCTTGCGGAGTTGCATTTGGGTATTCCCAATCGATATTGATGCCTGTGTACTTTAAGCTATCTACGGCCTCCCCGGCCTTTTTTATAAAATTCTCCATAGCGCTTGGATCGGCAGCCATCGCGGAAAAAATAGCACCCTGGCCCCAACCACCAAATGATAAAGTCGCATCTAAATAAGGATACTGCTTAAGCATCATGCCAATCACAGGTAATTGTTGGCTATCCGCATTGCTATCCAGTGATTTAATGTTGCCTAAAGCATCAAAACCAATGAAGGAGTAATTGATTCTATTAATTTTATCAATGGGCAGATTCTTCGCAGGATATTCCCTGCCATACATGTCCCAGCTAGAATAATAAACCACATTGGAATATTTACCGGTAGGGCTTTCGCAAGTAGGACAGGCCCCTGCAATAGTAAGTAATTCTGTTCCCGCAGCGCTAGTTACGCTAACCGAAGCTGGATCCATGGGAATATTCAACGGGCCTAAGGCACCGGGAGCATTATATTGCAGTTGTAAAGAGGCCCCAGCATCGATAGTAAGGCCACCTGCTAGCGCTACAGTATAAGTGTAGGTTAAATTATCTGGATTTACGCTTTGGGTAATAGTACTGCCGTAGGGAAATAATGCGCCCCAGGGATCTCCACCAATATTGTTATTACTAACGAAGGAAAAACTTTGGATGCTAAGGGGAGCGGTTCCATTATTTTGCAGGGATAAAGTGGCCCCGCCAGCATAGGGAATTGCAAAGTCGTAGTTTAATCCATTCATTTAGTAGTCACCCATTTAATTGTATTATTATGATCGTAAATTACTAATTTAATACATCCTACTAGGTATGTAAATTTAGTCAATAATAAATTTAATTCGGTTGAAATAACAATTTAAGGAATGAAATAAATAAATGGCGCGCCCGACAGGAGTCGAACCTGTGACCACCGGTTACGGAAATCGATACTTTCCGGAGGTCGCCTCTATGGCTTGCTAGTTCTTGACATAAGCAAGGGCAATTTTTTAATGAAATCAATCGCCATCACTACAGCCCCTGCTGTAAATACCACATCGCCAGGAAGCCTCATCCATTGCCAGAAAAGCATGGTATTATAAAATTCCATACTTCTAGCGTGAGCCAGTCCATGCTCATATACATCCATCAATTGCGCCCAGCCAATTGGGAAGAAGTTGAGAAATATCCATAACACTAGCCCAAAATTGTATAACCAGAAAGCCCAGGTGCCCAAACGATCACTCCAGGCTTTTTGATCGCCAGCCGCATAGCGCAGGCAAAAGTATATTAAGCCAATGGCAAGAAGCCCAAAGGCACCAAATAAAGCCGTATGCGCATGATTTAAGGTTAAAAAGGTTCCATGCTCATAGTAATTGATTAGCGGTGCATTCAGCGTGCCGCCGCCAAATACCCCAGCACCGACAAAATTCCAGAAAGCCGCACCTAAAATATACAGGTAGGCTACTTTATAAGGGAAATCCGATTGCTTTTTAATAAGCTGATATTCCCCGATAGCATCGATGATAAGCAGAACCAGAGGTAAAATTTCAATAAAGGAGAACATCGAACCCAATGGGACCCACATACTAGGGCCGCCTGTCCAATACCAATGATGACCGCTCCCAATAACACCGCCTAAGAAGATAAGGATGGATTCAAATAACAGTGTGCGCTCGGCCAATCGTCGAGAGACTAAACCCACTCCCATTAATAGATAAGCAGATGAGGTCGCTGCAAAAAATTCAAACGATTGCTCTACCCATAGATGAACCACCCACCAGCGCCAAAAGTCCGTTATGGTAAAGGACTTTTCGATACCGGTTAAGGGTATCATTCCGAAACAATATAATATGGCGACGTTGAAGGTACTCGCCCAAAAAAGATGCTCTAGGCGTATTTTTCCCGTCCAAAATTCGATACTGGCAATCTTCAGACGATCGAAGCTTGGCCACATCCCTCTTAATACAATATAGCTCCATAAGAACAGGCCTAGACAAAAGCCAATCTGCCATAGTCGACCTAACTGAATATACGATAAGCCTTGATTACCAATCCAAAACCATGATCGCTGAATAATACCCATGATTCCAAGATAATCACCTACTAATGCTCCAATAACCACAAGTGCCGTTACCCAAAACAATATATCGATTAATACACCTTGATGCTTAGCTTCCTTGCCACTAATGATAGGGGCAAGAAAAATAGCGGCACTAATCCATGAAAGTACAATCCATACAATCGGGGTTTGCGTATGAATATCGCGCAAGAAATTAAAGGGTAAATACGCATCGATATGCAGGCCATAGAAATTGTTGCGTTCATAATAATAGTGGGCCATAAAAATGCCCGCACAGATTTGCAATAATAAAACCGCTACAGCGGCTAAAAAATATTTACCCACTTTTCTTTGGCTTGAAGTTAAAGGGGAAAAATTTAAAAATATAGGCGTTTTTTCTGCACTATCTTCCCCTCCCAGATAGCGATGGTAAATATAGAGCACCGCACCAAAACCAAAAAATACAAAACAGTAGGAGACCCATGTCCAATAGAAGGTGGCTGCTGTTGGGGTGTTGCCTACACTAGGCTCATACGGCCAATTATTCGTATAACTAAAGTTTTGCCCAGGGCGATGCGCCACCGTGGTAATGGAAGAATAAATGAGAAAATCGGCAGTTTGCAATGCGGTTTTGGGGTTTAAGCTATAGGCTTTAGTCCAGCCTTTCTGAAAATTGTTGGTCATCAGCGACTGAGAAATTTCAGTTTGAAGTTGCATAACAGCCGCCGACACTGCAGGCGTTAGCGTAGTGGTCGTAGTTGAAAGATTAATATTTTGTAGCGATTGTTGCATTATTTTCTGAGCAAGATATTGGTCTTGATCAGGAAGCTGCTTGAAGGGTTTACCAAACTGTTGCTCGGCAATAGTATTTTCGGTAAGAGAGCCTAGCTCCACTAAATACTCTGCCGTATAGTCCTCTCCAAAATAAGACCCCATTCCATATAAGCTGCCATAGTCCATAAGATCGGCTTGTTGAAATCCGGCCTTACCGTCGACAATATCATCTTGGGTCATTAGAGTTTGACCGCTTGGTGTTATAAAAGACTGGGGTAATGGTGGCGCCATTTGATAGGTTTTAACGGCACCCCACGTTACCAGAGAAAAGCATAAGATGGCTGTGATGAGTAAGAGCCATTTAAGAACGCTGGATACCGGATCAGGATGTGTATCAAGTGTAAGATTATTGACCGACATTATAGAGGCCCCTAAATAAACCTAATGAATGGCGCGCCCGACAGGAGTCGAACCTGTGACCACCGGTTTCGGAAACCGATACTCTATCCAACTGAGCTACGGGCGCTTAAGCGGGCTATCTTAGCATAGAATTTAGGATGGCAATATACTAAAAACATAGCCTATACCAGCATAGCATTTATTAAGGCATTAACTGACCCAAGCTAACTAGGCTCAAAGCCTATTTTAATATGGGAATCGGGAAGACTAATAGTCAGCCCTCTACCCTTTGTCGCCATGGCTTTTACAGCGCTGAAACATATAGCCATAGCGCTATCAGCCTCTGGTGAATCATAAGCTTCTGCAGAAACAATTTTTGGCTTAGACCTTAAAACCTTTTCTTCTTCTACGATCAATCGCAAACCGTTTACTGTCGGTTCAGCTAAAAGCGCTTCATCTTTATCACCAACAAACTTCATTGAATAAGGGCTAGCTTGGAGCGCTAATTTATGAGTAGAAGCGGGCAAAGAAAACATATTATCTCTTAGATCGATATTAAGCATGACCTTAATATCCAAGCCATCACTTGCTAAAATTTCTAACATTTCCGTCATAATTTCGCGTAGTTTCACAAAGATGATTTTAATATCGGATATACTTAAATCTAATTCTGTTAAATCAAGACCTATAAATTTATGGGTCTTATATTGCTCCACAAGTTCGTCCATATCGTATGATTTTATAAAAAAATTTAGGACTTGTTCAATATTCACACGCAACCCACCATACATGCCATACATACCAGAACACACTTGTCCTGGTTTAAAATACCCTTCTGGGCTCAAGGTAAATCCATATGCCATTTCACGCCTCCATTAAATAACCTAATTTTAATGCATAAAGCTTAAGAAAATCTTAAAACTCAATTTCAAAGCAAAAAAAAAAAGCCCAGCATAACTGGGCCTTGGATTTTACAGATTAAGCTATAGATGATTTAGCCAACTCTATGGCTACACGACCTTCATGATCAGTATTATTTAAGAAAGTATTAGAAAATCTTCTAACTGGAACGACAGGAGGCATCTCGACAGAAACCACCTCAGATGGCGCCTCATAATCATTATTAACCACGGTTTTAGTTAGCTCTATACCAGGTGCACCTGGGTTCCACGTAGGAGTAGTAGAATCAAGACCAGCAGACAGCACGATAGGCTCCACAACTACTGACTTAGGTGCCTCGTCCGAAAGCAAAGGAGTCGCTAAATCGTCGGATTCTGCCTTAGCAGCCTGAGGGCCTCTACAATACTTTTTGTAACCATACACCGCTGCACCTACCACTGCGGCAACTGCAATAATACCCACCATCCCTATCCTTGATTCATTATTTATATCACATGAATTTTGATAGTCACCCATAATTGAGCTGATAGTCGATGCCGCTGGAGCATCTATGTTATTCGTTATAATGGTTAGATTGCTTCCGCAAGACCGTTCCAGGCAGGAGTATGTACTAAGAAAAGTGGTAGCATTATTAGTAACATTGGTTAGCAATAGGCCAGCCTTATTTTGGATATCCACCCATGCATCTTCACAACCGGTAGAATCTGGATTCGAACAACTTGTACTATAACAAATCGCCCTATAAAGATTGCCCAAGGTATCAATAGCCGATTGATCAAATAGTCCATGCATTATGTTGCTCCATTTATTGCTTAACTAAGGTTATTATACAGGCAATGATTGCTGTAACATATAGTTAAATCATTTATTTGTAATCATTTAAATGATTTTAATTTTTAAACAAGCTTCCATGCACATCCTTCATTATGGGCCCTAATTCATGTAAAATGGCCGCTCATCGTTTTATTTGGAATAGCAACTTGAACCCCATTACCGCCTCCTTAAATAGCAAACAAGCCGAAGCCGTTACCGCCCCCAATCAACATATGTTGGTCTTAGCAGGCGCAGGCTCTGGCAAAACCCGAGTATTGGTGCATCGCTTAGCTTGGCTATTCGAACACGAAAATATCTCGCCATTTCGAGTGTTAGCCGTAACCTTTACCAATAAGGCCGCAGGTGCATTGCGTTCCAGGATCGAAGATTTATTTCATTGCTCGACCCAAGGCATGTGGATCGGCACCTTTCACGGCATCGCCCATCGCTTGCTACGCATGCATTATGAACAGGCTGGATTACCACAGACTTTTCAGATTTTGGATAGCGATGACCAATACCGGCAAATTCGCCGGGTACTAAAAAGCTTAAACATCGATGAAGCCCAATGGCCACCTAAAGAATCTCAACGCTTTATCAACAATCAAAAAGACCAAGGCTTAAGACCTGGACAAATCTCGGGTTATCAAGACCCCAATAAAGCCATGCAGGTTAAAATTTACGATGCCTATGAAAGACTCTGCGCGCAAAATCAAGTCATCGATTTCGCCGAATTATTACTGCGCGCCTATGATTTATGGCATAAAAATCCCGCTCTGCTTAAAGAATATAGACAGCGCTTTCAACATATTCTGGTCGATGAGTTTCAGGATACCAATACCATCCAATACGCCTGGCTTAAAATGCTGGTCGATGAAAATAATGTGATGATGGCGGTAGGTGATGACGATCAGTCTATTTATGGCTGGCGTGGTGCGCAAATTGAAAATATCCATCGCTTCCAACACGACTTTCCGAATGTAAAAACTGTCCGCCTCGAGCAAAACTATCGTTCCACCAAAACCATTCTAGCCGCGGCCAATGCCGTTATCAGTCATAATACCGATCGCCTAGGCAAAGAATTGTGGACCGATGGCGAGGCTGGTACACCCATTCTGCTTTATGCGGCATTTAATGAATTGGATGAAGCCCGGTTTATCGTATCGCGCATTCAGCAAGCCATTGAACAAAACTATAAACGCGACGAAATAGCCATACTCTATCGCTCTAATGCTCAATCCAGGGTATTAGAAGAAGCGCTTATTCATGCCGGAGTGCCTTATCGGATCTATGGCGGCCTACGATTCTTCGAACGCGCCGAAATTAAAATAGCCCTGGCCTATTTGCGCTTATTAGTCACCCCAGAAGATGACCCAGCTTTCGAACGCATCGTCAATGTTCCTGCTCGCGGCCTTGGTGACAAAACCTTAGATAGCATCCGCGAACTGGCGAAACAAAATCAGTGCCCGCTCTGGCAAGCCTCTAAAATCATGCTGGAACAAAACTTATTGCCTGGACGCGCGGCAAATGCCTTAGGTCTATTCGTCAATCTTATCGAAACGATGGCCGCCAGCGTTAAAGATTTACCGCTTAAAGAACAGTTCGAGCAGGTACTACAGGCCAGCGGTTTAATTGAGCTTTATGAAAATGATCGCGATGAAAAAAACGAAGGCCGCCTAGAAAACTTAGCGGAACTCGTTACAGCTGCCAGCCAGTATGCCCCAGAACAGCTCGACAATATGACCCCGCTATCGGCCTTCTTAGCTCACGCCGTATTAGAATCCGGCGAAGCCCAGGCTGAAGCCTATGAAACCTGCGTGCAGTTAATGACCTTACATTCTTCCAAAGGCTTAGAATTCCCACTAGTATTTATCGCCGGCATGGAAGACGAGCTATTTCCTGCTCGTGCCAGCATGGAAGACCATAAGCGCCTAGAGGAAGAACGCAGGCTTTGCTATGTGGGCATGACTCGCGCTATGCGCCGCCTAGTGATTACCTATTCCGAATACCGCCGACTGTATGGTGAAAATAAAATGCATACCCCATCGCGCTTCTTGCGGGAAATCCCTAAGACCTGCCTGGAAGAAGTGCGAATGAAAACCAGCATCACCAGCCCAGTTTCCCTGCAAAGCGGCAACGAACGACGCTTTATCAGCTCCGCGCCCGGCTTAAAAAGCGATGATGGAGTCTGGCATGTAGGCCAGATGGTCGCCCACGATAAGTTCGGCGAGGGTGTGATCATCAATTACGAAGGCACAGGCCCCCAAGCTAGGGTACAGGTTAAATTTAAAACTACCGGCATTAAGTGGCTGGTAGCGGCTTATGCCAACCTAAAGGCTGGCGCTTAAAACAATACGCGATTAATGCTTGACAGGGCGCCCTAAACGCAATAAGATTCGGCATCGTTTTGCTTGATCTGCCATCTTTCTTCTCCGTTGGGCGCCAAGCAGGACAATACTGCGCGCCCGTAGCTCAGCTGGATAGAGTACATGGCTACGAACCATGCGGTCGGGAGTTCGACTCTCTCCGGGCGCGCCATTTTAAGCTAGATGTATCAAGGCTTCCAGACAATCCCGCCTCAATCTCTTTTTCATTTGTAACAGGCCTGGCGTGAATTTGGCGTAACTTAACTTCCGCCATACTCACCACGTTACCTTTTACAAAGCCTTCAAACGTTTCTAGAACAGAGCCTTGAATCGATCTATCACATGCCTTTTCTGCCGCTGCAATCAAATTTTGCAACATAGGCGCAGAATAATGATCTGTGATATCTCTCGATTTATGGCCTAATAAATCCTTAAGGTCACGATCACTAACTCCAGCAGCCCTTAAACGGCTACCGAAAGTATGCTTAAGATCATGCACTCGGACTCCATCAAGCCCAACTTTGCCCCTAGCTCTCTGCCATGAGGTATTATTCATAGCAGTAACAGGATGTCCTTTATAGGTAAAGACATATTCAGGATGCACCCCCCTTCTGTCCTCAATAACCGCCTTAGCTGCACTATTTAATACAACTATACGATCCCTACCATTTTTAACGAGCCTCTCAAGCTTGCCATTCCTTTCAACGTAGGCTGGAATTACAAAGACACTGGTATTTAACATCGGTATCCTCCTTTCCCATTCCCACTTTAATTGGCAAACCTCTTGCTCACGACACCCTGTATTCACTTTATAAAGAGACATTTGTCGCAGCCCATCATGCAAAGCACTAAATAGCCTATCTTGCTGCTCCCAGGAGATAGGATGTGGCTTCCTTGCATCCCTAACTGGCAATAACTTAATTTTTGGTGCCTGGACTAACCATGTAAGATTAGCCTCATCTACCCATTCAGTTGCTGCCAAATTAAGTATTCGCCTTACCACTGCCAGTGCAAGATTAATAGTTTTGGCCTTACGGCCTTGCTTTTTTCGCGCTTCTATAAATGGCTGTAGCGAATAATGATTTATCTGCTCCAAATTTAACTCGCCAATGAACTTATACAACTGCTTAAGATGTAGCTCATTATCATCAATACTCGCTAAATCTTGGCTTTCGCGAACATATCTAATAGCTGCTTCACGAAATTTACGAGAAGGCCGAACACCATATACGTTGGCCTCTCTCAATTGCTCCGTTCTTCTGGCTAAGTATTTTTCCGCCTCTTCGAGCGAATCAGATCCAGTGTTTTCATAAATTCTTCTTCCGAAGATCCTTTTATCAACATGCCATGTGCCTCTTCGTTTGATGAGTCCTGGCATACGTTTTCGTCCCATAATGCTCTCCTTTCATTTATGGGACACCTATTGCGCCTTTTATTCTGCTCCACCCATCGATCAAGGTCAAGTCGATCAAAAGCAACGCCTTGCTTACTCACCTGAATATTAGGGATGTATGGTCTTACTACTTTATTAAAGACATTTTTACACATACCTAAATACTTAGGGGCATCCCGCATCCTTACGAGTCTTGGCTCCATTTTTAAGCTCCTACTTCATGCAGCAGCATCCTGCCATTGCACAATTTTTATTCTATAGTATTTAAGAAAAAATACAATTGGAAAATTATAAATATTCATTATAAATCAAACGCTTATATGTTTATCAAAGTTAAGGAAATATACTCGCAAGTTAACGCTTGTATGCTCAAGTATAAAAATGATTGCTTGCTAAACGCCAAAAGCATGAACTAGAGAACTACACTGCTCAGGCAGCCGAGATTGAACTCCGAGCATTTAAAGCCGTTTCTGTGATCCTCAGCGCCTCGCTTGTACTGCACGGCTGGCTCCCCTCCTAAGGGACAGGTCACAGGTTCGACTCCTGTCTAGGGCACCATATAAATCAATAGTTTTAGCAAGGAAGTACGCAATAAAAACTTTAATATTTTAATTTTGGGTACCATATGGGTACCAATAATTTTAAGCCTTAGTATGCAGCCATCCCATGTAAAACCATATTATTAACGCCCCCATTAACAGAGGCACTTTGTTCATCCACACAAAACTGGCTCTTTCCCATTAATTGAGGAGGGGCTAACAACTTAAAATTAAAAGTGGAAAAAGATTTACTAAAGAAGTAAGTTAGAACCCCCAAGATTTAATATAAAATGTATTAAAGAAAATTTGGCTAACATTATGCACTTAATAGACGATATAAATATTGCTAACTTATTTGATGAATATTCAATGCCTGGGCATTCACTACCAATGCGTTGCCATATTATTGATGGGAATAAAGCCAAGCTGCTTGAAAATTATTTAACTAAACAACTGCCTGATTGCTACATTACAAAACCAAAGCTTAAGCAATCTTTAGAAAAAACTGGCTTACCATTAACTGACATCCTTAAAAATAAATTTCCTAATCACGGTAGTGTTATGTCTGGAGATTTTGGAGAAATTGTTTCCTTTTTCTTTTTAATGTCTGAAATAAACAGTGGGGCAGTAGGCGTTAAGAAGTGGCGCTATAAGCAAGATAGACTTAAACCAGCCCCGCATTCTGATATAATAATTTTTTACAAAGAACATAATGATAAGGCATCAATAAGTGACTTCATTATGTGTGCTGAAACCAAACAAAAGTCGACACATTCATCATTTGACCCGATCCAATGCGCCATAGAAGGTGCAGAAAAAGATAGGGTGGCAAGGCTCGCCAGAACGCTAGCCTGGCTAAGAGAGAAGGCTATTGACGAGGAAACTCAGAGCAATATTAAATTTCTTGAGCGTTTTACACATGAAAATTTAGACGTTGAATATATTAAAACGTTTAAGGCAATAGCTATAATTGATCGCCATTTGTTGGATGCGGAAATCACAAGAACTTTAAAAATCCCAGAGCGTAATGATGATTTTGAAATTATTGTGCTTGGAATCTCTGACCTTAAGAATTTGTATGAAACGGTATTCAATAGAGCAATCACAGAGACTAGAATTTGAACGCCAAGCTTCAGAGCGCAATGGCTGAGATTGAATCATGGGAGAGTGCTATTGAATTTGGGGTGTCAGAAAAATTATATACTGATTATAAAATTTGCAAAAAAAGTGATGACCTTTATATTGCTTCGTTGGCATCTGTATTTGATGTATTACGTTTAGATACTGGAGCCGATCAGAAGGTTGAATTAGCTGCTATCGCAAAGACCCTTGCTATTTACTCTTATAGCGCTGCATCGAAATACTTGAAAGGTGTAGATAGTCAGCTTAATCTGCTCTATAGCGCCGCTCTTTATTATTTGGCTGACTTTCCAGCAACTGCAACATTTCTTACCAATCAAATTAAAGCACCTAATACCTTTATAGAAGAAGAACAATTCCTTTTTGGCTTTTTAAGTCGCAAACTTTATCAAAACAATCCTTTATCTAAAGCTCTTCTAGAACAACTTGGGCCTGGATTCACTAATGATTTTAGCATTCTTAAGGACCACTTAAAAATAAAACAAAAAGAAGGATTGCGAGATAATCCTAGGTTATTTATTGCAACTAAATTCTCAATTCATTGCTTGGAGAGATTTAAAGAATTTAATGTTTGGAATATACTTAAACAAAGTGCCTCAAATTATACATATGAGCTTTGGAAGCCATTTCTGAAAAACTCACACGTATTCAATATCTGGGAGCTATTCCCATCACAAATGACAGCTATTCAGGCAGGAATTTTAAGTGATAATAATAAGACTTATAGCTTACAGATGCCAACTTCTTCCGGCAAAACAGCTCTTTGTGAAATTTTAATTTATAATGAAGTCAAAGCAAGAAAAAAACGTGTATTATTCCTTGTGCCGTTTCGAGCATTAGCTGCTGAAATTCATGACGGCATGTCTAAACGCCTAGAAACTTCTGGCGTTAATGTGATGGCTAGTTATGGTGGAAACATTCCGACTCGCTCAGATACGGCAACCATTGAAAATGCAGATGTCCTTATTGCTACACCCGAGAAATTCATCGGATTACGCCAATTCTTGTCAGATTTAGAGTTACAGTTTCAGACGATAATATGTGACGAGGGTCACTTAATTGATGACAGCAGTAGAGGCTTGCAATATGAGCTGTTATTAACCCGATTAAAGAGCGTAGAAGATTCTAAGCGAAAATTTGTATTTATTTCTGCGGTTCTTCCAAATGTAAACGAAATTCATGAATGGCTTGGTGGTGAACCCAGTCAGCTAGCTAAATCAGACTATAAACCTGTAGAAATAGATTACGCTTTTTTATCACCACAGCGACCCTCAACCACCACTTGGCAATTAGATTTCAACCCAAGTTATGAGCCGCCCCGTAGTTACTCATTGTTAGAATTTCTTACACAGAACGATTTCAAGTACAAGAACTCTGCTACTGATCGCTTAAAACTTATAAGCGGCAGCAATTCGTACATTTCCTTAGCCTGTGCAGCAGCACTTAAAGCATGCAAGAATGGGCCTGTTGCGCTTTTTACTACCACCAAAGGCACGCGCGGAGTGCACGGTTTAGCAAGTAAGCTATTAGAGCTATGTAATTTAGGAACAAAAGTTGCAGATAATTTACCACTATCAGCAAGTAATTGGGAGCTTATAGAGTATCTGACATTCCAGTTGGGGAAAAATCACCTTCTCGTAAATATACTTGAATATGGCATTGGGTTTCACCATGGGGGACTGCCTCAAGAGATCCGCAGAGAAATTGAAAATGGTATTCAAAATGAATTAATTACTATCCTTATATGCACCACGACCTTGGCTGAAGGGGTTAATTTACCGATCAGAACCTTAATCATCCATACCATCAGGCATCATGATGGTACTAGATTGCGAAGCTTAGAGAATAGAAAGATAAAGAATATTATTGGTAGAGTTGGGCGCGCTGGAAAAGAGACCAGAGGGCGCGTAATAGTCGTAAATGATAAAGAACGCTCGCTCATAGAAAGGGTTTTATTAGACGAAGACATGCAACCTGCGCATGGGGCTCTTTATGCTTTAATTCATGAATTAAATAAAATTGTCTTAAATGAAAATATAGAGCTGAAAAATGAAGTTTTTGATAAACAACATGGCCGAGTCTTATCCTTAATTGATAAAATAGATTTGACTCTTATTGATTTAATCCCTGCTAATACGCCTCAAGATCAGATTAGTTTACATATTAATGAAGCAATAGAAAGGACGTTAGCATATCGTTACTGTGATAATGACCAATTAAGAAATTGTATAAAAACAGTTTTTACTCTCCGTGCTAAAAATCTAGAGAGCTCTGTACCACATGAATCTTGGCGCATATTACGAAAAATTGGCGCTTCGCCAAGATTTTTGTCAATGATTTCCACGTCCAACTTATTAGCAAATCCATTATGGCAAACCTTAAGGAGTTGTAATAACGAGCAATGGTTAAATGAAATTGTTATGCAGCTCATAGCAATATCAGGCATTGAGATAAATGCTGAACAAAATTGTCTGCTGAAAGTTATCCATGGATGGATAGGAGGCTTAACATATGAAGAAATCTCAATCGGTTGTAATATCCACATCGATGAGGCCCTTGAGCTACTATGCCAACAAATCGGCTATCAACTACAAGAGTTGATGGCTAAGCTTTGTCAATTTGCTATAGAACATCATGGTGAAAAAAATGTATCTGAAATGGCAATGAATTGGTCTTCATTGCTTCAGTATGGCCTAGGAAGCCTGCAACAGCTTGATATGTTCAATAGCGGGGGGAGTGATCGACTTGGTGTTTGGGGGATCTCAAGGTTTTTAGCTCAGAATGGTGTTTCAAAGAGAGGAGAAGAGTTAATTCAATACCTTCGTGCAAATAGAAATCTTGTGCGAACATCATTAACACACGATGCCAGGGTTCCAGACCTGAGTTTACAGCGAATTTGCAAAGATCTCATGCTAGCTTAGATTACTTTAAGAACTCATTGAAGGGAAGATAAATTCGGCCTGTCAGCGCTGCATAATTCTTTTTTCGCCTTAATAAATCGTCTAAAGATATACGCCCCTCTAACACTGCCATTAGATCACCCCCGTCTATTAGAATCATTACAGGGCGATTCCCAGAGTGTAAATTTATAGCTTCTTCAATATAGCCATTCATAGAGAGAAACAAGCCAAGGGTGTTGTCCAGCTTTCGTTTAATCTTTGCTGAGAATACGTCTAAATCACCCCTGCTAGTAAGCTCATTTTGCCATTTTGCCTCAAAGATAAAATGGGTGTTTTCAAAATAAAATGCCCCATCTATTTGTTCACCTGCTATTTTAAAAGATGCTTTAGGGTCAAGGTCAAATAGGTTGAAAATATCATACATTAAAGGCTCTAATTTAAACCCTTTTTTCTGTGGCGTTAAGGACAAAAGCTGCATATATTGGCTATTCAAATCACATAGCTTTTGCTTAACAGCATTAGTTTTCTGTAAACGCTCTGCAGCACGTGTTTTGTTTTCCGCAGAGTGCTTTTCTATATCTTGTATTGTCTGATGACTTTTAACAAAGCTCTG
The DNA here is from genome assembly GCA_030652335.1 of Gammaproteobacteria bacterium. Taxonomy (GTDB): domain Bacteria; phylum Pseudomonadota; class Gammaproteobacteria; order Francisellales; family CACEW01; genus JAQSYQ01. The sequence goes on from JAUSAW010000018.1 coordinate 206,694, forward strand.
TAGGCCTTCTATGGCGGCTTTAGCCTCTTTAGACTTTCTTGCCCCGTCCTCCAAACATTCCAAATGAGCAAAGCTTTTAATTTCAGTAACTTCAGAGCAAAGCGTTAATAACACTATTTGATCTTTCTCATTAATTAATATACTAATTAAATCAATAACAATTTGGCGTTTTTTATCCTGCCAATTCAATTGATTAATAATGCTGTGTTGAACCCCAGCATGGATTAAAAATCTTTTCAAGGCATCTTTGTACCAGTATGCCTTATAGAGGGCCTCTTCAAGCGCATGGATTGCTGGTGCTGACAGTTTTTTACTCATAGAAATAGCTTACTCAATTTGAACTTGCGTCTAAAATAAGCCTTTTTTATTTTCTGAGCAAGAACAGAATTTATTGCCTGACATTTTACCCATTAAGTAATAGAAGAATGGACTGCTTGAATGTGTTGAAATTATATCGTGACAATATATAGGATAAGTTGAGGATTTTCTACCAAATTTGATTGGAAACTAACTAGCCTTAAGTTTAGTCCGTGATATTTCACATTGAAAATAAAGTATAGCTCTTTACTTTTTACTAGTAGCAATTTAGCACTAAAGCTTCAAACAAAACAAAAAATTACCTGTCAAATAATAACAAATTTTTTTTAACTCTAAGAACTTTAAAACAAGGGAGTTCCACTCCCCCAGGCTGTCAAGACTAACCCTTCGGCATTTATAGCCACCTCCCCAATCTTCCGCGCTGCGCTTGTGCAGACCGGGTGATTCCCCTTGGCTTTAAATGATCTTGACTGCCTACCCCTTGGCTCATCGGCGCTTGCCTAGTTCGGGTTGCATGCGCAACCCAGCATTACTAACTAACAACGGAGCAAAAACGATGAGCAACAATAATCTAGAACCTAAAATTTATGTGGCATGTTTAGCGGCTTATAACAGTGGACACCTTCACGGGGCCTGGATTGATGCAAACCAAGACATAGACTCACTATACGGAGAACTAAAAGCTGTGCTTGCTAGTAGCCCTATTCCTAATGCCGAAGAGTGGGCGATACATGATTATGAAGAATTCGGCGGAATTCGGATAGATGAATATGATTCAATTGAGACTGTAAAAGCTTTGGCTGATTTTATAGCTGAGCATGGCGAATTAGGCGCAGCAGCTTATGAGCATTACGGTACAATCGATGATGCAATAAAAGCTTTAGAAGAAAATTATAGAGGCGAATACGACTCAGAAGAAGATTTCGCCGAAGAATTTTTTAACGAAGTTTACGACGTGCCAGACAATATTTCTTTTTA
>JAUSAW010000003.1 GCA_030652335.1 Gammaproteobacteria bacterium
TTTAAAAATGCAGTAGTATAATCAATTTGTAATAGTTCTAAATCTAAAATAGCAACTAAAGCCATCATAATTTTAAGTGACTTTTGATGTAGTGTAGGAGCATATGTATTAACAAAGTCTATACCAGCCTTTTGTTCATAACCTTTTACCACTACTCGACATTTAAACTTTTCTATAGAACCATCAGGATTTTGTTTAACCTTGAAAAACCCATCGACATTTAATAGGCTTCAAACCAGTGGGAACGCTTGATGCTGGTACTAATATCCAAACACCATTGGCAAGCTGAGAATCAATTTCTTTCTGAGCAGCTTCTTTCCACATTGGCCATTGAGGTAATTTTTGTGCTTCACGCATTGTTCTAGGTTCGTATACCTTTTTGGTAGGACCAGTAACAGTAGAAGTAGCACTAGCAGTATTAGTAGTAATATTACTGATCATATACCTTTTTCTTTGTTGGTTTATATTAGTAAATACTTTGTGTACCAGTTGCTTATTTATGATATTACTTTGACAATCAATAGTAATACCTGTACCATTCGTGGTGGTAAAATGCAGCACTGTATTAGTAGCTTTACGTTTTACGGTACGTGGTGGTAGCTTAAATGTTACATGCTTGTTTGGTTTACCAGCCATTGAATTCAAAGCAGGTTGTACCAGAGCACGTTGTTGTACAGAACCTTTAGGCAGCTTAACAATATTAGTTAATGGTGCTTCAGATACTTTTTCTTCATCTGAGTCATTGATGCTTTCATTAATATGTGGAGTAGTAGTTGGTGTTAGTGCTTTTGCATCTACACCCCTTTCTCCATTATCTAATTCATCAACACCTTTACTATTCGTAATACCAGTAGTACCAATAGCACCAAATTCTATTAGATCAGTGTATAAAGTACCTGTTACCATAGTAGGTTCAGATTCAGTACCAGTACGATCATTGTTTATGACCTTACGTATTGGTATAGTATTATATAGCAATTTGTAATCATATAAACCATCAATTGTAATATCTTTTGTAGCTAACAAGTCATAATTAGAGTTATTATAGCCTTTGACTTTCACATTAATAGGAGTAGTAAAGGAACCATCCATAATCCATACATGATGTGTACCAAAGATATTAGTAGTCTCAGGTGAATAGACCATATGAGTTTGATATGCATCATACCAACCAATGTAAATTGCTTTCATTGCAGCAGCGGCCATTTTGTGGTCTCTTTCTGCTTTGCGTAAATAGACAATACAATCAGAACCAAACACATGCATGTGTTTAATCTTTGGTTTAACCTTGAACAATAATTCATAAGGAGTTAGACCAATAGGACCAGTTCTTCGTACTAATCTGTTGATAATATATGTTGCATATACTGCAGCGTATTCCCAGAATATAGGTGGTAAACCAGCAGCAATAAGCAATGTTTTAAGCGTCTCTAATAGTTGACGATTCTTACGTTCAATCAAACTATTTCGATGTGCAGTGTGTGGTGGGGAATATATACATTCAATACCATGTTCCATAGTGTAATCAAACATAACTTTGTTTTGGAACTCTGACCCACCATCACTTTTTAATTTCTTAACTTTAAATTGAGGAAATTTCTTTTCCAATAGTTTTAGATGATAAATGATCCAGGTAGTAGCTTCGCTTTTAGCAGTTAGTAAGTATAACCACGTATACCTAGTATATACATCCATAATGACTAATATATATGAGTTAACACACGACTTAGAACCAATCTTTATAGGACCAATAAGATCATAATCTAGACGTTCTAATGGAAGTGTTGGTAAATAATTCTCTGGTATAGTACGTGCAGTACGTGCTTTAGTAGTTTTAGCTAACGAGCATGCAGTGCAGTTAATACCACCAACAGCATGAAGATGCTTAGGTGTACCAGTAGATAGCCCTTCAACTGCCCCAGTCTTAATTAAACGATGTAATGCATTATAACTAGCATGACCAAACATTTGGTGTAGTTTATCAGCATAACTAAGAGTGGTACCAGCAGTAGTTGTAGTGCTAGCAAGTAAAATAGCAGTAGGGGCGGTAGACGTTTCACTTTCTACCTGCAATCCTCATTCCGAATCGGAATCAGAATCACCAGTATTTGTTTGTAGACTGTTGACAGTAATAGAATTAACAGCAGTAGTAGTAGTACTAGAAGTAGACGTAGTAGCTTTATTACTGGTTGGACCTCCAGGACCTGTTTTACTACCAGCATCTATGTTTGGTACTGGACCTCTAACAGCAACAGTAGTTGGCTTTTTACCAATCTTTCCTTTACTATCAGCATAGGTTGCACCTTTAGGTTTAGTAGCAAGTTGAGCAGCATTCAATTGTTTGTCTGCCTTTGCTTTTTCTAATTCACGTTGTAATGCATTGTGATCATATGGTTTTGTTGGTAATGATAGTACGTAAATATTACCTTCATTTCGTTCAATAGTAGCCAGTATAGTACCTAAGGTTTTATCAGCATTCACTAAACGAAGTTGACAAGATTTCTTGTTGAAAGAGGTATGGATGCCTCTATCAGCTAATAAAGCAATAGAAATAATGTTGACACGAAAGGATGGTACTAATAACACACGATTTAGAACTAAATGTGCAGTAATCATCATTGAACCATACTTATACACTTTAATGTCTTTACCATCTGGTAATGTTACATATACCGGATGATCTAATGTTTTAATGTTAAATAGATATACTTCATTACAAGCAATATGAGCAGCACCACCAGTATCCATAACGCATTGTCTAAACGTATTGAACGATATGTTACCAGCAGTATAATTGATAACCATTGTTTCACCTTCACCGGTCACACTTACATTACATGCATAGTACTTGGTACCAGCTGTGCTAAACTGTTGTACGGCACCAGGAGTAGCTCTTGATTGAGCAGATTGACCTTCAGCAGTGGCTACAGTATTAACCTGTTTTTTATCTAATGGGCAAAACTTAGGATGATGTGAACCATGACAACGATTACAGTCATAATGTTGATCTGTATTGTGTGTGGTCTGTCCACATTTGTTACATTTCTTTTTACCGATACCAGCAGCAGCTTGTGTATTCACCTGCTTGCCTTTCTGGTTACTACCATTAGTAACAGCATGTTTACCAGCATCAGTTTGTGCACTAGGTGTAATAGCAACATGATGTAGGTTATTACGTTCTTGATACAAAGTACGACGTTCTTCAATAGTACGACTATGTTCTGTAATCAGTTTACACAATTCTGAATACGATTTAGTTTTCTCAGTATTCACGGTTACAGACGTTACCAGATTCCATAATTCTTGTGGTAATCTGTTCATTAGTAAGCTTGATAATGCACTGTCTGATCGAGGTTTATCGACATAAGACAAATGCCTATTAGCATTGAATATATCCATAATTAAGTTGTTTGTAGCAGCACAGGTAACATGTTTTTGTTTACCGTTACCGTATACAATGACATCGAAGGCCCTATTAGCATCTTCAATAGCACTAGCTGTAATTCGACAATAATTTTCATCTAAACAGCGCCATAAATAATTGACATTACCTTCAAGTAATAATGTAGGTTTATCAAATTCATGTATTTTTGTATCAGTTAAAATAGACGATAGTATATACGGTTCTTTAACTAACACACCTTTTAACAGGAAGAATAACTGTTTGGCTAGATCGTAAATAGCTCTAACTATAGCAGCTTTAATTGCATCAGTGCGTTTTACACTACCATCTTCAGTACGAAAGTTAGAACAGATAATTTCATTAGTTAAATAATCTAATGGTTTAAGTAAAATATCTTGTAGTCCTAAACGTTTACATTCATCAATAATAGCTTGTTGCCATTGTACAAATGCAGTTGTGTTATGTGCTTGACTGTTATCAAACACAGGTAATGTTATACTACTACTATCAATGGTAGAAGTATGTGGCCAAGTTAAACCAACTGAAGTAATGATTGAGCTAAGTAAAGTTCTATCATCCTTACTAGTCATAGTGATAATCTGTACACCAGCACTATTAGCTATGACTCTCATATCTACTTCTTTTGTTGCCATAGGTCTAACCTTTTTACCATTAAACATGATAGCACCAGTGTGAGTAATAGTACCACCTGATTGTAATTCTATCATATTGTTGTTATCACCAGTTAATTTTGTAATTGTATTACTGATGTTATAATTTTGATCTACACCCCTATTCTGTGGTTGTGTAGTTGGGTCGTATACCAATGGTATGCTGGATTCACCAGCACCTGTATTGGTATTACCAGGAGAAGCACCAGGACTTGCAACATTCATAGAAGATTGTTTTTCACTTGATTCTACTTTGCAAAGTACCTTTGGTTCTACAATAATTTCTGATTTTACTGGTTGGTTACCAGTAGATGCAGCAGTTAATGTTTGTATTTGTGATTGTAACGACATCACTAATTGTGTTAATTTGGCTATGGCATCAACATCGACACTAGTACCAGCCGTTGGTATAACACCAGCAGGATCAGTACCTTTACCTGTTTCATCTAGAGGTGGTAGATTGGTAGGACTAGCCTCTCCACTACCTTTACCTTTGTAATCTGTATCCATTCTGTCTGTGTCTTTCTTTTTACCAGACTTTGGTGGCATACTATAGGTATATAATTGTATTATTTAATTTCAGTTAACCACTAACTACTAATGGCTTACCAGTAATGTGTGTTCGCCTTCTTGTGCTCCAACTAACAGGTGGACTTTTAATTGGAGGAGGAGTAGCTGAAGGTAATCTAAGTATCCTTTCTCTACTAGCACGACTATGATTTCGATTGGGATTGAAATTATCAGCTGTAAAGTTAGCAGTATAATTAGAAGTGTTTCGTTTTCGTGGTACAAACCGTTTGTGCTTATATGTACGCTTGGTTATACCTAACTTTCTGTAGACTTTTGACTTGTAATTGACCATGCAATTTACCAGGCAGAAGAATCAGGACCAGATACAGCTAATACGATAGTAGTAACACCAATTATTTGGTAAATAATACTGTAATAACCGTAAACTAGATATAGTAATTAGTATTTGTAAATATATGTATATATATATATATATATGTACTTGTTTGTTGTTGATACACACTAAATAAAACTAAATGTTTATATCTAATGTATAAGGATCAACAGGATACGACTGCACAACGAGTTGGTACAATAATATCTACGAATTTATCACCAGAATTAATAACAAATGCTAATTCAGTTAAGTAATGTAAGTATATGTATGGTAATACTATATACTAATATTTGAACTACTAATGTGTATAATATATAATGAGCTATATAATTCCACTTATAGTAGCAGACCAATGTACTATTAGATTAAGTAATAATAAAATAATATTGGTAAAATAATTATTAGTTTACTGGAAAAATGATCTCCAAGAAATACTAAATAATAATGATAATATAGTAAATTTATCAGATACTATACTTTTGATTTGTAATTTTTGTAGAACCTATTAGATAATATAATATGGTTATACTTGACAGATGACCAGCTATATACTATAGTTTAATAATATATAATTAGTTCTGAATAATAATAATAATTGCTTACAGTATATGCAAACAAAGATTGTTATATATATATATGATAATAGTAGTATAGTTATTACTTGGTAATTATAAGAATAAATATTTTATAAAATGTATATTATTAAATTCTAAACTAAACTAATAAATAAGAGATGTAGTATGTAAATCGTTGATTTTTACTAATAACTTATTGTATTGAATAATAAAATTGATTGTAATAATATAATAAAATATAGATGTCTTTGTATTCCAGTAATTATGAATTATTAGTAAGTAATTTTTGACTTCTAATAAAACAGTAAAATACTACTTTAAAATATGTATAATTTATGTAAATAAAATGTTCATATATGTAATAATTTATTTTGTGCTAGAGCATCGCTCTGATAAGGTGATGGAATAATGGAATGTACTATCAGAGAAATACACACTATTAGACACTACAAGGGTTGGAGAATGTCTAGCAAAAATAAACAGTAGATATATGAATAAAATAAGAATACAATAAATAAACAAAATAGTGGATAAAATACTCAC
>JAUSAW010000016.1 GCA_030652335.1 Gammaproteobacteria bacterium
GACGCGGTTGCTGTTGAGCGCGTTGGCTTCAACCACCGTGATGTTGCCGGCTGCGGCTGCACCATTGGTGGTCAGCGTCATGATGCCGCTGGTGGCGGTGTTGACTGCCGTACCAACACCCACGCCGCCTGCTGCGTTCAGCGTGAGCGTCGCAGCCTGGAGGGTGCCAACTCCGCCGACAATATTTCCCGTCGTAGTGATCAGCGTAATGTCATTATTGCTGATCAGGCTGTTGGCACCAACTGTTATACCGGTGCCAGCCACAGTCAGGTTGCGCGAACCGATATTGACATCAGCTCCGCCTGTAGCAATAGTTACGGCACCTGCTGTCGTTGTTGGTGTGACATCCCGACCTACAAAAGTACGACCGGCAGTGATGTTGGTCAGTTCGGTCTGCGTTAGATCAAAGCCAGCCACGCCGCCAATAGATACAGCGTTGCCAGCAGTAAAGGGCAGCAGATAAACATTGCCGGCACCGGCGTTGATGGCGTTCGCAACGGCCAACGCGTCTGCCTGAAGCGTGACGGCGCCATTACCGGCCGCGGTGTTGATGCCCGCCGCGCCTACTGTGATGCCAGCGCTACCCTTTTCCGTCACTGTGAAACTGTGGGCGGCAGTGTTGTCGCTGCTGCCAGTGATTGTCACGCCGGTTACGCCGGTGCTGCTGACATAGGTCACGTCGCCGGTAGCATTGGCTGTCGAGCGGGTGTTGTTCAGCGCTACGGTGCCGGTGACTGCGTTGTCGCCCGAGAGGTTGATGCCACCACCCGCGTTCACGGTCATGGAATTCGCACCGCTGATAATGCCAGCTCCAGTGACGGATCCGGTTGCGTCACCCGCACCGTTCGCCGTCAAGGTCAAGACCGCAACCGGAGCTGTCAAAGTGCCGGTAATCGCAACGTTGCCGCCAGTAACCAAGTTGGATGCACCACTGATCGTTGCAGTAGAACCCGCCAGATTGGCATTGCCAATCAGCACGTTGATACCCCCGGTGTTAGCGGTTGAACCGATGGTGATGCCACCTGTGGTGGTGATGGTGTCGATTTCTGTTTGTGCGATGCCCAGAGTCGCTGAAGCGCCCGCAACGTCCGTTGCGCCAACGCCTACATTGATCACAGTATTTGCTGTCTTGGCTGCCAATGTAACCAGTCCAGAACCGCCGGTAATCGTGCCTGCCAGCGTCATGTTGTCGCCAATCAGGGTGATCGCACCTGCTGTGCCGCCATTGGTGATGATCTTGGTGACGGCATTGATCAGCGTGCCAGCACCAGCGTCGAGCGTGATGCCGCCTGCCGTGCCGGTAATGGTCGAATTATTGGTGATACCCAGACCGGTCAGCGCCAGCGTACTTGCCGCACCGGTGACGGTGACGGTGTTGCCAACTGTCAGCAAACCGCTGGAAGTGACGGACAGATTGCCCGCAGTTGCCTGACTTACACCCGCGATGCTCAGCGCGCCGGTGTTGCTGACGTAGACATCGCCCGCAGCAGAATTAACGGTCAAAGCAGATGTTTTAGTCAGGATTGGTTTGAGACCGGGGCCTGTACCAATGGATGCAGTTGCGGTAGATCCGAGCACAACACTACCGGTCAGTCCGTCAAGCGCTGCACCTGTCCTCAATGTTCCGCCGGTAGCACCTTCAGTGATGGTAAAGACCGCACCGCCCGCATTCAGCGTGATTACGCCAGCATTGGCCAGATCAACATTGCCATCAATGATGATATGGCCGGTTGCGGAAAGACCAAGATTACCTACCAGTGCATTTTGCGCAATACTGCCGCCACCGACGGTAAAGTTACCAGTGACATTGATATTGAGATTGTTGCTGGAAACGTTGGTTGCCGCAATGGTGCCGGTTGTAGGTGCCACTTGCATCGCATTAACGCCGCCCGCCGAACCGATACCCACATCAGCCAGCATGGTGAGATTGACTGCACCAGTAGTCATCACTGCTGCCGCAGCACCCGTATTGGTGATGCTGCCACCAACGCCATTGGCCTGCAGCGTGACATTAGGAGTAGAGGCCGCAAAGGTTACGGCGCCCACTGTGTCAATTACAGTTGTAGTCGGACCGCTAATAACAAGAGTGTTCGCTGTAATGGTTGCCAACTCTGCAGTGAGTAACTGGCCGCCTACACCAAGCGTAGTCGTACCCGCTGCACTCCTAGCAAGAGTAGCCGTACCAGCTCCCGCATTGATACTAGCCGCTGCACCGCCCAGCACCCAGTCGTTGGCTGTGATCGAAATTCCTGTAACTGCTGCCCCGCCGCCGTTGGTCAGAATAGCTGCTGCGCCCTGCGTATAAGCGCCGGTTCCGGCATCAATCGTGATACCGCCTGGGCCGGTAACTGTGCTGTTATTTGTAACAGCCAGACCAGTCAGACTGACGGTGCTTGCGGCACCGCCGGCGTTAATCGGGTCACTAACGGTCATGGCACCAACAGACGTTACGGTGATTGCGCCACCCACTGTTGAAATACCGAGTGCGCCAGCCTCGTTTCCGATATTGAGTGCATCGCTATCTTTGAAGCTGAAGGTGTTGCCGGCACCTGTGACAGCGGCACCCAATGAAACTACCGTATTGTTGTTGGTTGAGAGGTTAACCGTGCCTGCCGCATGGATACCCAGACTGCTGCTAGTGATCGCACCGACGCCACTTTGGGTAATACCAGCGCCTGTACTCAAGTGCAGATTTTTACCGCCTGCTGCAATAGCATCAGAAATAACGACTGCACCCGCAGTGCCAGAACCGATATTGATCCATTGACTGGTGATGGTGGCGATTTCAGCGCTGCTGAGTTCAAGCGTGTTGGCTGCTGCATCAGTAGCAGAGCCCAGGTTGATGGCATCTCCCGCCGTTGACGATTGGAGCGTCACGTCACCTGTTCCGCCGGTAACCGTACCTGCAGCCAGCGCCATCGTGTCGCCGGTCAGGTTAACTGCGCCTGCTGAACCGTTGTTGCTGATGAGACTGCCTGCTGTATTGCTGGCCAGCGTGCCTGTTCCGGCATTCACCGTGACTGCGCCGTTGGCGATAATCGTACCCGCGTTGGTCACGCTCAAGCCCGTGACGCTGGTGGTCGTGCCTGTATTCAGACCGATGGCCGTCGCTGCGGTCACTGTTACCAGACCGCCCGCAACAACCGACACCGTATTGTTGTTCGATGTAATGTTGCCCGTACCGGTCGTCAATGCGCCCGTGTTCTGCACGTCAACCAATCCACCCGTCGCGACTACATTAGTATTGGAGAGCGCGCCGGTATTGGAAACATAAATTGCACCTGCGCTTGAACGTACGTCGAGGTTAGCAGCCGCAGTTTTAACAACCGATCCACTTGCCGTACCCGTTCCAATGGCAGTTGCGCCTGTTACACCCAAATTAACGGTTGCACCGGTTACTATGCCGCCAGTGGTGTCGGTGATGGCTTGCCCGCCGGTCGCATCAAGGTTAACCGTAGTTGCTGCGCTAATACCTGAGGCACCAACATTGAGGCTGCCACCAGATTTGGAGATCGTGGTGGTAGCGCCAGCGTTGCTGCCGCTAAAAGTCGTCGTCGCAGCAGAAGAGTCGGCAATCTGCACATTACCTGAAGTGCTATTGGTAAATGTAACGTTAGGCGCGGAAGTCAGCATTGCGCCTGCCGAACCGATGCCGGTTGCCGCGTTGAATGCCAGGCTGCCTGATGTAGTCAGCGTACCTGCCGTCTCAGTAATCGCGCCGCCGGTGGTCAGGGTCAGATTTTTGGTGCCAACGTTAGCGCCTGCGCCAACAACGGCAATTCCGCCGGTATTGGTACCTGCACCCACAGTGATGATGCCTGTCGTGTTGATCGTGTTCAGCTCAGCGTCAGTCAGGCCCAGTGTATTGATTCCGTCAGCTGCCGTAGTACCGATTTGAATCGCTGTCCCGGCTGAAGTAGCTGCAAGGTTCACTGCGCCGTTGCCCGCGCTGATCGCCGTGCCGCCAAGACTCATGTTGTCGGCAGTGATGGAAATCGCAGAATTCGTGGACGAAATTGTCCCTAGCGCGCTATGCGTGAACAGGGTATTGGCACCGGTTACCGATGCGGTCACACCGTTCGTGCCGGTGACATTCAGAAGCGTCATCGCGCCCTTGGAGGTCGCAGCTACCGTACTGCCGGAAATTGTTCCAGCGCTTTGATTCAAGGTCGGGCTGGCCGCGCCATCTGTCGCAGTCAGAGCTACCGCGCCGGTCGCAGTGACATTTGCATTAACAGCAAGATTGCCTGCAGAGTTAACTGTCAGCGAGCCAAGATTTGTCGTAGCGCCCATTGCGCTACTGATCGTAATGCCCTGGTTAGACGCTGTGGTCGCCAGGGTCATGGTGTCATTGTTATCAACAAGGCTATCGACCGTAATGGTTCCAACGCTATTGCTCAGACTGACAACTTGCGCACTGGCGGCAGTTGTTGTCATCGTCACGTTGGCAGTTGCAATATTGCCCGCATTGACGCCCAGATAGATATTGCCGGTACCGCTTGATGTATTAGCGGTCATGTTGCCGGTGCTGGCTCTGTTAAAAAGAACGGGCGTACCTGATGCGCCAACTCCACCACCGGCAACCAGAGAAACATTTCCTGCCCCAGCAATGGTGATGCCGGTGCCGCCGCTTTGAGCAATAGTACCTGCAGTGCCGTTAATGATGTTCAGATTGGCAGCACCTGTACTAAAGGTTCCAACAGCAATATTGGCCGTATGATTAACATCCCCGATATTGATCGTAGCAGTTGTCATAGCCGCTAGATCAGAGTTGGCAATATTACTTGTAAAGACGCCAGTTGGACCACCTATACCAATTGACGAGCCTGCACCTGGGAGAATATTGATAATACCGGTTCCAACTCCGGTGTTAATTGAACCGCCAGCGACACTAAAACTCGCCATATTATTAACGTTGACCGTCTGACCCGATGCCGAAACTGCGGCATTCAAAGCTATCTGACCGGAAGTAGAAAGACTCACAGTACCGGTTGAAGTAACACCACCACCAATTGTTAATGTATTTCCCGCTCCGGCAGACAGAGTAACTCCCTGTCCGCTAATCGTGCTGCCTGCATTAGTAGAAATTGCAGCACCCGCTGTCAAACTGACGCTACCCATGCCAGTGCTTATTGCACCAGCCGTCTGATTGATTGCACCAGAAGTTGCTGTAGCTGTAAGTGAGCCACCACCGGTCGTAATGTTATTAGCAATATCAATTCCGGCACCCGCCAATAGCGTTACAGTACCACCCGTTGTTGTCAGCTTACCTAGGTTCTGGATCGCACCGCCGGCTTGCAGTGATGCATCAAGCGTTATTCCGCCGGTACCCAAATTTGTGATGCCGTAGGCATTATTGGAGAACGAAATTACACCAGTAGTCACACCACCGTTTAGCGCTGAGTCTGTCAACTGAAGCGTCAGACTATTTGCGCTATTCCAATTGATTACACTGTCTGCTGACCCTACAAGCGCAACGGATATAAGACTGTCAGCAACAACTGCCAAATTACCTGTCAAGTTAAGGTAGCTTTGTATACTTTCTTCGTACAGCGTATTTGCGGTATCAACACCAGCTCCACCAAGAATTGTGATTGTAGCAGGGTCAATCAGCAGATTACCGGAACGAATTCTTCCATCGCCCAACCCTTGAACTATAAAATTTGGGCCGCTGATTTCAGCACTACCATTGCCAGCCCCTGCTTCAGCGGCCATTGTGTTTAACGTACCCGTTGTTTCAACTGTTGCATTATTCCCAGCCGCTAACAGCATTATCTTGCCGTCGCGTTGTACAAGTGAACGCGCTTCAATGATGCCGGAGTTATTAACAACGGTCGCTGCCAGATCGCCGGCATTTTTGGCGCTCATGTAAACCACGCCGCCATCCGCCTGGATCAAGCCGCTGTTGGCTGCCAGTGCATTGACCGCACCCTGGCTGACAGCCAGAGAGATCAGGCCGTCGCCGCGCACATCCAGCGTCGCAGCATTGCCGGCACCCAAAGCGACTGAGCCCATTTTTGCGGCGATCACGCCTTCGTTCGATACCTGTGCGCCGAGCAAGGCCACATACCCGCCGTCGGCTGCCCTGATGCTACCCAGGTTGACTACCGAACCCGCACCATTCCCTGAAAAAGTATATTTGCCCGCGAGGAAATCAGTATCGGAGACATTCATCGTGGAAGCCACTAAACCACCCACGTCAACTCTCGCGCCGCTGCCGAACAGCACGCCGTTAGGGTTGATCAGGAAGACTTTACCGTTGGAAGTCAGCGAACCGAAAATCTGCGAAGCATCGCTAGTCACTACACGGTTCAGCGCAACTGAACTGACAGAAGGCTGGGCGAAATTAACCGAAGCGGCTGCGCCAACGTTAAACGTATTCCAGTTGACGATCAGATTGCTGCTGGCCTGATTGACCTGCATGGCGCTGCCATTCTGGCTGATGGTCGCGGCACCTGAAGTGATCGCACCCCCTGTAGGAAGCGCATCCGTAGCCAATGCGAAAGCTGAACCCGTGAAAGACGCAAGCAGAAGACCCAGCAGAGCACTCCAGGTGCGGCGCGGTCTGAAAGTGTAGGTGAGCGTCCTGCCACCTGAAAGTTTGACTGTCTGAACTGTAGTCTTGTTGCTTTTCGCGCCAATCGTATTCTTTGCTTCCACGGTTATTCTCCCCACTAAAGTTTTATTTATCGCCCGGCTCAAAGCCGGGACAGGCATGCAATTATTACTTGATTATTGCAACACCTCTACAGGCGTTGCAGCGCGAAAATCAGAACCACTTTATTCCCTGCAGCCAGACACGAATCCTGCTGGTACTGCCACTGCTGTCAGCACCCGATGCGTCTGCAGCGGGATTACTTCCCACTTTCCAGGCGCTCGTCAAGTAAATCATGTAGTCATCTTGCTTGGTGAAATTTACACCAAAACCTGCACCGGAAAGCATATAGGTATTGCGTAAATAGGGGGTTGTGGGCGTCGAAATGGTGGTTGTCCACATTTTGCTGTGCAACGTTATCTGACCTGCGTCAATAAACCCAACCAGCTGAACATCGCCGGATGCGTAACGCTCCGGGAAATTGTAGCGCGCCTCAAGATTCACTATCGTACCGATGTCGCCTGCGGCCTCGCCCTGAGGATATGCTCGTATACCCGATGAACCACCAAGAATAAGTTTCTCGGATGAATCCAGGTTCTTGGATGCATACTGCCCCACCACTGAAAGAAACAAGGATGTCTGATCGTTCACGCGGCGTAACGTTGACGCACTGTAATTGAGTTTAGCGTAAGAGCCGCGGCTCAGTGCAAATGCCGGCAGCAACTGATCCTCACTGAGCACACCCGAGAGATTCCCCGCCGAAAGTGTTCCGGCGAACGCACTCAATCCGCCTGAAAGATAGTTATCACGACCGTTGCCATTCACACCGGCCGAGAGAACATTAATTTTTTTGTCGTTGGTTACAAATCCAAGGGATTTATCCGTCAACGCTTTAACATCCAGACCCGCATTGCCATAGAGGCTGTAATCACGCGTGCGCACAAAGGGGTAAAGCGCATACAAACTTGCTACTTTGGCATCGCCTTTTGCATTCAACGGCGTATAGGCATCACCAAGCTTATAAGTCATCTGTGAATAGGCAGCCCCGAGCTTAAGCCCGTCGCTTCCTACAGGTGACATGTAGGACACTCTGCCGTAATTCAAGCCGGAACCCGCCGTCATACCACGCAGAGAAATCAGATCACCACGACCTGATGGGTCATTGATATTGACCGTTGCGCCTGCCCTGAAATCACCGGTGAACTTATTACCAAAATTATCCGCATCAAGACTACCCGTTACCAGCGTTCCTTCATGCGCCTCAACCATCAACCGGGATGTTCCAGACGTCGCGCCCGGCACAAGAGTAGATTTGACATCCACACCAGGAAGATCATTCAGCAGCAGAAGCCCTCTTTCAAGAGTCTTATCCTGAACAACCGCACCGATCTTCGCCGAGGATTCTACTGTGGTTTTGGCAACATTCTGAGACAACCGTGTGGAATTACCATTGACCTTTACATCGACACCGTCGATCTTTCCTTCGAGAATCGAGATTTCTACAACACCATCCTTTATTTCCTGTGCCGGCATATAGGCGCGTGCAACGAAATAGCCATGCATGCGGTAGTACTTGCTGATGCGCGCCGCAGCCTCATCAAGATCGACCATACTGAGATCCTGACCAACAAAACCTGAAAGCAACGGGAGAAGTGTCGCCTCAGGATAAGCGCTTGCATTGGTAATACGGAAACTCTTAACTTTAACCTTAAAGCCTTCGGGAGCTTTGAATGCGGGGCGAGCCTCCTGCTGAACATCCAGATCAGGTGCCTTTTTTTCCGGTTTGGGAAGACTTGGGGCATTAAATATTTGTATCAATAGCCCGCCATCAGGATTGGCAGCCGGAGCTGCAACGGCTACCAACGGCGTAAGTGCAATCAACACGGCCAGCCCGTTTATTTTTTGGTGCTTTCCCATTATCTCTCCCCTTGAACTTCACGTTAACTGAAGACTGCAAACACCCCGCAAGAGCGTCTGAACAGACAAAATCGTTATTGTAGCAATATTTGGGGTTAGAATAACGCACAAACATATTGGCGTGCAAGCCCTATATCCACTAATAACATTAATATTTTATGACATCGAGCACAGCCCAAAACAAAGCATTTACCCGGCGTCTTTCCTCGTATTTTGTTTGTGCAATTTTTTCCATACCCAGTGTTTTTGCCGCTTCAGGCAGCACCGCTTCGGATCGGGTCATTCTGTCCGAACTGGACGGATCTGTTTGGATTCAAGGCCAGCACCCACTGCCGCGACGCCTGAACATCCCGGACAGCATTCAGTCTATCTGCTCTGGCACCGCTCATTTTCTTGCACTCTCACGCACCGGCAATGTCTGGGCATGGGGAGACAACAGCACAGGCCAGCTTGGTACAGGCAACACAGCGCCGGCCACGAAGCCCATACACATGTCACTCCCCCCCGTCGTTGCCATTGCCTGCGGCAGCTACCACAGTCTGGCACTGGTACAGAACGGCACGATATGGGCATGGGGATCAAACACCATGGGACAGATCGGGAATGGCAAAGTCGGCGCATTTGAAATGACAACCACGCCTCAACAGGCTCAGCATTTGTCGGGCAGCATGGCTATTGCCGCAGGCAGTCGTTATTCGCTCGCACTTATGCCTGACGGGCATGTCTGGACATGGGGAAATGCTTACATTCCCCTTCCGACTCAGATTACCGGGCTAGGCGACATCCGTTCTATCCGTGTCGCCTCGGACACGCCGCTCGCGCTGGATAAAGAGGGGGGTGCTCACACATGGACCAGCGTTAAACATCTGGCTAGTCAGCCTACAATAAATAAAGGGGCAAGCACATCGCATCCCGAGTTTGCAATTGCAGCTGCAGATAGTTCACTCATATTGCAGAAAGCGCTCGCAACTATTCAACTCATCAATGGAAAACTCACGCTTGACCGCGAGCCACTCGAAAAAGTGGTCGTGACTGCAAACGGCACACCTTGCGGCGAATCAGATGAAGCAGGTCGTTACGCCTGTTTTCTTCCACTCAACTGGAAAGGCGAACTTAGCGCCACTTTACCCGGATATCGTTTTAAAGCAGGGCCATATCAGAATATGGATTCAGGCGAAATCGTACTCAACTTTACCGCCCGAAAACCCCCGGCATCAGGGGCAGAACGCATAGTTTCCGGATATACCACCCCTGACACTACAATCTACGGAGAGGGGGCACTGTGCACAAATGTAACAGGAGAATTCAGCTGTAGCGTACCTGACAACTGGTCCGGCGCGCTGAGAGCCAGCATAGACGGGGTTCGTTATGCAGGAAAGCACTTCAGCAATGTCACCACTAACCTGTCCGGTCTGCGCTTCACTCCCCCAGCCGCACCTGCGCCTGCAAAACGCGACGCGCCACCTGCCAAACTCGTGTCATCCGTGGAATCTTCAAAGATGAGTCGCCCTGCCACCTCTCAACCATCTACAGACACACGAACCGAATCTCCTGTCAGAACCAGCACACAGGAAACTGCCCCGCCTGCACATCCCAAAACGGTTTTTTTCAAGATACACGGCACGCTGACCGAAGGAGGTGTGAGGGCTGTTGCCAATGCATCAATCACTGGAGCTGATTGCACAACCTCAGACAAAGCAGGCAATTACAGCTGCATCGTACCGGAGAACTGGTCGGGTATCATACTGCCGCACAAACGAAACACTCGCTTTTATCCGACATCACGTTCCTACAGCAATCTTTTGCAGGATTCGAACTATCAGGATTTCAATGCCGCTTTTGAACCAAACTGACGACCGTATCAAGCTTGCATTAAACTCACCATACTTATAGATTAGGACATTAAACAGATAGGAGGAGGCCGCGTCATTCCCGCGCATAAGTAGTGCTTTGCAATCGTTTTTTTGATTGCTTAGTCAATACTTAGTTGTTTCATCAGGCGGGAATCCAGATAAGTTAAAGATACCCGCGAAGCGGGACAGAGCCTGGGTTTTGAACCGCTGCGCGGATTTTTCCCCGCTGGATTCCCGCCTTCGCGGGAATGACAAGTTAACTATTTAATTGCCGACTCAATAATTAAATCAGGTAAACCCCCGGCCATGCCGGGGGACTCAGCAAGGTTTGACCGTGTGATACGGTCGCACAGTATTATTCCCTCCCCTTGTACCCGCAAGGGGCATCCCCGCCGAGTGCGGCAGCAAGCTGCTCGCACT
>JAUSAW010000009.1 GCA_030652335.1 Gammaproteobacteria bacterium
TGATGATTACCGTCGCGACGAATCGCTTCGATAACTATCTATCCCGTGAACACTTTCGTGAACCAGGATGATTTGTTTTTTTGTATAGCCTCAAATTATTAACAAGTGCCTACACTTAATTGCTTATTGTGATTTTAAAGATCTCGAACCAAACAGTATTTTGTTTGCTCGCTGTCTTGCTAAACAGGAAGTGCCATTATACGGATCAAACTCTTCTCGTCAAGTATTTATTTGCAAAAATTTTTAAACGATTTATAAAAGAGTTTTTAAACGGCAAGAACGTTATCTTCTTCTAGAAGGAATCGTATGTCAAGCGTGCATTATATAAAGCATGCATCGATAAGCATACGCAACTCTTCTAAACTTTTGACCGTATAGAATTGCAGATAAACTTCAGGACCTAGCCCTGCCGCACGAGCATAATATTTACTAAATTGCCGACCTTGCAGTAAGGCACGCGGCTCATTTTCGAGTGCAATTAGCTTTTCGATATGCAATAAAAACAACTTACCTATCTCTATAGAAGATGGCGGTGTAAAGGTCAGGCCCTTGTCATTCGCGCTAAGTTCTGCAAAAAGCCAAGGCTTGCCTGTCGAACCTCGGCCTATCATTGCGCCCGCACAACCTGTCTCCATTAATCGCTGCAATGAAGCATAATTCTTAACATTACCGTTGCCGATTACTGGAATCTTAGAGGCCTGAACTGTGGCAGCGATTTCATCATAGCGCACCTCTGTTTCATAATCTTCGGTCCAATGCCGTCCATGCACCACGATAAAATCGGCGCCGCCATCGTTAACTGCTTTAATAACATCGGCATTAAATCGATCTCCGCTTTGGCCATCTACTCTAATCTTAATAGAGAGCGGCTTATCGGTGGCCTTGCGTAATGTAGTTACCAACTGATACAGTTTTGAGCTATCGGATAATAGCCGCGAGCCGCAACCGCGATGCCTGACCTTAGGCATAGGGCAGCCACAATTTAAATCGATAAGGTCGGCCCCGTGTAAGATGGCTATATCGACTGCTCTATGTAATTCTTCTGGATTGGTGCCGGATAATTGAAAACATAAAGGCCCTTCGGTGGCACTCTTATATATATAGCGTTTTGGAGGCTTAGCTAATAATAGGGTTTTGGCTGATACCATTTCAGTGGCGCAATAGGCTAGCTCGCCATATTGCCAAATCATATCGCGAAATGGGGCGCAGCTAACTCCTGCCAATGGCGCCTGGATTAAATTGGATTCAAATTGTACACCACCTAAGGTAATAGGCTTAATGAACGTCTGATTCATGCACGCTTCTCAATAGAATTACGAGACTGTACTTGAAGTTTTGGTAATTTTCTAGCCCACAGCAAAAATAAGCTCGCGGGAATGACTCTGCATCAACCTTAGACTTAATACAACCATAAATGACTGAGCTTGAATCTAGCATAAATAAGATATAACCTGAGAAATAACTTTTAGAAAACAAGAGATTATTATGCTTTGTTACCCACTTTTTACACATGATGATGTAGGCCGCCTTATTAAAATATTGAGAGAAGAGCTGCCCAGACTAGAAAGATTGAGCAAAGCAGGCTTGCCAGAAGAAAAATTAGCTCTACTAGCAATGGTTGAAGCACAAGAACAATGTGCCATTAATCAAATACTAGCAATTTTAAATACAGAAACCCTTAGCCCTACTGCAAAATTCAAGACCTTTTCTGCTATAGCAGGTGAAGGCTGTCTAAGTGCACTTCAAGCCCAGCTCGAAGGAACAGAACATCTTAATATCCACATAACACTTCGCACTTATAACAGTTTAACTGTGCTATTACTGAAAAAGATGTCCCGCCGTGCAGATTTTTTTGCAAGCAAAGTTAAGAATTCGTGGGGAAGCCCAGTCGATAGTAAGGAAAGTGATCCATTCATGGGGATAGAAAAAGATAATAATAGACTATGGGTAGAATTGCAGGTGCGCATTCGCCCTGCTATTACTACTGACTTGAGCAAAGATGCTTTTCCATTTCATCGAGCCCTAGTATATGGCACTTCAGCGACCGTGGAATTATTATTAAATACAGGCACTGACGTCAATGAAAATGGGAAGTATATTTATCATACTGAAGCGGAGTTAAGACACAATAGGGTAGCACATGACTTTCTTTTCGATAATGCGGCATACCTTCCTCTGGTCTGTACTATTATTCGTAGAGAACCTGGCGCAGCTGAAATAACTCGACGATTATTAGCTCGCGGGGCTTATCTAGAGCCACTTAATATGGGATCGATCTTATTTGCGCGTGCAGATGACCCAGATCCTTTACTAAGAAATCCTGAAATTACCGAAACTCTAAGTCTAATTGCAGCAAAAGCATGCCAAGCACAGCCAATAGGCCTAACAGCTACAGCTCTCAGGCTAGCTCAATTTCTGACAGCCCCTTTTTCTTCCCCCACTCCCGTTATATTCGACTCTAGCTTACCGGCCCCTTTTGAATCGTTTATAACAAGGTTAGAAGCAGCTTTTGAAACAATTTTAAGTCGCGGGCAGAGGGAAATCGATATACCACAAAAGGAAGTTGATAAACTATTCTTGTTTTTGGCTAATTTAGGCGTGAGACTTCCAAGTATTGCTTGTGAGCCTAGTCGATACAGAAGATTAAACCTGGAAACGCAATTAACTATTACAACTGCTGAAGCTTTCTCACGCCGTTCTGCAGCAGTACGCGCCTGGAAATGTGAATGGCAGCAAAGAGAAGAGGATTCTGCGTGGATGGCAGCTAAAGCGAAGCGAGCTTAAGTTAATTTAATTCTGGCGAACTTGCGCTTACCGACTTGGCAAACATATTCTTGCCCCGACTGTAATACAAAATCGCGAGCGCTGATTTTTTCGCCGTTTACTTTTACGCCACCCTGTTCAATCATCCTAAAGGCTTCGGATGTTCCTTCGACTAAACCGGCAGACTTTAAGGCATTAGCGATAAGCAGCCCTTCACTAGGCGAGCTTAACTCTATTGATGGCATCTCATCCGGGATCTGATTTTTTTGAAAGCGCTGAGTGAAATCACAATAAGCTCCATCGGCGGCGGCTTTATCGTGAAAGCGCTCCACTAGCTCCATGGCTAAAGCGACTTTAATATCACGAGGATTTTTGCCTTCTGCCACTTCTTGCTTTAATGCGGCGATATCACTTAAAGATTTAAAGCTTAACAAATCATAGTAGCGCCACATTAATGTATCGGAGATAGACATAATCTTACCGAAGATCTCCGTCGCAGGATCGGCGATACCGATATAGTTACCTAAGGATTTTGACATCTTATTGACGCCATCCAAGCCTTCCAATAAAGGCATGGTAATAATAACCTGTGGCTCCATTCCATTATGCTTTTGCTGTTCACGGCCCATTAATACGTTAAACTTTTGATCGGTGCCGCCTAATTCGATATCGGCTTTCATGGCAACGGAATCATAGCCTTGCAATAAGGGATATAGAAATTCATGGATGGCGATCGACTGGTTCGCGGCATAACGCTTGGAAAAATCATCCCGCTCCATCATCCGCGCCACGGTTGAACTGGCTGCCAGCTTAATCATATCCGCGCCGCTAAAGGCATTTAACCAGGTGGAGTTAAACATCACCTCGGTTTTATCGGGATCGAGTATTTTAAAAACTTGGGCCTTATAGGACTTGGCGTTTTCTAAGACTTCTTCTGGGCTTAGCGCCTTACGTGTCACATTTTTGCCAGTGGGATCGCCGATCATGCCGGTAAAGTCGCCGATTAGAAACATAATATGATGGCCCAAATCTTGCAATTGACGCATCTTATTTAATAAGACCGTATGACCTAAATGCAGATCTGGCGCCGTCGGGTCAAAGCCGGCTTTCACTCGAAGCGGTTTGCCCTTTTTTAATTTTTCAATAAGCTCAGCTTCGGGGATAATTTCCTCGACGCCACGTTTAATAATCTCTAATGTTTTTTCGATTTGCATAATGAACCTAATTCAATTTTTCAATTCTGAGTATACTATAGAATAATGCAAAACTTAGCGAGAATGCAAAATGTCTGAATCCAAAAAACTCTATATAGGCGTCATGTCTGGCACCAGTTTAGATGGCATCGATTGCGTGCTAGTGAATTTCAATGGCAAAAAAATGCAGCTAATAGCTGGACTTCATATGGCTTATCCCAAAGCACTGCGCGAAAAACTACTTAAGCTTTGCCAAGATTTCACTATTAACGTAAAAGACCTGGGCTGCCTACACACCGAGCTTGCTGAGAACTATAGCCTAGCGATCAATGCCCTACTGAATAATACTAAAACCCCTGCCGCTAAAGTGTGCGCCATCGGTAATCACGGCCAGACTATTTATCATTATCCAGAAGGGAAATTTCCTTTTACTATGCAGATTGGTAATGCCGCTGTCATAGCGGCGAGAACCGGCATTCCGGTCGTGGCTGATTTTAGAAGCATGGATATGGCTATGGGCGGCCAAGGCGCACCCTTAGTCCCAGCCTTTCACCTTTCAGTATTTGCTAAAAAAGCTAAAAATATTGCCGTGGTGAATATAGGTGGCATGGCTAATGTAACGCTATTAAGCTCCTGGATTCCCGATCGAGCCGGCAATGACAACAAGAATTCAATTTTAGGCTTCGACACCGGCCCAGGTAATGTATTGATGGACGCCTGGATCCAGCTTCATAAAAAACAGCCCTTTGATAAAAATGGCGCCTGGGCGAAATCCGGCAAACTGAATATGGATTTATTAAAAGCCCTAATGTCTGAGCCCTTCTTTAAACGTAAACCGCCGAAAAGCACCGGGCGCGAACTCTTTAATCTAAACTGGCTTAAATCGAAATTAGTGAAATTTAAAGGCATACAGTTCGAAGATGTGCAAGCCACCCTATTAGAATTTACCGCTCAAACGATCACCCTTGGAATGAAGCTCGCCAAATTTAAGGCCGACGAGATTTATATCTGCGGAGGTGGCGCATTCAATCATACCTTAATGTTAAGGATTGCTGCTCTAAACCCAGAAGCCAATGTCGATACTAGCAGCAAACTCGGTATCGACCCAAGCTGGATTGAAGCCATGGCCTTTGCTTGGCTGGCCAAACAAACCATGGAAGGCAAGCCTGGAAATCTTCCTAGCGTCACCGGAGCAAAACAAGCTTGTATTTTAGGCGCAGTCTATTCGCCCCACTAAATTCCTTATAAATAAACTTGACATTTTAATTAAATTATATGATATTACTCACAATTAATGATTAAATAATAAAAAAAGAGGAAGCATTATGGCATATGGAACTGTACTTAATCTTTTAACTGCCTCATTGGCCCCATCCACAAATCCCTCGGCCAGCCCAAGCCCCTCGCCCCATTCTCCTCAAGACTTTAAGGGTAGCTTACCTGGGATCCTACTTTTTTGTACTGCAGCTTCCATTTTTTCAATCTGCATAGTAATGCAGACCGTCAAAAAATGTAGAGACATAGGAAAAAACCCCGCTGTAAATAACAACACGACCGCACTTTTAAGTGCTGGAGATCCAGTTTCAATCTGCCGTGAGCAAAGCGCCCTTATTATAGCGAATGCAGCTCTTAGCGATGACCCAAAGGCCATGACTTTAGAACTTAATATGATATAGTTTATTAAGCCGAAAAGGATGATCCGCAGCCACAAGTGGTTTTAGCATTGGGGTTGCGGATAATAAATTGAGAACCGTTTACATCTTCTTTATAATCGATTTCAGAATTAGCCAAATATTGAAAGCTCATCGGATCGATCAATAGGGTTACCCCGTTTTTTTCAATCTTAAAGTCATCTTCGGCCACTTCCTCATCAAAGGTAAAGCCATATTGAAAGCCCGAACAACCGCCACCTGTTATATAAGCGCGAAAATGCAATTTAGGATTGGCTTCTTCTTCGATTAGTGCCTTCACTTTATTGGCGGCGCTATCGGTAAAATTGATTAATGTCTGTTCCATATAAATCTCCTTTGGCTTAATTATCCGGTTTTTGGATGCTTAAAGCCAGCTCATAGAGCGTGTTTTTGCTTTGACCCGTCAGCTCAACGGCTATTTTAACCGCCTGCTTTAAGGGCAATTCAACCAATAAAATTGTAAGCACTTTTTCGCATTCTGCTAGCACCGCATCGGCCGTCTCTTCCTGCTGATGACCCGCTATCAATACCGCGAATTCGCCTTTTTGCCTGACAGGCTCATCGCTAAGCCACGTTAGGATATCGCTTGCCTTACCTGAGATAATGGATTCGAATGCCTTGGTTAACTCTTTAGCTAAAACTACTTCACGCTCAGGCATCACTACCTGTAAATCGCTAAGCATATCGACAATGCGATGCGTGGATTCATAAAAGATAATCGTTGAGGTTTCACCCTTTAAAGCGCTAAACCGATCCTGACGGGCCTTGGACTTGGCCGGCAAAAAACCTTCGAAACGGAACTTATCGGTAGGCAAACCAGATGCTGATAAGGCGGTAATTAAGGCGCAAGCACCAGGCAAGGCCACGATTGGAATATTATGTGCGCGAAGCTCACGAATTAATACGAAGCCAGGATCGCTAATTAAAGGCGTGCCGGCATCGCTTATTAAGCCCAGGTTTTTACCCTTTTGAAGCATCTCTAAAATTTTATGTAAGCTTTCGCGTTCATTATGCTCGTGATAGGCCATGACAGTTTTTTGAATACCGAAATGCGCCAGCAATGGCTTACTATGGCGGGTATCCTCGCATAAAATCATATCGACCGCACTTAGGGTTTCTATGGCTCGCAAGGTGATATCGCCCAAATTACCGATGGGCGTTGGGATAATATAAAGCGTTCCTGACTGCTGCACTTTCGCCTCTATCTATTCTTTTCAAAATTAGCGGCTATTCTATCACAGTCAAAAACCATAAACCGAATTACTAAGAATTACACGCCCCTGGTAAATCAGGATTTTCTTGTCCACTTCCCTCATTCACAGAATAATGCATAGTGGATATATATAATGAGCCGCGAGTGGACCCCTCATTGCTAACTCTCTGCACTTCCTGTCCAGCCCCCTCAAAAGACGCCTCTGGTGCTAAGAATTCACCAGTCCAAGCTAAAGCAGAATTTTCTCGCACTGCTATAAACTGTGACATAGGGATCGTAACTTCAGGAGAATCAGCTGACCCACTATTACTATCAACTGGTTCATTATTAAATTCCGCTCTTGCTTCTACAATATTTGTCGGTCTTGTTAAATCGCCTTCCCTAATCATCGCAAGTACGCATGCTACTATAATCAGTAAAATAATTCCCCCTACAAGAGCGCTCTCCATGGCACCACAAGAAGGGAAAGGGTCGCAACTCGGCTCTGGCGGTAAATAACAAGGGTCCAATTCCGATAGTAATGCAAGCAAACACGCGCCCCAATTGTTATAAACATAGCCACGAGCATCTTGCAAAATTATTATTTCAGGATTGCGTACACAATCATCACTCTTACTAATTTGAATGTACTCTATAATATTAGTAGGGGGCACTATTTGTATTTCAGGGCAGAACGTAGTTACATTAAGCATGAATTGATCAAATAATTTTGAACGTTCTAACGCTGATCTTCTAGCCGATACGATCCAATAATTTACCTGGTCAGGATCTCTTACAAAACCAAAAGGTGGGTTACTAGTATCGCCATCCACATAAGGGTTATCATCATGAATATTTTGAGCATCCGTGTACATAAAAATCTCCTATAATCCATTAATTAAATTTGCTTCCAGGCGCTACTGAGCCAAAGTATATAAAAATAATATGCCGCATGCCATTAGTTATCAGCCGCTATTATTTACCAGCCTTGAAATCCTAACGCTACAACGCTTTTAAAAACGATAGGTACTCCAGTTGCAATCTGATCATTTATATTCATAATGGGTATTATTTGATCAGCCTGGAGTGCAATGAGCCGAATAATAGGAAATAAAAAAGAAATAATAGCCCTGCAATTTTTACATAAAAACGGCTTAAAGCTACTTACTCGAAATTTTCATAGCCGCTTTGGTGAAATCGATTTAATCATGGAGGATGGGGAAACCATCGTATTTGTTGAGGTGCGCTACCGTCGCTCTGCCCGTTTTGGTACAAGCGCCGAGAGCATCGATTATCACAAGCAGCAGCGCCTTATCAAGACTGCACAATTTTATTTACTGCGCTATCCACATAATAAAGCCTGCCGCTTTGATGTCATTGCTATCGACCAATCCCTGCAATGGATACGAAATGCTTTTAGCTAGGCGCTACATCTCCATGTTCGTCATGATAGGAAACAGAGGATATAGAGGAAGTAGCTTCTGGATCTGAATTATCTATTTCATCCCGCTGTGGATACATGGGATTTGTTACTCTGCCCAATTCAATTCCTTCTCGATGTGCTCCATTGGCTAAACGAAAAGCTTGTGCAGAATTAGAAGGATAGATCGAACTCCTATATTTCAGCGCGCAGCCAATACAGAGCAATGCCACCAATACTGCACCAGCAATACCTCCGACCATCAAAATATAACCGAGTGAGTCTATGGTGTTATTGTCACGAGCTGGAGCGGGTGGAAATGGCTGATAAGTAGGTTGAATCTCAGCACATTTGCCATTAAAACTCAATAAAAAATCAAGCATACATGAACCGTTATCATTAGGGATCTCTGAATGAGTAAAATTCTGCTCAAGCACAACAGCACCCGCCGGATATGAGCAGTCAAGAGACCCAAGCAAATTATAAGTTTGTGTTGGCAGAGCGGAAGACTCAATGGGGCTAAGCCCTAAACAGACATTAGTAACATTGCTTATAAATTGCATAAACAGCCCGAGTGATAAGCTACCCGGCCTTGCTGAATAATACGTTCCTTCCGAGTCAACATAACATCTTAATGCATTAAACATAATACCTTCCTTGGTAGTTAATTCTAATGCTGGCATTATCCTTGAGCCACTGATCGCATACAACAACAATCTAACAGAATGATTATAGTTTGACGTCAAGGCAATAAATCATCAAAATACATGATTACTTAAGGAAAACTCATGGATATGTTAAAAATCATTCAAGACCATTTCAGCGAAAGCATTCAAACCAAAATTGCCGCAGCTGATCAACAACCGCAGGCTATAGCAAATGCCGCTCAAGTTATGGTGCAGGCATTAATCAATAACAAGAAGATCTTATGCTGTGGAAATGGGGGCTCAGCAGGCGATGCCCAACATTTTTCATCCGAGCTATTAAACCGCTTTGAGCGTGAGCGCCCATCATTACCGGCCATTGCATTAACAACCGATACCTCAACCTTAACCTCGATTGCTAATGACTATCATTACAACGAGGTATTCTCCAAACAGATTCGTGCCTTAGGCCAAGATGGTGATGTGTTACTTGCCATATCCACCAGCGGCAATTCAGCCAATGTCATTGAAGCGATTAAAGCAGCGCACGATCGCGGCATGAGCATCGTAGCCTTAACCGGAAAAAATGGCGGAAAGATGGCCACTTTGATGGAGCAAGGCGATGTAGAAATTAGGGTCCCTGCCGAGAGAACAGCACGCATTCAAGAATGCCATCTACTATTTATCCATTGCTTATGCGATCTCATTGACGAAAGCTTATTTGGCAGCAACTAAACTAAATCTGGTGAACCATCGAAATCTTCAGACTCGTCGGGTTGATCAGATTCTGAAATGGTTGGTAAAACTTTCTTATATTTCTCGCATTGATGATTTTTTGATGTCCTGTGCCTTTGCAGGAGTTTTATTGAAGGTTGAAACGGCGCTGTTCCAGATCCATTCATTAGGTCCAAAAAGGGGCAAGTCTGTGTATTCAAACTATTTTCATGCCGATAATCTAGTAACATAGCGACTAAATCATTGCAGTTCGGAACAGGAGCCGAGTGGTGGTTTTCAGTAGTACTCTGTGACAGAGAAGGTAAAAGTTGAGATCCTGCTAACAAAGAGACTTGATTAGTGCTCCCTAGGACAGGAGGCGAGTAGTGATTTTTATTGGTCCTCTGTGGTTGACAAGCTAAAGTCTGTATATGCCTATCATCTTCATGCTTAAAACCTTCTAACAAAGGAACTTGATTATCTGTGCCCTCTTTGTCAAAAGCCGAGTACTGAGATTCACTGTTAATCTGTAGTTGATTGGAATAATCAGGGGCAGATTTTTTATCATTGGAATTAATGCAACTGATCTCGATACCGTCATTATCCGAACCATCATCTGTAAAAGATATACAGCAGTCTCTTATTTGCTCTGCGAATGTCCCCGTAGTACAGCAATAAGTTTTAAAACAACTAATGAGAATTACAATTACTATAGCTCCCACAACTATCTCCGAAGCTAGCCCTAACCCTTCATTAGAAGTATCCGCCGCTGGATCACAACTTTTAGCGGCAGCAACAAACTGGCTAGTCATACAATCTGCTTCATCAGAGGCATCAGAACTATTAGACAGCAAGGCAACGGTTTGATTAAAAATATTACATAAGCCAGTAAAAAGTATAGTGCTACAATTTGTATCGGCCGGCAATTCATCTACTATACTAACACTAGGGCATTTGCCCGATTGAATCAATCCTAGAAAAGCATCAGAGGTATTACCGAATACTCGGTAAGATCGGTTAAATGATCCAACAAAATAAGCAAATCCGGCTGCTAACATAACATGACTCCTTTCACGCTTATAAAATGATCATTGATAGAATACTTAGAAACCCCATCAGAAGCTAGTATGTTAAAATACTAAGCTCTATAACTTAGACATACAAAAGCCCGGAACACCCGGGTAGACTAATAAAAACAAACTTTAGGAGCTTGATTACCAGGCAGCCATATTATTAACAGCAAAGAATGCTTCTTTGCCAACTGTAGATTCACCACCAAATTTAAATGGCGTTACTTCAGACTGTAATACTAAAGCTGCCTCATATTCTGTAGTAGGGTCTGCTGAATCACTGGTTTGAAAAGGATCAGTGTGCAATAGAGAGCCAGTTTCAGCAGCGCTCGATGCGGAAATCGAGCTCACTTCTGACCGAGCACTGCCTCGCCCATTATCTCCCTCGGGGAATAAAGGCGCTGTTAATTCAGCATTATTAGACATAGCCATGGCTATTCGACGTCGCTCTGCCGCTGCCCCTACTATGCATAAACAGGTTATAATAATTGCAAGACCCGCTGCTGCTGCCAGTAAAGCTAGACCAACATTAAGCCCCGAACTAACAGCATGACAATTCAATCCGGAATTATCCATGACTTGTTGTGCGGTGCTAATCATACATTGACCATCAGCATTGACCCGGCCTGAGCTGCTTGATATATCAAATTGAGTTTGATCTCCATTGCTCGCAGTACAGATATTTGAAAACATGTGATAGTCTACATGAGCTTCGTGAGGCTGGACTCCACTACAAATTTTTACAAGCGCATTAAATGAAGCAGATAAAGAATCGGCAGCTGGTCCATTGACATCTAGTATATAAGTTGTCCCAGCTTGATCTTTAAAGCCATACTGATCGTCCGACAGTACTTGTTCTAAAATTTTATCAGCTGCTGTAGTTATGCCGTTCATCGAATATCCCTATTCATATTAATGACTAAACACATTATCCATGCATAATAATTATGCGCAAGTTAATTCCAGCATAATACAGTGGAATTTAAAATCATAGACATAAAAAAGCCCGGAAATCCGGGCTGATAAATAAAAAACTATAGAGCTGGACTATTTAAGCAGGCTTACACGCTGGAAAAGTTGCAGATGCTTTTTTACCCGCATTCGACTCGCTACCTGATTTAAATGCTGTTGCTACAGGCAATTGCTCTTCGGTTAGCTCATACCCTGTAATGGAACCAGCCGGACCTCTATTTCGATAAGGTTCATGCGGCATAATAGGCGGATATTTTATATCAGCCATTGGCTTGGTATCATTTTCTACAGTCGGCCGAGGATAGGCTTGCTCAAGATCAGCGGCTACGGCTGAAAGTAAAGGTGCTTTTAATTCAGCGCTAGGCATAGCCGTGGCACTGCCGAGGAGCTGCCTAGGCGCACAATGTTGCTTATATCGAGATATTAAGCACGCTAACGCCATTAGAAGTAGAATCGAAGCAAAAACACCTGCACCAATCGCCAGAATTTTATCGTTAGGCGAATCTAGATTATTATCGCAATCCAATCCAGAATGATCTAAGATATATTGAGAGGCGTTAACCATACAATTACCATAACTATTGGGCTCCTCAGTAGTGCTCAACAATCTAAAGGCATCAATGGATCCTTGTTCTCCATAACAGGTATCAAAAACCAAGAGATTCGTTCCATAACCTTCATGAGGATGGACTCCAACACAAGTTTCTACCAGCTTATTAAACGAGTCTGTTAAAGCTTCGGCAGCTGGCCCCGTGACATCTAGTAGATAATACGCACCGCTATCATCTTTAAAGCCATAGAAAAACTCCTGTAGCACTTCTTCTAGAACTTTATCTGAGGCTGTAGTTATACCGTTCATTGAATATCCTTATTCATGTTAAGTCTTAGCACATTATCCATGTATAATAATTATGTGCAAGTTAATTTCAGCAGAATATAGTGGAATTTAATGTCATCGACATAAAAAAGCCCGGGAATCCGGGCTGATAAATGAGAAAAACTATAGCGCTTAATTATTACGCAGATTTATCGGCTGAATATGACACAGATTTTTCATCGTTAGTAGGCTTACCACCGGCTTTAAATGGCATTGGAGCTAACTCATAGCCTCCGCTTTGATGAGGTGCAACTGGGGATGTTATTAGCATACGCCTTGCTGCAGGAGTCCTCACTTCGGCAGCAGCTCTCGCTGCTGGCAGAATAGTGGCTTGTTCATCTCCAGCCAAAATTAAACGCTCTGCTAAATGATCATCATTGAGCGCCGAGGTATTATTTCGTCCACAGCGATTGCTCATTGCCCATGCGCATAAGGAAATGGCAACAATTGTTATTGCAAGCATTATAGCTATAATAATATAACGCATCGGAATAGCCTGACAGTGTAATCCAGAACTATCAATGACTTGCTTTGCGGCGCTAACCATACATTGTCCATCAGCATTGACCTGGTCAGAGCTGCTTGCCAAGCCAAAGCTAGTTTCATCGCCATTACTCGCTGTACAGAATGTTGATAACAGTCTGTTTGATACGTGAGCTTCGTGAGGCTTGACTCCACCGCAAGCTTCTACAAGCTTATTAAATGCATCTGATAAAGCATCAGCCGCTGAGCCTGAGGCTTCTAGTATATAATTTGTTCCAGCTTCATCTATAAAACCATACGCATTATGCGATCGTACTTGTTCTAAAATTTTATCTGCTGCTGTAGTTGTACCGTTCATTGTATATCCTTATTTACGTTAATGACTTACATATTATCCATGGATAATAATCGTAAACAAGCTGATCACAACTGACCTGGTGGAAGTAATTGTAACAATCTGGCACGCATATCTTAGCCGTTAAATTATTTGACTAAACGTAGCGCCGGGCCTTTTTTGGCCGGGCTAGGGTCGAGCTCATCTTCGCTTTCGCCTTCATTGACTAATAAACCATAACCTTGTTCTTGGGCATAAATGCCTTGTCCAGTTTCATTAGCATATAAGGCTTGAACGGAATCGAGTGGCACATAAATTTGCCAAGCTTGGCCGCCAAAACTAGCGTCAAAACTAAGCACTTCATTGCCGAAGCTTAAATTTTGAATGGCATTGGGGTCGATATTTAAGACGATTTGACCTTCATCGATATACTCAGATGGAACTTGAACGCCCTCATCTTCAGCATTAACCAATAAATATGGCGTGAACTTATGGTCCACGATCCAGTCAAAAGTGCTTTGTAATAAAAACCCGCGCAGCCTTGCCATTTTGCTAGTCTCTCATTTCGCGTTCAGCATCGGTTAAGCTGGTTTGAAATGATTCGCGTTTAAATAATTTTTCCGCATATTTAATAATAGGCTTGCCTTGCTCGGCAGGAAGATTAATACCATAAGAAGGTAGGCGCCACAATAAGGCGGCTAAGCTACAGTCGACCAGGGTAAATTCTTCGCTTAAGAAATAAGGAGAATCACCAAACACGGGAGCTACCGATAATAGGCTATCGTAAAGTTCTTTACGGGCTTTTTCAGCCTGGGCCTTAGTCTCAGCATGATTAATATCTTTTACTAAAGAATACCAATCACGGTCAACTCTTAACATCATTAAGCGGTTACGGGCACGTGCCACTGGATAAACCGGCATTAAGGGTGGATGAGGAAAGCGTTCTTCCAGGTATTCTAAAATAATACTGGATTCATATAATACTAAATCGCGGTCAACTAAAGTTGGAACGGTACCATAGGGATTAAGCTCAAAAAGCTCATTGGGCTTATTGTTTAAATCCACTTCGACTGTTTCAGCCACTACACCTTTTTCTGCCAACACGATACGAACTCGTTGGGAGTAAGGGCAGGATTTATTCGAAAATAGAGTCATTACAGAGCGTTTATTGTTTATTACGGACATTCAAAGATTCCTTATAACAATGAAAAACGTAGAAGTCATAAGCTTATACAAAAAAGCCCCACATAATCAATAATGAACATGTAGGGCCAGCAGATAAACATTTTGCAATTAGCGCTTGGAGTATTGTGGGCGTTTACGCGCTTTGTGCAATCCAACTTTTTTACGCTCTACTTCACGTGAGTCACGTGTAACAAAACCAGCATCGCGCAATGAAGGGCGTAAGGTTTCATCCATCTCCATCAAGGCACGAGTAATACCGTGGCGAATTGCGCCGGCTTGGCCGTTAGAGCCACCGCCTTTAACATTCACTTTAATATCAACCTTGTCGAGCAGGTTTACTAATTCTAGAGGCTGGCGAACCATCATTCTTGAAGTTGGACGACCAAAATATTCTTCTAATGTTTTGCCGTTAACAACGATAGCGCCTTTACCGCGTGATAAATAAACGCGAGCCGTTGCTGTTTTACGACGGCCAGTTCCTAATTCTTGAGTAGTTGCCATTAAAAATACCTTTTTCTATGCTTTAATTGTAAATATTTGGGGTTGTTGAGCCGCATGTGGATGCTCAGCACCAGCGTAAACTTTAAGCTTTCTAAACATTTCACGACCCAATGGGTTGTTAGGAAGCATGCCTTTAATGGCTTTTTCGATAACCATTTCAGGTTTGTACTGAAGTAATTTTTCAAAAGTAATTTCTTTAATCCCACCTGGATGACCAGTGTGACGATAATAGGTTTTATTTTTTGCTTTATTACCGGTTACTTTAATTTTGGATGCGTTTAATACCACGATATAATCACCGGTATCGACATGGGGAGTATATTCAGGTTTATGTTTACCTTTTAAACGGGATGCCACTTGGCTAGCCAAGTTACCCAAAACCAAACCATCAGCATCAATAATATACCAATCGCGTTTGACAGTTTCATTTTTTGCACTAAACGTCTTCATTTATATAACCCTATATTTGCTAATATCTGTTAATTCTCGGCGCATCGCCGCCTTTTAGAGGTGACGCATCATATCTTAGATAGGTGCAACATACAATACCCATCTGTAAATTTATGAATAGAAAATGAAGGTGGATCATATCAAAACTAAATGTAGATTTCAAAGCTTTTTAAGTCAAACGTGCTAAAGCTAATTAAAACTACTATTCTAGCGAGCACAATTTTATAATGGGACTCAGTTAAATAATTTGGCATTATACGGATAAAGACATGGGGCCTTTTGTTTTCAAAAGCGTATTACAAGCACCAAAAACTCCTGCAGAAGCCATCAAAAGCCGGCGCCAACCCTGTTATGGATTTTCCGTCATTATTAACTTATCGACAAATACCGAACTTATTCGTTCTTTGGAAACCACTCGTGACCATATTATAGCTATAATCGATCCAGACAGAGCATCAAAGCCCCACCCCGTCCGCTCTGAATCCTATATTAAACAGAAAGCTTTTCATGCCGCCATATTTGGGATACCCCCTCTCACCGATAAAGAGGAGTTTTTGGAATCACGCAAAACTGACGGCCGCCTATTTTCAGAGATCAGTGCAAGAATAAACGAGTCTTTGCCAGCGCACTTGCGAGAAGACAAGCCCTTTCTTAAACCTATGCAGTTTGAATTAAGACCGGATGGCAGCCTTGGCGCGCGCTTTCAGTACGAAACAAGATCTGCCGGCGCTGGCGAGGGAATACCCCCTTTGCGAAGCCTTAAAACTCGATGGGATCCAGAGAATAAATTAGCGAGCTGGGATACCACCAATCCATTGCGTGACAGCACAGTATTTGTAGTACTATGTGTGATCGATACGGCGCTCATACCTGCCGACAAATTAACACAAATATACTGTTTGCTTGAATCGGCTACGGCGGAACTGCTGAAGCTAGGCCAGCACG
Organism: Gammaproteobacteria bacterium; assembly: GCA_030652335.1. Taxonomy (GTDB): domain Bacteria; phylum Pseudomonadota; class Gammaproteobacteria; order Francisellales; family CACEW01; genus JAQSYQ01. Next base: position 16,435 of record JAUSAW010000009.1, read on the forward strand.
CTATAACTCAATTTCAACTAATCGAGGCATTTGACAAAAGAACCTTATCAGACCGACATGTATTAACGAGCAGCCTCATCGATTCTAGCAGTACCTCCCCGCATCTATCTTAAGACCAAACACCTCGGACAATACTTTTTCGCTCAATATTTCAGAGACCGCCCCGGCAGTATAAAGCTTGGCCTGGCTTAAAATGATCACCTCGTCCGCATACTGCTTAAGCCTATCCATATCGTGGCTTACCAGCACCACGCCGATACCTTGTGCTGCAATTTTTCTAAGATAAGCGAAGGTCCAATTTTGATAGGCCCAATCTAAATGAGCCATATGCTCATCTAATAATAGCAATTTATTTTCTGGGAGAATGGCGTTATCCAGTTGGGCTAACAGTCTAGCCAAATGGACTCTTTGCTGCTCTCCGCCCGAGAGTGTGCTATAGGCTCGATGGCTAAAGTCAGTTAAATTTAATAATTCAAGATAGCGCTCTACCACAGCTCTGTTTTCATTTCGTGACAGATGCCGATAAGGGTATCGACCTAGAGTCACGATTTCAGCTACGCTAAATTCCGCACTAACGGTAGGTTTTTGGCTTAAAAATCCGCAATGCTGAGATCGCTTAATTGCAGACCAAGACAGGAGAGTTTGTTTATGTAAATTAACCTCGCCTTTATCTGCTTTTAGGCAACCCGATAAAACCTTTAACAGGCTAGATTTTCCTGCGCCATTAGGCCCGATAATGCCGGTAACTTTACCAGGCTGGATCGAAACGCTTATATCGTCTAGCAAATATTTGCCTTGACGAATTAGCGTGATGTTTTTAGCTTCAAGCATATATAGCCTTAAGAATTTCGATAATAAAATAATAGCCAGATGAAAAATAAAGCTCCCATTAAAGCGGTTACTATTCCTAAGGGTAAGATTTCTGATTGGCTAAATGATTGGCAAAATCTATCAGCGAGCAATAATAATATAGCTCCACCAAAACCAGAATAGCTTAATAAGTGTTGATGATTGGAGCCAAAGATTCTACGCATAATGTGCGGGACCATTAAACCTACAAAAGCGATAGGGCCAGCTAGCGCTACAGCAGCCGCGACTATCATCGATACACCGAGAATACAGATAGCCTTAAATCTTGCCAGATTAAGACCCAACTGCATCGCATCTTCTTCGCCTAAGGCCATTAGGTTTAGTGCCGAAGCCTGGCTAAACAATAACACTCCACCGCCAAGCGATAATAGTGCGCCTGAGGCTAGCAAGGTCCACGACATGCTAGAAACCCCACCAAAACTCCAGAGCACAGCATTCTGCAGAAAATTGGCCGGCCCCACATAAAGCAGTAGCGCGATACAGGCAGAGAATAATGCATTGCAAGCCAAGCCGATTAAGATAAGCCCACCCATACTATTCTGCTTAGTCCATTTGGCACTGATATATAAAAAGCTAAATACCGCGAGACTACCGACCATGGCTAGCAAGGGAGTAAGCCATTGCCAGAGCTGGACTAGTGGCCCGCCTATTAACCACACTAAAATAATAGCTAGGCTCGCCCCCGATGAAAGGCCAAGCAAACCAGGGTCTGCCAAAGGGTTTCGTAACAAACCTTGCATAACCGCGCCTGAAATACCAAGCCCTGCCCCTACTAAGGCTATGGCTAATAATCGTGGCAACCTTAAAAACCAGACTACTGAAAATTGTTCTGCGCTAAAATTGCCCCGATGAAAAAGCGGAAAGCCTATAATATCCATTAATTGCTGGAAGCTAATTTTTACGGCACCACTATTTAAAGCGAATATGAAAACAGCGAGCAATAGCATCCCTACTAGCAGATAACGAGCGTGGTTATTAGGATTAAGCATTGGCCTCATAAATTATCCAGTCTATGAATTAAAAACACTGGAGTTTATCTTTCCTCTCAGCTAAGCTCAACGATGTTATCAGCAATCTATCGGCATGAACACTATGAAACATGATTATATGACAGATCGGAATTGGGCACTTGATGAGGAATCTACTAACTCCTTCGCCCCAAAATCTTTATTAAAAAAAGCCCTGCTTAGCCTGGCTGTATTTTTTATTATCCTGGCCATGGCCGCTTATGCTTGGCACCAAATAAAACACCATGAAAAGCCAGTCAGCAGCGAAGCTGTCGTGCCCTCCGCTATTACAGCCGTTACGGCAACTATGCCGGCAACGCCAGCTTCCAACAGTTCGGCTCAAGCTATTGCCACCCCTGCAGCAACAACAGATACACCAGCAACTAGCACAGCCATCTCATCAGCCCCCATTTCTTCCTAAGGTTTACTATGCAACAACTCAGCTTTAAATTAAAAGGTAGCTTATTTACCCTTAGTGTATTGCAGTTACAAAATTTTAATCTCGTCCAGCTCGAACGAGAGCTTAGCGAAAAAATTCAAATGGCTCCAAAGTTTTTTTATCACACGCCAATGGTAATCGATATTCAGAAAATCTTGGATCAAGCTATCGATTTCCCTGCTTTAAAACAGGTACTGGAAAAATGTAATCTTATTCCCATTGGGATTAAAGGCGGTCTTGACTCTCAACAGCACGCAGCCAAACAGGCCGGCTTTGCCATAATGGCCGATTCCGCCGTTCAAACCAGCGAGAAGTCCACCGGAAGTGGGAAAACGCAACAGGTCAAAATTCGCGAACCCCAAGCCGCCACGCTGGTTTCTAAAGAGGGCACTCGTTTAATTACTCAACCGATTCGATCGGGCCAGCAAGTCTATGCACAAGGCGGAGATCTAGTCGTCGTAGCCTCTGTAAGTTCTGGCGCCGAACTATTAGCTGATGGCAATATTCATGTTTATGGCACATTGCGTGGCAGAGCATTGGCCGGGGTGAATGGCAATCGTCAGGCTAGGATTTTTTGCCATCGCATAGAAGCAGAGTTGGTCGCTATAGCGGGCGAATTTAAAGTTTTTGAGCAAAACCCGAATACTTTTCCGGGCGCGGTACAAATATATTTAAAAGACCAACAATTAATAATTGAATCTTTATAAGAAAATAGAAAAAAAACTAAAAAAAACTACATGTAGTTTTATTTTTATCCGCTATAATACTATGGGTAGTAATTTAGCCGTAAGCTATTTAAGAATATAAGGAAAAACCAAACATGGCAGAAATAATTGTCATTACCTCCGGTAAAGGTGGGGTAGGAAAAACAACGACTAGCGCGGCTTTCGGGACCGCTCTTGCCATGCGCGGATTTAAAACCGTGGTCATCGATTTCGATGTAGGCTTGCGTAATCTTGACCTGATTATGGGTTGTGAACGTCGAGTCATTTATGATTTAGTAAACGTGATTAATGGTGAAGCTAACTTAAACCAGGCTTTAATTAAAGATAAACGAGTCGATCAACTGTTTATTTTGCCTGCGTCACAAACCCGTGATAAAGACGCCCTAACCAAAGAAGGCGTTAAAAAAGTATTAGATGAACTCTCTACTTCTTTTGATTATATAGTCTGCGACTCACCTGCGGGAATTGAGCGTGGCGCTTATCTTGCCATGTACTTTGCAGACCAAGCGATAGTCGTTACTAACCCAGAAGTATCTTCCGTTCGAGATTCAGATCGTATGCTCGGCGTACTATCAAGCAAATCTCGCCGTGCCGAAGAAGGCCTGGCGCCAATTAAAGAACATTTATTATTGACTCGTTACTCTCCAGAGCGCGTAGCTAAAGGCGAAATGTTAAGCGTGGTCGACGTGCAAGATATCCTATCGATCCCATTATTGGGCGTAGTGCCAGAATCTAAAGCGGTATTAAAAGCCTCCAATGCAGGCGTACCTGTCAGCCTCGATCAAGAAAGCGATGCCGGCCAAGCTTACCTAGATGCAGTAAACCGTTTCTTGGGCCAAGACGTACCACATCGCTTTATTAACGAAGAAAAAGTAAACCTATTAAGAAGAATTTTTAGCAGAGGGAGAGTGACAGGATGAAATGGCTAAAAGAACTGTTTCTGCCAAGCAATCAATCCGCTTGTTTAGCAAAAGAAAGATTACAGGTAATCGTAGCGCATGAGCGTAGCCATCGCCAAGGACCTGATTTCTTACAACAATTACAACAAGAAATTACCGCTGTCATCGCCAAATACGTGAATATCGGCCTAGGTGATGTTGTCGTCGATTTTGAACAGAAAGGCGACCGCTCAGTATTAGAACTGAACATCACCCTGCCGGATCAAACTTCAGCCAAAGTTAATACACCAGCTGCAGGACAAACGGCATAAAGGTTACAGCATGATCAGACTCAGTCATTGCACCCAGACCCAAAATGCCTGCAACCCTTCAGATATTAAAGCTCTGCCAGAACAAGGTTATTTATGGCTAATATTAAGCCGTGATGAAAAATTTGATCTGGCAAGCTGGGTTTTAAACCTAAGCGGCAAACCCATTCATCCTCGTCATCTCGACGATATTATGCAAAAGAGTCATCCCAGTTATTACGACTATATGACCAACTATGACATTCTGGTTTTTCGTACTATTACCACCATAGAAATCAGCCCGCGCCGTAGTTCAGAGTCATCCGCTTTTCTTCTCTATAATAAGCTACTCGTTACTATCTACGATGGCTCCGAGAAAGAGCTTAACAAACTTTTAGATTTCGTAAACGATGCCAATAAATTATTACCGCAAACACCCGCCTTATTAATGGAAACCTGCCTGGATTATACAGTCAGCCACCTAAGCGAATTCAAAATATCTTTAGAAACCAGAATGAATGTCTGGCAGAAACGCCTGCTTAAAGGTAACCGCGGCAAACCCATGGACTGGACTAGCTTATTAGATTTTAAAGCGGACTTACGCAAATTAAAGGCCATCTGCGAAGAACAAGATGATAGCCTTAGCGCCTGGCGCAACAGCTTAAAAAGCGATGTCGAAAAACCCTATGTTCATACCGAGAACTTATTAGTTAATTTAAATGATGTGACCGAGCATAGCGCTCGCATGGTTGAATACGTCAGCCAATCTCAAAGTGAGCTCGAATCCCTAATGCAATTGCATTTCACCATATTAGGCCATCGCACCAATGAAATTATGCGCATTATCGCGATTTTAACAGGTGTCTTTATGCCGGCCAACTTAATTGCAGGCATCTATGGCATGAACTTTACAGGCTTACCTGAAGTCGGCACTCCTCATGGCCTGGCTCATATCCTAGCATTAATGGTACTGACTACCGCCCTATCTCTTGGGGTCTTCCATTGGTTAAAGTGGATCTAATTCTATCGCTCTTATTCATTTGAATTACAGCACATTTTTCCCTACTATACCGACATAAAAATGGTATAAACGGATATAGTATGTGGCATCTTAGATATGAACCCTTAGGACGATACTGGGAAAAGCCACTCTCTTTTGAGTATGGTGGATCGCTTAACTCAGATGGCAAGCTTAAAAAAATACACTGCAGCCCGGATATTATTGGGGCCTTTCGAAATAGTGTTAGGGAATTTCAAAGCGATCCACGCATATTAGCGCATATCTTTCCAAGCCTATATGGCTATGCCAATATTTATGAAAAAGAAGAGTGTGTTTATTGCTACTCCATTATGGCTATCTTACAAAGGCTTCCAGTCGTTCTGACTGCTGCCAACTATGATGATATCTGCGGCTTAATCGTTTTAAGCTCTCAGGCTAAACGCTATTTCTCTCAATATAGTCAAGCCAAACTCATCAATGCCGAGATGCAGAAAATTCTTCAAAAAATATCAACGGGTGAAAGTGTTGATATACATCAGCGTGATTTATTACCTTCACTATGGCAACGCTTGTGCAACTCAATAAGCCGACTATGGCAAAGCCCACCGATAGTGAATAATGAAACACCTACTACGCCAGAAAACCAAGCCCCCTTACTGCCACCACTCTCAAGAGGAAGGTCTACTGCCGAAAAAGTGCTCTTACCTAAGGCTCGAACACACAGAACAGCCCCGCGTCATAACACCATACCTACTGTTCCACAACCAGAGCCTGAGCCTGCTCGCGCAGGTGCCGGAGAGCCAAAAGCAACGGTTTCCGCCACAAAGATGTCTTTGCAAGAGGCTTTCTATAAGCTAGGCCTACGCAATATTAAGGTAGATGAAATATCAAAATCTGACAGAGAAGCCACTGTCAAAGCGGCCAATAAAGCCTTTACCAGACTAGCCGTAAAATATCACCCCGATAAAAGTGGCAAAACAGAACAATACGATGTCATCGAGCACGCTCGCACCATTATAAATAAGACTTTGACTGAAGCCGAACCGTTTGTTTTTGAAGAGCCCGAGGCGTCGCCTCCAGCTTATGAGCCACCCACGACGGCTATCCCTCACCCTTCTGCCAAGACACCTTTTTATGATGCTAAATACACGGCTACGGCCTCCTATTACGAGACACTAACGCCCACCGAAGAAAACCGTTTACTTGCCACAATTTTAATCGCTCAATACTTATTAAATGTTGCAGAGTTTGGCAATCCTGAAGATGCTTTTATTAACCTACCCCAAGAAGGCTGTAGTGCGAATGAAAAAGAATTGTACATTCAGTGCTACTTATTGTTAGCGTTTGTTAATAGCCAGTTGATAAAAGAGGAGGTATTGGTGGGATGCGCCAGATATATCCTTGAATTAGCGGACCCTACTCTTGTTGAACGCATGGTGTATGAATTAGAACAGCAATCCAGCTCTAGCCCAACTATATAAAGAGACTTCCATGGCTTGGCTTTAGTTCTCACTCGCTCCCTCTGTTAAATTCAGGTACACTTAATTACCTTAGTTTATTACCTGGATTGCTATGGACCCTATCTTACAGAGCTGCGTCACTAAACTTGGCATCGATAAGATCGAGCGCCATATTTTCTTATGCGCCGATCAAACCAAACCTAAATGCTGCGATAAGCTAACCGGCCTTGCATCCTGGAATTATTTAAAAACACGTCTAAAGGATTTGCAACTAAACGATAACGGTATCTTTCGCACCAAGGCCAACTGTTTACGGGTATGTGAAAAAGGCCCCATCGCTGTGGTTTACCCCGATGGCGTTTGGTATCATTCCTGCACTCCAGATGTATTAGAGCGCATCATTCAAGAACATCTCATCGGTGGCAAAGCGGTTACTGAGTTTATGTTCTATCCTATTAATATCTAGACTAAAGGTTTAACTATGATCGTATTATCGGGTGACATCGGCGGCACATCGACCCGCTTACAACTCACGCAATGCAATGGCCACTTTGATTTTAAAATGCTGGCTCGCGAGCGTTATGCCAATGCCTCGCATAATAGCTTTAGTGAGATTATTCAAAAATTTCTTCGCGATAGTGGCAATCGTGAAATTGAATTGTACAGCGCCTGTTTTGCCGTAGCAGGCCCGATTATTAATGGTACGGTGAAATTCACTAACCTGCCTTGGTATATTGAAGAACATACATTAAAGCAAGAACTCAAACTTGAAAAAGTCAAGTTGATCAATGACTTTCAGGCCATAGGGTATGGGATTGAAATTTTAGCGTCTGAAGACGTGCATGTTTTGCAGGAAGGTCGTTATCAAATGAACCAAGTTAAGGCCATTATCGGTGCTGGAACGGGTCTTGGCATGGGCGTTATGCAATGGTCTGGCAGTATGTATGACGTTATCGCCACAGAGGGAGGCCATGTCGATTTCGCCCCTATTAACGATATGCAGATTCAACTATTGCAATATATGCGTAAGAAATATCACCGCGTATCGGTGGAGCGTTTAGTTTCAGGCCCTGGCATTCATAACCTGTATAGTTTTGTAAAAGATAACCCCTTGGCAACTGAACAAGAAAACCCTGACTTACATTTTGCGCTTTATAACAATGCCGACGCTGCTGCCACAATTTCAGAATATGCCATCGACCATAAAGATCCTATGGCCATGCGCGCTATCGACTTATTTGTAGAAATTTATGGTTCAACCGCGGGCAATTTAGCCTTAAGCACCTTACCTTATAGTGGTCTTTATATTGCAGGCGGCATTGCACCTAAACTACTGCACCAGTTAACCAACGGGCGTTTTATGGACGCTTTTATCGATAAAGGCCGCCTGTCCAGTTTACTAAAAGATATTCCACTTTATATCGTGCTCAACACGCATGTGGGCTTATTAGGCGCAGCAGCTTATGCGGCAAGAACGTAATGCCAGCTTGCATAGAATTGGTGATCTATCAGATTAAGCCTGATTACCAGCAGTCGTTTGCCTCGCTAAGAGCCACTCTTTACGCTGAGTTAAAAAGCTTAGCTGGCTTTATCGATTATAAAACGTACCAAGATCTCGAGAATCCCCTAGGTTTTACGGATCAGGTAACATGGACCGATCCGTTAATGGCTAAACAAGCTTTTGCAAAATTTATGACCCTACACTCTGCGCCAGCCTTTATGGCTTGCATAGACAAGGTAATCCTTACCCAGCATTTACAGGAAAGTAGCTAATGGCACATTATGCTATCGGAGATATCCAGGGTTGTTATATCGAATTCTCCGAACTATTAGAAAAGATTGCCTTCGATCCCACTAAAGACCAGCTATGGTTAGTCGGGGACTTAGTCAATCGCGGACCGCAATCCTTGCAAACATTACGCTTAATTCGAGAATTAGGTGATAGCGTTATTTCAATTCTTGGCAATCATGATCTGCATCTATTAGCCGTATATTATGGCATTAGCGAAATAAGCCCAGAGGATACCTTTCACGATATCTTAGGCGCCCCTGATTGTGGTGAACTGATAGACTGGCTTCGCCATCGCCCACTATTGCACTATGATACGGAGCTTAATTTTTTAATGGTGCATGCTGGACTTGCGCCCCAATGGACGCTAATCCAAGCTCAAGACTGCGCACGTGAAGTGGAAACGCTTATACAAAGCCGTGAAATTGTCGATTTCTTAAAAAATATGTATGGCAATCAGCCTGATATCTGGAGCGATGCTTTAATAGGCTGGGATCGCTTGCGCGTCATTACCAACTATCTCACTCGAGTCCGTTATTGTGATGCAAAAGGTAGGATGGATTTCGAGCATAAAGGCGATATCACTCCTGAAGGCTTTTACCCCTGGTATAAAGTGCCTAATCGTCACACTCAAGGGCTGCGAATCGTATATGGACACTGGGCAGCGTTAAAAGGTTGCAGCGATAGTGCAAATATCTTTGCTATCGATACCGGCTGTGCCTGGGGTGATAGTTTAACAGCATTACGCTTAGAAGATTTACAGCGCTTTAGCGTAGCCTCAAAACAAAGCTAGAATCTCATTAAGAAATCGAGCCCCAAGAGCCGTGACCCTAATGATATCGCCCTTACGTTCCAGCAAACCTTTTTGGAAGGCTATCGACAAGGGCTTTTCAATCGCAGCCAAAGATAAGCCTGTGCGAGTTTCAAATTGTGCAATGCTAAAGCCTTGATATAAGCGTAGGCAACTTAGCATAAACTCTAAAGGCAGCTCTTCGCGGCTAATGCGCTTAGTCTCAGCAGTAAAAGCTTGTTCAGGATCTAAATAGGCTTTGGGATGTTTATGCTTATAATAACGGCTAATAATGTTATCTTGGCTGGTTATTTTGCCATGCGCGCCGGCCCCAATCGCTAAGTAATCGCCGAATTGCCAATAATTAATATTATGCCGACATTCCATTCCAGGCTTAGCAAAGGCAGATGTTTCATAATGAATAAAACCAGCTTCGGAAAGTAAGATTTCCCCCAGCGCTTCTATTTCGCCTAAAACTTCTTCTTCAGGCAAAGTCGGTGGCTTGGCATAAAACAGGGTATTAGGCTCGATAGTAAGCTGATACCAGGATAGATGCGTGGGATGTAAAGCAAGAGCCTGTTTAATATCGGCAAGGCCTTCCGCAACGCTTTGATCCGGCAGTCCATGCATTAAATCGATATTAAAGGTCTTAAAGCCAGCCCGATGAATTTCATCAACAGCCCGAATCGCCTCATCGCCAGAATGGATGCGGCCTAGCTTTTTTAAATGATGCGGCGCGAAGGTCTGCACGCCTAAAGATATGCGATTAATGCCTATGGCGTAATATTCGCTAAACTGGCCTCGCTCTATGGTGCCAGGGTTAGCCTCTAAAGTAATCTCGCAATCAGGCACAAGCTTAAGCTGCTTTTGAACGGCTTGTAGCAAGGTATCTAGGCTCGCTGCCGAAAATAGGCTGGGCGTGCCACCACCGATAAAAATCGATTCAATTTGCCGACCTTCTGCCAGATGACTATCTTGTAGCAAATCGTCTATTAAGGCACTGATATACGCTTGCTCAGGCATTTGTGCTGGCTGGGCATGGGAATTGAAATCACAGTAGGGGCATTTTTTCACACACCAAGGAAGGTGAATATATAAACTTAATGGAATAATGGCCCTCTCCCGCAGAATCTAACGATTCTTCGACCTCTCCCGAAATGGGAGAGGTACAATAAATTTAAGGGCGGATACGGACGACTAGCACATCGCAATTAGCATGATGCAGAACGCTGCTAGCAGTGGAGCCTAGCAATCTTTGCACGCCACCGTGGCCGTGACTACCGATTACGATAATATCAGCCTGGATCTTATCGGCCAATCGCACAATCTCAATCGTGGCTGAACCGCGAGCTACTACATAATTAGCATCGACATCGATCTGAGTCTTAACCCTTTCCATTTTTTTAAGGCAATCTTGTTCGATACGGGATTCGATATCGGTAACGGTGGATAAACCCGAAGCCATATAATATGGGATATGAGGCACGACAGTCACGATGGTAAGCTTGGCTTCGTTACGCTTCATTAAAGCAATGGCTTTTTTTACGACCGGTAAATCATCGTTATGTAAATCTGTTGCAACGAGCACATGTGTATAATTTGACATCGACCCACCTCAAGATTTCAGAAAAGCATACATGATTGTAAAGTAAAAAAACCTTATTATCTAGGTTAATTGGCTTAATACAGCGTTCCCGCTAAAAATTATCTATATAAATTAATAAGCTTCAGGAACGTCTTTACGCGATGAGGGGATTTTAAGGGGAGAGAATCGCGATTATCTCCCCTTAATGCAAGCACGAATTCATTTCGGGTGACGCATTAAACCCCTGGCCGTAATTTACTTTAGAAGCGCATCGCTAAGTTTTTCTAAGGCCTGAGCGCGATGGCTTACCCTATTTTTAAGCGCGGGATCGAGTTCAGCCGCCGTCATTTTATACTCATTGAGATAAAATATGGCATCATAGCCAAAGCCCTGACTGCCAGCTCTAGCACTTAAAATTCGACCGCTCCATTGGCCTTGAACGATCAATGGCATCGGATCATTTGCATGCTGCATTAAGACCATTACGCAATAAAAAGTGGCGCCACGCTTGTCATCTGGCACGCCCTCTAAGGCTGCCAATAACTTTTCGATATTGCGCTCAGAATTACTAGGTAAGCCCGCATAACGAGCCGAATAGACTCCAGGTTCGCCCTTCAGATAGTCGACCGCTAAACCTGTATCGTCGGCTAAGGCGGGCAATCCTGTCATTTGGCAGGCATGACGGGCTTTGATAATAGCATTTTCAATCAAGGTCAAACCGGTTTCATCGGCATCCACTACCTTGAATTCAGATTGAGGGATAATGGTTAAACCAGGAAAATGTAAAATAGCCTGAATTTCTTTTAGCTTGTCGGGATTGCTAGTCGCTAAAACAAGCTTATCCACGCTTACGCCCTTAAATCTTTAGAATTAAACTGTTGGGGATAAAGCTCAGAGAATTTCACTTGTTGGCGTTTGCCATCTAAGGTAGAGGAAATAACTACTGTTGAAGGCAGGCAAAACTCGCTAATCTTTTGCAAACAGCCACCACAGGGCCAAATATTATCGGGGGTATCACTTACGATTAAGACGGCTTCTATTTTATTATGGCCTGAGGTCACCATATTGCCTATTGCCGTGGCTTCTGCACACTGACTCATAGGATAGGCCGCATTTTCGATATTACAGCCTTTATACATCTGGCCGTTTGATAGAATAGAGGCACCAACTTTAAATTTTGAATAAGGACTATAAGCATTATTAAACGCCTGTAACGCTAACTGATAAAGCGCCTCGATATCGATTTCCATTCTCGCTTAACTCCTATTCGATTTTATGCCCGTAGGTTTCCGGTAATGCCCACGCACAAACAATACTTATGATAAAGCCAACTAATAATACCAGCAAACCGTGCTGATAGTCGGCTAAACTATAAACGGCTGCGCCATTTTGCATCTGCCCATTCCAATCGATTTGCATTAACCAACCGGTTAGAGGCTGCAATAAAGCCGGCAACCCCATTATTAATACCGAAACAAAACCTAAAGCCGAGCCAACCAATACCGCTCGATTGGATTCTTGAGTCACCGGATAACCGATAATTTGACTGCCGGTAAAAAAACCCAAACCTAAGAACAATAAGATATAAGCCATATAACAGAAATGCGGCCCATACATAATGATCGCAAATATAATAAAGGAAAGAATGGCCGTCGCAATCATGGGAATACGGCGGTTGCGCATATAATCGGATAAAAATCCAAATACCGATGAGCCAATAATAGTACCGATAAAAATCATCATACTTATAGTAGACGAACGGATCGCATCGAACCCATAACCCTGTTCCATAAATTGGCTGCCAAATAGCCCTGCTAAAATCATAATCGGCAAGTTCATGGTGCAGATAAACATACCCGCCAACCAATTATTTTTATTTTTTACCATTAACGCTAAGCTATGCCAAAAGGCTATTTTGTGTTGGCCCTGATCGGATTGCAAGGCGGCAAATCGTTTGCCAAGCGGCGCATCTTTTACCAACAGGACCATTAAAAATAATAAAGCCACCCCAAACCAGGCCACGTCTCTTAAGGCATCACGCCAACCATGAGCTTCAATCAACATGGTTAATGGCACCTGAGAAAATGTCCCGCCCAGCATACCGATAGTCACTACAATTCCAGTAACCTGCCCCATTTTATGGGAAGGGAACCATTGTGAGGCCAAACGTAAAATGCTCAATAAGCAAAAGGCGCTGGCCGTGCCTGCCAAAAATCGAGCCCCGACTAAAAACCAGGAATTAGTCGCCTCGGTAATCAATACCGTGCCTGCGATACACATTACCATACCCAGTAGAATCATCTTTCTTGAAGAAAAACGGTCTAGAATAAAACCTGTGGGGTAAAGCAGGATGGAATCAGACAAGAAATAAAAAGCAGACACCATAGCAACCTGCATGGCAGAAAGATGAAAGGTTTGCTCAAAACTTACTGCCAGAGAGTTAAACATATTCATCTGAATAAATTCATAAAAGAAAAACATAGACGCGGTAAGGACGATTAACCACGCCCATAATTGGGTTCGAATTGATTGGTTCACTTGTGCATCCATGGCTTAAGGCTGAGTTAAAAAGCTAATCAACTGTGAGTCGCCTAAACCTTGCGTTAAGAGACCACCGATTAATTTAGTGCTTCGAGAATTTAAATCACCCATCGATAAATCTGATGAGGTTCCGGTGTAGGTACGGCTATAGGTTAACATGCCATTGATAGCATCGACCTCGATAGTAGCCTGTAGACCCTTAGTATTATCAAGACTGAGAATTTGCACGCTTAATTTTCTTTGCAACTGTGACTTATATGCCACAGGCACAAAGCCATACTGGCTTAAAATATTTTCGATTTGAGGACGCAAGGCAGCAATACTATGAATCTTAGCATTGTATAACTCACGATCTGATTTAGTGCTTATAGCTGTGCTGCTAGTAGACGTTGGTTGGTTGGGTTGAAAAATCTGATCATTGCTAGTGGTGCTTGAGCTATTCGAATTGCTGCTAGTCATGGATGAACTTGTTCCATTGGCAGTTGCTGCATTCGCGTTAATATAAAGAGTAGGATTATCGGGCGCACTAAGTTGCAATGAAATCTGAAGCTGCTTAGCCACTTGGACTGGATGCAATGAAATACTAGGGTCTTGGGATTGAATCTTAGTGCTCGCGCAAGCCGCTAATAAACTGCAAAGGCCTGCCAAAAGCAGCGTTTGTATGCTTTTATTATGTAGGCTTACTTTCATTATTTATCCTCTAAGTCCAAATCCCGCCAGGTATTCTAGCATAAAAACTGCCTTAAGCTGCAATTCTATGTTTCGGAATATGCTGCTGTGTAGCCTGCCAAAGATCACACATCAGCTGTAAATTTAGCCAAAACTCGGCCTCCATCGCAAAAGCATCTGCTAGAGCAAGCGCAGACTCTGCTGTAATGCCTCTTTTACCATGGACAATTTCATTTAACTTTGCCGTAGTCCATCCTAAATGTAATGCCAACTGCTTTTGAGTCAGCCCCATGGGCTTAATAAACTCCTCGAGTAACATTTCCCCTGGATGGGTTGGCTTTCTATTTTTTGGTAATAACATTATTTTCTCAATAGCTTTATTGTATGCAGAAAATTACTATATATCGATAACCGATAACACTCAAGCTTCTACTAAGCGACATATCTCCGAACTCATAAAGATAATACGGTAACTTGTCATTCCAGAATTGATCGGGAATACAGCAAATGGCCCCTGGATGACAAGCCTGTATATTAGCATGGCTACTAGAGGCTTTTCGGCTTAGAAACTAGATCCTCGATCAAGTCGAGGGTGATGAAACAAGCCCAAGCAATCCATATCTTACCGCGCCCATTTTTTTATCCTTAATTAGGCTTAAGCCCTCAGGCAAGTGCGAATCCAGATCAAAGCCTCTTTCAAATTCTGCGTAAATAAGACCGGTGGGCTTAAGCCAGTTATTTTTTTGGATGGCCTGCAAACAAGGGACTAATAATTGCTGATTAAATGGCGGGTCTAAAAAAATAAGATCAAAGGCGATAGAAGCGGGTTTTTCTAAAAACTTTAAGGTGTTTTCTTGAATAAACTGGCTTTGCTGAGTGGCGCCAATTTGACTGGCCGTTAATTGCAATTGACGCACTATGGGAAGTTGCTGGTCGATGAAATAGACTTTTTCGGCCCCGCGAGATAGGGCTTCAAACCCAATTACACCACTTCCTGCAAATGCATCTAAACAAATCGAACCAAAGGTACTGGCCATTAACCAGTTAAATAAGGTTTCTCGTATAAAATCGCTGCTCGGGCGCAAACCATTGCTATCGGGAAAATTAATTTTCCGCCCCCGCCATTTACCGCCAATTATTCTGACGCTATTCGTTTTCATGAGCTTGAGCCCCCTACCATAACGGTTAGCATAGCATTAGGATGCAAAGTTGTATCGAGCGCCTGGTTAACTTCTGCCAGGGTAGTGTCCTGTAATTTTTTACGATACGTATCCAAATAATCCAGAGGCAATTTATAAAAACCGATTACGGTTAAAATATCAGCCATATTGCTATTGCCTGCCAACATTAAAGGAAAACCGCCGATTAAATTTTGCTTAGCCGAATCTAATTCCGCTTGGGTAGGCCCTGAAGTTACATAGCTTTGGGTAACCTGATTAATTTTTAGCAAGGCCGCATTAGCCTGAGCATTACGCGTCTGTGCCATAATCACAAAAGGCCCTGGCGCTTGTTCAGCCATAAAATTGCTGGATATGCTATACGCCAAACCTGCCTGACTGCGCACCTGGGTAAAGAGGCGAGAAACTAAGGAGCCGCCTCCTAGATTATAGTTGCCTAGTGCCAAAGCATAATAGAGCGGACTGCCTATAGCCGTGCCTGGCTCTCCCATTAAGATAGTGGTTTGCTCGGAATGAAAGGGGATTTTAATGACCTGGCCTGCCCCGAGAAATTTAACGGGGGCAATAGGTGCTGCTGCTTGCCCGGCCCTTAATCCCTGACTAATCTGGTCGGCAATCTTTTCGGCCTGCGCGCGTGAAATATTACCCACTAACACGATCATGGCATTATGCGCCACATAGTAGCGTTGATAAAAACTAAGCAAATCGTGCTGGTTTAAAGCCGCCACTGTAGTAGCTTGGCCCATAGACATATGTCCATAAGGAGTATCGCCATACATAGCGTGCAAAAATGCGATCTGTGCAATAGCAGCAGGATCTTGCATAGCCATTTGTAAGGAGATTAACTGTTGTTTTTGCAAGCGAGCAATTTCATCGATGGGGAAGCTAGGCTGACTTAACAATAAGCTATAGGTCTTTAAAGCAGGCTGTAGATACTGTGCATCGGTAAGGCTTCTTAAAGAATAAACCGCCATATCCTGGTTAACATTCACCCCATATTGCGCCCCAACATTCGCAAATGCATCGGCAATTTGATTGGCATTAAGTGGGCCCGCACCAGCACTTAAAGCATTGGCTGTTAGAGTAGCCAAACCATATTGTGCGCCATCTCGTCCCGAACCCGCTGCAAATACAACGCGGACATCCAGCATCGGAATTTGCGGCGTTTGATTAAATAAAACTTTTACCCCGTTTGGAGTTTGCCAGGCTTGAATAGTGGCCACCGAAGCCTTACAGGCCGACACCATAAGGCTGGCGCTTATAACCAATATTTTTAAAGTATTGCGCATAGTCTTTTTCATTAGCTAAGCTCCGATAAATCAGGCGTATTAATCGAGGGTACAAAGGCCTGATCCAGCTCTAAACCACTCTGTGGCTCCAAGGTGGTTATAGTCATATTGCTAGTGCTTAAATATTTCTTAGCGACCTCTTGAACTTCTGCCGCTGTTACGGCATCGATATTCTGTAAATAGGTCTGTGATAGCTCCCAAGGCAGCCCTACACTATCAAAAGACCCAAGCTCAGAAGCTTGAGCTAATAATGAGTCCTGTGAATAGATTTCCTGTGAAGACAGGGCTAATTTTACCCTCTGCAACTGAGCCTGTGTAAGCGGTCTTACTTTAATTTGAGTGAGCTGATTTAAAATGGCATCTTGTAGTTGATTGATGCTGGTTGTTTTAGAAGGCACCGCAATAATACTAAAGAGATTATCGTAGCGTGAAAAAGCCTGATAACCGACATCGACCCCCGCCGCCACTTGTTCTTGACGGATTAGACGTTGATTTAGGATCGAGCTATCATCATTATT
Source organism: Gammaproteobacteria bacterium (assembly GCA_030652335.1). Lineage (GTDB taxonomy): Bacteria > Pseudomonadota > Gammaproteobacteria > Francisellales > CACEW01 > JAQSYQ01. The sequence continues at coordinate 33,481 of JAUSAW010000009.1, forward strand.
CAGAGCAGCCGCTAGCACCATTAGGGCATAAGGCTCCCAACTGGTTTTATCGGTGGTCACCACCGGCACATTAAATCCGATATAAAGGGCCGGCACTTGCGCTGGGATAGTGACTTCAACAGATTTTTCTCCCACGGCAGGCACGGGGCTATAAGCTTTACGAACCGGCAAAACCCCGCTTGGGATCGGTCCAAAATACTGTTCGGCTAATTGATAAACCTTAGCAGGATCGACATCACCCACCACCACTATCGTGGCATTATTAGGCACATACCATTGCTTGTACCAGGTTTCTAAATCTGGGCGATTGAGCTGCTGCATATCGCTCATCCAGCCTATGGTTGGATGCTGATAGGGGTTATTAATAAAGGCCGTTGCCAAAAAGCGTTCATATGCAAAACTCATCGGATCATCATCGGTTCGCATGCGACGCTCTTCCATGATGACCTGATGCTCGGCTATAACGGCAGTAGGATCGAGCACTAAATTTTGCATACGGTCAGATTCTAGCTGGAAGCTTAATTCCAGTTTATCCGCCGACATAAGTTCATAGTATCCGGTGTAATCATTGGTGGTAAAGGCATTCTCCTGCCCACCGTTTGCTGCGATAATCTTAGCAAATTGCCCATCCGGGTATTTAGTAGTGCCGCGAAACATCATATGCTCAAGAAAATGGGATATACCGGTTGTGCCCGTGCTTTCATCGGCAGCCCCAACATGGTACCATACCTCGAATACGGCTACAGGCGCCCGATGATCGGGTTTAACGAGTAAAGTTAAGCCGTTACTTAAATGATAGGCTTTAACGTTTGAAATATCGGCAAAAGCTAGATTCGTCATTACCGCTAAAACTGTAAAAATAATTGCTATAGACCGTTTCATTTGCATCTTCCTAAGTTTACTCTGGCAGTGTAGCTGTTAGTCGAAAATAGTAAATAGACTAGATTAAAACAGGCATACCATGAAAACGATAATCGAAAAATTTGAAGCCTTATCAGAAAACTCTCACAATAAAATCTTACAAAAAAATTTAGTAGTAGAACTGGCACGATATTCGGCTGCTGACCCAGGCGATCCTAGCCCATTTAATAATGAAATAATCGAAGCCTGGAAAGAACTCTGGAATAGCATCAAAGTACTAGATGAATCCTTGCTAGAGGTTGGAAGAGCACAAATGCACAATGCCACAAGAAGCGCCGCGCGATTTTTTATAGATTGTTCCAATTTACTCAAAGGCATAAAACCTACCTGCAAAGCTTCAAGCCCTAGCTCATATGCCCTGTCATTTATTCCTAGCCATTTAACCATCGTAAAAGAAGACTACCGCGAGGATAGCTCTGCATCAGAAGGAATAAGAAGTCCTGCCTAATTCTGATCTTTTACCCATTGTTCGGCGATCGTTTTACGCACTTCTTTCATATCCAAAGCTTGAGCCTGTTTAATTAAATCGGTTAGCGTGGATTCGGACAAGGTTCCGGATTCCATACATAAGGCTACATGCTCACGGAATATAATCAAAGTCGGTACCGAGCGAATATTAAAATCATCGGCTAATTCTTTTTGTTTTTCGACATCGATAGAACCAAATTTGAGGTCAGCATACTGCTCGGCCACTTTCTTAAAAATCGGTGCAAAAGCATGACAAGGCTCGCACCAGTCCGCTGAAAAATACACCGCTACAACTTGTTCAGATTCAACAAAAGCGTCGAAATTGTCTTTGGTCAGTACGGTGATAGTATTTTTCATGATTACCTCGTTAAGTGTAATTGTTCCGCTATACGTGATCTTACCAGGCTAACTTCTGCCATACCATCTACCACAACATATTTGGGAGCGTGTTCATGATGTGACTCAACCAGGGTTTGATAAAATTGTACTAAAGGCTGGGTCTGTTGCTGATAAACCTGCAAGCGATTTCTAACGGTCGTCTCATCATCATCGACTCGTTGAATTAAAGGCTCACCCGTGACATCGTCAATACCAGGAACTTTAGAGGGATGAAAATCCATATGATATACTCGGCCAGAAGCAGGATGGACTCGACGGCCAGTTATACGGCGAACGATCTCCTCTTCATCGGCACGCAATTCTAATACGTAATCGATATAAATATGCGCCTCAACCAAGGCTTGAGCCTGAGCTATAGTGCGGGGGAAACCATCTAATAGAAAACCATTCTTGCAATCAGCATCCTGAACGCGGCTTTTAACCAGTTCGATAATCAGCTCATCGGGCACTAACTCACCCGCATCCATAATAGACTTGGCTTTTTGACCTAATGGACTACCAGCCTTAACCGCAGCTCTTAACATATCGCCCGTTGAAATTTGGGGAATATTAAGCGCTTCTTTTAAAAACTGCGCCTGGGTTCCTTTTCCAGCTCCTGGTGGCCCTAGCAAAATAATTTTCATACCTAAACCTTTACTAAATTGATCTTCTACATTATGCATATTTTGAGACTGGATACAATTGACAGATTTTCTTAACAGCTTTGCTGCTATAGAAAATCACCATCCTGCTAATGTTCACGAGTCGAGTAGAATTTAATATCCGGCGCTCGCTCTTGAGCTAACTGTAAATTCACCCGAGTCGGAGCTAAATAGGTTAGATGATCATTCGCATCCAGTGCTAGATAATCGTAGGCTTTTTCCTTAAAGGTTTCCATAGCCTTGGCATCTTTAGCCTCTACCCATCGAGCCGAATGAATATTGACATTTTCATAGATGCATTCCACCCCATACTCGCCCTGTAAACGGAAAGCCACCACGTCGAACTGTAAGGTACCGACCGCACCCAAAATTAAATCATTGCTATTTAAGGGACGGAATACTTGGGTCGCGCCCTCTTCGGATAACTGCATTAGCCCTTTCTGTAAGGATTTAGCCTTTAAAGGATCTTTTAGTCGCACCCGTCGAAATAGCTCTGGAGCAAAGTTAGGAATGCCAGTAAATTTAAACTGCTCACCCTCGGTAAAGGTATCGCCAATCTGAATCGCACCATGGTTATGTAAGCCGATAATATCACCCGAGTAGGCCTCTTCGATATTTTCACGTTCACCGGCCATAAAAGTTACCGCATTAGAAATAAGAATGGATTTGTCGACGCGGGCGTGAAACATTTTCATGCCTTTTTTATACTGACCGGAGCAGACTCGCATGAATGCGATTCGATCGCGATGCTGGGGATCCATATTAGCCTGAATTTTAAAGACGAAGCCACTGAATTTAGTCTCGGTCGGCTGCACTTCGCGAGTGGTAGTTTGACGCGGCAAAGGTGCCGGGGCTATCTCGGTAAAGCTTTCTAATAAACTCTGAATACCGAAATTTCCTAAGGCGGTACCGAAAAATACCGGGGTTAACTTACCCTCTAAATAAGCCTGCAAGTCAAACTCATGGCTAGCGCCTTTTACTAATTCGATTTCTTCGCGTAGTTCAGCGGCAAACTCCTCAAGCCTCTCATCTAAAAGAGGGTTATTAATGCCTTTTATAATTTCATAATTATGCAGATGCGAGCCATGCCCGCCTTCAAACAAATGCACTTCGTCCTTATAGAGGTAATAGCAACCCTTAAAAAACTTGCCTTGACCTATTGGCCAGGACATCGGTGCGCATTTAATATTAAGCACGGTTTCGATTTCATCTAATAGCTCTAATGGGCTTCTAATATCGCGGTCGACTTTATTGATAAAGGTTAAAATAGGCGTATCGCGTAAGCGGCAGACTTCCATCAATTTAATGGTTCTAGCCTCCACGCCTTTCGCTGCATCGATTACCATCAATACTGAGTCGACGGCGGTTAAGGTACGATAGGTATCTTCTGAGAAGTCTTCATGTCCTGGGGTATCGAGCAGATTGACGATTTTGCCATTGAATTCAAATTGCATCACCGAGGTCGTGACCGAAATCCCCCGCTGCTTTTCCATTTCCATCCAGTCGGAAGTCGCGTGCTTAGTATTTTTGCGCCCTTTTACGGTTCCGGCTAACTGAATCGCTCCGCCCCATAATAATAACTTTTCGGTTAAGGTGGTTTTACCGGCATCCGGATGCGAAATAATCGCAAAGCTGCGTCGCTTACTTACTGACTGGAGAAATTCGGACATATCGTCGCCTTAATTAAAATCAAGCGATTATAGGCTTTTTAGCGTTGGAAATAAACCACCTTAAAGGCCTGTCTTGAATTAAGACCCTGGATGCGGCTCGCCTTCTGCATCAATGCGCATGGATTCAGTCTGCTTGTGCTTATAGAAGGGTTTTTCTCTACTAGGCCATTCTTTACGGGCTTGATTTAACATCGCTTCGATTATTGGATCAGCTGCTTTGTAGTCTTTTGGCACTGACGATGGATTAGCCCCTGACTGAAGTAAGCTACGCACCATCTCAACATCTCCTTTGACAGCGGCCAAAAGAAGAGGAGCAATGCCTACTAGATTAGCCTTATTGACATCAATCTCTGGATGTTTCAATAGAGCCTTCGCAGCTTTAATATGCCCTTTTTGAACAGCAAGGTAGAGAGATGTATGGCCTTTCACATCAGCCTTATTAACATCTATTCCTGGATGCTTCAACAGCGCTTGTATCACCTTAACAGACCCCGCTTCAGCAGCAACACATAGGGGTGAAAAACCTGCCGGGCTAGCCTTATTAACGTCAATATTTCGATGCTTCAATAGCATTACTACCCCGTCAGCCCATCCATTTTGAACAGCAGTGTATAACGGTGTTGCACCCATTAAATTAACTTTATTAATATCAATTTCAGCTCGTTCTAATAGAGCAATCATTACTTCAATATGCTTATTTTGAGCAGCAATAAAAAGTGCAGTGCAACCTTGCAAGGCAGCTTTATTAATATCGATTCTTGCATGCTTCAATAGAATATGAACCACATCAACTTGCCCCTCTTGAGATGCGACAAATAATGCGGTAGACCCGTTAAGGTCAGCCACATTCACATCTGTCTTCGGAATTTTAAGCATGTAACTAATAATTGAAGGATCTACTTTACCCAGTACTGCCTTTATCAATAACGGGGTGCCTCTAAGAGAGATCTGTATATATTCTGGGTGTTTATCCAAAATTGCGCAAACCGTATGGAAATCTGAAAACTCAATTGATTGCGCCAATAAATCTATCTGCTTATCTTCAGCTAAAGTAGATAGTGTTGCTTGCATTGCCTCATAAGTATTTATGCCGTCAAATTCCCAAAGAAACAAATGCATCTCAGAATCAAATTGTTCTAAATATTTTATTTTAGAATACAGCTCCTCAGCATTTGTAAAAAATAGAAACCCTCTATTAGGGTCAAAAAACTTGATTTTGCCTTCATGCTTTTGAATTAACATAGCATGCCTGACTGTACACAAGCGATAAATAACACCTTCTTTTAACGAGTCAGCCAGTTTGACAAAAAACTTACTACCAGTACCAGCCTTTTTTAAAACACTTTTATTCCTACTATTTGCCCAAAGCTCTTGAAACAAATCAGCCGGGGTTTTAGCTAACAGGGTAATATGATTACGCAGCTTCAGCTTGTACTCGCCATACACATTATTGGAGGGCTTATAAATCAAACCATGGCTCTGTTTAGCAATGGCATAAGAAAATAATACATCTGATTCTAATCGCTCAACTTTATTATCATTGATAAATGCTTCAATTTCTTTTGGGTCCAGCATACTAAACAAATTACACAGGCCATGACAAATACCCATATTCCCCTGCCCATATCTTATGTCTACCAGTGACATTAAATAAACTTGATCAAATGCAATTTCTCTAGGAAAAAGCCCCAACGGCTCCATGACAGGAATTGAAATGACTGCGGCAGCATCAGTAAAGCTTTCAGAGGCAGAAGGCAAAGCAGGAACAGTAGTATCATACTCCTTAACCACTATAGAATCTTTTTCACCCACTGGCCTTCCCCTCTCTTCTTCTAAAGCATCAAGCTTCAGCTCCAATGGTAAAGTTTGCCCCATAGCCTGGCTCACCAATAGCAATAGCATGAAAAACAGAAACATGGGGTTTCTAGAAGAACCCCTCATCTTCGATAGCATGAATGACGGCATAGCTCTTTTACTGACAACAAACTTTTCAGTAGCCATCTCAAGGGAAAGAGCTGGATCAATTTTTTCGGAGCTGGGACGCAAGGATACTTTTACGCGACTTCTTAGCGACTGCTTGTAAATATACTGTCCAGTGCTTTTTCTATAGCGCTGTGCGGATATTGGCATATAAATAACCTATCATAGGAAAGTCACATTATATAAATACGTATGGTGTGAAATTAAAAAATAATCAGGCAGGTCTCTTATTGGTTTGTAAGAGGCCTGCCATGATAATATTATCTTATACTGCTTTATCTAAGTATTGCTCTAAAGTTTCACCCCTTCTTCTATGCAATAGAGCGAATGGTCCAACAGCCGCAGGAGTTGCTGCAGGAAGTGGCCGAGGTATAGCCGCAATAGCAGAAGGCGCTATTGTATGGCCAATTGCATCAAGCTTACGAAGAAAAGTGGGTCTCGATATCTCTTCTCTGACAATAGTTCGATCTGAGAAGTAAAGCCCAATGTCTACTTCAGGTACTGCCGCATAAACCTTAAGAGTATATTGATTTATTGGCGGAGGACCGGCTCCTATTCCTGCTGGAATTGGAGCTGGAATTGGATTTGGAGCGTGATATCTGCTTTTAAATTTAAATCTGTCGCCATGAGCATGATATTTAACAAAATCTTTATCCACCAGAGCATATTGGTTCATTGGTGTAATATCACAAACATCATGATAAACAAGCCTCTTTCCTTGCAATGTAATATGAAAGTCAGCGTCGCCTACTAACGTGGGAGGCAAGGATATGCCGTGTGTCACATAAGGATTTTGCGCTGCAATGGTTACGACAGCTGTATCGAGAGGTTCTACTGCATAAGGTCTGTCTGCTGTAACTTGAGGCCCAGCATAGGCTGCAAAATATAAATTATGAACACGATCTGGGATCCTTAAGGTAAATACATCACTTTCTATTTCATGAATCCATCTGGTACGATCTACAGGGCAGCTTATAACCTTGAGTAAAGCTCTGCCTGCCAAGCCTCGTAGTTCATCTTGGATATTCTTCAGATATTCCGAAATAATACCCCCAGGTCTGACAAGTTCCCCGCCGCTGTTACGTTGCTCAGCTAGGTTAAGCGCTAAAATAGGTGCTGTTGTAACTGCGTCTCTAAAAATATTATTTCTAAGCTGTGTAATTTCTCCACCCAAATACTCCCGATAAATTTGATCTAGCTTGGCGTATAAATAGTCAAGCCTCCTATGATGCACATCATTTACAAGCTCAGGCCTTTCTATCGGAACCAAGCTCTCTACTATCCTCGCATACGATAAAATATGCTCTTGAAATGCATTAGTATTCAACAGCATTTTAGCGTGATTCCTGCGCCCAAAAATGGCATCCTGCAGAGTGGTTGTCCTTGTGACCGCCTCACGTAAATGTTGTATCAAGGGAGTTGCAGGCTGCGCAAGAACTGGGGGATTTGCCGCTGGGTCTGCTGCTACAGCAGGTATAGCATCTGGGATGTGATAGCTTTTCATTATTTCATCATAGTCTTCAAATTCATAATGGATAGGAGCTGGGTCCTTGAGATGGTTTGCAGGGGTATAAAATTTAGCCATGGCATCAACTAACTCACGTAGCGATTGACCATACCCTACCATCGCTCCGGCAATCCCGTCTGTTTCAATAGCCACATCCATGATGCTTTCAGTTTTAAGTTGAGTTACGTCCCGTTCAAATTTTGCCCTGAGCTCAGCTAAGCTAGCTCCGCTTAAACCACCACCAAAGGTAAGGCTTGATTTTTTAGATTTAGTACTAACACTCACTGTTATTAAGGCTACTATTCGTCGGCCATAACTAATTTGACTGATATATTTGTTGCCATATTTTTTATAAAACTCTTCAATATCCTCTTGAGTGGTAGCGGGGGCAGCAACAGGCCCAGCAACTCCTGCAGCAATGGGTGGCGGAAGCTGTAGTCTGTCCTTTGCTGCAGGCGTAAATTCAGGATCGTTGCGTATCCTCCGGCTATACTCCCCATTAACAATTTCAAGAACATAGTAGATATTAGTAGTATCAGCTTTTACTTCTCTGCTATAAGCAGCCTCAATTGAAGGAGCAAGAGTGCCAAGAGTGGTCGATAAATTTAGACTACTTTTAAAAATTTTAGTTAGCTCTGTGGTGGTTCCAGCGATGTGGGTTCGATAATAGGTCGGACTTAATGCAATTTGCTCAATGACCCCTGGTCTTAATGAATCAAAGCCATCTGGGTTTCCGCCAGGTAGAATAATTTTACTTGGATCGGTTACAAGAGCTCTGCTTCTTCTTTCACCATTAATTGTAGTGAAACCATCCCCTAATCCTAGCATAGTATTGCCCCTTTTTTAAGTTTAGATAAGTCCTTTATCGAACAGCTCCATAATTAAAAAATGAATGCAAAATTTATCTATTTCATAACAGATATTTGCTAGTCTATAGTGTTTAAAACGGATTTCAATCATGCTATTTTGAAAAAAAAATCAGGCACTTACTTAAATTGGAAGTATTTTATAAGCTAAAAGGGTTTCAATCTTTAGCATACTGGCGTTATCGTTTAATACTGCGGCGATAAATAGTCTCTTCCTTATAAACGGGCACTAGTGTCCGGAGCAAATTCTTTGCAGCAACCTATGCACCATTCATTACTATTCTGGGGCCCAAAGTTTTTTCATTTCGAGGATTTGGCTCAATATCAATAAGCCGAGACCTGGGCCCATAGCATCCCTGATATCCTAATATTCTCATCTTTATACAAAGAGTAATTGTAAATTATTAACTCTAAAAGGATATTTCCACATAAAAGCTTGGGCATTGATACCCTGACATTTACACAATTGATCAAAATTTAGTTTCACACCAAACGTATAAATATATTTCGCTAGAATCCATGTGATTTAACTTTAAAAAAAGCTTAATTGCAAGCATGAGTAGCTTAACGATAACAGACTTAAGGCTCTTAATGCAGCGTACTATCTGCATCGATGCGCGTGGGTAATTGCAATCACCGAGCAAGTGCGCTATAATGCACACAATTAATAACATAAAGTGCAATATTATGATTTCTGACAAGCCAATTGAATGGGATGAAGAAAAGAATAAAAAACTTCAAAATGAAAGAGGCATTAGCTTTGAAGCCATCGTGACTGCTATTGAAACAGGATGTTTCATAAAAATCCTTAACCACCCCAAACTTAAACATCAAAAAATCTTAGAAGTTGAGCTAGACGGTTATATCGTGCACGTACCTTATGTTGAAGATGAAACTAAACGATTTTTTAAAGCGGCTTATCACAATAGAAAAGCCACTAAAAACCTCTCAAAGGGAAGCAAAAATGAGCATTAGAAATTATAAACTTGATCCTGAAGAAATGGAAATTGAAGCGGCCTTTGAGCGTGGTGAATACAAAGCAATGGCTGGAGAAGAAGAAAAACAAAGCCTTCAAAGGGCCGCTAAAGCTCATGGCAATAAAAACAAGCGCATCAATATTCGAATGACGGACTGGGATTATCGTAAAGCTCAAGAAAAAGCCTTGATGGAAGGCTTACCTTATCAAACATTCCTAGCTAGCGTTCTTCACAAATATTTGAGCGGCCAGTTAGTTGAACAAAAAATGGTAAGGTAAACGATGAAAACCCTTACAAAGGGCTGTCTTCTAATGTATTAACTAGGATACACTCTTGATTACAACAAACTTAAAGACATCAAAATGGCATCTTCTTTTTGATTAGGGACCTGAGTCTCATAATAGTCTTTACGCATACCCATTTTTTGAAAGCCACGTTTTTTATAAAGCTCTAAAGCTGCTTGATTAGAGGTACGAACCTCAAGATATAACATCTGGGCCTTTTTACTCTTGGCGATATGAATTAAATGATTTAGTAATTTTTCGCCATAGCCTTGACGATAATAAGTAGGCGCCACCGAAAGCGACAATAATTCTGCCTCGTCTATCACCACCGATATTACGCCGAAGGCAAATAGTTCATCGCTATCCTCGCTCGCGATACCCCAGACTTGAGTGTGAGCTGCCAATAAGCTATCGCGCATGACGGAAGCCGACCACCTGGCGGCTGTTGAGGCTTGGCGTTCGATAGCCATAATCTGAATTAGATCATTTAAAGTCAGTAATTTAAATTGAAAACCCGGCAAAGTCATTCATCACCTGTCGTTTATTCTCCACGTTATTGATAACGCGGCTTAAAGCTAGAGTTTCAAAATAACGAATTCTTAGCTCAGAATCAAGCGCTAAACGTAACGGTACGCCAAAACTTAAGATTTGCACCGCTTGAGATTCATCGATTAAATGATGTAAAGGGATGGAGCCTGACTGGTCCGGGCTTAAAAAAGCGAGATTATACGTATCAGGCGATAATTTTAACCAGCGCATAATTCCAGCGAAAAGCTCCGTAAGATTTTGCCAATTTTGCTGATCTTCAGCAGAGGCCAGGATAAGAGTAGCTCGCTGCTGTAACGCTTCATTAATGCTGAATTCGTATACTATAGGTTTCGGCGGCGTATAGGGCAGCCAAATATCAAGCCCTATAGCCTGTAAACTTTCTAGCGCAGAATTCATGCGGATTTTTGGCGCTTATTTTTAAGCGAAATCAAGCCATTTATCGGCCCGGTTAACGCATAGCCTACAAATAATAAGAACAGCGCTTGCGCAGGTCGATAGGAAATGCAGACCAAGGCTAGCATCATTAACACCAGCACGGTAAAGCGCACATTGGCCTTAAGATCGATATCTTTATAGCTACGATAACGGATATTGCTGACCTGCAAAAAGGATAGGGTCAACACGATGACCATAGTGATAAGCGAAATAGGTAGTCCACTTAGATCATAGGTACTACCAACCCAGACCACGCCTGCCAATACAGCAGCAGCAGCCGGGCAAGGCAGACCGAAGAAGAAACGCTTGTCTTCAGGCAAAGTATTAAATTTAGCGAGACGCATAGCCACGCAAGCCACGAAAATAAAGGCCGTTAGCCAGCCAATTTTGTGTACGCCAAACTGAACCAAATCCGCCAGGCTCCAGTTATAGACCAATAAGGCCGGCGATACGCCAAAGGCTAACAAATCGGATAGGCTATCGTATTGCGCGCCGAAGGCGCTCTGCGCGTTGATTAAGCGTGCGACTCGACCATCTAAGCTGTCGAATATTAAACAGATAAAGACCGCTATCGCCCCTAAAATAAAATGCTGATTCATGCTGGCTACGATGCCATAAAATCCTGAAAATAAACTGCCGGTGGTAAACAAGTTTGGCAGGATATAAATACCGCGCTTACGCTGCTGGGTGCCTGGTTCTTCTAGCTCTACAGCGTTATCATTTTCTGGATTAATTTGCTCAGCCATTTTTTATGCTCGGATTTGATTCAACTATTTGCTAATTATGCAGTATAATACCGCGCAAAGCTACATAATGATAAATGAGACCATGACCAAAAAGCCAGGCAGCAATAGAATCATAATCGAAGGCGTTACTGACGAAGGTAAAAAATTCCACCCAGCCGATTGGGCGGAACGCGTCAGTGGGAGCTTATCGACCTTTCGTAATCGCCGCATAATCTACTCGCCACTATTGCAACCTGCCGAAAAAGATGGCAATAAATGCGTCATTATCGATGATGAGCTTAAAGATATTCATCCTGAGCTTTATAAAGAAATACTCGATTTTGCCCAGTCTAACCATTTAAAAGTGGGTAAAGATGAAACGGGTGAAGAAGAAACTGGATCCTGACGCATGCTGCGCATTGTCAGGATGACAGGGCATTACTACAATCAATATTGAAACCACGCAAAAGCTTCTCATACCTGACAAGCCTAGTTTAAAAAACGGGGTGGCACCTATTACCTTTATAAATGCAGAGTGATGAACGCCGCAGTTATAAAGGTAATAGGTGACAGGACCCCTTCAAAAGGATGGCTTTGTGGTTGCAGAACAACTAGTGGTCTTGAGAAAGCCTTGATAATGCTTAAGCAAGACATCTAAATCCTGATGAATGCTTCGCATTATCAGGATTTAGACATAGTTAATAACATTAAGCAGTCTTTACTTCCATAATCTCAATATCAAACAACACCACCTGGCCTGAAAGAGGATGATTGAAATCGATCGTCACTTCTTCATCGTCCATTTCACGCACGATACCAGGCAGGTCCTCACCATTTTGCTGAGCAAATCCGATGATTAAGCCTTCTTCCAACGGGGTATCTTGCTCTAATTTAGTAAAGCGATCGCGGGAAACTTGATAGATATTCGCCGGATGCGGTTCGCCAAAGGCGTCATCTGGCAATAGCATAATTTTCTTTTTATCGCCGACTTTAAGCCCGAGCAAATCCAGCTCGAGCTTATCTGAAAATATACCCTTGCCCATCTCAAAGGTCATAGGCAGCTTAAAGTTGCGAGTCGACTCGGCGATCGAGCCATCTTTGAGTCGAATATCAAAATGCATACTGACCGTGCTCGTTGCTGTTATAACATCGCTCATCGTTAAGCCTTCCTAAATGCGCTAATCAGCAGCAAAATTACACCGATGCTAATAGCCGAGTCGGCGATATTAAAGGCCGGCCAATGCCACGAACCAAAATGCACGTCGATAAAATCCATTACATAGCCATAGACCACGCGATCATAGAGATTGCCTAAGGCCCCGCCTAAAATTAAGGCTAATGCCGCGGCTGTATAAGGATGAATACCGCTGGCTTTCCATAGATACACCAGGATACCGATGCTAACCGCCAGGGCTAATGCCGCGAACAACCATAACTGCCAGCCGCTTTGGTTGTCTAAAAATCCAAATGCCGAGCCGGTATTATGTACCGTCACAAAGTTTAGCCAGAAAAATTCATTAACGTCCGAAAAAGTGGATAAATAGTATTTTGCTACACTCTTAGTAAATTGATCTAAAGCAATCACACCAAATGTAAGCCATAACCAACGCCATTGTCCGCCGCCTGCACCTTTAGCCATATAATCTCTCCTCTCCATTACCTTCAATATTTTCGACACATCGTTCACAAATTTCAGGATGCGCGGGATTAACACCTACATCCTCGACCCGATGCCAACAGCGTGCACATTTAGTGGCTGTAGCTGGCTTGACCCATACTTTTAACTGCTCATTTTCAGTCGCCTGTGCCTCTGGGCTAGCTTCTTCAAGGGGCTTAACTTCCGCTTTGGAAGTGATCAATACAAATCGTAGCTCATCCTTTAATACTTGCAAGCTTTCTAATAAAGTTTTGCCTGCATATAAAACCACTTCGGCCTCGAGGCCGGAACCTATTATGCCCTCATTGCGCTTTTCTTCTAAGGCTTTATTTACATAGGATTTAATGTTTTTAATTTCATCCCAGCGCTCATAGCCAAAGGTTGAGACCCTGGCTATATCAAGTTCGCTATACCAATCCGCTAAAAAGATCGATTCGGCTTTTTGGCCTGGAATATTCTGCCAAATCTCCTCGGCGGTAAAGCTTAAGACCGGCATTATCCACCGTACTAATCCATGGAGAATATGATAAATCGCGGTCTGGAAGGAGCGACGCGCCACGGAATCTTTTTTACAGGTATATTGACGGTCTTTGGTAAAGTCTAAATAAAAATTGCTCATCTCATTAGTACAGAAATGGAATATTTTAGTCATGGCCGCGCTAAACTGATAAGTTTCAAAATCTCTTTGAACGGCCTTTTGAGTCTCCGATGCCGTCATAATAGCCAATTGGTCCAATGCTAACATCTTATCGAAAGGCAAGGCTTGCGCTGGATCAAAATCGCTTAGGCTGGATAATAGGTATCGAACCATATTACGAATACGGCGATAGGCGTCGGCGGCCTGATTTAAGATTTCATCGGATAAGGTAATTTCAAAGCGATAATTGCTCGAGGCAACCCAATAACGCAGTACATCTGCGCCCAATGTTTTCATGACCTGCTGAGGAGAGACGACATTGCCGAGCGATTTTGACATCTTATAGCCCTTGGCATCGACTACGAAGCCATGCGTCAATACCGCCTTATATGGTGCCTTATTAACGCAGGCCATCGAGGTTAATAGCGAGGTTTGGAACCAGCCACGATGCTGGTCAGAACCTTCTAAATATAAATCGGCAGGAAAGGCCAGTTCAGGGCGCTTTTCTAATACGCACTGATTAGACGCACCCGAATCAAACCAGACATCCAAGGTATCGCGACACATAGAATAGTTAGCGGCTTCAGCCCCTAAATAGTCTTCTATTTTCGATTCAAACCAGGCCTCTACCCCGCCCGCTTCCACTTTTTTGGCGACGACTTCTAATAGCTCGCAAGTGTTAGGATGCAGTGCATTGCTCTCTTTATGAATAAATAAGGCTAAAGGTACGCCCCAGGTGCGCTGACGCGAGATACACCAGTCAGGGCGATCTTCGACCATACTGGTAATTCGGTTTTCACCTGCTTCTGGCTTCCATTCTACCGTTTTAATTGCGGCTAGGGCCTGGCTTCGCAAATTTTCCATGCTAACAAACCATTGGGGAGTCGCGCGGTAAATTAAAGGTGATTTATGACGCCAGCAATGAGCGTAGCTATGCGTAAATTTAGCGTGATGCCAGAGTCGGCCTTGTTCTTTTAATAGGTCGATAATGTCTGGATTAACTTTATTAACGAATTTACCGCCAAAGATTTCTACGTCGGGTAAATAGCAGCCGTTGCCACCCACCGGATTAATCGGCTCGATATGATATTTTTTACATACCTGATAATCCTCGACTCCATGAGCAGGTGCGGTATGAACCAAGCCAGTACCCGCATCGATGGTAACATGCTCGCCTAGTAAAATAGGCACTTCACGCTGATAGAATGGGTGGAGTAATTTAATGCCTTCTAATACCTGGCCCTGGCAGCTCGCTATAATTTTGTGCGACTCTAAACCTTGAGCCTCTGCGAAGACTGACTCCACTAAGGCTTTAGCCACTACTATTAACTCTTGAGAACCTTCAAACTGGCATTCGACTAATACATACTCAATCTCAGCCCCAATCGTAATGGCCTGATCGCCAGGCAATGACCAAGGCGTAGTAGTCCAGATTAAAGCGGATACCGGTAAATTATCCGGATTAAGCGCATTAAACCCTGCTAAGAGCTTATCGGTCTCAACGACTGGAATCCGCACGGTAATAGCATCAGAGGTCTTATCTTGATATTCGACTTCGGCTTCGGCTAGTGAAGAACCACAATCTACGCACCAATGCACCGGCTTAAATCCTGGTTTTAAATGGCCATTCTTAATGATTTTAGCGAGGGCGCGAAGCGTATCGGCTTCGTACTGAGGGTTCATGGTTTCATAAGGATTAAACCAATCACCCAACACGCCTAAGCGAATAAAATCCTGGCGCTGCTTATCAATTTGTTTGGCTGCATAGACTCGGCAAGCTTTGCGAAAGGTATTAGCATCGACTTTTTGACCGGGCTTACCGATTTCTTTTTCAACCTGAAGCTCGATAGGTAGACCATGGCAATCCCAGCCTGGAACATAGGGTGAGTCGAATCCAGATAAGGTTTTAAATTTAACGATCATATCTTTAAGAATCTTATTCACCGCATGACCTACGTGAATATCGCCATTAGCATAGGGAGGACCATCATGCAAAATGAATTTAGGCGCACCCTGGCGAGCCTCACGGATCTTTTTATATAAATCCATGCCTTGCCAGCTTTTCAACTGCTCAGGCTCGCGCTGGGCTAAATTAGCCTTCATGGCGAAATCGGTTTTCGGTAAGTTTAAACTATCTTTATAATCTGCCATGACCAGCTTCCTAAAAATCAATCCGCAAGTATAACGTATGCTAGGCCCCAGATGCAAAACCTTATAAAAAATGATAGGCTTTGCCATTCCCGTGAATGACACAGGACAGCAGCCCGATGAGAAATAAAATGACTACCGCACATAATCAACCTCGCTATTTATTTATCCTTATGCTGGCCTATTGCGTCTGTATCTTGCTGGCTAACTGGTTTGACCCGCGCCTAGTATCGATATTCGGCTTAATTACCGATGCCGGAACGCTAATTTTCCCCATAGGATTTTTGTTATCGGATTTAATTACCGAAGTATACGGCTATAAAAAAGCCCGCCAAGCCATCTGGCTAGGCTTTATTTTCAACGTAGTGTTTTTACTTTATGGACAGCTCGTCATTCATCTTCCCAGCCCGGCCTTTGCTAACCATAATGCCGAGTTCGATCAGCTAGTGCAGATGGATTTAAGAGTAGTGATTGGCTCATTTTGTAGCTATTTAATAGCAGAACCGATCAATTCCTGGATGATTGCGCGTTTGAAACTGCGAATGAAAGGTAGGCATATGGCCCTCAGATTTTTATCCTCGACTATAGTCGCCTCATTGCTCGATAGCAGCATTTTTAGCGTAATTGCCTTCTCTGGAATCATGCCAACTTCGGATTTGCGCACTCTAATTTTAACCATGTGGTTTATTAAGATTGTGATAGAAATGGTGGGATTACCGCTATCGACTTATCTCGCGGACAGACTCAAACAAACCGAGCACTTGGATATTTACGATATCAATACGAAGTTTAGCTTATTACGATTTGATGCAGAATATGAAGCCTCAGCTAATCATTATAAGCCTTCCGTTATTTAAGACTCGCCACAATAACGAAGCAGCGATGCGCAATTTTTAAGGGCTCATCTGGGAACTGTTTGTTCAGCAAAGTCATATGCTCTTTATCAAACTGACTTATCTGCTCTGGCTCAAGTTTTGCTATACCACCAAAAGCCCTAATTCTGCCGCACCAGCCCTCATGACTGTATTCTGCCACATAATCAAAACTGAATGTTTCAATATTTTCAAAGCCAGATTCGCTTAGCTGAGCCACCCAATCGATATAAAAACCGCCTTTAGCACCAAAATAGGACTGAGGGTTATAATGCATAATTAATTTTTTGCTTAAAGCAGGCACTGAGGCCCCATCAGAAAGCCAATCATTATGAGCGATCACAAGCTTAGCCTTAGGTTTAAGCACTCTTTTAATTTCAACGATAGCTTGCTCAGCCTTAAACCAATGCCAACATTGACCTGCAGTGACTACATCAAAATTGTGGGTTGCTTGCTTAGTATCTTCAGCCGAGGCAAGTTCATACTGTATGGAAACACCCTGTTCTTGATCTAATAATTTCGCTTGCTCTAGTAAGCTTGCAGTAGGATCGATCCCTGTTACTTCACAGCCTTCTAAGGCCAAACCTCGCGCAACCGTGCCAGTGCCCGTACCTAGATCGAGGACCCTTTGACCTTGCTTACCAATACCAAATAGTGTTAAACGTTTAAAGAATTCTGCGGGGAAACCTTGGCGATAGAGACGATAGTCTTTTGCTGTTTTGCCAAAATCTAGATTAGTCATAAAAAAGGCCCCTTAACATAATTATTTTAAGGAGCCTAACATAACATAGTTACAGTAATTACTGTACTGGAGGCTTACGTACTAAGCCGGTTATTAGAGAAATAATAAACAAGATTATAAACAGGACAAATAGAATCTTAGCCATGCCAGCTGAGGCAGCCGCAATTCCAGTAAATCCAAAAAATGCCGCCACTAGCGCGAATATTAGAAAGATAATAGACCATTTTAACATTTACTTCACCTCCCGTTAGTTCTTATGATGCACGATGTATCCTTTTAACCATAGTCAATAGAAGTGAAACGGTCAATACTGTTATCGATCCCCTATCCAAATTAGGCTGGCCATCCTACCTGTTACTGCGTTATCACGGCGGTAGGAGAAAAACCGAGTATCGGAATAGGTACAAAAATCTCCGCCATAAATATCGCTAATTCCTAATCGATTAAGCTGAATCCGAGCTAACTGGTAGATATCCGCCATAAAATGGCCTGGGCGTTCGCTGGGCTTAAAGGCGGCGCCAAAATCCGCACCAAAGGCCTTAACGACCTCGGGGCCTACTTCAAAATGCCGTTGACTAATAGCTGGACCAAGCCAGGCCATTAGATTTTCGGGCGGGCAATTCATTTTTAATACGCTGGCTTTAATTATCCCGCCTACTAAACCTCTCCAGCCAGCATGGACTCCCGCCACTACGGTGCCGGCTTTATCGCATAACAATATTGGCAGACAATCGGCTGTCATAATCACACAGGCTTGATTTTTCAAACTCGTGACGGAGGCATCGGCTGTTACCGGCTCTGAATAAGGCTGTTCGATAACCTTTACTTCTTTGCCATGAACTTGAGTTAGCCAATGCGGCTCATTCATCAAACCGACTGTACGACGAAAGTTCTGCCGATTATAATCGACAATAGCGGGATCATCACCGACGTGGTCCCCTAAGTTTAAATCGGTATAAGGGCCTGAGCTTACTCCGCCGTCACGGGTACTGGAATAAGACTTTACCGACATAGGCACCGGCCAGTTAGGAACGATATAACGCATAAAATTTCCCTTTTGATGATAATTTATACTTGCAAGTTCTCTTTTTGTTTTCTATCATTACATTATGAAACAAAAGGAGACTACGATGACCATGAAACACGCCGCCTTAACTCTTAACGAATTCTACAAAATCATACAGCAATTACCCGATAGTATGTTAAAAACAGAACTAGAAGATCATGTCCAAGAAATGGTAGCATCGATGCTTAAGAGCTGCGTAGCGCGAAATCAACACCGAAATCATAAAGGACTCACAGCATGATAAACCTAAAACCATTATACAGTAAACTAGGCCTAGTAATCTGCCTCTTCTGTCTAGGGCCATTAAGTTTTGCGGATACTAGCGCTTACCAGGTGTGTTTTACCCCAGGCCAAGATTGCACAGGCTTAATTGTAAAACAAATCGATGCGGCCAAGAATAATATCTGGGTTCAAGCCTATAGCTTCACCTCTTATCAGATTGGCGATGCGTTGGTCAGGGCAGAAGAAAGAGGGGTAAACGTGCAAATTATTATGGATAAAAGCAATTTTGAGCCTGGCGCTCATGGTTCCGCCCAATACCTTTTAAGACATGGCATCAAGATTTGGAACGATTATCAATTAAATATTGCTCATAACAAAGTCATGATTTTTGACAATGATATTGTTGAAACCGGCTCCTTTAACTTCACGTATGCCGCGCAAAATCACAATGCGGAAAACGTTCTCATAATAAATAGCCCTCAACTTGCCCAGGATTATTTAAGCAATTGGACGCAAAGACAAAAATTATCTGTTGCAGTTCAGCCTTAATTGTCTAAACTTTACTAAATTATAAAAAATGAACGTAAAGGATAGCGGTGAATACATCTAGACAAAAGAAGCATATTACTCTGGCAGAATTAAAGGGCATTATGCAGGCAGATCAACAGCCTATTACTAAAGCAAAGAAAACAGCCATCGTTAAAAAATCTGCGAGCGCTAAAGCTCCAGAGGCCAAAGAGTCTAGCTCTGTTGCGCAAACCAATCCTGAAAAACTTGCCAATCTAGCCAAGCAAGCTGAAATTCAAAAAGAAGCGGCGCAGCGACGTCAGCAGCGTTATCAAGACGCCAAAGATTTTCTGAATTTCTTATGTGAAACCCATCCGCTTTGTTTTAATTTAAAATTTCGTAAACCATTAAAAGTGGGCATTGATAAAGATATTTTAGCTAAGCATCCAGATAAGATTACTCATAAGGCCAGCCTTACTGGGGCCTTGAAAATTTATACTTTAAATATTCGCTATTGGAAAGCTATTATAACTCAGGATAGCCGTGTGGATTTAGATGGCAACCCCGCAGGCGATGTGACGCCTGAGCAAAAATCTCATGCTAATGAACCTTATCAACGCGCATTATCCAGCCTTGTAGAGCATAAGCGCAAATTAATAAAGCCTAACCATAAAGCAAAAAAAGATAACGTTCAGGCGTAATCATTACGCCTTTTCCCTGCTGTTCCCTTCGGAAATTTTCCTCTTCTATTATTATTTCTTCTATTTTTAATTTATTGCTTGATTAGATTTATTCCAGCACCAAAATAAGGTAGTATTATTCTGTTAGTTAAACAACTAATAAAATTATTATTTTTGAAGTGAAGTATAAATTTTATTGGGTGGCCATGCTATTTATGGTTGCTCTTAAGGAAGCCTTAAGGTTTGGCATATAAAATCATGGACTTGCCAAGTTATAATTTGAGAGGAGATATTAATGACTTATTATATTTATACCCATATGGAAAGCGCTGATCCAATTAATGAAGAGCGCGCTCTGCAACAATATGCCAAGCAGCATCAACTTACTAACCTAAAAAGTTCAATGGATCCATTGACTACCAAGACCCATTGGAGCGAACGACTGATTGGCCAGCTAATTAAAAATGCCAATAAAGACGATCATATTATTGTATACGAAGCCTCTCATCTAGCCTGTTCTACCTCCCAAATACTAGAAATTCTTAGCATGGCAGCCAATAGAAAAGTTCAACTTCACTTTGTAAAATACAATCTTCATATCGAAAACCAATCTGAACAAGTCGATACTCAGCATCTCCTGCAATTAATTAGCAAAATTGAAAGCGACTTTATTTCTAAGCGCACCTCTCAAGCACTAGCACGCAGAAAAGCGGCTGGCCTACCATTAGGTCGCCCTAAAGGTCGTGGCAATAAAAGCCTCAAACTTGATAAACATCGCGTCGATATTAAAAAGTATCTAGACTTAGGCATTAGCAAAGCATCGATTGCCAAACTAGTCGATTGCCACCCACAAACTTTATACGATTGGTTAGATCGCAATGATATTTTGGTCATTGAAGAAAATGAAGCGGAACGAGTCGCTTCTTAATAAAATCTTAAAAAAAAGCCCACTTTCGTGGGCTTTTTTTTATCTTTAAATAGCTTAGTCCATCTCAACTACGCTAGCATATATCGCTTGTTGACGTGGCTTTCTAGCCTTACGCGCTTTTCTATCTGCAATCATATTACGGTCGATCCAATCGTATAAAGTTTGTGGATGACAACCCACTAACTTCGCTATAGAGGTTTTGCTAATAGCTAAATCCAGATATTTAACGATATCTTTCTTAAATTTATCCAATTTAAGCGCTTTATTCTTACGGCCTTTAGGACGACCCAATGGCAAGCCTGCTGCACGGCGACGCGCTAGCGCATCCGTTGTGCGGCGTGAGATAAAATCATTTTCAATGTGATGCACCAAACGAAGCATATCGGCTAATCTATTCTTTTCTTTCGCCTGGAACACTTCATTATATTTTACAAAATGAATATTCACTTGGTGTGCGGTGGCGCTTACTAAGATTTCTAGCATTTGACAGGTTGAACGCGCTAGATCTGAAGCCTCATATACTACGATGCTATCGCCTGGCTGTGCAACACGACCTTCTAATAGATGGCCGATGGCTCTTTTATGCCAATGTGCTCTAGAAGAATCGACTTCTTCTATAACGGCTTTACCTTTAAAATTATTAACTTTTAAATACTTATCCATGGCTACCGTTGCTTCAGAATCTTGCTCTTGGAAACAGTAAGTATAAATTGTCATGTATTTACCCCTTAATTAATAATAACCTAATTTAATAATATGAATTTGTCTTGAGGCCATTCTACACAATTTGAATTCAACAACAATAAAGACATGAATTAATTTTGATTATTCATAGCAAAATACTGATTTTGCTATTTTATTTATAGTGATTTATAAAAATAAATGTTTTGCAGTCCAAAAACGTTCACCTGTTTTGCAATCAACACTGTGACATTAAAAAACACTAAAATCATGCAATATAAGCCTTTCCTAAGGATATATTGTAATTTAACGTAATATTATTACACTACACCTAGTAGATTTTACTGCATATGGGTACAAGTCTGAAACTGTGATACATCTAATAGGAGCGTTTTATGGATGACTTTTTAGAAGATAATATCTTAATAGAGGAAGAAGATACGGCGGAAATTCTAAGCCCAGCTATCGTTAAAGCTGATGCTAAGGCTATCCCATATGAAGAACCTGATATAACCAATCTTTATTTAAACAACCTTTCAAAACCACTTTTAACCGCCAAACAAGAAGTTGAGTTGGCTAATAAAATTAAAAATGGTGACCGATTAGCCTATAACGCCATGATAGAAGCCAACTTACGCCTCGTGGTTAAAATGGCAAAACGCTATATGAATAAAGGTATGGCCTTCTTGGATTTAATTGCCGAAGGTAATATCGGTTTAATGAGAGCGGTGGAAAAGTTTAACCCAGACTTAGGTTTTCGCTTCTCAACCTACGCCACCTGGTGGATTAAACAAAATATCGAACGCGCCTTATTAAATCAAACTCGCACCATTCGCGTTCCTATTCATGTATTAAAAGAATTAAACGTCTACCTTCGCGCCATGAGTGAATTACGTAAGACCTTAAAGCGTGAACCTTCATTAGAAGAAGTGTCTGATCATCTTAAAATACCAGTCGACGAGATTAAACGCACCTTAACCGCGACTAAAAATGTCGACTCTATCGATGAAATTTACGATGATTCAAGCCGCCCCGTTATTGAAACCATTTCTCAGGAAAATTGTCTCTCGCCTGAACAGGAATTGGAACAGAATAACCTGAACCAACATTTAAACCGCTGGTTAGATTTTTTAACCGATAACCAAAAAACGGTTATATCAATGCGCTTTGGTTTGCGTGGTTATGATGCATCGACCTTAGAAAGCATTGGCGAACAAATTGGACTGACTCGTGAACGCGTTAGACAAATCCAAATTGAAGCCATGAAGAAACTAGCTAAAATCGCTAAAACTGAAAATGTTACCCGCGAATTAGTATTTGGCGAAAGCTTTGCGGTATCTTCCATAGACTAAATACACTGATGAGAGGATCTTAAGGGGAGGGAATCGCTATGCTTTCCCCTTAATTCTAGCAAAAATTTATTTCTGCTACTGCCCATCTCTACGGTAGATATAGGCAGTAGCGCTAGATTTTGCTACAATTACTTTACTTTCAAGTCGGTGGTTTTTTTATTATGATGGATTTTAAACCTTGGGGTATACTCAAAAGCCCTTTATTACAGACCGTAGTCGCAGCCAAATTTCATTGGTGCAAACCCCCAGTCTCTATTACTAAATTTATCCCACTGCACGATCAAGATAGGCTTGCCCTTGAGATATCCACCCCCCTTTTATGGACGCCCGATCAGCCTACCGTCATTATCCTGCATGGTTTAGGCGGCCACCATAATTCAAGCTATGTGGTACGTTTAGCGCATAAAATATTAAAGCTCAGCAGTACTCGAGTAATAAGAGTGAATTTTAGAGGCTGTGGCACTGGCATGGGTTTTGCTAAAGGCTTATATCATAGCGGCAGAAGTGAGGATATCTTAGCAGCCATCGAAACGATTAAGGCCGAACATCCAGAATCACCGCTTTATTTATTAGGCTTTTCACTGGGCGGCAATGTAGCCTTAAAATTAGCAGGTGAGCTTGCCGATAAAGCCAAGCAACTGCTGAGTAAAGTCATCGCCATTTGCCCACCGATAAATTTAGTGGCTTGCGCCGAACTGATCGATTTACCCGAAAACCGCCTATTCCAACGCTATTTTATGAAAAAGCTGCTTAAATACGCCGCACTACGCCATAAGATTTTTCCTGAACTAGGCCGTTTTTACAGCAAAAAATACCGTGGCATTGTCGAATTCGATAATCAATATACCGCACCACACAGCGGCTTTTTAAGCGCACAGGATTATTATCAAAAATCCAGCTCAAAAGATTTCATTAAAGATATCGCCGTGCCTTGTCATATTCTTATGAGCGCCGACGATCCCTTTATCTACAATAAGCTCGATGACAGTATTACTCTACCCGACCACGTTAAGCTCCATATGACGACCGCTGGTGGCCATATGGGCTATTTAAGCTCGCCTTTCTCGAAATATGGCTTTCGTTGGATGGATAATATGATACTCGAATGGCTTAATCTAAACCCTACTCAGCCGGCATAGCTAACTGGATCCCCGCATTCGCGAGGATGACATAGGGGTACCTTAATAAAACCACGCAAAAGCTGATCGTAACTGACAAGCCTAGTTAAAAAAACGGGGTGGCACCTATTACCATTATAAATGCAGAGTGATGAACGCCGCAGTTATAAAGGTGGTAGGTGACAGGACCCCCACAAGAGGATGCCTTTGCGATTGCAGATGAAATAATGGCCTTGTGAAAACTTTAGCAACCAGACTTTAAATGGAGTTTAGCTTCGATAGTTGAGCAAACTCATCGGGGCTCACATATTCAAACAAACCGGCTAACCATTTTTTAGTGAGCATATCGCTTTGCTCATCTTCATGGTGAAAATAATAGTTAAAGCCTTCACTAAAAGGATAATCACGGGTAACAGCCAGGCTTAGTACGCGTTGAACGACCCTAAGTGCTTGGCGTTTATTCTTAGCGTTCTTGCTAAAGGCCGCCTGTATAATACTTCTGACTTCATCCATTGGACTCTGCTCAACTTTAAAATCGCCTAACATAGCCTAATCCCCACCTCAAGATTTATGCATACATGATAGAAGAAATTCTGCCGATAGCAAAATATATATTTTATCCTATATTTACTACCGGCAAGCTATTGTTTTATATTACATTATTAAACGCTAGATTAAATATCGATTCATCCGCTTCACAAATGCAGCCGGATCCTCGAGTTGCGTACCTTCAGCCAATAGGGCCTGTTCAAACAGTAAAATAGACCAATCGGTGAATTTAGCCTCGTCTTGTTCAGTGCTTAAACGCTTAACCAGACTATGATTAGGATTAATCTCTAATATAGGCGCGCTTGCTGGCACGGATTGGCCAGCAGCAGCCATCATACGCTGTAGATGCAGGCTCATGCCAAAACTATCCGATACGATACAAGCAGGAGAATCGGTTAAGCGATGGGAGAATTTAATCTCTTTAACTTTATCACCCAAGGCTTTCTTCATTTGCTCTAATATAGGTTGCAGCTCTTTTTCAGCCACTTCGGTTTCAGCATCCGCTTCTTTTTCGGCATCAGATAAGCTTAAGTCGGCTTTATTGGCCGATACGAATAGCTTGCCCTCAAACTCTTGTAGATGCGACATGACCCACTCATCCACCTTATCGCTAAGCAACAACACTTCTATGCCTTTTTTGCGGAATATTTCCAGATGCGGGCTATTTTTTGCCGCGGCAAAACTATCGGCAATAATATAGTAAATCGACTTCTGATCGGCCTGCATTCTCGATACATAGGCTTCTATAGATTCGCTTTGCTCAGCGGTATCCTTATGAGTCGATGCAAAACGCAATAACTTCGCGATCTCGCCCTTGTTATTAGCATCTTCGACTACGCCTTCCTTAAGCACCTGACCAAAATTAGTCCAGACTTTGGTGTACTGATCTTTATCATCGCCGGCTATTTTTTCTAATAGGTTTAAAATCTTTTTAGTCGAGGCCGAACGAATTTTCTCTAAGGTAGCATTGTTTTGTAAAATTTCACGCGATACGTTAAGCGGTAAATCATTGGAATCCAAGACCCCTTTTACAAACCGCAGATAAGCCGGTAGCACTTCGGCATTATCCATAATAAACACACGTTGAATATACAGCTTAATGCCTGACTTGCGCTCGCGCTCCCATAGATCAAAACCAGGATGCGCCGGGATATAGAATAAAGCGGTATATTCCAAATTACCCTCTACCTTATAATGCGTCCAGGTTAACGGGTCTTGAAAGTCGTGGGAGATATGTTTATAGAATTCATTGTATTCGCTGTCAGTGATATCATTTTTTGGTTTAGCCCATAAAGCGGTAGCGCTATTAACGGTTTCATATTCTTCGCTTGGCGCCGCATCATCATCCGAGGCTTTTTTCATCATAACAGGAAAGGCGATATGGTCGGAATACTGGTGCACTAAACTACGCAGATGCCAGGCATCTAAAAAGCTATCTTCATCGGCTTTTAAATGCAAAATGACTTCGGTACCTGGACGCTCTTTAGTAATGGTTTCAACGGTATATTGACCATCTCCAGTCGATTCCCAGCATATAGCCTGATCTGCAGGCAAGTTAGCCTTACGAGTCTTAACCGTAACCTTATCAGCCACCATAAAGGCCGAATAAAAGCCCACTCCAAATTGACCGATCATATTGCTATTTTTAGCCTGGTCCTGGCTTAAAGCCGCTAAAAATTCTTTAGTTCCCGATTTAGCGATGGTGCCTAAATGCTCGATAGCTTCTTCACGACTCATACCGATACCGGTATCGTGTACCGTTAAGGTTCTAGCGGCTTTATCGATATCGATATAAATAGCCATTTCAGCAGGAAGCTTAAGGCTTGAATCGGACAGGGCTGCAAAGCGTAACTTATCCTCGGCATCTGAGGCATTGGAAATTAATTCCCGTAAGAAAATTTCTTTTTTGCTATATAACGAATGAATCATTAGATTTAGCAATTGTTTTACTTCGGTTTGAAAGCCGTAGGTTTGTTTAGCAGGTTCAACAGACATGGTCATTTCCTCTTGTAAATAATCTCATCGATAGTACATATGGAGGCGATGTCTAAAATTTCAAGTTCAATTTAGCGTTTAAAAACGATATTTAAACCATGACGAACTGGTAATAACACATTTTCGACTCTAGGGTCATTTAGAATATGCTTATTTAGCACTTGCATCACTTTAGCCCGTTTATCGCTAGGCTCCGCCTCTAAAACCTCGCCCCGCCATAATACGTCATCGATAATTAATAAGCCGCCGGTTCTAAGCTTAGCTAAAGCCAATTCATAGTATTCACTGATCTTATTTTTATCCGCATCGATAAAAATCAAATCGAATAACTCATCTAAGCTAGGCAATATTGTAATCGCATCGCCTAAGCAACAGTGAATTTTTGACCCAGCCGGACTTTCTGCAAAATAGCTTTTGGCTATTTCTAAAGTAGGCGAGCTGGACTCGATGCTAAAGACCCGACCGTCCTCAGGCAATGCCTCGGCCATACTAAGCGCGGAATAGCCGGTAAAAGTGCCGACATCCAACACGGTTTTAGCCTGACTGGTTTTAATTAGCATTGCCAATAACTGGCCTACCAAGCGCCCGGATAACATGTGGGCCCCTGGCTTCTGCTCGGTATCGCTTATTAATTTTTGCAATAAAGCCGACTCAGCACAAGTATGGGCCATGGCATAATCATTAAGCGCCT
This sequence comes from Gammaproteobacteria bacterium, assembly GCA_030652335.1. Classification (GTDB taxonomy): domain Bacteria; phylum Pseudomonadota; class Gammaproteobacteria; order Francisellales; family CACEW01; genus JAQSYQ01. Next base: position 60,748 of record JAUSAW010000009.1, read on the forward strand.
CATTCGCTAGCCAATCACTCATTTGAACTCCAGATAATCGAGCTCAAAGCGCTCAGGGTAGGTTCGACGCAATTGTGAAAATACAGAGCCTCGGGTGGCAGCAGAGCACGATAGCATAGCCTGCTTCATCCGTTGATTCTCAGTCCTTGGATCCATTAAGGCTAGCATTAGCTCTTGCCAAACCAGGCTATCGAGATCGATATCCACCGATTTTCGTGTGATAGGCATCGATTTTGCCGGCCAGTTAAACTGCTTAGCCGCTGCATTATAGACAAGCTCGGTGCCACGCTGCTTAGCTTGTACACTATGGCCAGCAATATGCGGGGTGGCGATATAAGCGCATTCCATTATATTCAAATCGATACCGGGCTCGTTTTCAAATACATCCAGGCACCAAATTAGATGCTGGCCAAACTCAAGTAAATCCTTGGAATCGATTACCGCCCCCCTGGCCGTATTGATTAATACCGCATCAGGTTTTACGCTTTCTAAAAAGGTCTTAGCAATTAAATGATAACTAGGATAAGGCCCCGATCTTGTTAAGGGGGTATGCAAGCTAATAACATCACAGTCTGTAAGGTCCTCTAAGGCGCTGTGCAAAAAATCGGGCTCATTCATGGCGCGAATCGGATCGTGCAGCAACACTGTCCAGCCCAATTGTTTAAAAATGGTATTCAGACGGCTGCCGATTCGCCCCACTCCGATAATGCCTATGCTAAGCCCTTCTAATGCCAATAGCTCATCGGCCTGGCAAGCGGCTATTAGCGACAGCACGTATTCGATTACCGATTGACTATTGCAACCTTCTGCCGCGTACCATGGAATATGCTGTTGATGTAAATAAGGGATGTCGAGGTGATCTGTGCCTGTTACACAGCTGCCAATAAATTTTAGTGCGCTGTTCTCAAGTAATTCGGCATCGATTTTTAATTGAGAACGGGTAAGCAAAATATCGCTATTGGCCACTGCTTCGCGATTAATTTCTTGAAAAGGCAAGGCTAAAATTTCAGCCTGATCGGCAAAAAAATACTGCAATAAGGGAATTAAGTTATCGGCAAGAATACGCATTACACAAGTTGGCGACTGTTAATGGCATGCGATAGAGTATTGCTATCGACATACTCCAATTCACCGCCAAATGGTACCCCATAAGAGATACGCGATACCGACTTACCATGGGCCTTAACCATTTCCATAATATAATGCCCGGTAGCCTGACCTTCTACGGTGGGGCTAATGGCTAATATCACTTCATTAATCTCGCCTGCGGCTAAATACTGATCCAATTGCTCCAGCTTTAATTCTTTAGGGCCGATTCCATCCAATGGCGATAAATGTCCCATCAGTACGAAATAAATCCCTGAAAATCCACCGGATTGTTCGATGGCTAAAATATCCATCGGGGTCTCGACGATACAGACCAGACCTTGATTGCGCTTAGTATTGCTACAAATTCGACACAGGGTCGATTCGCACAAGGTCCGACATTTTTCACATCGCCCTACTTTTTCTAAGGCTAAGTGAATAGTATTGGCAAGATAAGCCCCATTTTTCCGCTCTTTTTCCAATAGATGCATAGCCATGCGTTGAGCTGACTTGGGGCCGACCCCAGGCAGACAACGCAAAGCATCGATTAATTGGGTAATTAACGGACTAAAGCTCATTTACTCTTTTTCATCCATACCGATACCTGTAGGCAATTGCATGCCTGAAGCTAAACCTGACATTTTGCCTTGGGTTTCGCTTTCTACTTTAGCGGCTGCATCGTTAACGGCGCCAGCCATTAACTCTTCTAACATGGCTTTATTATTAAGGATAGAAGGATCGATAGCGACCTTTTTAATTTGATAACGTCCGGTCATAACTACTCTTACCATACCGGCGCCTGCTTCACCCATAACCTGCATATTCATCAGTTCTTCCTGAATCTTTTGCATTTTTTCTTGAAGCTCTTTAGCCTGCTTCATAATGTTAGCGATATCCATAATAAAACTCCTTTAGGTAATGATTAAACTGGTTTAATTGATCCCGGCTCGATTATCGCATCAAATTCTGCTTGAAGGAACTGTACGTAGGGATCACTTTTAATTTTTTCTTCAATTTGGCTTTGCTTATCTTCGGCCTGCTTTTTAACAATCTCGGCTGGGGTTTCAGAAACATTGCCCTCGACTTGAATTAATAAAGAGACTTTTTGACCAAAAGCTTGCTCGATAGCCTCGGCTAACTTTGCCCTTAATTTATCGTTTAAAATGGCGGCATGCTTTTCATGGATGCCTAATTTAATCTGATTATCTTCATAGGAAAGCAGTGCGCAATTATAGGCCAGCTGCTTAAGCATACCGGTTAAATGCAACTCGGCTAAAATCTCATGCCAGGTTTTATTGGCTAAACTAATAGATGAACTAGCGGCAGGTTTAACTGGGCTGGGCTCAATAATAGCCGCATGGCTAACGGGTTCAGCCTTACGCTCAACGAGTTCAGCCCTGGCTTGTGGCTTTTTTGCAAGAGGCATAGCCTCAATCTTGGAATCAGCCTGAGCTATTTGTAAAGGCCTAAAGGCCACCATTCTCAATAGAGTCATTTCAAACCCAGTACGTGGGTCAGGAGCTAACATAAGATCTTTTTTACCCATTAGACTAATTTGATATAAAACCTGCACGATATCAGCTGGCAAGGCCACCGCCAATTCCGCCACTTGTTCTTTAGGGAATTCTAAACCCTCTACGGTAGGAATAACTTGATATAAAGCGATTTGATACAGCAATCGACTGATGGCGCTTAATACATTGCCATAATCTGAGGCGATCTCCGATAAGTTATTGACGGCATTCCATAAGGCTTGTTTATCTTGACTGGCCAAGCTCGTCACTATCGCCATAATTTCTTGATGGCCCACGGTGCCTAACATTTGCAGGGTAGCCGCCGCACTTACCGTGCCTTCACCATGCGAGATAGCCTGATCCAACAAGCTTAAAGCATCACGCATACTGCCATTTGCCGCTCTTGCGATAGCATGCAAGGCTGGGACTTCGTATGAAAAGCCTTCATTAGTTAAAATATATTCTAACTGCTTAGTAATCGCGCGCTCATCGATATTTTTTAAATGAAACTGCAAGCAACGTGATAATACGGTAACCGGCAATTTTTGCGGATCGGTAGTCGCCAATAAAAATTTAACGTGCTCAGGCGGCTCTTCCAATGTCTTTAATAGCGCATTAAAGCTATGAGCGGAGAGCATATGCACTTCATCGATAAGATAAACCTTATAACGACCGCGGCTGGGTGCATATTGTACGTTGTCGAGAATCTCGCGGGTATCTTCGACTTTAGTCCGAGATGCGGCATCGATCTCGATTAAATCGACAAATCGTCCTTGAGCTATTTCAAGGCAGGTCTGACACTCATTGCAGGGCGTTGAACTTACCCCTTTTTCACAATTTAGGCATTTGGCAACTATCCGCGCCAGGGTAGTTTTACCAACTCCACGCGTTCCGGTAAATAAATAAGCATGGTGCAGTCTTTGCTGATCCAAGCCATGCACTAAGCCTTTTAAGACTTGAGTTTGACCGACCATTTCTGCAAAACTACTCGGGCGCCATTTACGTGCTAATACCTGATAAGTCATAATAAACCTTGTTTATAATCCTAAGCGGGAATCATAGCAGATTGCTGCAAAATTCTAAACCATAAAGGAGCTGAATATGCATGGACCTGGATCCGCCCCGCTTACTGTCGAGGAAGTCGGTAAAATCGTCGCTTATACTATGGCAAGACAGCCCTCGCTTAACTGTGTGATGCTAGATTGCCAGAATCCACTAGGCGATGAATTAGATGCTTTTTTATACTCAATTCATGGTGACTTGCTTACCCTGCCTGATCATACACGCTATCAGATAGTGTATCGACTACTGGATCACTGGTCTGTAATCGACATAAGCATAATGGAACACTGCGCTGAATTTTTCTTGCTAGATGCGGCGAATTCACTGCCCAGCATACTAGCTTGCGTTAAAACAATTAGAGCATGCTTTCCTGAGGCGACGATTCGATATGCGGGGCTTTCTATTCAATATGATAAAGATAATTGCGCTGTGTTTGCCTTAGATCATGCATTTAGCGTGGCAGAAATTTTCGATCTCCACAGCCTATTACCATCTTATGAATTGAAAGAAGACGAGCTATTAGGAGATCTGCCAGACCTCCCCGACCATGTTGCACTCTTTCTTAAAGATAACGAGGCTTTAGCCAGTTCTAGCCTGAGTCTTTTTGAAGCTCAATTACTGGCTAAATCTATTCGATATTTACCTACTATACGCTTTGCTAAAGCCTATCCAGCCTTACTTATTCATACTCAATCCATGTCATTTCTTAGCCGCCATGCAGACTTAGACCTAGAGTTTGCTCCCGGCAGAACCTTGACCAGTCATTTAGAGACCCATATCGGAAAAGCGCTTGAATTCTCAGCACCCGAACATTATCAAAATCACTCTGTTTTACACAGACTACAAGAACTTAGAATCCTTATCGCCCCTAAAGCTAAAATAGCCAGCCCTCAAAGCTCAGTTGTGGTCTATAAATCATTATTCACCCCCAGCCCCGAGGTTGCCATAACGAGGCCTTATCGATCCTCACTATAGGCAGATAATGCGTTTAACGAAATTTCATTTGTATTTCCGCGCAAGATGTTGTAACTTACGCGCTCTGGAGAGGTGGCCGAGCGGTTGAAGGCGCACGCCTGGAAAGCGTGTATACGGGTCATACCGTATCGAGGGTTCGAATCCCTCCCTCTCCGCCAGATAGAAAAAAGGGTGTCCACCAAAATTGGATGCCCTTTTTTATTTGTGGCAGGGAGGGATTTGAACCCGATAGAGGGTTCGACTAATTCGTCTGGAACGAATTAGGGCGCACGCTTTATTAGTGCGCTCCGAAGGAGTGACAACCAGGAGGGTTTTCATCCATCCCTCCCTCTCCGCCAGATAGAAAAAAGGGTGTCCAAAATTGGATGCCCTTTTTTATTTGTGCAAAGGAGGGATTTGAACCCGAGTTGGCTTATCTCCTTTTACGCAGGCATGATTATTTTCTGCATTAAATTTGACGTATTTCATATTGAGGGGTATCTTTGACAAAGAATTTACCTTTAAATTCAGGAGCTTTTTTATGTACCGATCCCAAGCCGTATTTAGTTGGATTGCGAGATTAGTTCCAACTCGCGCCACTTCTGATTTATTAGCGGAAGCAGATCGCGCACTTTTAAAATATGATATCAAAACCGCTACTCAATTATATCACCAGATCCCAGAAGCTGACCGCCAGTGCAAACCGGTAATTGGTTTTTATCATCGAATTGAGGAAGTTAAACGAAGAAAAGAATATCTTAAAAAGATCGAAGAAAGCATTTGTCCATGAGAATAAATATATTAGGCTAACTTACTATCGCCAAACAGACATAAATAATAAGGGGGTCTAAATTGGGCGCCCTTTTTTATTTGTGCAAAGTGGAGGCATTTGAGCCCGATAAGAGGATTCGACTAATTTGCGTAAAGCCTTCCATTATTATGTAAAAAATTCAATCTTAAGCATTAAAATAATGCTGCTATTACCATAAAATTAATTCAGACTATACCCTCGCTGACAAGGAAAGCACATAATGAGAATCCCAACCACATCAAGCGCATCATCTCAAACCACAGAAGGCCGTACCTTTAATTCGTCAATAGCTTCATTGCTACCAGCATTAGCATTACTTGGATACCTAGCGTATAAAGTAGCAAAAAATCATGGCGTGGATGAAAACGCTTCTACTTCAATTGCTCTGGGACTATCATTAGGACCTTTAGCTTTAGTTGTCTGCGCTAGCGTAGCATTTTGTTGCTTTAATAGAAGCACGCTTGTTTCAGATGCTCCAAATTTCTCAACAGCACGAGCATTGAGCCAACCTTTAATTGGACAACAACAAACTACCGCTGGAATGGCATCGCTCGATTTATCATTATAAATTCGGCTTGGCACTTCCAATCTCATAGTCACTCTATCTGGCACTACTATCGAGCCGCCTTAATTAAGATCACTAGCACTCTTTTTATAGGCAAGGTCTTTACAATAGATTAAGCGCATTAACCGATCGGTTACCATAAACTCTTCATTTAAGCGCAAGGTTGCCGTAAGCCTTGCCATGATTTCTTCTTTTACTGTCCGGAAATTTTGTTCAGCATGCAGCTCAAGCTCTTCTAAGACTATTCTGGATAATTGAAACCTTAGAATTGGATCGCTATCTTTTTTATCAGGATTTTTTTTTAATTTTGACATTTTTGAGCCCTAAAATGAATAATCTATAATAATCAAACTTTTGCGACAATCCATTGCGGCGTATAAAGTTTCCTTTATAAAACAAGTTTACTTTATTTTTATTTTCTCTGACTGTCAAGCCTTTGTTATAAATAGTTATATTGTGTTTTAAAATGGCAGTGATATAGTGTGCGAAATAAAGATTCCTTTAATGCGAATAGAAGAAACCGATACCACTATGCATGAAGAAAAAAATCAAGAATGCTTATCAGACCGGCTAAATTACGCCATAGAAGCCACTGGAGTATCTAAGGCTGATCTAGCTCGAGCTGTAGGCATAAAGCCCCAAACCATTCAGTACCTCTGTACTACAAAAGCAGAATCATCAAAATTTACTTTTGAACTTGCCATTGCACTAGGGATAAATTTTGCCTGGCTGGCCGCTGGCAAAGGTGAAATGCTGACGCCTAAAAAGCCAGATACTCATTTGCAAGCCATTGCTAAAATGGTCCCATTCTTATCTATAGCCCAGATAAAAGCTTTAGCTATAGAACCTGGCGCACATGAGCACCTTAAATTTGAAGCATTTATTGAAGTCTCGACCGCCGTTTCCAAAAATACTTTTGCCTATATTCTAAATGACCAATCCATGTGGCCCCGCTTTATTCAAGGGACCATCTTGATTCTTGACCCTACTCGCCTCCCGGGTGAAGGTGATTTTATCCTCGTTTATTTACAGTCTATTGACGATGTGATATTTAGAGAAGTCAGTACTTTAGACGACAAAAAAGTTTTACTGCCTTTTAATAAGGGCATTTACAAGGAAGTTGAATTAAAAGATACGGATGTAATTTTAGGCACCCTCGTTGAAGCTAGATGGAGAGCTGAATAATGAGCATATCAAAATTATTAGAAAAAATTTCCCACGTAAAATCTGCGACAGAGTACCGGTTTATGTCTATGCGAAATCGATATCCTTGTAAAATTGTCGGTGAAAAATTTGATGAAACCACTCATAAAACGACTGTAATATATAAAGTCTTAATGAAAAAAGAAGAGTTTGAAATAGGCCTAGAAGACTTATTGGATAATCAGTCACTTTTAGAAAAATTTCATCCCACTCAAACGGTTAAGCTTGGATTTATGGCTTTTGGAGAAATATTTTTCAATGAACCCAAGGAAAATGCGTATAAAAAATATCGCGACATATTAGTAAAGATGTCCCCAGAGGAAGGTTAATGTGAATTCAAACAAACCCTTAAAGCTTAACTCACGATTTATACTTCCTATAAGCTTATTCTATTTAACCGCCATGTTGGCAGCCGATGTGGTGGCTTATAAATTTGTTGGAATCGATAATATCGTTATCTCAGGGGCGACTATCATTTTCCCCTTTACGTATCTTTTTGGCGATGTCATCGCAGAAGTATATGGCTATAATATCGCGAAGAAAATCATTTGGTTAGGGCTGATTTGTGAGTTTATTTTTGCTTTGACTATTAAGGGAATCATCGACCTTCCTTATGCCAGCTTCGCCAATTATGGCAATGATTTTAATCTGATATTGGGATCGATGCTTCGATTTACGGTAGGCGGGATTATCGGCAATATTGTCAGCAGCTTTTTGAATATTTATCTCATTTCAAAATGGAAAATACTGGTCAATGGCAGGGCTTTTTGGCTAAGAAGTATAGTCTCAACCGCCCTATCTGAATTAGTAATTATCGGCTTTGCCGTAATGATTGGCTTTACCTCCAGGATGTCTATAGAAATGGCGTTTAAAATGATTGCCTGGGCTTATATACTTGAAATATTTTATGCCTTTATCTTTGTCTGGCCAGCATGGTGGTTGTCACTTTACCTGAAAAAAGCTGAAAACATCGATAGTTACGACTATGGCGTTAATTATAACCCCTTTCACTTTGCTAAAGATTAAAGAGAAATATAATGAAACTAGCAATTATGTGCGCTTTTATAGATGAGCTAAGAGACCTTGTCGACTTACTACTAGAAGTCAGCTCACTTCCAGCTTATGAAGAAATTGAATACGCTAAACGTAAATGCCTGCACATTAAGGCTTTTGGACATGATATTTATATCACCCTATCTGGCATAGGCACAACGAGCGCCGGGAATACGACTACCGCCTTATGTGAAACCATTAAGCCGGATTGCATTATAATGTGTGGTACAGCCGGAGGATTAATCGCCGGCCAAAAAACCGGTGATTTAGTCGTGAGCAATAGCGTGATTGATATTGATTTATTTAGCTTACGTGAGTTTTTGACGGGGACCCCTTATGAACCTTGCTTGACCGATCCGCATAGCGGCAAACCCATTGAACGAGAATACTCCCCCCACCCTTTATTATTAGAAATTTTCGCAAGCTCAAGCCTAATAAATGTTACAAAAGGCATCATCGCAACGAGCAATACTTTCCCTGCCCCAAAAGAAGCCTTTGAGCTGATTAAAAAGCTCAACTGCGCAGGGATTGAAATGGAAAGCTCTGGCGTATTTAAGGCAGCCAATCATTATGATATTCCTGTTATTGCTGTTCGCGCGATTAGCAATTCACTAGATGATGAGGGAAATGATCTCAAAACACCTGACGATGCTATTAATAGATGCTCTGAAAGGCTTACCGCCTATCTACTCGATCTATTGCCTAGAATAAATACTTTTGAACCCATAGTCGCTGAAAAAAGACAACAAAAAATTGAAGCACTAGTAGCTAAATATGCTTTGGCCAAACATGAAGCAGGCGGATACTTCAAGTCTGAGACGATAATGTTACCTCATAATGATGCAAGCCTGAGAGACAGGGGTGAAATACGCGAAGCAGGTAGCTCCACTATGCTCTTACTTGCAAAATACGACTATTCAGCATGGCGCCTAACTGAATCAGATGAAACTTGGAATTATCACCAAGGCGATACGCTAATGTTAAGAGTGATTGATCCTATTAGCCATAGAGTAGATCAAGTCCTCCTAGACGGTGACGAACTCTTTCAATATACCATCCCTAGCGGCTATGTTATTTCAGCAGAATCACTAGGTGATTATAGCATTATCGGCTGCATGTTCTCCCCAAGCCTTAGCTTTGAGCATGTTAGATTCGTTACTTTAGCTGAATTATTATCATGCCTCCCCCCTGAGCATGCTGACTTGCGTAGATTAGTCAAAGAACATGACATTAGCAGCGAAGCAGCAGAGACGCATACCTCACCCTTCTATACTGCAAGCGCTACAGACGCAGGGGAGACGCAACGCACCGACACCGAAGATGCTGTGGACTTAGGGCATTTTAATTAGTTTTTCCAGCCAAAGAGGTCCTTGGGATTGTGTTAGGATTAACTCCAGGACCTCAGCTGATCTCTAGCTAATCGAGGCTGGGCAATGACTATTAGTTTTTAATCTTCACTCTTTTAATCACGATATCCTTAAACATCACCCAATCGCCTAGCAAGCTATAAAAAGGATATTTAAAAGTAGCGGGTTTATTTTTTTCAAAGATAAAATGCCCGACCCAGGCAAAGCCATAACCTATTACAGGTAAGGCCATTAAACCCCACCATTTTTCAGTGATTAGCACAGCAAACACTACAAGAATAATGGCGCTGCTACCGATAAAGTGCAGCAATCGATTGAGTGGATGTCGGTGTTCATCCAGGTAAAAGGGATAGAATTGCGCAAAACTTTTAAAGGGTCCCGATTTATTTTGCATCTCTCTATCCTTTCTTTTCTATTTAGTTGTGGTAGAATTCGCGACTCAATGGTGGCCTCCCGGTCTCCTCGCAATGCAAGATTGTAAACCCCGCCAGGTCCGGAAGGAAGCAACGGTAGCAGTTAAGCATGTGCCGAGGTAAGGCTGGATAGGCTGCCTCCAGTTTATATGCTTACTCCCATTCTTTCACCAGACCGGCACTAGCCTTAGGTCTAAAGGGATGAGTCATGGTAGCAAAGCTTGTACTAACAACTGCACTTACAATTGACTTTGGTGCCTCAACAGGTTTCTTAGAATAGCTATCAAGAAAACTAACTAATTCAGGGCAGTGCTTATATTTTGCAACCATCGCAGGCGTACAGCCATAATTGTTCTTTATATTGAGATCAATAGGATGACCAGACTTCTCAGCAAAACCAAATAACGCAATAATATCTTCCTTATAAAATTTAATAGCTTCTCGATTCTTACATACTAACTCTACTATATGATGCATGACCCCCTTTCCCGTATCGCTATCGCTGACCGTCGCTTTGGCGCCCTTTTCAGCCAAAAACAGGACGATCTTAAGCCCCTCAACATCCTCTCTTTGCGCTGCCACTAAAATAGGGTCGCCTTCGTTTATTAAAAGATCCATAGTAGAGTCGCTCTCGCTATCCGGCTCATCACATTTAGGCTTTTCATAGCCTTTTAATAAGGGCTTTTTTCCAAAACTAATATGTTTAATAGCATTCTTCTCATTCATTCTATCAAGCTTAGCCCCTACCATTAAGCTTTCAAATGACCCCTTACTTAATTCCTTAGTTGCTTTTTCAATGAAAGCTGCAACCGTATCTCGAGTGCCTCTTGCACATTCATCTTTCATTTTGATAAATAAAATCGATCTGTCTCCATACATAACAAAGCTCCTTTAGTGCGTATTATTAAGAATCTAGAACTGATAGCTTAATATAATAGTCTGCTGTAACCCAGCTTCTTAACGCTAAGCAGCCTGATTCAATACATATTTAATCAAGGGATCCACCACTCTATAGCCTAAGGGCCCCTGCTCGATAAAATCATTTTTAAGCAAGACTTCAAGCGACTGGCTTATGCTGCTATGGGCCATTTTTAATTCTTGAATCATGGCCACCGAGTTAGGTTCGGCTACGGCTTCACGTTGTGACATGGCTTGCAGGACTAGGCGCTGATTTTTAGATAATAGCGAAATATCGTTTACCACCGAGTCATATTCTTCTTCGCCCAGCAGCAACCAGGCTAAATCGACATTGGTCTTAGTCGGCAAGCTGGGGCTAGTCCATAATTTAGCACAAATTTTATTGACATAATAAGGATGATTTTCGGTAAGTTTTAGGACTTCATCGATGACTTCCACGGATAGTGGCTTTTTCCATTGCTCTTTGGCATGCTTTTGCAAAAAGGCTTCATAGTCGGCCGATTTAATCCTTTGTAAATTAATGCGATCACAGAGCTTATAAAAGGGTTTATGGCGATCATCAAAAATTTTATTCAACATATGGCGATGACTACCGGAAATAATAAAAGTCACTCTTTGAGTGCGCTGAGCGAAATCACGCAACTCCGCCTGAAATAAATCGCTCATCTCGGTCTTTACGATATCCTGAAACTCATCTAAAAATATCACGGCTCGCTTATTTTCAACGCTAAGTAATTTCTCAATATCTTCTAGTAAATGCTGGACTGTTTCCAGCGGCCCTGTCGATGAGGGTCGAACACTAAATGAAGCCCCCACTCCTTTTACTTCGAGGCTGACTTGAGTATTAGCTAATACTTTTGCCAAAGTCTTTAAAGCTTTTTGAGACGTTGGCATAACGGTGCTTAATAGACTGGTAAAACCGCCGACAAATTTTTTCGCTACATCTTCATCTCGTAAAGCATTAAAAAAATTGATATAAGCATGCGGAACATTAGCCTCCGAGATAGCTTGAAGTGCTAATGAAGTTTTGCCATAACGCCTGGGTGAAATAATTAAAGTATGTCGGATTTGCTGAATATTATTTACCAACATCCCACGCTCAGTCTCACGATTACAGAAGGCCCTACCTAATGCAATTCTACTGGGGAAAAGGATTTCTAACATTCGTTTACTCCATTTAAATCTATATGACATATATTATGTCATTGGCATTATGTCGTCAAGCTGCTCAGGCAAATAGCCTTACTAAAAATTTTCACTTAGCATGCCTGCTGCATTTCCGCTACAATTCAGCCTGGCATATCTAAGGAGCAGTAGATGCATAATCCAGGCATAATCTCAAAAAACTCACACCCGCAGCTAAATACATTAGCTTCTGGCAGCACTAGGTTTCTCGACGAAGCGCATGCGCGAGGATTTTCATCAGGCACTTTAGCAGCACCACCCTCAGCAACCTCACCTGTTCATGACCATACCACACCCCTATCAACTTATCATACAACACGAGCATCACGCTCCTCTCATGCAACATTAACATCTCACTCTTCATCAGAAGATGTTTTGGGCCCCCGCCCCCATTCTTCCTTAATAACCCGATTCAATGCTGCTCTACCTAAAGCATTAAGGCAATTACAAGATGAAATACATCACTCTATTGAACTAGCCATTGCCAAGGAAGCGCCTTCAGAAAGTGAAGCATTGAGCGAAGAGGCTCCTACCAAACAAAAATTGGTAGAGATGCTTACTACTTCAAATGTAATCAACGGGATTATCGAATATCTTTGCAACGCCTTGCCTTTACCTGCGCACCCAGAAGATTTTCTGCACAATGCTACAATGCCTGTGAAGCCTCAAGACCGTAAAGTAGCTAAGCTTAAAGAAAAATTAACGACCTTAATTAAGGAAATTCTTTCCGAAGACGCCACCCTTAGCGGATTGATTGCAGAGGCGCCACATACCCAAGCAATCCTAAACTGGCTTTGCACTAAATTACCTGAGAGCATAGGACATTGCTTAACTCAAATTAACTTCGATTTAATTACGCTGCGACATAAAGAAATATTAAGAGCCAATATACGCACAGACATTGATGAAGAAAATAGTGCTAGAAACAACCCTATAGTAGATGCCCTTGCGATAACAATTCAGCCTCCAAGAACCCAGCAAGCGCATAAAAGCAAGCCTTCTGAGCAACAACTAACCCTTGGAAAAGGCTTAACTTTTATTGCCATGATCCCACAAGCTGTCTTTGCAGGATTACTTACATATGATTTACTCAATGTCCGCTTTACTAAAGGTGGGGCCGGCATTATTGCCCTTTTCGCCGTAGGTGGCGTCCAAGCTGGCAAATATATATTAGTAGAATATTTGGGTCGCGATAACTGGGAAATAATTTATAAAGGCATACCGTTGATTTCCGTAAAGGGCTACAAAAACTTCATTAGAGCTGCTTTAAAAGCAACTATTGTAGCGACAGGGACAGGAACATTTAGTCTATTAGCAAAGGTAGCCATGGCCGACCCAAAAAATGGCCTTGGACAACTAATAAGGACAGATTTTAATGCCGATACATTGGCTGCAATCTGTGAAACTCCTGCCGTTTGGCTCCCTATGGCTGCAGCCTCATTTGCTTGTAATGTGCCAGCCTTCAATACCATTTTTAATGTAGGTTTAGAAAAATTATATAGACTATTGGGATTACTACTGAGCTGGAAGGCCGATCTACAAGCTTATTTAAAGGCACAACGAGACCTTGATCACGGCATAAATTACTTAATACAACCCATCAATAGTCTTGCTGTAGCGCTGCGCGAGAAGGACTCCGCGATTAAGGAAGATATAATTAACCTCTACCTTCAAGAAATCATTGCCAGGTTAGAGTTCGTACTAGGCGAGCCAGCCGACAATATGTTTTACGATTACCTATCGCCCCAAGATAAAATTAATGCCTTGCTAAATCAGGATCGCCGTGGAATTAAATTAAGAGAACAATTTCAAAATCTCGCCGAACTCGACCGAGAATATAAAGCAGAAGTTTTACCTATAGAAATGCACCTTAGCAGAGTGTCTGCTATTGCAGGCGTAGCTTCAGCTGGGATTACATGTGCAGGCTTATCGAATTTCCGTAGCTTTGGAGAACAATTTGGTAGCCTGCTAATCGATGAACCTCATGTGGACAGTGTTTTTGGCGTTATAGAAATGCTCGCCATGGTATTAATGGCTACCTTCGCCTTAGAATTCGGCAGTTCTATTGCTAACTGGATTTTTGCTAAATGTTATCCTGGCATAGAAAGCAGACATCACGTTGACTTATTGCCAACTTTTGCGCGTCCTGGCATCTTTAGAGGCGGCAGGTTACAACTCCATATCGAAGCGCTGCTAATCTGCGTAGCAATCGGCGGGCTAGCCAATGCTATGCAATCTGTCATCGTAGGTCAATCAGCAGCGTATATCGCTCTTGCAGTAATAGCCTCAGCCATATTGGAATTCTGGGTCTGGCATAAGTCACGTAGCGAGACTTTTGAAAGATATATCGTTGATAACAACAGACTAGGCGAACTCAGCGCAACTCTTGGCAAGCTTTCAGCGTTTATTGACAGCATGAAATATGACAATGTTGAACCAAGCCCCACCATATTAATCTATGCATGGGCAAGTTTGAGAGCTATGGTTTGTTGTCAAATAGCAAAGCCACCCGAAGCTTCATCAACGATGCCGCTATTAAACGCATATTCAGCATCCCCAAGGGTAAATGCAGCCGCGGGAGTATCACGACGGTTCGAGATAGAAGGATCGCCTGCCTAGATAAGCGTTACCAACTATATTGCCATCCACAACTTGACAGGGGATCCAAAAAACCTAGATGGTTGCTAAGTATTCTGCTTATCACTCCTTTGGAGCGTCATAATAAAACTGGCGACCAAAATTGAGATGCTCGCTTCAACGTCGCGACCGCCTCTACCTAAATCCAGAGGTAGCGTTGCAACGATTTGTCATTTAGCAGCTAGGTCAGCTTAATTTTTAATCATGTAGACCCGCTTTGCGGCGATATGATGCCATTTGCTCACAAAAAATATTAGTCAAACCCTGATCCCCTTCGGGATAGGTTCGAGTCTAACTTTTCTATGGGGATTTAGTAGATATCGTGATGGCAAGCTTTAATCAAAAGTAAATGGCGGAGCGGACGGGATTATGAGAAACATCCTGTTTCTCACCCTACGGGTCGCACTAACGTGCGCTCAAAATTGATCCAGTCAATTTTAGTCAAACCCTGATCCCCTTCGGGATAGGTTCGAGTCTAACTTTCTTGGGAATTTAATAGATATCGTGATGGCAAACTTTAATCAAAAGTAAATGGCGGAGCGGACGGGACTCGAACCCGCGACCTCCGGCGTGACAGGCCAGCATTCTAACCAACTGAACTACCGCTCCGCAAAGACTCTTAACTTGCTTACTCATCTGGTGCTGGCAACAGGAGTCGAACCCGTGGCCTACTGATTACAAATCAGTTGCTCTACCAGCTGAGCTATGCCAGCAAAAGAGAGGCCATTATATCTATTTCCTACTAGAAAACAAGCATAATTCAGACTTTTATAGGAACAAAGTTGTACGCTGCTTTGCTCCATCTTAAACGCCGTTTTCTTAAGGCTTAGAACCAGCACCTGATATAGCTGTTATTTCACGCTTACGACCAAAACCACGTCTTGTCAGACAAGCACAAAATGCCAGGCCAACTAAGCCTATGCCAGCTTGTATCAGTCCTGCTGATGCGATATCAGCATGCTCATGCTTAGCACTTAATCCAGGCATGGCTTCGCCGCGCAATGTATGTTTATGAGCAAAGTCTGACCTCGAAAATATAAGGCCACTTTCATTTTCATGGTGTTTAAATGGAAGCAACATAGCAGTTGCACCGCCAGAGTAGCTATCCCCTATTTCTATAATGCCACCCAAAAATGGACTCGATTTTCTGCCATACATGCGATCGGTTACTTTAATTACATGCCCAATAGCCACTACATAGACGTCTTCCTCTGCTTGCTTGTCGGCTAAGGCATTGACTTGCTTAAATAGTGCGTCACGATCCTCCCCAGCACTAAGAGGATAAACATGCTCGATTTCACCCACCAACAATAGCGTTTTAGCAGCACCATGTTTTACCAAAAAGCGCTTCTGAAGAACAGTAAGCTCCTCGAATTTTTCAGGGAAATCAGCCGGAAAAACACGCTTGGCTTCTTTAGCTAATATAAGATTCTCTGGGCTAAGGAATTCTACATCCAGCTCTTTAAATAAACCTTCTTGCATAACCACCATATTAGGCTTTAAAAATATTGAGCGAGTGGAATAAAATGCCGTTTTAGCAAGCTCTTCCTGATAATGTGACTCAAACTCTGGGCCACTCTTTATATAGTAGCCATGCGGATCTTTACCACGGCTTCTAGCAATCGAATCGGCTTGTAGATTATAAAGATGGATATGTTTTGGCATTAAATCGGACCTCTATTTATTTAGACTGGGCCATTATAACTATCTAACCTTAAGGAAAACTTAAGGGTTTTTACATTTTGATCCAAGCCCCGGGCTCATAATCTTGCGATTATGCCCCAGGATTGGTAGTAACTACCGTCGTCATTAACTATGGATTATTACTTATTGAGTTTCTGTTTTAGAAAATCATGGCATTACGGCTGTCACAGCTTCAGCATTAAACCTTAACTGCTCTACAAATACACTTGCTGTAACAGGCAACATGCATGCATTAAGCTGACTCATATGTTGAGACAAAGCCTTAAACAAATCAGCCGGGGAGACTTCAAGCTCATCTGCAATATCATAATGGGCAATTTTATTACGCATGGCTTTTAAAAGCGCCCAAAACTGGCACTCTTTGTCTTTATCCCAACCACGCGCTGTCATTAAGCTTGCTAAGCCTTCTTTATTAGCACTTTGATAAATGAACTCACGCCAAACCATTAAAGCCATTTCACAGGCTTGGAATTTCCATTTTCCTGAGATGTCATCTGAAGCGAGCAATATTGCAGCATGCTCAGCATCAGCAAGCCCTTCTTTAACAGCGACCACCTTCACTTGGTCACAAAAATCTTTTAATAATGGTAATACTTTATTTTGCAATAAATCCAAGAGCTCTAAAGCTGAACCCTCTTCTATAAATGTCTCGTCTTTGGTCACTGTAAAACTAGCAAAATAGCTTGATTCTATAATTGTCGAATATAGTGCGGCTAAATTTGTATCATCTTTATGGCCGATAAGACTCTTTATAAATGGAATAAGTTTACCCAACCCACCCCCTTTTAACCAATCACTTGGACGATGAATGATATGGTTACGAATCCTATTGGCACGTCGAGTGACACTTGCCTCTGATGATTCTGCAATTAACCCCATTAATCGACTTAGGTTATAACATATGGCTGCATCTATAGCGCTTTTAGCTTTGCATGGTTTGATTTCACTAAAGGAATCAACAAGCATTTTAAGATCATTTAAATAAAGGGAAATAGCAGGCTTTAACTTACTATCAGCCGCAGCACTTACAGTTAAACTTGACGGCATATACTGACCAAAGGTCGAAGCAGGGCTGGGACTTTTTTTAGCCTCACGGCATTTAGTAGCGAACGCTGCCTCTCCGAATCCAGCCCGTGCAACTTGTGTTGACATTGGCAGGGCATAAGCTGGCCTAGCAATAGGCACTACAGGAGGCTTTGTTGGGATTGATTTTGTGGAGGTGACCTCAGGCAGCAATGTGGTTAAAGGGCTGCCTGCCGATAGAGATGAACTAGAACGTGAACGCGATCTATCTGATATCGTGCTAGGCGTAGTTGCGGACAGGCTTGGGCTGGTTATAGGCTTAATAGTACTTGGCATTTCGAGATCGCGCATCAGAGTTTTTAAACTTAATTCAGTACGTAGACTGGTTACGTCAGTGCCATTTTTTTCCATTTTATTTAATAAATCTTTAATCGACTTATTTAGTTTTTGAGCATAAGGCAAAACTTTTGATTCATCAAAAGGGGCCTTAGCTTTATTAGCAAAGGTTTTTTGAAGTTTGGTGAAATTGTCTCTATAAGCATTTAATCGGTTTTCTATATCCCGTCTTTCTACTACTTGATAATACGTATCAGTCACAACAGGACTTACACCGCTAGGCTTAACAGATACTTCTGTCAACACTTCTGGGCCTTCGAGAGTTTTATCAATAATTACTGATGGAAGAACTACTGCTTCGGGAATAGATTCTGATAAAGGCAAAGCTTTAGCTTTTGTAGGCTTTGGCTTACTAGCAATAGCTACTGAAGTCGCTAATTCCGGCACCCCCCACTCTCTTAGCCATTCAGCAGGAATGAAGTGGCGAGGGCTTCTCCCTTCCACCTTTATATCTAAAGCATGAGGATCAGCATGATAGAAGATAGATAATATCTCTTTACTACTATCATCTTCCTGCCTAATTTTAGAAATAGTACTATATTTTTTAGCGGCATAATGCAGAGCACTTAGACCCATAGGCATTTTACAAGGCGCGGCATAACCGAATAATAGCTTAATGAGCTTAATATTCCAATGGACTATTGCTATATCAAATAAGAGGATTTTACCTGCAAGGCTGTCCCATATTTTTAAACGCTGCTTTTTTGTTAAGGTATCTGGAAAGAGTTTTATTAAAATCTTCTCGACAGCCTCTATACTGTCAAAAGTTGCCGCCCTGGCCAAAGGAGTCTGGCCCTCCTTATTAAAAATAAATAATGATTCTCTTGCTTTTGGCTGACTCAATATAAAATCAACCAACACGCCCCCATCTGGCATAGAGCACACATAATGAACCGGTGTCATTCCCTCAGCATCCATGCAGAGAAGCTTTGCACCATGCTTTAAAAGCAAAGACATCACCCGCATCTGACCTTCATTGATAAAATTAAATCCTACAAACGCTGTCGATAGTATGCGTCTATAAGAAAGAGAGGCCTTATGCAAAGGTGTAAGTAACTTATTGTCAACTAAGTTTACATCTAAACCTCTGCCTAACAGTATCTCAATAATGCCCAATCTCGCTTCTAAATTCTTTGCATACAAAGGGTTTAATGCATACGTTGTATATGTTGGAGGAAGATAAACGCTAAGCAGTAAAACTGCAACATGCAGAAGGTTTTTTCCAGTAGATGACTCTATCATTTTCAGGTCATAGCCTGAATCTTGCAATAGAACAAATAATTCTAAATCATTATTATCAACAGCTTCGCTTAAAAAATCAAAATTTAATAAGCTACGAGTCTCACGGCGACCCAAAAAATATCGTATAAAACTCCGCCTATTTCTATCAATCTCTTCTTGTATAATAGACTCTGGTAACTGCATCGTCTTAATAAGGTAAATAGGGGATTTTAAATAGCTTTCGCCTAATGATACCCCCTTGTCAAAGAGAAACTCTACACCCTTAAAGTCCCCCATTAAACCAGCCAGAGCTAAAACCAGTGAACCATCCGCTGGATTGTCAGACAACATTTTTTGCGTCGTTGGAACATTCAAAACATAAGTGCTTTTGTTTGTGGCTTCATCGAAAACCGTAACGAAAAATTTTTCGATAGATATAAATTTAGCAATACTTAGCTCGGCTCCTGAAGCATGCATATTTCATCTCCTACAAGGTAGAAAATTCTCATACTGCATTTATATTTTTAAATAATCAATGGCAATCCAGCAAAACTAAAAAATTGATAAAAAAAAGCAGCCCTAAGGCTGCTTTTTGGATCCCGGGTTCCGCTATGCGGTCCCGGGATGACATAAGGTATTGTTATTGCTTATTGAGTTTCTCTTTCAGCAAGTCACCTAATGTGGTGTTTCCGGTTTTCTCATCAGAGTTCATATAAGTCTGAGCGGCTTGTTTATGCTCATGATCTTCTAAGGCTTTGATGGATAGGTTAACCATTTGGTTTTTACGGTCGATTCCGATATAAGTCGCTTCGATAGCTTCGCCTGATTTCAGGTGCTGTCTTGCGTCTTCGATACGATCGCGTGAAATTTCTGATGCACGGATATACCCTTGTAGGCCATCGCCTAAATCAACGGTTGCGCCGCGTTCATCCACTTCAGTAATGGTACCTTTAACAGAGGCGCCTTTTTCATAGTTTTGGCTAAAGTGTGAGAATGGGTCGTGTTCCATTTGTTTCACACCTAAAGAAATACGCTCACGTTCGGTATCAACGCCCAATACGATAGCAGTAATGGAGTCGCCTTTTTTGAAGTTGCGTACGGCTTCTTCACCGGTTTGGTTCCAGGATAGGTCGGATAAGTGGATTAAACCATCTATGCCGCCGTCAAGACCAATAAACACACCGAAATCGGTAATGGATTTAATGGTTCCGGAAACTTTATCACCTTTTTGATGGGTTTGAGCAAATTTAGCCCATGGATTATCCACACACTGTTTCAAGCCTAAGGAGATACGACGACGCTCAGGGTCGATGTCTAATACGATCACATCAACTTCTTGGCCTAATTGTACTACTTTGCTTGGGCTAATGTTTTTATTGGTCCAATCCATTTCAGATACGTGTACTAAACCTTCCACGCCATCTTCTAATTCAACGAAACAGCCGTAGTCCGCAATATTGGTTACGCGACCATGAACTTTTTTGCCTTCAGGGAACTTGCCAACCAAGTTAACCCATGGATCTTCGCCTAACTGTTTCAAGCCTAACGATACACGGCCACGTTCGCGCTCGAATTTCAATACTTTAACTTTGATTTCGTCGCCAACTGCGATCATCTCGTTTGGATGCTTAATACGCTTCCAGGACATGTCGGTAATATGTAGCAAGCCATCAACGCCGCCCAAATCGATAAACGCGCCGTAGTCGGTAAGGTTCTTAACGATACCTTTAATTTCTTGGCCTTCAGTCAAGTTTTCGAGGACTGCATCGCGCTCTGCGCTGCCTTCAAGCTCGATTACCGCACGACGGGAAACTACCACGTTATTACGTTTAGCATCGATTTTAATTAATTTAAATTCTAAAGGTTTGTTTTCTAGTGCAGATGTATCGCGTAATGGTCTTACATCGACTAAAGAACCTGGAAGGAATGCGCGTACGCCGTCTAATTCGACAGTGAAACCGCCTTTTACTTTGCCAGTAATAACACCGATAATTACGGCGTTAGCTTCGTGCGCGGCTTCGAGTTTTCTCCACACTTCAGCACGTTTAGCTTTTTCACGAGATAGACGGGTTTCGCCATTGCTATCTTCAACAGTATCAAGGGCAACCTCGACAATGTCTCCAGCTTTAACGGTGATCTCACCCTTTTCATCTCTAAATTGTTCAGCCGGGATAACGGCTTCTGATTTAAGGCCTGCATCGATTAAAACAAAGCCGTTAGCTACTTTCAGTACGAGTCCTTTGACAATCGTACCTGGCTCCATTTCAATTTTTTTGAGGCTTTCTTCGAATAATTGCGCGAAACTTTCTTTCATTGACATGTATGTCTTCCCAACACTTAAGGTGTTGTTTTATGGTTAGTTAATATTAGTCACAGATTATTCTGTGGTCCTACTCACGCAAAAGAAAACTTCGTGAGCCCTTGCAAGTATGGCAACTTCGACTTCTTGAATATTCATACAAGAAGTATCGATTACCAAGGCATCAACGGCGGGGATTAACGGGGCAACTGCTCGCGTACGGTCCCTTTCGTCTCTTACCTCTATCTCATGCAAGAGGTCGGTAATACTAACACCAAGCCCTTGTGCCTGCAACTGTTTCCAGCGACGCTCAGCCCGGACGCGTGGGTTAGCCGTTAAAAATATCTTAACGGGCGCCTCTGGGAATACGATGGTACCCATATCACGACCATCGGTCACCAGACCCTTGTCGGTATAAAAAGCGCGCTGACGGGCCATTAGGGCATCGCGGACTTCTGGGTAGGCGGCAATTTTAGAGGCTACATTGCCACAGGTTTCGCTGCGAATTAAGTCACCTACCATTTTACCGTTTAACAAAATATCCTGCTGACCTGACGCCTTCTCAACGAATTTTACATCGAGGTTTAGAGCCAGCCTGGCCATGATGATAGGATCGCCCAAAGGCAGGTTTTTATTCTGGGCCTCTAAAGCCGTTAAACGGTATAAAGCGCCACTGTCTAACCAATCCCAATTTAATGCCTTAGCAACAAATAAGCTGGCAGTACCTTTGCCAACTCCACTTGGACCATCGATAGTAATAAGCTTCTTAACTGGTTTTATTGACATATTGATGTTCAAACTCTCTCATAAAGTGAATCAAGGATTTTACACCCTCTATAGGCATAGCATTATACAGGCTAGCTCTCAATCCGCCTAGACTGCGATGCCCTTTTAGGTTCAATAATCCATTTGTCTGTGATTGCGTAATAAACTTGAGCTCTAAATGTGGGTCGCTAAGCTGGAAGGTAATATTGGTTAATGAGCGACACTCTACGGGCACCCTATTCTTATAAAACTTACTGCTATCGATATACTCATATAATAAAGCGGCTTTTTCAGCATTGCGCTTCGCCATTTCAGCTAAGCCGCCCTGATTTAATAACCATGTAAATACTAATGAGGCAGTATACCAGGCAAAAGTGGGCGGGGTATTATATAAAGAATGAGCATCCGCCAAGATTTGATAATTATATAAGCTTGGGGTATTAGGCAGGGGTATTTGAATGAAGTCTTTTCGAACGATGACTAGAGTCATGCCAGCGGCGCCGATATTTTTATGCGAGCCGGCATAGATAAGGCCAAACTTCGTAATATCGATGGGCGCCGACAACAAACAGGATGACATATCAGCGACTATCGGCACATCGCCACAATCGGGTATATAAGGAATAGATACCCCCTGGACTGTTTCATTTGGGACGCAATGAATATAGGCGGCTTCGCTTTTATAAGCCCAGGTTTTGGCATTTGCTTCACTGATGACATTAATCTCAGCATAGCGCCTGGCTTCTTTAATAGCCATTTCGGACCAATAACCGCTATTAACATAATCGGCTGATTTCTTATCGCCTAATAAATTCATTGGCACCATAGCAAATTGACTGCTAGCGCCACCGGCTAAAAACAAGACATGGTAGGTATCGGGTATGTTTAATAAAACACGTAAATCTCGCTCAGATTCACGAGCGATAGTTTGAAATTCTGGACTGCGATGACTGATAGCCAGAAAACTTCCCAGGCCCCGCCAATCGATTAGTGCCTGTGAGGCTTCTTGCAAAACCTCATCAGGCAATATAGCGGGACCAGAGCAGAAATTATAGATCTTCACCGTTACTCGCTTAAGGTCTCTTCTGTATCAGCCGCATCCGCTACCGATTCGCCATCAACATCAGCATCGATAAACTCATCGATTCCTTCGATTTCATTAACCGCCTGAACACCCACTAAGGATTCATCTTTGCCCAGGTTGATCAATTTCACTCCCTGAGTATTACGGCCTACTAATGAAATTTCAGAAGCCCGGGTTCGAACTAAAACGCCGCCATCGGTAATGAGCATGACTTGCTTGTCATCTTCGACCCAGATAGCGCTAACCACGTTACCATTACGAGGGCTGGTTTGAATCGATACCACACCTTGTGCGCCACGGTTTACAGTACGGTATTCAGATACTACGGTACGCTTACCAAAACCGCGTTCGGTGGCTGTTAAGATTTGACCTTCGTTATTAGGTACGATTAATAGGGAAATCATTTTTTGTTTAGGTTGCAGCCTCATACCACGTACACCACGAGCCGTACGGCCCATTGCGCGAACGTTAGCTTCATTAAAGCGTACCGCTTTGCCGGCGTTGCTAAACATCATCACTTCTTTTTGGCCATCGGTTAAGGCGGCGGCAATTAATTTATCGCCTTCGTCTAACTCTAATGCGATGATTCCGCCTTGACGAGGTCTTGAGAAGGCTTCTAATGCCACCTTCTTAACCACTCCCGCCGAGGTGGCCATAAATACAAAATGCTCGGCATCGTATTGACGCACTGGCAGCATGGCGGTAATTTGCTCGCCGGTGCCTAATGGCAATAAGTTATTAATAGGTCGACCGCGTGAAGCGCGACCTGCTTGTGGGAATTCATAAACTTTTTTCCAGTACACTTTACCTAAGTTGGAGAAACACAACATAGTGGCATGGGTGCTGGCGACGACTAATTTTTCGATAATATCTTCTTCTTTTAAAGAAGTGGCGGCCTTACCTCGGCCTCCGCGATGCTGGGCCTGATACGCGCTAATTGGTTGCGCCTTAACATACCCTTCAGCGGATAATGTTACGGCCATATCTTCTTCGGCAATTAAGTCTTCGAGATTAACATCTAAATGGGTGTCGTTAATTTCGGTGCGGCGTTCGTCGCCAAACTGATCGCGCATTTCGATTAATTCTTCACGAATAACCTGCATTAAGCGTTGGAAATCACCCAGGATATCCAAGAGTCTTTTAATATCGACCAATAGATTACGATATTCATCGAGGATTTTTTCTTGCTCTAAACCGGTTAAACGATGCAGTTTTAACTCTAAAATAGCATCGACTTGCGCGGTGGATAAACGATAGATCGAGTCAACCAGGCCGTAACCTGCTGCCAGGCCTTCCACTCTGGAAGCGTCATTACCGGCTTTTTCCATCATGGTTTTAACGATACCAGGCGCCCAGGTTTTAGACATTAACTGTTGTTTTGCTTCGGCCGGGCTGCCAGACGCTTTAATCATGGCGATCATTTCATCGATATTGGTCAGCGCTACACCCAGGCCTTCTAATATATGAGCGCGTTCGCGGGCTTTACGTAATTCAAAAATAGTACGGCGGGTAACAACTTCTTGACGATGGCGGATAAAGGCTTGGATTACTTCTTTTAAATTAAGCAGTCTAGGCTGGTTATCGACAATAGCCACCATATTAATACCAAACACCGATTGCATTTGGGTTTGAACATAGAGGTTATTTAACAATACTTCGGTCATTTCGCCACGGCGGACTTCGATCACGACTCGCATACCATCTTTATCGGACTCATCGCGCAGCTCGGTAATGCCTTCGATTTTCTTCTCTTTTACCAGTTCGGCAATTTTTTCGATTAAGCGGGCCTTATTAACCTGGTATGGCAGCTCATTAATAATAATGCTGTCTTTACCAGATTTTTCATCGGTTTCAATGGTGGTTCTTGCGCGCATATACACGCTACCACGACCGGTACGATAGGCTGAATGGATACCGCTACGACCGTTAATAATAGCGGCCGTTGGGAAGTCAGGGCCTGGGATATATTCCAATAATTGATCGATATCTAAGGTAGGCTCTTCGATCAAGGCTAAGCAGGCATTAATCACTTCGGTCAAATTATGCGGCGGTATATTGGTGGCCATACCGACAGCAATACCTGAGGAACCATTCACCAATAAATTAGGAATTCGGGTTGGCATAACGACTGGAACCCACTCGGATTCATCATAGTTAGGCACGAAATCTACAGTTTCTTTATCCAAATCGCTTAATAAGCTATGGGCAAATTTAGACATTCTAACTTCGGTATATCGCATCGCAGCAGGTGAATCGCCATCGACCGAACCAAAGTTACCCTGACCATCGACAAGCATATAGCGCATCGAAAAGGGTTGAGCCATACGAACGATAGTGTCATAGACTGCGGTATCACCATGCGGATGATATTTACCGATCACGTCACCGACCACGCGGGCCGATTTTTTATAAGGCTTATTCCAATCGTTGCCCAGTTCGCGCATGGCAAATAAAACCCGGCGATGCACTGGTTTTAAACCGTCTCGCACATCGGGCAATGCACGCCCTACAATTACGCTCATTGCATAGTCTAAATAAGACTGTTTGAGCTCTTCTTCGATATTAACCTGAGTGACTTCTTTTGCCATGTTAGTCATATGAGACCCTAATTGATTTTACCTGGCCGAATTATATCACAAAACCCGACAAAGTTCTTGCCAAAAATGGCTTTCTTGAGGATTTTTTTTGAATTTAAATATTGACTTATAAATCAAGGCATTACGAAGCATAACTTGTCCGAAATTTCGCCATAGATTAATGCTAGATTATTTAGCAAAAAAGCCCTAAAATAAGGACTTAAAATCACCACAAAAGTAAAGATTAGTGTGAAGAATGGAGAGCATTAAGCTCGATATCAGACAAACCCGTCAACTCTATAATTAAAGTAGCATTCATTCCTTTAGCTAGCATGTTTTTAGCTATTTCACGCGCTTCTTCTTGCTTGCCTAATTGCATACCCTGTTGCATGCCTTTCTCAACGCCCCATTGTTCAATCTGTTCTGCAATAGTCATCGCTTCACTCCTATATTCCGCTTTACTCTTAAATAATTCAATAATACCAGCGACATCCTGGCTCTCGCCTTCTGACATCAGGTATTTTATCACATTGCTAGCTAAATCGCGACCAACATGAAAAGAACGCAACAATGCAATAACTTCGCGAGTGAGTGCAATAATATCGCGCTCTCTAATATGTTTTTGGACTAGCTCTAACAAAGCGGCCTTACCATGTGTTTTAATTTCATCATCGCTGGTAACGCCAAGATCAATTAACTTCACCGGAGCTGATAAAACCTGCCCAGCAAGAATAGGATCATCAAAACATTCAGCCAAATCCAATGAATAAGGATAAGGTGTTTGTGTCCCAGTATAAAACAACAAAGGCACTATGACTGGCAATTTTCGCATAGTGCTTTTATCATTCTCGGCATATTTCTTCAAAATCGAAGCCTGATAACGCCAAAATCGTAAAGGCATCAAGCGCTCAGGCTTGCTCTGATTTTCCACTAAGCAATAAATAAGACCGGGCTTATTATCTATGGCAAGTGAATATAAAACATCCGTCATATGCTGGCGTCGCTTCCTCAATATAAGAGGTTGGCTCGCCTCGAAGCGTTGTAAAATCACAGCGCTGTTTTATCGATTCTGGTAAATGCGCTTTTAGGAAATCTACTGCCACCGTTAAATCACCTAAACATTGTTTAGAAAAGATATCATGAGGAATATTAATCCTGCTCATTTCTTACTCCGATCAAATAATAACCATCGTAACGCTTATCGACCTGGATTAAAACAGCGCACAGCCTCTAGCCTCAAGCAATTAGCTAGAGTATGATTAGGCAAAGACCTACTGGATCAAAAGCATGAATGTAGACAGCCACGAAATCGACAAATTCTCCAATCTTGCCTATCGCTGGTGGGACACCAAAGGAGAATTTAAACCTCTGCATGAAATCAACCCTTTAAGGATGACCTTTATCGAGCAGCACGCTAGCTTATCTAACATGAAAATAGTCGACGTGGGCTGTGGTGGCGGCATATTAAGTGAAAGCATGGCTAAGGCTGGCGCTAAGGTCACCGGTATCGATTTATCCATGTCCGTATTAGAAGTGGCGAAATTGCATCTATTGGAATCCAAACTAGAGATAGACTATCAGTGCATAGCCGCCGAAGCTTTTGCCGAGCAGCATGTCAGCGAATTCGATGTGGTGACTTGCATGGAAATGTTAGAGCATGTGCCAGACCCACAGAGCATTATTGCCGCCTGTGCGAAAATGACCAAGCCTGGTGGGCATATTTTCTTCTCAACCTTAAACCGCAATCCAAAATCCTTTATAATGGCCATCGTCGGCGCGGAATATATTTTAAATTTATTGCCAAAAGGCACCCATACTTACGAGAAATTTATTAAGCCCTCAGAGCTTATTCATGCCGCTAGAAACCGAGGTTTACACGTCGAAGCTACGGCCGGCATCGAGTATCAGCCCTTTAGCAAAACCTATAAACTAAGCAGCAATCTCGATGTAAATTATATGATTGCCACCATTAAATCATGACTACTATCGAATCTGAAACGGCCCCCAGAGGTTCGAGCCTTTATTACAGCTTACTGAAAGCAGAAGAGCCGGCCCGCCAAACGATAATTGCTCTTCAAGCTTATGCCGATGAGTTACGCAAAATTAGCGAACGCTTTCAAGAACCCTCAGTGGCGGCATTAAAATTATCCTGGTGGAACGATGAAATCGAGCGCCTATTTAATAATGAAGCGCGGCACCCTATCACTTTAATGCTACAGCCTCAACTATCTCGCTATGCATTGCAAAAAGCCCCATTTTTAGCCTTAATCGAAGCCAGCCAGTTAAGCTTAACTACCGAAGCCTTTGAAACCCAAGCCGATTTAGCGGTACATTATCAACATACCGGCGGCATTATTGAAAGCACGAAATGCCAAGTTATATTAGCGGGTGAAAGAATAAAAGAAGTCGAACAATTCGCACATCATATTGGAATCTGTCTAGAGAGCATTCGCCATATCGATCAATGCGCAGAATTTTGGAATAGGCAGCGTATTTATCTGCCAATAACAGATATAGATAGTGCGGAATTCGATGCGAGCAAACTGCCTAGCCTCTTAAAAATCCAGGCTGAATTTGCCAGGGATTGTTACACTGAAGCACTTGCTAAGCTACCACCAGCCTATGCTAAAAAATTAAAGCCTATTAGACTCTATGCCAGCCTGCAATTATTGTTACTGGGCGCTATCGAACGAGATGGCTTTAGAGTATTGGAGCATCGCATGCAGCTATCACCAATTCGTAAGCTTTGGCATAGTATTTGGTTTAGTTGAAATTTTAATGCTACGCCAAAATGGCAGCACCTTATTCACTTCCTCCCCTTGAGAGAGAAGTCGACAAAGCATCGCTTTGGCGGATGAGGGGTAACTTTTGATATTCCAATTACCCCGCACCCTAACCCTCTCCCACAAGGGGAGAGGGAACTAAATGGTTATGCTTATTATTCTCCGGATACTCGTGTGCTTTACGGAAATGCCAGCAAGGCTTTTTATTTCCTTTTAACCGGTCTTTTTGGCATGCGCTTTTTAGCGGCAACTGGCTTGGCGGTAATATTGCGTCTACGGGCCACTTGATGACGCAAGACAGGCTTTTCTGTCTCATGCGCGGCCATACCCACCGATTCACGCAAACTATTCACTTGCTCTAAGCTTAATTCATCCCAACGACCGATATGCAAAGCTCTAGGTAAAGCGATATTGGCAAAACGCACTCGAATCAAACGGCTTACTTTAACGCCTTGAGATTCCCATAAGCGTCGCACTTCACGATTACGGCCTTCTTTTAAAATGACATGATACCAATGGTTACTGCCCTCACCGCCTGCATCGACAATATGATCAAACTTAGCCATGCCATCTTCTAATTTCACACCCGCTTTAAGATTAAGCAAGGTTTCAGGGCTTACTTGGCCGAAGACTCGAACAGCATATTCTCTTTCAACTTGACGCGAGGGATGCATAAGATGATTGGCAAATTCGCCATCGGTGGTAAATAACAATAAACCGGAGGTATTAATATCGAGTCGCCCCACCATCACCCAACGGCCGGAACGCACGTTTGGCAAATGAGTAAATACGGTTTCACGACCCTCAGGGTCATCTTGAGTACAAATTTGGCCTTCTGGCTTATGATAGATCAATACGCGAGGTGGGACTAAATCGGTGGCAACAATCTCAATGCGTTTTTTATCAACGACGACTTGATCGGCTTCTGTCACTCTATCGCCAAGCTTGGCCACCTTCCCATTGACGACGATTCTACCGGCATCGATCCATTCTTCAATTTCACGCCTAGATCCTAGACCTGTCCTTGCCAATACCTTTTGTAATTTCTCGCTCATTATTCCGTCCTGTCAAAAAAGCAAAACACGAAGTATACTTAAACTCCGTTCGATTAGGGGATATATTATACCTTAATGTGCTCGATTACTCCCAGGAATAGTTTATGAAATTATTATATGATTTTTTCCCCGTGTTATTATTTTTTATTGCCTATAAGCTTTTAGGTATCTACGCCGCTACAGCCGCCTTAATTGTCGCCTCATTTATTCAAGTCGCGTATCTCTGGATTCGCTATAAACGCGTCGAAGCTATGCACATAGTTGGCTTCGTCTTAATTCTGGTTTTTGGTGGCGCCACCCTTTTATTGCACGATGTGATGTTTTTAAAATGGAAAGTATCGATCGTTAATTGGTTATTTGGAGCTGTCTGTTTATTTAGCCAATGGTTTTCTAAAAAGTCGATTATTCAACGCTTAATGGAGGCCAATATTCAATTGACCCGCCCGGTATGGTCGGCCTTAAATTCGATGTGGGCTTGGTTCTTTATACTAATGGGCACGCTTAATATCTATGTAGCTTATAACTTTTCCACCAATGCCTGGGTTGATTTTAAAGTATTTGGCATGTTGGGATTAACCATCGTGTTTGTCATTATTCAAACCCTATATCTGTATAAGCACATGCGACCAGAAGACTTAAAATAAGGATAATTATATTATGCTCTATGTCATTTTTGCGACCGATCACCCTAATAGTTTAGCTGCCCGCAAATTAGCAAGGCCCGATCATCTGGCGCGACTTGAGCTATTAAAGGCGCAAGACCGTTTATTCTTGGCCGGTCCTTTTCCTGCCATAGATAACAATGACCCAGGCGAAGCTGGCTTTAGCGGTAGCATGATAGTGGCCGAATTCAACAATCTAATTGATGCAGAAAACTGGGCCAAAGTCGATCCTTATATAAAGGCAGGCGTCTATAAAAACGTTATCGTAAAGCCTTTTAAAAAGGTATTGCCATGAGCGATGCCCTCGTTGCCCAAATCACCGAGTTATTGACTACCGCCCTTAAACCCAGCCTATTAAAAATTAACGATGATAGCCATAAACACAAAGGCCATGCCGGCAATACTGGTGGCGGACATTTTAGTGTCGAAATCAGCGCCGATTGTTTTAAAGACAAATCTCGCATAGAAGCGCATCGCATGATTTATCAAGCCGTGGATAGCTTAATTCAAGCCAAACAGATCCATGCTATAAGCATCGATATAAAGCCTTGAGGATTTAAACCAATCGGTGAAGAGCATGACGGAAAAATCAATAAGGTTCTTAAAATAAGCTAAGAAATAACCAGCAGCTCACGCTCAAATTGCATATATAAATTAAGGTATTGCGGGAACTTCATTGTGCGATGAGGGGATTTTAAGGGGAGAGAATCGCGATTAACCCCTCTTAATGTAAGCACGAATTTACTTCGGGCGCCGCATTAAATCTCGGGAAGGGGTTCCTGCTCTTTTTAGCGGTGGCTCCTGAGAAATAACTACAGCCCTTCCTTATCCTGGTAAAAACAGTATACTATTTTAAACTTTTTACCAGGATGTGAATCATGAACAACATTATCCCCTTTTTAATGGCAAATTGGCCGCTAAGCTTATCGGCCTTAGTGTTAATTATTATTATTTTCGGCATGGAATATCGTAGCCGCAGCATGGGCGTATCCTTGATAACTCCACATAAGGCTGCCATGGTAATGAATAAAAAAAGCTGCCAGATTATCGATATCCGCTCTAAAGAAGCGTTTCAGAAAAGCCATATTAACCGCGCTAAAAATTTCAGCCCGGAACAATTAAAAACTGAAACCAGCCTAAATAAATACAAAAAAGACCCCATTATAGTAGTCTGCGATAACGGCCTGGCCTCCAAAAAAGCCGGTGCCGCCCTAAAATCTCAAGGCTTTGAGCAGATTTATGCTATCGAAGGCGGCCTCGCGCAATGGCGCAAAGATAGCTACCCTTTAACGAACGCTGAGACTAAAAATGGCTAAAATTGAAATTTATAGCACCCAAGTTTGCCCCTATTGCGTAAGAGCTAAAATGCTATTCGATCGCAAAGGCGTGAGCTATACGGAAATTAGAGTCGACCTCGATGCTGAGGCCAGACAATTGATGGAAGAGCGCTCGGGTCGACGCTCAGTGCCGCAAATCTTTATCGATGACCAGCATATCGGTGGTTGCGATGACTTATATGCTTTAGAATCCGAACATAAACTCGATACATTACTCAAATAATCATTATATTAAGGAATTTACCATGGCTGAAGAACAGCAAGCTGCAACCCAATTTCAAATTCATAAACTCTATGCCAAAGAACTTTCTTTTGAAATCCCTGGCGGCTTACAAGCCTTTAAAGCCGAGTGGGCCCCTGAGTTAAACGTTGAAATTAGCAATGAAACCAAAGCGCTAGCTGAAAAAGATACTCATGAAGTAGTGCTAGGCATTAAATGTACCGTTAATTCCAGCGGTGAAGTGATCTTTATCGCCGAAGCTAAACAAGCTGGTATTTTTACCTTGCCTGAAATGCCAGAAGAGCAAGCTCGTCATACTTTAGGTGCATTTTGCCCAAACCTGCTCTATCCTTATTTACGTGAAACGATTTCCGATATGGTTATGCGAGGTGGATTTCCACAATTAGCCTTGGCGCCAATCGATTTTAACTTAATGTACGAACAACATAAAAACCAAACACCTGCAACGGTAAATTAAGGCCAGGAGTCCTCGCTAAAAGCGAGAACCCCTTCCCAAGTAAGTACACTGGCCCGAAATAAATTCGTGCGCAGCGGTAAGTAGGGAGAATTCGCGATTCTCCCCACTTACAACCCCCCATCGCGTAAAGTTAGCGGGAACCGCTAAATTAAGGATCTATAATGGCAGCCTCAAAAACTTTTACTGTAATAGGTGCAGGTTCTTGGGGTACGGCTTTAGCCTTATTGTTAGCCCGTAATCAGCATAAAGTTTTGCTATGGACTCGTGAAGAAAGCCATAGACTTACCATGCAAGCCGCTCGTGAAAACACTAAATATCTACCCGGCAATCCCTTTCCCGAAAGCTTACAACTGACTAATGATCTTACATTGGCTCTTAAGCAATCCGACCATGTATTAGTCTGTGTGCCAAGCCATGCCTTTCGCGATATTTTACTGAGCATTCACACCTATATTACACCTAGCATGGGATTAGTCTGGGCCACTAAAGGCCTCGATCCTGAAACCGGCCAATTTTTAGATCAGGTAGCGCGCGGGATTTTGCCCGATAATACCCCCTTCGCCTTATTAACCGGCCCAAGCTTCGCTAAAGAAGTCGCGAAACAGCAGCCCACCATAGTGACCTTAGCCTCGGACAATATGGCCTTTATCGAAAGCCTGCAGGATTATTTTCAAACGCCTTATTTTAGGACCTATCTTTGCGATGATATAAAAGGCGCGGAATTAGGCGGTGCAGTTAAAAATATTTTAGCGATTGCGGTAGGCATTGCCGAAGGCTTAGGTTATGGCACCAATACTAAAGCGGGACTAATGACTCGAGGCCTGGCTGAAATGATGCGCTTAGGAACGGCGATTGGGGCCGATAAAGAGACCTTAATGGGCTTAAGCGGCCTTGGGGACTTAATTTTAACCTGTTCGGATATGCAATCGCGTAACTTACGATTTGGCGTAGCCATAGGCAAAGGCAAATCCTTTGATGAAACGTATCATGAAATTGGTCAGGTAGTTGAAGGCGTACAGACCACGGCTAGCATCTGCAAATTGGCTGAGCACTATAAAGTCGATATGCCGATTACCAAATTAATGTATGCCGTGCTCTATCAAAACCTACCTGCTAAAGAGGCTGTGAACCTTCTGCTTAGCAGAGAGACGGGTTTGGAATAATAGCAGCGTATTTAATCGAAATTCAATTGCCGCCAGGCTTCATAGAGCACTATGGCCACACAATTCGATAAATTTAAGCTGCGCGCGGTGGTTAGCATTGGGATTTTTATTAATTGCTCGGCTTTAAATTGCCCACAAAAACTCTCGGTCAGTCCGCGAGTCTCAGGTCCAAATACGATGGCATCGCCCTTCTCATAAGCCACATCTGTATAACAACGCTTACCCAGCGTTTCACAGATCCATATTCGTTTAGGATTGACAGCGTCTACAAAGGCATCGAAATTTTCATGCAGCACCACTCTAGCCCAATCGTGATAATCGAGGCCGGCTCGCTTTAATTTAGCATTATCTGGGGCAAAACCTAGGGGCTTAATTAAATGCAAGGTGGCGCCGGTGTTTGCACATAGGCGAATAGCATTGCCGGTATTAGGGGGAATTTCAGGTTCGAATAGGACGATATGTAGCATGAGCATCTCTTTATTTTTCGCTAGTGTAGCGAAAATTTGGCATCCTGCTAAGTGTTATTTACTCAGGAGCTCCTTCCCGAGATTTAATGCGGCGCCTGAAGTGAATTCATGCTGGCATTAAGGGGAGATAATCGCGATTCTCTCTCCTTAAAATCCCCTCATCGCGCATAGTTGTTTTTGTCCCTAGCCCAAGTCTAGCTTTACCCTTATACTTAAGCAAATGCATAAATACAAAGGAACCCCATGGCTTATATTTTTAATAAAATTGGTTTAATCGGCACCCATCGCAATCCATTGGTGGCTGAAACCGTTGGCCTATTGCTTCAATTAGTTGAATCCTTAGGCCTTAGCGTCTGGATCGAACATGATACGGCAGCGGCCTTATCTGCTAAGCCTAAGCAAACTTGCAGTATTGAAAGCCTAGGCGATAATTGCGATTTAGTGATTGCCGTGGGAGGAGATGGTAATTTGCTTCATGCCGCGCGCTTCCTTTCGGTGAAAAACATTCCTGTGCTAGGCATTAATCGTGGGCAACTTGGGTTTTTAACCGATATTAAGCCCGATGATCTTGAACAGCCCTTACATACGATATTAAAGGGTCAGTTCCAAGAAGAAAAACGCTTTTTACTGGAAGCTAAAGCCTATCACAACGATAAACTGATCGGTCAAGGCAATGCCTTAAACGATATCGTGTTATTCCCGGGTGATATTGCGCAATTAATCGAATTTGAAATGCATATTAATGGCAAATTTGTCTATAGCCAACGCTCCGATGGGCTTATCGTTTCTACACCGACTGGATCCACCGCTTATGCCTTATCGGCAGGTGGTCCGATTATGGGCCCTGAGCTAAATGTATTGGTTATCGTGCCTAAATTCCCTCATACCTTAACGTCTCGTCCCTTAGTAATCGATGCCGATAGCGAAATAGTACTGCACGTTGGAGACTACAATAAAATTGGCTCACGCTTAAGCTATGATGGACAATCCCATGTTAATTTAAGCGCTGGGGATAAAATTGTTATTACCAAGCAGAAGCAACCCTTAAGACTTATTCATCCATTAAGTTATGACTATTACGCTGTGCTACGAACTAAGTTACAATGGGGAACTCAACTGATCCCAATTTCAAGAACTTAAGCTAAAGATGGTAGAAAATGTTAATTGAGCTGCATATCCGCGACTTTACTATTATTGAGAAAACCGACTTAAGCTTCACCAATGGTATGACGGTGTTAACCGGTGAAACAGGCGCGGGCAAATCCATTTTGGTCGATGCCTTAAGCTTTATATTGGGCTGCCGTGCCGATAGCAAATATATTCGCCATTGTGCCGAAGTCGCCGATATTAGCGCGATATTTTTGATTGAAGGCCATAACGAAGCACTCCAGTTCTTAGTAGAAAATGACTTCCTTGCCGATCCTGCCGAGCCCTGTTTATTGCGCCGGGTCTTAAGCCGCGAAGGTCGCTCAAAAGCCTATATTAATGGCCACCCCGCCTCTTTAAGCCAGTTAAAAATCCTGGGCAATCACTTGGTGAATATTCATGGTCAACATGAACACTACGCGCTTATGAAAAGGGAATGCCAACTAGCCAGGCTCGATCATTATGCCGATCATACGGATTTATTAGTCGAGCTTAAGAAAAGTTTTAATGCCTGGAAGCATACCGAAAATCAAATTCATGAATTAGCCAAGACCCAAGCTGAATCTAATGCTAAACATGAATTGCTGGCCTATCAGGTCACCGAACTTCAGCAGTTAGACTTAAGCGAAAATGAATGGGAAGCGTTAAATGCTGAACAAAATAAGCTAAGCCATGCCCAAGAATTAATTAGCCTATGTAGCAATAGCCTGCAAGTTCTCTATGAAAATGAACGCGATACCGTGCTAGGTCAATTAAATTCTCTCCATAAGCAATTTAAAGATAGCGCTCGTCAGCATCCTGAATTAAGCACCATTAACACTTTATTAAACGATGCCATTATCAATGTTCAAGAATGTAGCCATGAATTGCGCGATTATCACGATAGACTTAGCCTCGATCCTGAACGCTTAGAAGCCATCGAGCAACGCATGCAAGCCATTCATGCTATGGCGCGCAAACATCATATTCCAACCGAACAACTCTATGCTCATTACTGTGAGCTTGAGCAACAATTACGGGCACTTTCACATTTGGATGCCAATGTTGAAAAATTGACGGCGCAGCTTAAAATGCAAGCTGAGCAGTATCAAAAAATTGCCGAAAAATTGAGTCTTTCCCGAAGGAAAATCGCTAAAACTTTAAGCCAAAAAGTTCAAAAAAGCATGCAGGAACTAGGGATGGAAGGCGGGAAATTTATCATTGAATTCGAGACCTTAAGCGCAGAACAGTTTTCGGTCCATGGCATAGAAAGGGTTCAGTTTATGACTAGCGTAAACCCGGGCCAGCCCTTAATGCCTATGTCCGATGTCGTTTCGGGCGGAGAGTTATCTCGAATTGGGCTAGCCATTCAAGTCTTAACCGCCGAGCGCAGCGCTACTCCAACCTTAATATTCGACGAAGTCGATACCGGAATCGGTGGCGGAACAGCCGAGGTGGTAGGTAAGCTATTGCGTAAGCTAGGCGAGCATTGCCAGGTTATGTGCGTGACTCATCTTCCTCAAGTTGCGGCCCAAGCTTTTCAGCATATCCATGTCGAAAAATTAAAAGCTAAAACGCATACGGCCTCACATGTGCATACCCTGGATAAACTGGGACGCCAACGTGAACTCGCTAGGATGTTGGGGGGGATTGAAATTACTGAATCGACCCTTAAGCATGCTCAAGAGATGTTAGAAAAAGCGGAATGATTATGGATCGACGATACTCTAAATGGCAAAGCGATTAAGAGTATCTGTCACTTGTTGGCCCATAGGACCATGCGGCGTATCACGGCGGCATTATAAAAAATCGCCATAATCAATAAGACCAAAATCGGTAGATTAACGATGGCACCGATGCTGATAATTAACCAGCGTACCGACTGACCAATCGCCGTTTCTGTGCCTTGAGCTGGTAGATGATTTTTCAATTCATAAAAGCGGCTGGAAGAATAATAAAACATCACACTACCGATAATGGCCAAGCCACCGATAAACAATAAATTTTTACTGCCGTCATCGAATAAATGCAAGGTTAATCCTAGCAATAATAAGGTTTCGCTATAACGGCATAATAAATTAGCAAACCAATCACCCGCCATGGTTTTTTGTTTGGTAAGGGAAACTTCTTCGGCTGAGAGCTCCCATATCCCAAAAATAAAGGCGAGAATCGCACCGATTAACAGGGCGATATAACCATCGAAAGAAAAACATAAGGCCGAACCAATAGCTAAAACCAAGCCAATTATTGGATACACCCCTAATGGCATATGGCTATTCAGCAATACTGGGGTAAGCCAACGAGTAAAAGGCCGATAGGCGTGATTAACCCATTCGTCATTATAACCTTGTTCAAAACTCATGCCTTACTCCTAATACTTAATGCTTGTATCTATTGAATTTTTAGTCTAAAAATGACGATTTAGCAAGCGATGCTTTTCTTTTCCTGGATCCCCGCATAGGCGGGGATGACATAATTTCATGGCGGTCTGTCAATCAAATAGAGCCTCAACAAACTCCTCCGCCTTAAAGGGACGGAGATCCGTAATGCCTTCTCCCACCCCAATATAACGAATCGGTAAGTTTAATTTTTTGGCAATGGCGAAGATTATCCCGCCTTTGGCCGTGCCATCTAATTTAGTTAGGGTAATGCCTGTAACCTTAACCGCCTCATGAAATGCTTGGGCCTGTAATAAGGCATTTTGCCCGGTGGTGGCATCTAATACCAGCATCACTTCATGCGGCGCTTGTGGATCTATTTTTTGTAAGACTCGCCAGACTTTCTTTAATTCTTCCATTAAATTTTGTTTGGTATGCAAACGCCCCGCGGTATCTGCAATTAGTACATCTACGCCTCGAGCCTTAGCCGACTGAAGCGCATCATAGAGCACCGAGGCACTATCTGCTCCGGTGGCTTGTGCCACTACCGGGATATTATTTCGTTGCCCCCACACTTGAAGCTGTTCTACTGCCGCGGCACGAAAGGTATCACCCGCCGCTAGCATGACTGATTTACCCTGATCTTGAAGATGTTTAGCCAACTTGCCGATGGTTGTCGTTTTACCGGCGCCATTCACTCCTACCATTAAAATAACATAGGGTTTGCAATCGCTAGGAATAATTAAGGGTTGCTCACAAGGCCTTAAAATTTCTACTAGGTCACGCTGCAGGGCCTGGTATAAAGCCTCGGGTTGATTTAATTCTTGGTGGTTTAATTTAGCCGTTAAGTCGGCAATAATACCCCGACTGACTTCAACGCCTAGATCGGCGCTAAGCAAGATTGTCTCTAGTTCTTCCAGGGATTCTTCGGATAGCTTTTGACCTAAAATTCGCTTTAGACCCGAGGCAAAACTGTTGCGTGTTTTTTGTAAGCCTTGCTTTAAACGACCAAACCAACTTAAGTCGGCAGGCGCTTTTTCTGGCTCAGGCTTCTTAGGTGTAAAAAAATTAAAAATGCTCATATTCACGCTGGGTTATTTTAAAAAAACTCATTCTACACTATAATCGTCACAATTAAAGCTGGATGAGTCCTAACGATGAGCACAAAACCTTCCAATCATTCTTCCCTTATTGAAATTGTTAAATTAGCCCAAGATGCGGTTAATGAGGAATTTCAAAAAGCCAATAAAGCCGCTGAATACTATCAGCATCAAAAGCATTTGTTGTGGACGATGCGAGTAGAGACTGAAGAGCAAATTAGAGACCTTAAATTGCAGTTTGATAATACGGTTCATCAATTACGTCAACATATTGCCAAAATTCAGCGCGATCACCGTTTAGAATCCCAGCAATTACGTAAATTATGGGCAGAACACGTACTAAAATAGAAAATTGTCATATCAATCAAAATGATACTTCAATAGCGGCTATCAATCACAACTGTCTGGCATGGTACAAACTTTAGGCGTCCAAGGCGCAGAAACCATGTTGAGAAACATGGCTAATGACCCGACTAGCTTGGTATCTGCAAAGGATCAGGCTCGCTTTAAAGCCATTCTCATTACGGCTGAATCCACCGTAATGACAGCGATGGTTAAGAAAGTAGAAGGTCCATTCTCTTCTGCAGCCTTAGCTGATAGATCTTCCAGCACCTCACCCACTTTACCTAGTGACAAGGTTGCAAGTAAAGGTGCAGATATTTAGGCTTTTTCAAACACTAATTTATCTGCTTTTACGCTTACCTTTATCGTATCTCCGCTGACGAATTTACCCGAGAGCAAATCTTGGGCCAGTGGGTTTTCAATATAGGCTTGGATCGCGCGCTTTAACGGTCTGGCACCATATACGGGATCATAACCGACTGCGCTTAGTTTTTTCATGGCCTCTGCATCCAACTCTAATTTTAAATTACGATCGGCTAGTCGGACTTTTAAGCGCTCGAGTTGAATTTCACAAATTTTCACGATCTGCGCTTCACCTAGTGGTCTAAATACCACAATTTCATCGATCCGATTTAAAAATTCAGGCCTGAAATGCGAGCCTACTACGGCCATCACGCTTTTCTTCATAGCATCATAATCGCCGCTGGCAGCTTGCTCTTGAATTACGTCCGACCCTAAGTTAGAGGTCATCATAATGACGGTATTCCTAAAATCTACCGTACGCCCCTGGCTATCGGTTAAGCGGCCATCATCCAATACCTGCAGCAATATATTAAACACATCGGGATGGGCCTTTTCGACCTCATCGAATAAAATTAAAGAATAAGGCCGGCGACGCACAAGCTCGGTTAAATAACCGCCCTCATCGTAACCCACGTAGCCTGGAGGCGCGCCGATTAAACGGGATACCGAATGCTTTTCCATAAATTCCGACATATCGATACGAACCATGGCATCTTCGCTATCAAACATAAAATGCGCTAAGGCCTTGGCTAACTCAGTTTTACCGACTCCGGTTGGGCCTAAACATAAAAATGAGCCGATAGGTCTATTAGGATCCGATAGACCGGAACGAGAGCGACGAATGGCATTAGATACCGCGGCAATAGCCTCATCCTGACCTACTACGCGTTTACGCAAATACCCTTCCATATTAATCAGTTTATCACGCTCGCCTTCCATCATCTTAGAGACCGGAATACCGGTGGCTTTTGAGACGACTTTGGCTATCTCCTCTTCAGTGACTGCATTATGGATTAGCTGGGTCTTCTCTTTTTTCTCGACCTGGCTGGCGGCCAATAATTGTTTTTCAAGCTCTGGAATTTTGCCATATTGCAGTTCGGACATTTTGGCTAAATTACCCGATCGGTAGGCGGCCTCGAGTTCAAGCTTGGCTTTTTCTAAGGCTTCTTTAATGTGGGTGGCACCCTGCATATGGGCTTTTTCGGCCTTCCAAATTTCTTCTAGATCGGCATATTCTTTTTCGAGCTTCTTAATGCTGCCTTCTAAATCCGATAGGCGTTTTTTGGAGGCTTCGTCGTGTTCTTTTTTCAGGGCTTCGCGTTCGATTTTAAACTGAATTAATCGGCGCTCAAGCTTATCCATCACCTCGGGCTTGGAATCGATCTCCATGCGAATATGGCTAGCCGCTTCATCGATTAAGTCGATGGCCTTATCGGGTAACTTGCGATCGCTAATATAACGATGCGATAGAGTAGCCGCGGCGACTATGGCGGGATCGGTAATTTCAACCCCATGATGCACTTCATATTTTTCTTTTAATCCGCGCAAAATAGCGATGGTATCTTCTACCGTAGGCTCGCTGACCAATACCTTTTGAAAACGCCGTTCTAAGGCGGCATCTTTTTCGATATATTTGCGATACTCATCTAAAGTGGTCGCGCCGATGCAATGCAGCTCGCCTCGAGCCAAGGCCGGCTTTAACATATTGCCGGCATCCATGGCGCCTTCGGCCTTACCGGCTCCGACCATGACGTGAATTTCATCGATAAATAAAATCACCTTGCCTTCTTGTTTGCCGATATCGCTTAGTACAGTTTTTAAGCGCTCTTCAAATTCACCACGAAATTTCGCCCCCGCCAATAAGGCACCCATATCCAACGATAGGACTTTTTTGCCTTTTAGGCCCTCTGGCACTTCATTATTGATAATGCGTTGCGCTAAGCCTTCCACTATGGCCGTTTTACCCACGCCAGGCTCTCCGATTAGCACCGGATTATTTTTAGTGCGGCGTTGTAAGACCTGGATGGTACGGCGAATTTCATCGTCTCGACCAATAACAGGATCGAGCTTGCCTGCCTCAGCTCGCTGAGTGAGATCGATGGTATATTTTTCTAAAGCGCCTCGTAATTCTTCCGCATTTTGGTCTTGCACGCTGGCTCCCCCTCTCATCTTATCGATTGCTTGCTCGAGCGCCCTTTTATCGACACCGGCTTGTTTGATTAATTTACCTAAGGCGCCTTTATCTTCTAAGGCGGCCAATACAAATAGTTCACTGGAAATATAGTCGTCTTTACGCTCTGCGGCGAGCTTTTCACAGTTCGTTATTAATTTAACCAGGCTAGATGAGGCCCCGACATTATTATTTTCGCCTTTAATGACCGGCAAGTTATCCAGCTCTTTAAGCAAGGCATTTTTTAAGGCATTAACGTTAACGCCTGCCTGAGATAGCAGTGGCGCGGTACTGCCTTCTTGTTGATCCAATAGAGCCAGCATAACATGCACGGGTTCGATAATATTATGGTCTTGGCTAATCGCCAATGTTTGCGCGTCGGATAGCGCTTGTTGAAATTTATGAGTCAGTTTATCTAATCGCATAATTCACCTCAGTGTTGTCATCCTGGGGCGCCGAAGGCGAACCCGGGATCCAATTTTTTAGTTCATACTTAATACATAGGGATAATTGTAGACGAATTCAAGCTTATCTTATAATGTCATTGTGATAGCCTATACGCAAAGGGAATATAATGTATTTTTTAATCGTGTCTTACTCTAAACCACCCGGAATAGCCGAGCAATATTTTAAAGAGCATTGCGCCTGGCTTCACAAATATATTAATGAAGGGATCTTTTTAGCATCAGGCCCAAAAAAAAGTAAATTAGGTGGGGCTATTTTAGTACGTTCTATTGATAAACAGCTGCTCAATAGAATCTTGGAAGAAGATATTTATTTTAAAGAGGATGTGGCTGAATATTTAATCGTTGATATGGATTGTAAGTTAGCCGCCACTGGATTTGAAGAATTGTTAGGTTCTTAAAGGTTTGGACTCCCTCTTTCGCGCCCTAGTGTCCGGTATAAAATTGAGATGCTTCCGTGTTTTATTGGCATGGTTAGCATTATGCGGGTGGGGGGGTACTAATTTAACAAATTTGTACGCTTTACGGTTGATATAGCAGTTAAGATTGTTAGAATATTCATAGAAGCTTGTAATCTATGAGGAATTAGTATGGATTTTCTAGAGCTAAGTCAAAAATTTTCAACTCAAGAAAAATGCATTAAATACTTAGAGAAGCGGAGATGGGGTAATGCTCCCCAATGCCCTTATTGTGGAAGTGAAAACACTAATCCACTTGCAGCAGAGTTACGACACCATTGCAACGGCTGTCGCAAATCTTTTAGCGTAACAGTTGGTACAATATTTCATCATTCACATATTGAACTCAAAAAATGGTTTATGTTAATGACTTTGATGATGAATGCTAAAAAGAGCTTGTCACCTTGCCAAGCCTCAAGAGCCTTACGTCTACGTCGCCCAACAGCAAGGTCAATGATGATCAGAATACGTAAAGCTATGTGCACTGATCAGATGAAATTATTCTCTGAATTGTATCAACCGTAAAGCGTACAAATTTGTTAAATTAGTACCCCCCCACCCGCCTAATGCTAACCATTTACTTTTGCGTGGTCGCCAATTTAAAAATACAAACCAAATTTCGCCAATCCTTGCGGCCCTCTACTCATTAGCTGCGCTTTATAGCTTAAATTCATAATATCCGAACTTGGAATGCGTAAGGCCGAATGGGTAAAGTAATAAGCCGTTTGATCTACGGTAAATAATTGCTGGTTTTTAAGCAAGTCTGCGGTAGTGGGATCCGACAATAAAGGGCCTGAATAGCCTAAGGCAGGCCGAGGTTCGGCGTCTTTTGAAATCATAACAGTAATAATCAAAGCGGCCATATCATTACCAACCTTATCTCTCACCACAGGCGCTTTATAGGAATGATGAGTGATGCTATCCACCCATTTTTCAGGTAGGCCTAACCATTGCTTTAGTCTTAAATCGACTAAATTAAACTCGCTATCGATAATGCCCCCGAGCAAGCCTTTGTCATAACCACCGAACATAAGGCTTAAGGCATTAAAAGGATCAGGACAGATTGCTTCTAAATGTAGCTTTTGGGCTTCTAAATCTGCCGGAAAGGCCACCTCATGCGTACTGCTAGGATGTAAGGTAATCCAGCGTCGATAAAAATTTTCTCTATAGTGAGGGTTCTTTAGTAATTCGCTAAAGGGCGTACCAAACATATTGGCAATGTTATAAACGCTTTTAACATGGTCGGCGATAGTAAAGTCATCAAACCAGTTGATAATTAAGGCAATAGAGGCGATTAAAATGCCGCCCGAGGGGTCATCGAGCTTTTGTTTTAAATCGGGATCATTTTTATCGACTGGCCCCAAAATATTGTCATGTTCGCTGTAAAAAGCGGTTACTTTCTTCAAACTCTTATGCGCATTGGGAAAACGATAATCCTTACTAAAATCTTGATTCATAGCAGGGTCAGAAAAAGAATTATCCGGCACCGCCGCTTCCCACATAACGACATGATCGATGGCTTGATTGAATTCTGCTGCTTGACCTAAATTTTCTAATGCATTTAATAAGACCTGATTACCCAGACTATGAGCCATAAGATTAATAGCAATTTTATTCGCTAGCAGCTGCTTTAATACACCTAGCAGATGAGTCGATGCCCCAAAGGCTTCTTTTACTG
Source organism: Gammaproteobacteria bacterium (assembly GCA_030652335.1). Lineage (GTDB taxonomy): Bacteria > Pseudomonadota > Gammaproteobacteria > Francisellales > CACEW01 > JAQSYQ01. The sequence continues at coordinate 104,767 of JAUSAW010000009.1, forward strand.
CCAAAACATAATCGAGTATCGAAGGGGGATGCCCATCCCACATAATGCCGATAATGCGGGTATAGCGGCTATAATCCTTGCCATCAAAACCCGCGGCCACATTTAGGTTGTGCTCCATGCAAACGAACCAATCATAGGCCCCGCTACCGTTTAGGTTAGAGTCCTCTCGATAAAGGCTATAGCTAAGATTCTGATGATTGAGGACCGAGCTGAGCCCATAAGCTCCAACTGGCACATCAAAGCCATGAATAAATAGAGTCGCATTATTGCCATTGGCTTCTAAATACGCCAATTGTTCTGAGCTTAAGGCGGGATTTTTGGCATGGGCTCGGCAATCTATCACTATTGCCGGGGGTAATAGGGTTATTTCGATTCGATTAGTATGGTTTTGCCAGTCCGAAGCCTGAATGAGCAATGGGCCTGAAACAGGTTGACCGTTTAAGGTTACTATATTAACGGCCTGCTGACCATATGGAGTGTGAGGCCCTGGAATAAGGTAAAACTGAAAGGTTCCCGTTGTGGGTAAATGAGTGCTATCGATCTCGATAGCCGCATTGCTAATAGTCAAATGTAATGGGGCCTGGTTATCGATAACAATATAAGCCTGCAAACTATGGATCCAGTCTTGCCATAGGGATAGAGCCGGATTTTGCTGGCTAAGCGCATCGCTAAGGTGAAGAATGACAGTAGTCTGATTATTTTTCATCAGGAGCGGCTGATTATGCATAAATAATCCTTAAATTGTATTTTTTATAATATACTTACCAGAATTAAGTCGAAATACTTTTCGGAGAGCCCAAGCTTGAAACGATTGTTACACAGAAACCCTATGCCTGTAATAATTTCTTTTTTAATTATTATAAACGGCATCGTCAATATTGCTTTGGGTATCTCTTCCATGCTTAAGCTGCATACCGGCATGGAGATTAAATATTATTTTCATTATTTCGAAATGGTGCCATCCTTACAAGTGAGCAGCATCCTGTCGATTGCTCTCGGCGCCATGCTCGTTATGATTGGCATCGGCCTATTTGAGCGTAAACGTTCGGCCTGGCGCGGTGCTTTTTTAGTATTGGCCTTAATGATACTCAATAGTGTATATCCGCATTTAACGGTTTCAACCTTTATGCTATCGATTATATTTGGCATCCTGCTCTTACTATTTAATCATGAGTTTTATGTAATAAATCATAAGCCATTGCCTTATAATCAGGTCATTGCCATATTTTCATTTATGCTGGCCATTAGCTATGGTGTCATTGGCAGTTATTTAATGCGGGACCAATTTAATAATATTCACGATTGGCTCGATGCTTTTTATTACACCATGGAAACGCTCACCACGGTGGGTTATGGTGATGTGCTGCCTATCACAGACAATGCCAAGATTTTTGTTTGCTCATTATTGATTATAGGAGTCGGCTCATTTGTGGCGACTATAACCATGTTATTTGGGCCTTTTATGGAAAAACGCGTTAAGGGAATGGTGAATTTTATGAATAAACTAAGCAATTATAAACAACATGTAGTGATCTGCGGATATAACTCTCTTACGCTTCAGACCGCTAAAACCCTAGTGGCGCAAAATATTAATGTAGTATTTGTCGTTGAAGAAATAGAGCTGGCCAAACAAATCGAACTGCAGGGCTTTCATTCCTTGGTGGGCGATATTACCAGTTATGACACATTAGATCGCGCGCAATTATCCTGCGCCAAAAGCATTATCTGTGGCGATGCGGAAGATTCCACCAATGTGCTAACCGCCATGACGGCTAAAGAATTTAAACCGGGTGATTTTAATTTTAGCATTATCGCCAGGATCGAGAAGGCCGACAATATTGCCAAAGCTAAAAAAGCCGGGGCAGATAGCGTGATCTCGCCTTCGGTTATTGGCGGCAGATTGATAGCAGAAGAAGTCAGAAAATCTTAAACAACGGCTACTGTTTAGCTCATTTGATAAATATATGTCATTAACTATGACAAAACAAAAAACCCGCTACTTAGCGGGTTTTTTTATTTGGATCCCGGGTTCCCCTTTCGGTGCCCGAGGATAATAATTTTCTAAGCAGCAAGCTGCTAAGAAAATTATTACATCATTCCGCCCATACCACCCATGCCACCCATGCCGCCCATACCACCAGCGCCTTCGCCGCCAGCACTTTCTTCTTTGATTTGGGTAATCATGGCTTCTGTGGTGATCATAAGACCTGCTACTGAAGCGGCATTACGAATCGCGGAACGGGTTACTTTGGTTGGATCCAAAATTCCCATTTCGATCATATCGCCAAACTCGCCGGTTGCGGCGTTATAACCAAAACCGCCTTTACCTTGTGCGATTTGGTTTAATACTACCGAAGGCTCGCCGCCTGCGTTCGATACGATTTGGCGCAATGGTGCTTCTAGAGCACGACGCATAATCGCGATACCATGGTCTTGGTCTGGATTGTCGCCTTTAAGTGTTTTTAAGGCATCAACCGCACGAACCAAAGCCACACCACCACCTGGTAATACGCCTTCTTCAACAGCGGCGCGAGTGGCGGATAATGCATCTTCTACGCGTTGTTTTCTTTCTTTCATTTCGATTTCGGTAGAACCGCCGACTTTAACTACAGCCACGCCGCCAGCTAATTTTGCTAAGCGTTCTTGGAGTTTTTCACGATCGTAGTCTGAGCTTACTTCTTCGATTTGAGCGCGAATTTGAGTTACGCGAGCTTCGATAGCTTTAGTATCGCCCGCTCCGTCGATAATAGTAGTATTTTCCTTGGTAACCACGATGCGTTTTGCATGGCCTAATTGCTCTAAACCGGTTTTATCCAGGCTTAAACCCACTTCTTCCGATACAACGGTAGCACCGGTCAATACAGCGATATCTTCCAGCATTGCTTTACGACGATCGCCGAATCCAGGAGCTTTTACAGCACAGACTTTTACGATGCCGCGAATGTTGTTTACAACCAAGGTTGCCAAGGCTTCGCCTTCAACATCTTCTGCTACGATCATTAAGGCTTTGCCTGATTTAGCTACGGCTTCTAATACCGGGAGCATGTCACGGATATTGGAGATTTTTTTATCGACCAATAAGATGTATGGCCCTTCTAATTCGCAAGCCATGGTTTGTTGGTTATTGGTAAAGTATGGGGACAAATAGCCGCGATCAAATTGCATCCCTTCGACTACTTCCAGTTCATTTTCAAAACCTGAACCGTCTTCAACGGTGATCACGCCTTCTTTACCAACTTTTTTCATCGCTTCGGCAATGATATTACCGATAGATTCGTCTGCATTGGCAGAAATAGTACCGACTTGTGCGATAGCTTTGCTGTCTTTGCATGGAACCGATAAGGTTTGCAGATGTTCTTCAACCGCTTTTAGCGCTTTGTCGATACCGCGTTTTAAATCCATTGGATTCATACCGGCGGTTACGTATTTCACGCCTTCAACCACGATAGCCTGAGCTAACACGGTTGCTGTTGTCGTGCCATCACCAGCATCTTCATTGGCTTTTGAGGCAACGGCTTTTACCATTTGCGCGCCGATATTTTGATGTTTGTTTTTTAGGTCGATCGCTTTAGCAACGGTTACGCCATCTTTGGTGATCTCTGGATCGCCATACGCTTTTTCGATAACGACATTACGGCCTTTAGGACCTAGGGTTACTTTAACCGCATCGGCTAAAATATTAACGCCTTGTAGCATAAGGCTACGTGCTTCATTGGAAAAATCTACTTGTACAGCCATGTTATTCTCCTAATTATTCTACTATGCCCATGATGTCTTCTTCGCGCATCATTAACAGCTCTTCACCGTCTACTTTTAGTTCGGTGCCAGCGTATTTACCGAAGTATACTGTATCGCCGATCTTGACATCTAATGGACGAACCGTACCGTTTTCTAAAATCTTGCCTTTACCAACGGCCACTACTTCACCTTTAATAGGCTTTTCAGTAGCGCTGCCTGGCAACACGATGCCGCCGGCTGTGGTGGTTTCTTCTTCTGCACGACGAACTAAGACGCGGTCATGTAAGGGACGAATTTTCATCTGGAATACTCCTTCAAAATCTGTGATGGCTAAGTTCTAATTAAAACTAAAAACTTAAATTAGCACTCTCTAGCTGAGAGTGCTAACAATGATATCGATTGAATGAAAACTGTCAAGGAGTCACTGCTAAATAATATTACTCATTGAATAGCGTGCTACTTTCTTTATATAGGGCTTGCTGCCGGAGTACTTTCGCCAGCGTAGCGAGGGCTGAACCAAGCAAAACAACAATTGCTTGCCTCGACATTTGGTGCTGCGGCCCTATCAGCTACTGGAGTAATAAGCTCACCAGCTTGCATATTAAGCGAAATACTAGAAGAAGCCGCTTGATCATCCGCTTTAACAACGCAAATTCGTTCAGGAGTCGTGTCTACTCTCATGTCTAAATAAACTGTATCGGTAAAATCAGTCTCCGCGCACATACTATGGAATGCCGTTTTAGTACCCTGGTTTTTTGGGGTACATGGCGCGGCTGATTTAGCAACGGTGCTTTCTGTTATGGGCGGTAAATTTATGGCACGAATTACTGTTGATTCAGCTGCGGCTGATGCTCTACGCGAAATAGGTGTAGATAGCTTCATAGAAAAGGGCGAATCAGATAAAGCGCTACCCGATCTCTCAGCGACTGTACTTTCGGTTACACTCGGACTAGGGTTGCAAACAAAAGGGCTTTCACTAACTGTATAAGGTGAAAGTGAAACAGCGCCTGCACCAGCTGCTACAGGCTTACTATCTACTTTATTTTTTTTAGGCTTCACAAGAAGGGCAAAACTATCACCACTGTCTAAAAATTTACAGAATTTTTCTGCGCTAGCCTCGATAGACGCAGAGTCAGAGGCTTCTTTTAATAGCCTGTCATTGAGGGCTTTAACGGCTGGTTTAAAACACCTATCATAAAATTTACTCGTGCCTGTATGCATAATGATTTCAGCGCCTGGATATTTCTTATGGATATCATATAAGTTTGCAGCCATCCACTCTACAGATGGAATTTCGCCACTAGCACCAAGATTAGCTTCAAGCACAAGGTGAGTAATCATCGACTCATTAAGAAGTTCAGGATTGGCTTTAAGTAATGGATCTACAGAGGATTGATTCGCATGCAACTGCTTAAAAGCTTCATTCACCTTAGTTATCATAAATCTAGGCGTATCAGATTTAAATAGGCCATCAATTTCTGTAATATCTTCATAACTCTTTACTTCAGAAAGATTATCATTCATGCCGACGCAAAGAGTAGCTATAGCAGCTTCCGGGTTTTGTCTAAGAAAGGTTCTCTTAAGAGTTTCGGGACTCTTATGAGCAACAATTAAACAACATACATCTGTCATAATGAAATCCTTTTCATTGTCTAAAATTAATTCTATAAACTAACTATCTGATGGTGAATACGTGCTTTCACGCTCATTATTGGCTACACGATTACTACGCCTATTAAAGAAGCAACCACAAAATCCATTTGATTGTGGAACCGTTGCAACAACCTTAGGTTTTTCCTCCAGTTTAGAGAGAACAGCGCTACTACTATCCAGGGTCGAACGATCAGCATCATCAACTATTCTCCCCCTCACGACTCTTGCACCAGCACCTGCCATTGCATTATCGGATGACATGGTTGCCCCCGCTCCCGTACTAGCACCCAGCTGAGATCCAAGCTCTAAAGTGCTACTAGCTCTAGCACCTGAACCAGCACACGTTTCTGCCCAGGCCAAACGTTTTGTAGCGCCCTTAGGAATAGCTCCTTTAGGAATAGCTCCCTCATCAGCCATCTCGTTGGTAGCTGTTGAATGCATCGCGCTAGCCCTGCTAGAAAGCTTTGGCAAAGGAGGTAAGCGAAAAAATGGCATCATTTCCATGATTATCTGAGCTTTATCGACGTAGCGCACCCTATCTTTTTGCTGTGATGGCAGAGCCTTAAAAAGATCTTCATAGACCACAGATAAATATCGATGAGTGGTGGTTCCACCTTTATTTTTTACAGCAGTGCTTGCGTTAGCGGAAAACAGGAAAATCTTAGCATTAGGAAATTGCGTCAAAAGAAAGTCGAGATTGGCTTTTAAATCTTCGGGCATGGGGCAATCGCCTGGCAACTGTAAATTACCATCCATAAATATAGCTTTTACCTTTAACCGGCCATCATCATCGATCTCATGACCTTTACAAACTTGATTAATGGTGCTTTGAAAGACAGTCGGATAATATCCAGGTGTATTCAAATAAGATGGATTAGCCGAAATTACCGAGCCTTCGCTTGCTAAAGGAAGCCCTAAAGTTTCTTTAATAATAGGATCGATGGCCGATACCTCGCAATATTTTACGCTATATTCCGCCTCACGAAACAGTCGATCTGGCATTATTCCGATACCACTCACTTTCCTAGTCGGGCTTTTAATATTGTGTAGAATCATAAAGGCAATCGATCCCGGGCTCGCTTTTTCAACGTCATACTTTGGAGTTGCCATTCGTGTTGGCGTCGCCGTTGAAGATCGCGGCAAAAAATCCCTGCCTAAGCTAGATGAGCTTGCCACTGTTATAGCTAATTCTTCAGGCTGTGAAATAACAGGGGATAAACTCCCTTCATCTCCTGTGGGAACGCTACCGGGTAAAATACTAGGGCCTGGCATTATGAACATCCTTATTCATAGTCATTGGTAAAATCCTCTTTCTAAGCAGCATTGTACCTAGCCAAGCTTAAGGTTTTATTAAATGATTGATTAAATTGCAAATAAAATTCGCTTATTTAATAGGAAAATACATCCCATTACTAACTAAAACCGAGCTGCATCACTATGCCAATCCATATCGCCAGCCCTACCCAATGATTATCGCTAAACGCTTTAGTATAAGCTATGGAATTATGCTTGTTTATAAGCCGATGCTGAAAGATAAATAAAAGAGCACAAACTAATAAGGAAAGATAGTAACTGGGGCCAAAGCCTAAGATCCAGCCTACGGCAAGTAATCCTGCCAATGTTAAGCATTGGAATCCTATAATACATTGCTGCGCATTTTTTCCAAACAGAACAGCCGTCGAGCGTATGCCAATCTTAGTATCATCTTCTCGATCTGCTAAGGCATAAATCGTGTCATAACTAAGGGTCCAGACTAGCGCAATGCCAAGAAAAGCCCAGGCAATCGCCGGAACACGGCTTTGAATGGCAGCAAAGGCCATAATAATACCAAAGTTATAAGCCACACCTAAAACAGCCTGCGGCCAATACGTAAAGCGTTTAGCAAATGGATAGAAAATGGCTAATGCTAAAGCACAGAACGATAGCATTATGGTCAAAGGATTTAATAAGCATACCAAACCAAAAGCAATAAGGCTTAGTACCGCTGCCACTAAAAAGGCTTGTTTTAAGGTAAGTTTACCGCTTGTTATAGGGCGCATTTTAGTGCGTTCCACTAGGCAATCTAGCTTATAATCGGCCATATCATTAACCACGCCACCAACCGAGCGCATTAATAGTATGCCCAGCGTGAATATCACTAAAATTTTAAGTGGAGGCATGCCGCCAGCCGCTATCCATAAGGCCCAATAAGTCGGCCATAGCAGCAATAAAATCGGTAAGGGCCTATGTAAGCGCAACAGGTGAATATAAGGCAATAATTTTGAAGTCATTTTCATAGCTTAGGCAAATTAGGACTAAAGATTTCAGTCAGTAAAATAGGCGAGCCTAGCCAGCTAAACACCGATCGACGCGCCCACAATAATGGCTCATTTGTTACGGCCTGACACGCCGCCCCATAGTTTGCATCCTCTTTGCTAATGAGTCTATAACTAAAATCTGAGCGGATAACATCGGGATTATTAAAAAATAGTGCAGCGCCAATAGGTTGACCTCCTAAGCCTTCCAATTGAGCCTGATAGCGATAAAAAGTCTGTTCTGGTACCGATAATTTGGCATAGATATGCTTTTTACCCAGGCCTTCATGAAATATTTCTCTAATCCAGGCTTTAGTATTATCGGTCTGCAAAGGTTCAAGCTCATCGGCTAATAAAGTTTGCCATTTTTGGGATACGAGCGCTAAATGCCAGTCCGAAAAAGCCTTTTGCAACATCGGGGTAATGGCATCGGCCTCAATTAACCAATCCTTGAGGTTGGCCGGCATCGCCTGCTTAATGGTATTATTCGAGGGCTGCCAGCCTGCTAACAAGCCTTTTAATTCATTCAACTCAATATCTCCATGACAAGCCTAATTGGAAAGCATTATACTAAGCCCTTTAAAATAGACCAACTGGAATAATCATGCGCCCAAGTAAACGCCAATTAGATCAACTACGCGACATTAAAATCGAGCGTCATTATACCAAACATGCAGAAGGTTCTGTTTTAGTTAGCTTTGGCGATACTAAAGTGCTATGCAATGCCAGCTTAGTCGAAGGCGTGCCACGTTTTTTAAAGGGTAAAGGTCAGGCCTGGCTAACAGCGGAATACGGTATGTTGCCCCGCGCTACCAATGATCGCACCCAACGCGAAGCGGTATTTGGCAAACAAGGCGGCAGGACCCAGGAAATTCAACGCTTAATCGGCCGCTCTTTACGCTCCGCGGTCAATTTAAGCTTTTTACCCGAATATACGGTGATGATCGATTGCGATGTGCTCCAAGCCGATGGAGGTACCCGTACCGCCTCTATTACTGGTGCTTGCGTGGCCTTAGCCGATTGCTTAACTAAAATGAAAGAGCGTAAATTAATTAAATCTTCGATTAAAATCCCTCATCCGCTTAACCATATGATTGCCTCGGTGTCGGTAGGTATGTACAAAGGCCAGGCCGTGCTCGACTTGGATTATGCTGAAGATTCCAATGCCGATACCGATATGAATATCGTCATGAATGAACTCGGCGGTATTATCGAAATTCAAGGCACAGCCGAAAAAGCCGCCTTCAGCGATACGGACTTACAAAGCATGCTAGCTCTTGGCAAGGCCGGGATTATGGAACTAGTCGAAAAACAAAAACAAGCGCTAGGTATTCAATCTATAAAAGACCTGGCTTGGTAGAACAATTTGTCATTGTTCATGATGTCATTCTGGACGAGCGCAGCGAAGATCCGGAATCCAATTTTTATAATTTTGGATCCCGGGTTCTGCTACGCAGCCCCAGGATAACAAAGGGTTAGATTTCGTAGTCCACGATCAAAGGCGCATGATCCGAAAATTTTTGCCCGCGATAGACTTCAACATGTTTAATACTGTCTCTAAGGTTTTCTGTGACCATCTGGTAATCGATACGCCAGCCGATATTTCTATCCCAGGCATTGGTCCGCATCGACCACCAGGTATATTGTTCAGGCTCATGATTTAATACCCTAAAAGCATCAACCCAGCCGGCCTTAGTTAATAACATATCCACCCAGGCGCGCTCTGCTGGCAAACAGCCTGAACTCTTTTGATTGCCTTTGAAGTTTTTAATATCGATTTCTTTATGCACGATATTCCAATCACCGCATAAAATATATTGCCTGCCTTCCTGGGCCTGCTTACGTAGGATGTCTTCATACTGCTCCATAAAGGCAAATTTAACCCCTTGGCGCTCATCACCACTTGAACCCGACGGCAAATATAATGAGGCAATGCTTAGATTGCCAAAATCGGCTTGAATATAACGCCCTTCGGTATCTGCTATGCCAAAACCCAAGCCCTTATGAACCTTATCCGGTTTAATTCTAGTATAAATAGCCACGCCGCTATAGCCGGGTTTATGGGCATCGAAAAAATAGCGTTGATAATCACTTTGATGAAATTGCTGATCGTCGAGTTGCGATTCCTGGGCTTTGGTTTCTTGAATACACAATACATCGATATCCTGTTGCCAGGCCCAATCAAAAAAACCTTTTTTAGCCGCCGAACGTATACCGTTAGCATTAAATGAAACTACTTTCATAGCATTTCCCCGTGTGCTTAAGTTTACAGGAGTATAAACATTTCCTTACAATGACTCTAGACGTCATTTTGATTACTAGGAGGTATTTATTATGAGCAATAATTCACAAAACGATTCAAGCCCAATGCGCGCCTGGACTATCTGTATTACGGCGGCCCTGGGTTTGTTTTTTATCTTTTTTCAGATGCACGCTTTTAATTCGCTTTCTAGCGATTTAATGAAGGCGTTTAAAATCAATGAATCTCAACTCGGGATTTTTTCGATTATTTTCTTGCTGTCTAATGGCCTATCCCTTATTCCCGTCAGTTTTTTGATCGATAAATTTTCTATTAAGAAAGCGATTGTAGCGGGAATGGTATGCTCAATAATAAGCTTAGTAGTATTTGCTAGCGCCCAATCCATTTATATCGCTGGTATTGCTCGGGCATTAGGTGGCATTAGCCAATCTTTTGTATTTTTAGGCTGCTTACGCTTAGTGGCAAAATGGTTAGAAGACCACTTAGCGTTAGCCAATAGTGTGGTTATTACCATCGGTTTATTTGGTGCCATTGCCGCTCAAACCCCATTAACCCTGCTGATTTCTGCGATAGGCTGGCGTCCTGCTTTACTGGTTATTGCGGGGCTAACCACACTTATTACTGTAGTGATTCTATTTGTAGTAAAAGATAAACAGAGCAAAAAAAGTAAACCCGAGGCCTCTAGCTGGTCTGAAGTGGGCGGCAAATTAAAAGAAGCATTTGTATTTCCTCAGAATTGGCTGTGCGCGGCTTACACCACATTCCTTAATTTGCCCATAGTCGTACTAGGCGGTTTATTAGGAAACATCTATCTGAAAGGTGCTGAAAACCTCGATGCCGTGCAGGCTTCTTCCATCATAACTTTACTGTATGCTGGCTCTATGATTGGCGGCCCTATTATTGGATTACTCTCCGATAAAATGGGGCAACGACGTCCGCTTATGTTTATTTGCCCCGTGCTTGGAATTATCGTAATCTTAGCGATTAGCATTATATCTGGCCTCGGTAATTATCAATTGGCTGGATTATTTTTTGCGCTGGGCCTATTTTCAAGCTCCCAAGCTTTGGCCTATCCTATTTTAACCGAATGCAATTTAACGAGACTAGCTAGCATTTCCTTAGGATTTGCCTGTGCGGTTTCAACCGTAATGAACTCCTTTTTGCAATCAGGCTTGGCCGCCTCGCTTAGTTCAAGCTTTTGGAAAAGCCTATCGATCAATCCATTCGATCAATACCGCTCTACTATGCTGCTGTTTGCCGTTATTTTTCTAGCTGGTATTATAGTGACGCTATTTATTCGCGAAACCTATTGTAAAATTGCCGATCAATAAAGCTGGCGGTTGACTTTATGGCACCTATGCTCATACTATGATTCATGACATTATTGCTCATTATTAATTAAGGATAACAAAATGAAAAAACTTATCATTGCTGGCGTAGTCGCTGCCGTAAGCATTGCTTGCATAGGCTCAGCTTATGCTTTGTTTGGTACCGACCTTAAAACACAGATGGATAAAGTAAGCTATTCCATAGGTTATGATGTAGGTAATAATTTCAAATCCCAAAATATTGCGATTAACCCATCCGCCTTTAGCGACGGCTTAGAAGCCGGTGTAAACGGCAAGCAACCTGCTATGACGACAGCCGATATGCAAACTACCATGCAAGCCTTTCAACAACAAATGATGGAACAAATGGCTCAAAAACAAGCGTCTACCGCCTCGACCAACTTAACTGCCAGCCAAGCTTATATGCAAAAAATGGCTAGCCAGCCCGGCGTAAAAGAATTAGAAACCGGTTTATACTACCAAGTCATTACCGCTGGAAAAGGTAGAACCCCGTCGGCACACGATACCGTTACCGTAAACTACGAAGGCAGCCTCATTAATGGCACCGTATTCGACAGCTCTTACAAACGTAACCAGCCCATTTCTTTCCAAGTGGATCAAGTTATCCCAGGCTGGCAAAAAGCTTTAGTTAAAATGCCTGTAGGGTCAACCTGGATGCTTTATATCTCACCAGAACTAGCTTACGGCCAAAACGCACCGCCAAGCATCGGTCCTAATCAGGCTTTAACCTTTAAAGTTGAACTGATCTCCGCTAGCCCAACTAAAAACAAAAAAGCATAATCAGGCTCAAAGGATAACGTAATGACTAAGAATAAAACAATTTTTTCGATTATCGCCGCTTTTGTAGTTGGTGTAATACTGACCATGGCATTTTATGCGTATCAACAACGAGCAGATGTCGATGCCGGTAAATTATTAATCGAAAAAGTAACTCAAGGTAATGTGACCGTGCTAAGCAATTTTAATTCGCTTGGCGATTTAGAAGGTTACGTGGTGCAAAGCACCGGGGCTAATCCACAACAAGGCGTGATCTATACCGATCGCCAGGCCAACTATTTGATTTCAGGCGTTGTTATCGATACGAATGGCAACAATGTCAATCAGGCTGACTTTGAAAAATATGTGGCACCTGTCGCGGTCAATAATGCCTATAGCAATTTAGGGAATGCCACCTGGGTCGAGCAAGGCTCACCACAGGCTCCGCATAAAGCCTATATAATGATTGATCCTAACTGTATCTATTGCCATCAAGTATACCTAGCCCTTCAGCCTCAAATTGCCGCAGGAAAACTAGCCGTTCGTTGGATACCAGTGGGTTTCTTAAAAGCCAGCAGTGCCGGGAAAGTGTATGCTATTTTAGGTGCGCAAAATCCTTCACAGGCCTTGCAAAAGAATGAGCAGAATTTCAATAATTCGATTGAAGAAGGTGGAATTACTCCCGTTAAGAACCCTTCCGCTGCCATTAAAGATCAGTTTAATAAAAACATGCAATTTATGGTGCAAAGTCAGTTAACCGTGACCCCTGTAATTTTGTATAAAAACACCAGCGGCAACCCAAAAATTTCGATGGGCATGCCTGACCCTGCTAAATTAAACACACTTATCAGCAAAATGGGTGCTAACTACTAATGCTAATTATTGTATGTTGTCTATTACTACTGTTCTTCTGGGTTAAAGTTTCACGCGTTAGCCCTGCTAAATACCCTCATGTTTTGCCAAGCCAAGTAGCGGCCTGGCAAGACATGTTGTGGACTTATTGTCGTCGCTTCACTGGCATGCTATTGATCTGGATTATATTAGCAATCAGTAATGGGGCCATCCTCAATCAAGCCTTGCAACACGACGGCGGAATGTGGAACTCGATTTATTACACCAGCCTAATCATTACCTCAGCCTATCTCTTAGCTAGCCTGGCTTATATTATTATAAGCACCGTTAAAATGAGACGCTGGGCTCGTGAACAAAAGATTTTGCCAAGGCCTAAGGGAGTATAAACCTGTGAATGAACCGACCTATTTTATGTTGCTTAAAAATATTCGCGACTCGATTCCAGAAACCCAACGTGCCAACTTCGACCTGCAATTGGCGCTTAGACAAAAAAGCACCACTATAGCCTTAGTGTTTAGCCTGCTAACCGGTGTCTTAGGCGTCGATCGATTTTATTTAGGCCAAATAGGCTTAGGCATACTTAAGTTGATCACCGTTGGTGGTTGCGGCTTTTGGACGTTTATAGACTGGTTTCTCATTATGGGCGCCGCGCGATCCAAAAATATCGAGATTGCCAATGAGATTCGGTATCAGTTAGCCTAATAAGATGACAAGCTGTTGTGTCATCCTCGACTTGATCGGGGATCCATTTTTTAATGCTTCGTATTCGAATCCGACCGTAAACCACCCACTGTAAACAAACGCTCTACATCGACTCGGTCAAAATCGTAGTGATGATTGCAAAATTCGCATGTGACCTCGATGCTATCGCGATCCAATAGAATTTCTAAGGCTTCCTCTTTACCCAAGCCGATTAGCGCATTTTCCATGCGATACACCGAACAGCTACAGCCAAATTGAATGGCATGCGGGGTAAATACCCTTACAATTTCTTGATTATACAGACGATGCAATAGGGTATGGTTATCCAATTCCAATAATTCATCTGGCGTTAAGGTTTCAGCCAAGGTCAGTACATGGTTCCAACTTTCAGCCTTGGCCTCAGCATCTTCCGAGGGCAGCTGTTGCAACATTAACCCAGCTGCATGCTTTTCGTTAACCGTTAAGATAATTCGGGTGCCTAACTGTTCCGATTGAACATAGTAATCTTCGATAGCCTTCGCCACTGAATGCCCGGTGACTTCCACCACGCTTTGGTAACGCTGACCCTTCTCATCAGGCTCGTGGGTAAATAATAATACGCCCTGACCCAAGGCATCGGCTAAAGAATCCGGGGTAGCCATCTCATCATTCCATTGCACCACTCCGCGCAAATGATAATCGTGAGTACAGCGCACCGATAATAGCGTCAAAGGTCCATTACCCTGAAATTGCAGGGTTAACTTGCCTCGCTGTTTGGACATGCCATTTAATAAACTCACCGCCACCAGGGCCTCAGCCAATAACTGGCGGATCACAGGTGGGTAGTAATGTTGGGACAATATAGTTTGAAAGCTTTCATCCAGGCGCACTATCTCGCCGCGAACCGGATGATTATCGAATATAAAATTCTGAACTGTGTCGTGCTCTAAATGCATAGATGCTTGGCCTTTAGTTTGATATAGTGCCACTATACTAAAAATAAGCCTTAAGATCACTATATGCAAAACTATATTAGTCAGGTTCTGGAATATCTCAGTGCGCTACAACAGCAACTTTGCACAGCTTTTGAGGCGCATGAGCCTCATGCTAAATTTATAATCGATGCTTGGGGATCGCCCCTCTCCCTCGGAATTGAGAATTCCTCGACCTCCCCCACGAAGGGGGGAGGTAAAACCTGTGTACTGGAAAATGGTACGGTCATCGAAAAAGGTGGCGTGAATTTTTCGCATGTTAGGGGTGACAAACTCCCCCCTTCGGCCAGTGCCATTCGCCCTGAACTGGCCGGCCGCTCGTTTCAAGCCATGGGTGTCTCTGTGGTCATCCATCCTAAAAACCCTTTTGTGCCCACCTCGCATTTTAATATTCGCTTTATCGTAGCCGAAGCACCGGGTGTTGCTCCAATCTGGTGGTTTGGCGGAGGCTTTGATCTCACCCCTTACTACGGTTTTAATGAAGATTGTGTGCATTGGCACCAAACCGCCAAGGCAGCCTGCGAGCCTTTTGGCGCCGGTCTTTATCCTAGATTTAAGGCCCACTGCGATGAATATTTTTATCTCAAACATCGTGCTGAAGCCCGTGGAATAGGCGGGCTATTTTTTGATGATTTCAATGAATTAGGCTTTGAGGACTGCTTTAGTTTTCTGCAAAGCATGGGCCAAGCCTATCAAGATGCCTACCTGCCTATCCTTACTAAGCGCAAAAATACGCCCTTTGAGACTAAGCATCGAGAGTTTCAACTATATCGACGTGGACGCTATGTCGAGTTTAATCTATTATATGACCGTGGCACCTTATTTGGCCTACAATCTGGCGGTCGTACCGAGTCGATTTTAATGTCGCTACCCTCGGTAGTGCATTGGAATTATAATTGGCAACCAGAACCAGGCTCGGCTGAAGCGGCCCTGTATACCGACTTTCTACCCATCAAAAATTGGGCATAGTCGAAATATATGATAAACTACCAGCGAAATTAACATAATGGATGGCTTATGAAACACGAAATTAACACCGAATTAGACGATGATTTGTGGAACCGCAACGACACAGAGTCTTTAAATAACGAGACTTATCATATTCTTTTGGTTGAGCAATATAAGCTTTATGTCGAGATGACCGATAGAATTAGCGCTCGTCGTAGCCTGGCTAACACCTATTTCCTAACCTTTCACGCTATCGTGCTAGGCGTATTGGGAATCACCCTAAGCCATCAACAAGCCGTGCATCGCGTTGGGTTCTTATTGTTCCCATTACTAGGCTTGCTTGTTTTATGTTATGGCTGGTGGCGTTTAGTGCAATACTTCAGACGCGTTACAAGCGCCAGAAACAAAGTGATTATCGAGCTTGAAAAGCGTATGCCATCAAGCCCATCGATGCTAGCGGAGCGAAAAGTCACCGGTAAAGATAATCCATACAGACCATTAAAACGCATGGAAGTCGCCCTACCGATCGTGTTTGCTTTGCTGTATATATTCTCGTTTATCTATGCGACGCATTTGACCTAAACTGTCATAAATTCTTCTGTCATCCTGGGGCGCCGATAGGCGAACCCGGGATCTAATCTTTTCTATATGATGTCACTCTCGCGAAGGAGGGAATCTAGACTCTAGTGCAGAAACAGTTTCACTCATGGCAACTCTAAGCGGAGTGACTACTCCAGCACTCACTGTTACTGCTGGTTCAGGAGCTCTTAGCGCCACAGACAACTGATACAATAAATCACCGATACTTGTCGCTGATAGAGCAGAATCTATTCCTTTGCCTGCACAAACGGTCATAGATTGGCAAATTAAACGCATATCGTCAGATTTCGTAGCGCTATCCATCAAACTTTTCAGCATATTTTCACGCGCAGTGCCCTCATATTCAGCAACATGAACTAATATAATGCTTGCAATTTCAAACTGAGCTTGTTTATAGAAATCAGAGCTTTCTGGTATTTGATAATAACAATCCAGTGCGAAATTAAGATCAATTTTATATGCTGCGTCTGAAGCCCCAGCTCCTGCAGTAGCTACGGTACTATCTGTTTCTTGAAGATATCCATGTTGGGCAAGATAGCCTAATGCAAAACGACATTTATCAGTCTCATCACTATCTTGCACATACTTTAGGGCTTTTTCATTCGACTGCCTATAGCAATCGGCCAAATCTTCAACACTATAACTATAGATTGGACATCCGCTCGCTAGCTTTAAATTTCTAATAAGGTCAAACGGCAAAGACTCTTTATTAAAAATTTTAACACAATCAAAAAAAAGTATTTTGTCATCAGCAAGGGAGGTTATGAAATACGCTTCGCAGAGATTATCAGATTTAGAATATTTTACGTCAAAATCATATGACGTAAAAAAATCCCTAAATTCATCCAATTCATCTTGAACCTTAGTGTGTATAGTTACCCAAAACTCTAATAGACTATCATCAAATTTACGTAACCCGACTTTTACAAGTTTGTGTCTATCTTTTAAAGATTCAGCTACGCAGTACTCATATACTGGTTGAGTACCATTCTCTCTTCTATTTTGCTTAATAAAAGCCTCTGGCGTTGTCTCGCTTCTAGGCGTCAATTTAAATCCTTGCATATTATTCTCCTTATTTAAAATTTCAGCCATTCTAACCATAAAATCTTAAGGTTTTCTGAAGGCGCTATTAATACCTGATTTTTTCCGATTATCTGGTATACTAGCGGGCAATTTTCGTATGTTTGAGGCCGCTATGAACAATCTATCTATCGCCGCATTATTAAAACACCAACCCGGTGCTGAAGTCACTATAAAAGGCTGGGTTCGCACCCGTCGTGACTCTAAAGCCGGTATCTCTTTTGTCACCGTGCATGATGGTTCATGCTTTGAAGGCATTCAGGCTGTCGTGCCTAATACCCTGCCTAATTACGATTCCGAAGCGTTAAAGCTGACTAAAGATTGCTCAGTCATTATCAATGGTAAATTGGTCGCCTCGCAAGGTAGCGGCCAGGCTGTTGAGATTCAAGCCGATAGCATTGAAGTTCTAGGCTGGATTGAAGATCCTGACACCTATCCTATGTCGCCTAAACGTCACTCTATGGAACATTTGCGTGATTATGCCCACCTTCGCCCTCGAACCAATATCATCGGTGCGGCAGCTCGGGTTCGCGATTGTTTGGCTCAAGCTATCCATCGCTTTTTTCATGAAAACGGCTACTTTTGGATTCATACCCCGATTATTACCGCTAGCGATTGTGAAGGCGCGGGGGAGTTATTTAGAGTCTCTACCCTGGATTTAGCCAATATCCCTAAAGCCAAAGACGGCTCGGTAGATTTCTCTCAAGACTTTTTTGGTAAAGAGGCCTTTTTAACCGTATCCGGTCAGTTAAATGTCGAGGCCTATTGCTTAGCTTTATCTAAAGTCTATACCTTTGGCCCTACCTTTCGCGCTGAAAACTCCAATACCAGCCGCCATTTAGCGGAATTTTGGATGATCGAACCTGAAATCGCCTTCGCTAATTTAGAAGACGATGCGGCCCTGGCCGAAGAATTATTAAAATATGTGGCGAAGGCGGTATTAGCTGAGCGTTCCGATGATATGGCCTTCTTTAACCAATGGGTCGATACCACCTGTTTGGCGCGAATCGAAAAATTAGCCACCTCCAGCTTTACCCATATGGATTATTCCGAGGCGATTACCATCCTCGAGCAATCCGGCGAGAAATTCCAATACCCTGTAAAATGGGGCCTGGATTTGCAATCCGAACACGAGCGCTACCTCTGCGAGAAAAAAATCGGCGGACCGGTGGTGCTAAAAAACTACCCTAAAGAGATTAAATCCTTTTATATGCGCTTAAATGACGATGGCAAAACCGTAGCCGCTATGGACGTGTTAGTCCCAGGTATTGGCGAGCTTATCGGCGGCAGCCAGCGTGAAGAGCGCTTAGATGTCTTGGATACACGCATTAGAGAATGCGGTATGAACCCAGAAGATTATTCCTGGTACCGCGATTTACGCCGTTATGGTTCGGTGCCTCATGCAGGATTTGGCCTAGGATTTGAGCGCTTGGTAAGCTATATTACCGGCATCAATAATGTCCGCGACGTGATTCCTTTCCCACGAGTGCCAGGCAATGCTTCCTTCTAAAGGCCTATATTAGTTGATTGATAAGAGAAACCGTCCATTTTCACTATTCATGCCCACCAACTCCCCCTCCCCACTCGCGGGGGAGGAATGGGGAGAGGGCAAGGAGCCCCATAAAGATGTTTGATTTTATAAATACCTTAAGCCCAGCAATGAGCAGCGTTCATAGCCTATTTTTTATATTGATCATCGTGCTGCACCTGATATTCGCCAGCGGCGTGGCTAAAGATATAGGCCTATTAACGAAGCGTGGACTGCCCACCATTATTATCCCAGGCTATGCTTGGGTGCTAGCAACCTTAGTAGGGGGCATCTTTACTCTAGCCATTTATTGGCTTATCCATCACTCTAATTTCGCTAAAAGATAGGCCAAGCACGTGAATCAAGAATTTGCTCCCATACCTATGCAGACTATCGGCCCCATTAGCCTTATTATCGATGGCATGGCCGAAGACATTAACGTGCCGATGGCCACCTTTGAAACGACGCTCTGGCCCTCGACCAATCGCGGCGCTAAAATTTCACGCCTGGCCGGTGGGATCACCACGGTATTAATAAACGATTGTATGACCCGCTCGGTTATAGTAGAAGGCCCTAATGCCAGCTATATCGCGAAGCTAGCAACTACATTAGAGACCCATCGCGACAGCATCGATAGCGTTATATCCGGCACCAGCCGCTTTGCTAAATTAAAAACTATTCATACTCAGCAAGTAGCTAATTTATTATATATCCGCTTTGCCTTTACTACCGGCGATGCGGCTGGCCACAATATGACGACCAAGGCCGCCGATGCGATTTTAACCTGGTTGTTAGAGCAATATTCCGAGCTTAAATACGTCTCGATCTCGGGCAATATCTGTACCGATAAAAAAGTGTCAGCCATTAATGGCATTTTAGGCCGGGGTAAAAATGTGATTGCCGAGCTGACTATTTCCCGCGAAATTTGCGAAAAACAGTTAAGAGCCAGCCCAGAAGCCTTGGTAAATTTACATATTAAAAAGAATTTAATCGGTGGACTACTCGCGGGCAGCTTACGATCAGCCAATGCCCATTTTGCTAATATTTTATTAGCGCTCTATCTCGCTACAGGCCAGGATGCAGCTAATATCATCGAAGGCTCGCAGGGAATTACCCACTGCGAAGTTAGGGACGGAAGTTTATATTTCAGTGTGAATCTACCCAATCTAATCGTCGGCAGCGTCGGTAATGGTAAACATCTCGACTTCGTACGCGAAAATTTACTCTTATTAGGCTGCATAGCACAGCGCGATAGCGGAATAAATAGCCAACGGCTTGCCTTAATCATCGCCGCTACCGTATTATGTGGGGAACTTTCCCTACTAGCCGCTCAAGCGAACCCAGGCGAATTAACCCGTAGCCATATGATATTTGAACGGCAAAACAAAAAGAACTAGGAACTTATTATGGTAAAAGTAGGCATCGATGCTGCCGCCTTCTTCAGCTCTCAATATTATTTAGACTTACGCACCCTCGCCGAAGCGAGAGGCGCTGAGGTGGATAAATTTTATGTGGGCTTGGGCCAGCATAAAATGGCCGTATCGCCTCCAGATGAAGATATTGTCACGCTTGCCGCCAATGCCGCTCAACAAGTGTTACAAGGCATAGACTTAACGAGTATCTCGATGCTGTTATTTGCCACCGAAAGTGGGATCGATCAATCGAAAGCGGCTGGTCTATTTTTGCATCATTTACTCAAGCTATCCCCGCATTGTCGCATCTTAGAATTAAAACAGGCCTGCTATAGTGCCACAGGTGGCTTGGCTTTAGCATTAGCCATGATAAGCCAGCACCCTGAACAAAAAATATTATTAATCGCCTCCGATATCGCCCGATATGGCTTAAATACCTCTGGCGAATCCTCTCAAGGCGGCGGTGCTGTCGCCATGTTGCTATCGGCCAATCCTAGACTAGTCGCTATCGAGCCTGAAAGCGGTGTCTATGCCGAAGATGCCATGGACTTTTGGAGGCCTAATTATCGCAATGAAGCCCTCGTGGATGGCAAGCATTCTATCGATTTATATTTAAAGGCGTTGCGTGAGGCGTGGCTGGATTATCAAACTAAAAGCCAGCGGAAATATTCCGATCATCAGCATTTTATCTACCATATCCCCTTTCCACGCCTAGCCGAAAAAGCCCATCAAAAACTGGCTTTAATCAATGGCCTGCAGCGCCCTTCTAACGATGAGCTGGAAGAGTTATTGGGCTATACTCTGCGTTATGGCAAGGTAGTCGGCAATTGCTATACCGCGGCACTATATTTAGGCCTTATTTCCTTGCTTGAGCATCATCCCAGCGACTTAAGTGGCAAGCGCATCGGCTTTTATAGCTATGGTTCGGGCTGCATCGGTGAATTTTTTAGCGGTATAGTGCAAGCCGATTATGAAAAACATTTGCATACTCATTACCATCATCAAATTATAGAAAATCGCAAAGGACTAACGGCCGGCGAGTATGAAGAGTTTTATAATTTCCCTTACCCTATCGATGGCAGCACCTTAAATTTGCCACAAAATGAAACCGGACAATTCCGCTTAGCTAGCATTTCTCAACATAAGCGAATATATAAATCAATCGCGGGTCCCGCCAACAATGCACGATGGGGGATTGCAAAGGGGGAGAATAGTGAAATCGCCCCCTTTGCCGCCTCGCCTGAATTCATTTCAGGCAGGCGTTCAAACTCGGAAAGGGGTGTTAAAACCCCTGATAAAGCCGATAAGAAGTCATGAGCCCCGTAATCGCTCGGGCTCCAGCCAAGCTTATCCTCTCTGGTGAACACTCGGTGGTGCATGGCTGCCCTGCCCTGGCGGTAGCTGTTAATCGTTATTCCGATACCACGGTAAGCTCTCATAGCATGCCGCATGTCTTATTCGATTTGGTTAATTTACCGCATAAGCGTCAGCGTACCTTAAAAGCCTTACGCCAGCTTAAAAATCGTCTTCAGACTAGCTATAGCGCTTTTTTACGCGGTGAAAAAGGTATTCGTGAGGTATTAAAAAAACCGTTTGAATTATTGGAATACACCACCTCTAATTTGCTGGATAAATTTGAAATCGATGCAAAACAAGGCTTAAATATTCATAGCCTTTCAACGATCCCTACCGGTTGTGGCATGGGCTCTTCGGCTGCCGCCATCGTTAGCACTAATTTTGCATTAGCCCATTTTTTAAAGCATGATTTTACTTTACAGGATTTACAGGCCTTAAATTTAGCGGCTGAAAATTTACAGCATGGTAAATCCAGTGGCTTAGATTTATATATTAGCTCACATGGAGGCTGTCATTATTTTCAAAATGGCCAGTCCCAGACGCGGCCTTTACCCACTATGGCCTTACAGATCATTAATACCGGCGCGCCTAAAAGCTCAACGGGAGAATGCGTAAAACACAGCTCGGTACTTTTACAGAGCGAAGCCCTACGCCAGCGTTTTACCAGCGTCACTCAGGCCATGGACCTCGCCTTGCGTGAAAATAATCCACTGGCTTTTAAACAGGCTATTCGCGATAACCATAGATTACTCTGTGAACTTGGCCTGGTGCCTAAAAAAATTCAAACGCTTATTGGCGAAATAGAACAACAAGGCGGCGCCGCTAAAATCTGCGGAGCAGGTGCTATCTATGGCGATACCGCCGGGATTGTATTAGTGGTGGGCGACAATATAGAGGACACCGTAATCAAGCATGGCTACTCGATAGAAAGGCTACTGCCTGAGGCGCTCGGAGTCAGAATAGTATGAGTTTTTACGCATCGGCTCCCGCTACATTAATGCTAATGGGTGAGCATGCGGTATTACATAAAAAATTAGCGCTAGTCGCCGCCATCGATCAACGCATTAGCCTTAGCTTAACGCCTCGATCTGATAACCTTATCGTCATTCATTCCGCCTTAGGCCACCTTAGCATGGCGATCGATGAACTGGCCGTCACTAAACCCTTTCAATTTGTATTAGCGGCTGTACTCTCGCTTAAAGCCGCCCTTCCGAGCGGTTGCGATATCCTTATCAAATCCGAATTTTCAGATCGAGTGGGGCTAGGCTCATCGGCGGCCGTCACCGTAGCGACGGTAAATGCCTTGCGCCAATGGCTTAGCTTAAGCCTAGAACCTCAGGACTTAATCATCCATGCCAGGAAAGTAGTGCGAGACGTACAAGGCATAGGCTCAGGCGCAGATGTCGCGGCTTCAGTATTGGGCGGCTGCATTGTTTATGGAACGGAACCCTTGCACTTTGAAAAACTTGTCTTTAACCCCATGCTAACTGCGGTTTATTCCGGCAGTAAATTAGCTACGCGTGAAGTTATTGATATCGTGGAGGCAAAACGCTTACTTAACCCTATCGCTTTTACCGAGTATTTTACTGAAATTGAGCGCTTAGTATTAGTCGCTAAACAGGCGATTAATGAGCAAAACTGGCCGATAGTGGCGGATTGCTTTAAAGCCAATCAAAAACTTATGCAGCAATGCGGGGTGAGCAATGCTCTATTAGAAAGTTTAATTAATGGCTTAGAGCAGCAATCTGGCATTTTAGCAGCTAAAATATCAGGCTCAGGCTTGGGAGACTGTGTGATTGGATTGGGCCATTTAGAACAGGATATCTTTCCAAGAAACGCCGCCGAAGTCGCCATTGGAGTAAAGCAAATTCCGCTACAGATTAGTGAACAGGGTGTGCAATATGGCCTTACATAAAAGCGATATCGTAAAAAAGATACTGGGCGATAGAAGCCTTACGCCTGCACTTAAGGTTGCCAGCAGTTTTGCTCCCAGCAATATTGCCTTAGTAAAATATTGGGGCAAGCGCAATCAGGCCATAAATCTGCCACTGACCTCCAGCCTCTCTATTTCATTAGGTGATAAAGGTACCAATACATCGATTACTTTAAGCTCTATGCCGCACGATGAGATTATTCTCAATAATAAATCGGTTAACGCCACTACCGAATTTGCTAAGCGTTTAGTGAATTTTTTGGATTGTTTTCGCCCTCAAGCGACTTATTATAAAATTGAAACCACGAGTAATATTCCTATTGCTGCAGGGTTAGCTTCTTCAGCCTCAGGATTTGCGGCTATCGTTAAGGCCCTCGATTGTTTTTATGCCTGGAACCTATCAGACACCGAACTATCGATACTAAGCCGCATGGGCAGTGGTAGCGCCTGTCGCTCGATCTGGAATGGCTTTGTAGAATGGCAGACGGGCGAGCGTGAAGATGGTATGGATAGTCATGGAGTAGCTATCGATACGCAATGGCCTGGGCTTTGCATCGGCTTACTGATCTTTACAGAGGCTGAAAAGTCCATAGGTTCAAGCGAGGCCATGCAACGCACGGTAGATACTTCCACGTTATTTAAAAGCTGGCCTACACAAGTTCATACGGATTTAAGCGCAATGAAACTGGCCCTTAAACATCATGATTTTGAATTACTCGGTCAAACAGCCGAACATAATGCCTTATCCATGCACGCCACCATGTTATCGAGCTGGCCACCTATATTATATTCCAATTCTGATAGCTTTGCGGCCATGCAAAAGGTGTGGCAATTAAGACAATCAGGCATTCCGGTATATTTTACCGAAGATGCCGGGCCTAATTTGAAGCTATTATTTGAAAAACCTCAGCTCTCGGCCATACAGGCTGCCTTTCCTAAAATTCAAGTGGTTGAATTATTTAATTAATAATAGTTTTATTAGTGACTTTACTATAATTATATATTGTTTTTATGCGATGTATTTGGTAGAATTATGCAAGTTTTTAATCAAGGATGATAAAAAATGTATAGCTGCTATCTAGAAGAAGTAAACGCCGATATTCGTCTGTCTTTTAATCCTGAAACTGATAGTGCAACGGATACCCCTATGGACTCTACAAAAGATAGTTCATCAGATAGACCTATGAAATCTACAGTGTTTAGAAAATTAAATTTGGTTGAGGCTAAAATAATGGCGCCAACTGCTTCAGAGCCCAGAATTCCATCAGGCACATCTATAGAACGTATTAGCGAGCCTGGAGTCGCGCTTACAACAGTCTTTGCTAGGTTGCATCGCCCAGAACCTAGACGTGCCAAACCTATAGATGGCGCCACTCCAACTGCGCCTACAATGCAACTAGGCTCATAACAACCCTATTGTTTTATTAAAAAATATACGTATTTGAATCAAGGATGATAAAAATGCTTAAAGTACCTACCATTATTAGACGTAGCATTCAGGAATGCATTGCGGTTCTACCCAACAACACAGATCTTGACCACGGACGTACTCACGATGCTGTAGCTCATATAGACCCAGATGCTGCAACCGTTAATGTTGGCTATGGCAGCCCAGCCAGAACTAGTTTAGTCATTGCAGAATCCTTTGGGCTGCAAACCCCTCCCAGAAAAACGGCAGAGACAAAAAGAGAAACCAGTGCAAAACTACTGACCACTAAGGCTTGCCGCGATCATCTAAACGGGCCAGGAAAGTAAGCTTTTCTTTAATCTGCTTTTCCAGCCCGCGATCTGTGGGCTGGTAATAACCACCCTTTATATTCTCCGGCAAATACACCTCGCCTGCCGCATAGGCATAAGGCTCGTCGTGAGCATAGCGATACGTCTTGCCATAGCCTAATTCTTTCATAAGCTTGGTTGGGGCGTTGCGAAGATGAACAGGCACCTCGGCTGCCTGAGGTTTTCTTGCCTCTTCCATGGCCGCTTTATAAGCAGTATAAACCGCATTACTTTTTGCCGCACAGGCTAAATAGATGACGCATTGAGCCAGGGCTAATTCCCCTTCTGGACTGCCTAGTCTTTCTTGCACATCCCAGGCTTGTAAGGTTACTTCCAAAGCCCTTGGGTCGGCATTACCTATATCTTCTGAGGCCACTCGAACTAAGCGTCTGGCAATATATAGCGGATCACAGCCCCCGACTAACATTCGGCATAGCCAATAAAGCGCCGCATCAGGACTGGAGCCTCGTATGGACTTATGTAAGGCCGAAATAATATCGTAAAACGCCTCACCCCCTTTATCATAAACCGGCATAGCCGTACCTAATACATCGCGTAGCGCCTCTTGATCGATGATACGAATACCCTTTTTTTCTTCGGCCATTTCAACCAAGGATTCCAACCAGTTTAAAACCCGCCTGGCATCACCAGTCGCCGCCTCGGCTAATTGTTGTCTCAACTCTACTGAAAATTCAATTTTATATTCGCCCAGGCCCCGTTCAGTATCGGCTAAAGCCATATCGATAATCCGCATTAAATCTTCAGGACTTAAGGCTTTTAACACATGCACCCTAACTCGAGACAATAGAGCATTATTTAATTCAAATGAGGGATTTTCGGTAGTGGCGCCGATAAAGCTAAATAAGCCTTGTTCGATATAGGGTAAAAAGGCGTCTTGCTGGGATTTGCTAAAGCGATGCACTTCATCGACAAACAAAAGAGTTTTTTGGCCAAGCCTTTGACGGCTTTGTGCTCGTTCCACTACGGCGCGAATTTCTTTTACTCCGGCCATAACGGCTGAAATCTCTTCAATTTCTGCATCGGCAGATTGAGCCAGCACTCTAGCTAAAGTGGTTTTACCTGTGCCAGGTGGCCCCCATAAAATCATAGAATGAATGACACCAAGCTTGGCGCATTCAGCCAAGATTCGATCAGATCCCACTAAATGGGCCTGACCAAAAAATTCAGTTAGATTTCTAGGACGCAGGCGCGCCGCTAAGGGCATGGCAGCAAGAAACATAAGCATTCCTCTTTTTATTAAAAAAATATTATCGACTAAATTAATACAATTAAATGCTGAAATATTTTTTTTATCCTAATTGGACGCGCTTAGTGCAGACTCTCGACAAGCCGGACAAATCCCATAGATATATAGGCTATGATCCGTTATCTGGTAGCCCTTTTTCACCGCAATTTCAAGCTCCCGGCTTTCAATTAGCTCATCGCAAAATTCTTCGACCTTATTACAGCTTATGCAAACGATATGGTTATGATGATCGCCCGTATCCAATTCAAAAATGGAATAGTCTTCGCTAAATCGATGCCGCTTTATTAAACCCGCCGTTTCAAATTGAGCCAAGACTCGATATACCGTGGCTAGCCCGACATCTTCACCAGACTGGGCAAGCTGGCGGTGAATCTCTTCTGCGCTTAAATGATGGGCTTGTTCTTGCTCTAACATATGCAAAATTTTCATGCGCGGCAGGGTAGCCTTGAGGCCTACATTTTTAAGATCGGATTTATTTGCCATGAAACTACCAATTGTGGGGGGCTGATTTATCCTATATGATATTACAAACTTGAGTTTACTTACATATAGGATTTTTATTTATGGCTGTTCTACGCTCTATTTTCTTATTTAGTCTAATTCTTGGCTTAAGCGCTTGTGGTTCACTCAAGCCCTATCAAATGCAAATTCAGCAAGGCAATGATATAACACCTGCCATGATTCAAAAGCTAAAACCTGGCATGACCAAAGAACAAGTTGAATATGTATTAGGCTCCCCGAATCTAAAAGATCCTACCATGCCTAATCAATGGTATTACGTGTATACCAATCAAGAAAATCATTTGCCTATGGCAGAGAACAAACTGATTATAACCTTCAAAAATGGCAAGCTAGCTCAGATCGCCGGCGATTATCCCCCTCCAGCCGGGATTCAGTATTCCACTTATAATTCACCCTAGAGCGAATGTTTTTTAGCGCGAATAATGCGTTTCTGCATAGGGTCTATTAGTAAAGGTCGATAAATTTCTACTCGATCCTGATGATGTAAGACGGTATCCAGTGTTATAGGCTTACTAAATAGGCCTATTTTCAAGTGAGACAAATCAATTTTCGGGCAAAGCTCGATTATTTTTGAAAGCCGAATCGCCTCTATTGCCGTGGTTCCAACCGGAACCTGGAGAGGAATCAGCCATTGCTGGCTAGAACGCGCATAGACTACTTCAACGTTTATTAAGCTCATAATGGCTTATTAGCCTGTTTGGCCCGCTCTACAAAAGCTTCTAATAAAGTATTGGCCATATGATGAAATAAGGGGCCTATTGCCATTTCTAATAATTTACTTGAAAAACTAAACTCTAAGCACACGCTAACCTTACAAGCCTGCTCGCTTAAAGGTTCAAATTTCCAAATACCATATAAATGCTTAAAGGGCCCATTAACCAAATGCATCTCCATTTCGCGATTAGGTTTAAGATGATTGCGAGTGGTAAAGCTTTTACTGATTGCACCCTTAGATAGCTCAAGGCTGGCCTCTACCCATTCCTCGGTCTTATTATGAATGACTGCGGATTTACACCAGGGCAAAAAATCTGGGTAACGCTCGATATCACACACCAGGGTATATACGGTTTCCGCTGAATAAGGCACGATTGCCGTTCTTTCAATTCTTTCCATTACTGACCACTCTTTGCTTAATTTAAGGTTATATATAATGCAATTCATTTTGCATTCATGCAGATCCAGAGTAAAATGCTTACTTTACAGGGAAACTAAAGTTTATTATATGACAACGGCAAGCCAACCATCAAATATTGCGGTTAACCGCAAAGCCAGGTATGACTATTTCGTCGAAGAAAAATTCGAGGCTGGTATTATGCTTATGGGTTGGGAAGTTAAAAGCCTGCGAGATAATCGGGTTCAAATAGGCGATAGCTATGTTATTATCCATAAGGGCGTACCCATACTATTAAACGCTCATTTCACCCCTTTAGCTTCAGCATGCTCTCATGTCGTAGCCGAGCCTACTCGCTCGAGAAAACTATTATTAAATAAAAAAGAAATTGACCGTTTAATGGGTAAAGTCGAGTTACAAGGCTATACCATCGTGCCACTTAGCCTATACTGGAAGGGTCGCAATGCTAAGGTGGAGATCGCTTTAGTGAAAGGTAAGCAAATGCACGACAAGCGGGCCACCGAAAAAGACCGAGATTGGGCCCGAGAAAAAGAGAGATTGTTTAAGAAGGGTTAAAGTCTTACAAATATTTACGAAAAATAGGCTATTATTAATGGGTAATATGGTCGATTTAAACTAGACAACGGCCCAAATAAATGACATACTGGCATCAAGTTCATAGGAAGAGCGACCTAAACAAGATGCTTAATGCCGGCAGTATTAGGGAAAAAAGCATGAAGAACCAGCTATTTAGCTTAGACTCAACCGACCAGTTGGGCGATAAATTAGAAAAATTAAAGGCCTTCGGACAGGCTTTAAAAGGTAAAGAGTTGCAGCTTATTGAAAAAGAAAGGCAGTTGCAGCAAAAAGAAGTGCAATTGAGATTGTTTCGTAAAAACATTCTTATCTCGATTAAAGAACAGATGTTAGATGGTAAGAGTTACGATGAATCTGCAAAAATTTTAGAAAAATATCGTGACATCTTGCAATATATTGCGGAAGATATAAAAGAAGATTTAGACGAAATAATGGGTTAACAAGAATCATTACAAGGAAGCAATTAGATGACTATTTACGACGCAACTCAAGATAAAAGCGTGCAATTTGTGAATAAATTAATTGCAGCAGATGAGCACGTGGGATTTTTATTATTAATAAGCGCTAACAAACAGCCTGCGAATCAAAATGTTGCTATGTCTAGCGCTACAGCATTTAAAGATGCTCACGCTCATGACAGAATTGACCCTAACTCAACTTTGGGCAAGAATAGCTAAACTCGACAATCTCTTAATAGTATTCCACAATACCCATACGGTTTATTCCTTATGGGTATTTTGCTTTTATGACGTTTAAAAACACCGACACCCCCTGCATTGGAATCTGCTCCACCGTATACGGCGATAATGTCTGCCGAGGCTGCAATCGATTTGCTACAGAAATTATCGAATGGAATACCTATACTCCAGAGCAAAAATCCATAACCTTAAGCCGCTTAAATAAGCTTACTACGCTGATTACGGCCAACTACCTTAAGGTAGTTGACCCAGAACTCCTAAAAAATCAATGCCAACGCCTTAATGTTCGTTATCGCCAGGAATTTGACCCTTTAACCTGGGCCTATATGCTATTAAAGACCCACAGTGTTAAAATTGATCTTCCCGCCCATTACGGTTTTTATATTTACCCTGAATTTAATAAACTAACCTTAGCGCAATTGCTCGGTAAAATTGATACTGAACTATTTGCATATTCCGAGCAATCCTTACAAAATTATAATTAAACTGCATAACTGATCAAACTTTAATTGGTCAGCTGGGTTGCGATCTTATATAAACCTGATACAGTACAAACGGTCGCCATAAACTATAGCAAGCGAATTTATAACAACCTGCTAAACTATTTACATTAATGCGTCGCCTTGCCATAAGTAAAGGCTAAATCTAGAGAGAGAAAGATGTCTAAGCACACCATGGAAATCGTGCTTTGGTCGGAAATTAGGGATAAGATTTTAGCAATAAGCCCTGACATTGGCCAAGTAATTGAACAATACGCGGATAAAGATCAGCTAAAATTTGTTCGTGCGAGATTCCCTTATGGCGTCGATATCGAAAAACTGGGTGAACTCTGGTTTAGCATCGACGGTAAAAGTGTAAACTACAAATCAGATGCCATCCCAACCGAAATTAAACAGTTATTAGATTATCCTTGGTCCGGTTTTCCGGTGAGCCTTATGACTCACAACACTATCGAATCTTTTATTGAGCTACCCTCACATATTATTCCGCTACGCGTGATTACTCCCGGCACACTCTTTTCCTTAAATAGCATTTTTAATCCTAATCAAACCTCCCACGTTATGCATGGCGCCTATTCCTCGACCTCAGGATCACGTTCTTTGTTAATGTTGCCAAAAATTTCTCATGGCCAATACAATGAACGCCTGGCAAAGGTTTATCATATCGATGAAAAGTATTTATGCCCGAAAACATTTTCACAGCAATGGGACCTCTTTAATGCCCTTGCCAATTCCTCTGATTTCGATTCTGAATGGTATAGCGAGATCGTACTATTTTCTAAAGAAACCATCAGCTTACTAAGTAATTTTCCCGACTTAAAATACAGCCTGCTCAAACGCAGCTGGGATGACTCAGCTTTTGCAAGAAATCAGGTTATGTATGATTTAGTCTGGTCTATATTTACAGAAAATTTACCGCCCAGCATCCGCAACACCCCGTTTATTATCGAAGCCGTAAAACATCTTATTAAATTAGCCATGCGTGAAGCTGCTGGCTTTGCACCAGTGATGGATGATAGCGTTGGCCCTGTCAGGGCATTGACCGATGTGTTTTTAAATGTCTATAGGATTCGCTATTATCTGCCAGTCTTTATGCGCCCAGAGTTCTACGATGGTGTAAACCCCATTTATTATTCGCTACACAAACACACCTTCTTTCATCCTATCCCCCAACGCAGCAACGCAAACCGTACTATCGATGAGATGGTTATTATTAAAAAACTTGTCTTATCCTTCAAAGAACAAGTCCTTGAGAATAAATTCCCTTTCCCTTTACATGACACTATTTTATATGAGACCTTAAACTCGGTCGAATTTGAATTTTTCCACCCACAAGGCGGCGAAGGCTTAAGCCGAGATATCACCTCGATCTCAAGAGAAGATCCACGATATAGCAAACTGGTTAATGAGCTGAGCATCGAAAAAGACTTAGAATTTCCCGATCATTCCATCTTTTTCAATGGTTGTATCCGCATCAGACCGCTGCGTCGTGAAGCACAAAAGCAATCGATGAAAGATTTCTTGGTGGGATTGTCGACTAAAAAGGTTGAAGATTAGCTCTCAGCTGTCATTCTTGACTTGATCAGGCATCGAAGTTTAAGCTACTTTACTCTTGCAATGACCACCCCATTTGGCTATAATATCTTCAACATAGCCGCCACGCCTCTTAACAATGCGCAACCTTGGCGGTTGTTTCTTTCTGAGGCCCCATGAAACGATACTACACTAAGCCAGCCTTAAGCTTTGACCAACAATCTGATCAATTAATAATCAGAGGCATGGTGTTTGATAACAAAACATTTGCAATAAAACAATTATCGTCCATAAGCTATTATCGACTTAGCGCCTATTGGTATCCATTTCGTCAGCGAAATGAATTAGGTAAAGTATTAGACCCTTTTATTCCAAAAACCAATTTTCAGAACGTTATGAACTTATATGATTTCGATCGACAGCTACGGCTTTTAATGCTCGATGCAATTGAACGTATAGAGGTTGCCATTCGCACCCAAGTTACCTATCACATGTCTCATACTTATGGCGCTTTTTGTCATTCTAATCCACAAAACTTTCACCCAAAATTTAATCATGGTGTTTGGCTAAATAATATTGAAGATGAAGCAAAGCGCTCTAGCGAAGAATTTATTCGTCACTATAAAGATAAATATGATGGGTTTCCAAAATTACCACTCTGGATGCTTACTGAAATAATGAGCCTAGGTAGTTTATCCCGCCTTTACGGTGGAATGCAGCACTCAGATAAAAAAATAGTTTCAGGGCACTTTAATATTCATCACAAGCGCTTAGCAAACTGGCTGCATACACTAACCTATATTCGTAACGTCTGCGCTCATCACAGTAGACTCTGGAACCGTGAGCTTGCCATTCGCCCTGACGAGGTAAAGCAAAAAGAATGGCTGCCTCCATTAACCCCTCGCAATGATCGAATATTTTATATTTTGCTTATGCTGCATCACTTGCTGAAGGCAACGGATAGCGCAAATGCTTGGACTAAACAAGTTAATAGACTAATAAGGCCTTTAGCTTCAGCAATAAGTTACAGAGTAGCGATGGGAATGCCTGAGGAATGGGAAAGACATCCCATTTGGATTACATGATTCCGTAATAATTTTAAATATGGGCATCTACGTAAACTGATGCCCTTAAATCTATGAAACTCTAGGCTTCAACTCACCTTTTGCATAACGCTCAAACATTTTTTCAAGCGATATCGGTTTAATTTTACCGGCTTGGCCTGAGCAGTTAAATGCTTCGTAGCGGGCCTTACAGATATCACGCATGGCTTCTTTAGCGGCTTTATTATAATGTCTTGGATCGAACTCTTTAGGGTGCTCTGCAAAGTAGCGTCTAATCGCGCCAGTGGCTGCCATACGCAAATCGGTGTCGATATTGATTTTACGCACGCCGTGCTTAATGCCTTCTTGAATTTCAGATACTGGCACACCATAGGTTTCGCCTATATCGCCACCGTATTGATCGATAATCTTTAACCAATCTTGTGGCACTGAAGAAGAGCCATGCATGACTAAATGAGTATCGGGTATGCGCGCATGAATTTCTTTAATTCTACCAATTGCTAAAGTGTCGCCTGTTGGAGGCTTGGTAAATTTATAAGCCCCATGACTGGTTCCGATAGCAATAGCTAAGGCATCCACTTCGGTGGCCTTCACAAATTGTGCCGCTTCATCGGGGTCGGTTAGCATTTGATCGTGGGAGAGTTGGCATTCAGCGCCAGAGCCGTCTTCTTTGCCTGCCATGCCGCTTTCTAATGAGCCTAAGCAGCCTAATTCGCCCTCTACCGATACTCCACAGGCATGAGCCATTTTAACGGCCAGGCGGGTGGTCTCTACATTGTATTCAAAACTGGACGGAGTCTTAGCATCTTCCATCAAGGAGCCATCCATCATCACCGAGCTAAAGCCCAATTGAATCGAACGCTGGCAAATATCAGGCGAGGCGCCGTGATCTTGATGCATAACGACCGGCAGATCAGGATATTCTTCTATGGCCGCCAAAACTAAATGGCGTATAAAGGCGGCACCGGCATATTTACGCGCACCGGCCGAAGCCTGCACGATTACCGGGCTATTTACCAGGGATGCCGCTTCCATTACCGCTCGGATTTGCTCTAGATTATTGACGTTAAAGGCTGGAACACCGTAGCTATGTTCAGCAGCGTGATCAAGCAATTGTCGTAGTGATATAAGTGCCATTTTATTTCCTTAATATAGCCGATGACGGGTTATCTTTAGCCGGTCACAGTTAAAATCTTTAATTGATTCGTACCACCGTGCTCACCCATATGATCGCCTGAGGTTAGCAATACCAAATCATTTGTTTCAACAACTTTACGCTTTTGCAATTCTGCAATAGCCCCTGTATTCACATCGTCTTTAGGCATTATAGTCGAATCGA
This sequence comes from Gammaproteobacteria bacterium, assembly GCA_030652335.1. Classification (GTDB taxonomy): domain Bacteria; phylum Pseudomonadota; class Gammaproteobacteria; order Francisellales; family CACEW01; genus JAQSYQ01. The sequence continues at coordinate 138,606 of JAUSAW010000009.1, forward strand.
ACTGAATCGGTTCCACGCCGCGATATAGAGTTAGTTTCCCCATGGTTTCAATATTTCGGGTTAGGGCATAAATAGGTAATGATGAACTTATACGGGACATCCATAGCGGAGTCGAGCCTGACTCGGTCAAGGCTAAAATCGCCTTAACATCCAAATGGTTAGCTACATACATGCTGGCCATGGCAATCGCTTCATCTACTCGGTTAAAATAGCATTCCACACGATGCTTGGAGCGTCGAGTCGCTGGATTTTGCTCGGCGGCTCGGCAAATTCTATCCATGGCTTTAATCACTTTAACCGGGTATTTACCGGAAGCCGTTTCAGCCGATAACATGACCGCATCGGTGCCATCTAATACTGCATTCGCCACATCGGAGACTTCCGCCCTGGTGGGGGAGGAATTTTCGATCATGGATTCCATCATCTGGGTCGCGGTAATGACGATACGATCTAATTCACGAGCGCGTTGGATTAATTGTTTTTGTACTCCAGGCACATATTCTTCGCCAATTTCAACCGCTAGATCGCCTCGAGCCACCATTACGCCTTCTGAGGCCTTAATAATTTCATCGATATCGCGCACCGCTTCGGTACGTTCAATTTTAGCGATTAAACCCGCCGTGCAGCCTTGCTTCATTAATAATTCGCGGGCTTCGTTCATATCAGCCGCGCTACGAGGGAAAGATACCGCTACGTAATCGACTTTTAAGGCCGCAGCCGTAATGATATCGCGCTTGTCTTTTTCGGTTAAGGCTGGGGCCGTTAATCCGCCGCCTAATTTATTAATGCCTTTATTGTTCGATAAGGTACCGCCATCGACGACTTCACAGAATACTTTATTACCTTCAACTCTTTTTACGGTAAAGACAATTTTGCCATCATCGAGCAATAGGGTATCGCCAGCCACCACGTCTTTTGGTAAATCTTTATAGTCGATGCCGACTTGATGCTCATCGCCGGCCTCTTTATCCATATCGGCGTCTAAAACAAATTCGGCGCCTTCGGCTAAGATAACTGATTTATTTTTAAATTTAGCCACTCGAATTTTAGGGCCTTGAAGGTCCGCTAGAATACCGATAGTTTTACCTTCTTCGGCGGCAATTTTTCTAACCAAGGCGACTCTATTACCGTGATCTTCAGCGGTACCGTGAGAGAAATTACAACGCACGGCATTTAAGCCTGCTCTAATCATGCTGCGAAGGACTTCTGGATCCGATGAAGCTGGCCCTAGGGTAGCTAATATTTTAGTTCGTCTCATTATGTGATCCTTTAGTATCTATAGCGCGCTGTTCTAAAATTTCAACGGCCGGTAAAGTTTTGCCTTCTAAAAATTCCAAAAAGGCCCCGCCCCCAGTAGAAATATAGGAGATTTTAGTGGCAATATTGAATTGATCGATAGCGGCTAAAGTATCGCCACCCCCCGCTAAAGAATAGGCTTTGCCATTAGCGATGGCTTCGGCAATTTCCTTAGTGCCTTCGGCAAATTCAGGGAATTCGAATACTCCGACAGGTCCGTTCCATACGATAGTGCCGGCTTTATTGATAATTTTTATAAAGGCCGCCGCCGTATCAGGACCGATATCTAAAATCATGTCATCGGGCTCGATATCTTTCACCTTCTTAATAACAGCTTTAGCATGTTCGGAAAATTCTTTGGCCACTCTAACATCGGTAGGCAAGGGGATTTTACCGCCCTTTTTACGCATGGCTTCGATTAAAGATTTCGCCTCATCGACTAGATCGACCTCATATAAAGAAGCTCCGACCGAATAACCGGCCGCTACCAAAAAGGTATTGGCAATGCCCCCGCCTACAATCAGTTGATCCACTTTGCTTAGTAATGATGTTAAAATGGTGAGCTTGGTTGAAACCTTAGAGCCTCCAACTATCGCCAATAATGGCCTAGCTGGATCTTCCATAGCCTTACCTAAGGCCTCAAGTTCGGCCATCAATAAGGGGCCAGCACAGGCAATAGGCGCATATTTAGCCACGCCATGAGTCGAAGCTTGGGCGCGGTGAGCCGTACCAAATGCATCCATAACGAAGACATCGCATAGGGCTGCCATTTTTCTGGCTAAGATAGCATCGTTGGCATTTTCGCCCTCTGTAAAGCGGACGTTTTCACACAATACGACTTCACCCGGTTTAATATCGATACCATCTTGCCAGTTTTCGATTACTTTGACGGGCTTGCTTAATACGGTAGAAAGATAATTGCCGATCGGCCACAGTGAGGATTCAGCATCAAACTGCCCCTCGACCGGGCGCCCCAAATGAGACATTAAAATAACCGCCGCACCAGAGGCTAAAGCCTGGCGAATAGTCGGCAATGCCGCCCGAATCCGAATATCGTTTACAATTTCATGATCTTTAATCGGCACATTAAAATCTTCACGAATCAACACACGCTTATTGCGCAGGTCAATATCCTGCATGGAAAGAATAGACATATAATTCCCTTAGCTCCTATAGACAAGCATTACTTAAAAGATAAGCTAAATAGTTCAAAAGTCACCCCCACCAAATCTCCCTCCCCCATTTCGGGGGAGGGGATTTAGTTAGACTAGAGAGTATTAAGCCTTAGACCAAGCAATAGTAGTATCCAACATCCGATTAGAAAAACCCCACTCATTATCATACCAAGACAAAATTTTAACTAAATTGCCAGATACCTTAGTTTGGGTAGAATCAAAAATCGAAGAATGGCTATCGCCATTAAAGTCCATAGAAACCAAAGGCAGAGTGTTATAGCCCAAAATACCTTTTAATTCGCCCTCGGCCGCTTTTTTCATTAAGCCGTTAACTTCTTCGATGCTGGTATGGCGATTGGCAATAAAGCTTAAATCGACCACCGAGACATTAATACAAGGCACTCGCATGGAAAAGCCATCGATTTTACCATCGAGTTCTGGCAAGACTAAGCCAATCGAAGCCGCGGCCCCCGTTTTAGTAGGGATCATCGACATAGTGGCCGAGCGAGCACGATACACATCGCTATGATATACATCGGTAAGTTTTTGATCATTGGTATAAGCGTGAATCGTGGTCATTAAGCCTTTTTCAATCCCCAAACCTTCGTTTAACACTTTTAGCACGGGTGCTAGGCAGTTGGTGGTACAGGAGGCATTAGAAATAACCGTAAAGTCTTTTCTTAAAATTCTATCGTTAACACCATAGACGATGGTGGCATCGACATCTTTACCACCTGGAGCGGAGATCACTACTTTTTTAGCACCGGCAACTAAGTGTTTAGAAGCCGCTTCTTTGCTAGTAAATAGTCCGGTACATTCAAAAACCACATCGATATTCATATCTTTCCAAGGCAATTGGCTTGGATCTCTAACCGATACATAGGCAATTTTATCGCCATTCACGACTAAGGTATCGCCTTCGGCTTTCACTTCACCGGGAAAACGGCCATGAGCAGTATCATATTGGGTTAAATGAGCATGGATAGCCAACTCGCCTAAATCATTAATAGCCACGATTTGTATGTCTTTGCGACGATTTTCAGGACCTTGATATAAAGCACGTAAAATATTGCGGCCGATGCGACCATAACCATTAATTGCTACACGAATTGTCATTGTTCTCTCCTTTAATCGATAAGAGCATTAAGCTAAAAGGGTGTGAGCCACTTCAAGCACATGCTTAACACTAAATCCAAAATACTCAAATAAATCGCTGGCCGGCGCAGATTCGCCGAAGCTATCCATACCGATAACGGCCCCTTTATCGCCCACAAAGGCACGCCAATAATGGCTGACACCTGCCTCGATAGCGATAACTGGCAAGCCCTTAGGCAATACTTGCAAACGGTAAGCCTTATCCTGGGCCATAAACACATCGGTGCTTGGCATAGAAACGACTCTTACTCTACGCTTTTGCTCGCTTAGTGCGGCTGCGGCTTTCATGGTTAAGTCCATTTCAGAACCAGTGGCCAATAAAATTAACTCAGGCGAATCACAGTCTTTTAAAATATAGCCGCCTTTTCGAATATTCTGTAAAGTTTTTTCATCTCTAATTTGATGTGGCAGATTTTGTCTGGAGAAAATCAAACAGCTTGGGCCATTCGTCCGCTCGATTGCCGCCGCCCAAGCCACTACTGTTTCGACTGCATCGCAAGGACGCCATAGGGACATATTGGGAATTAAGCGCAGGGAAGCTAGATGTTCAACCGGTTGATGGGTAGGACCATCCTCACCTAAGCCGATAGAATCATGAGTATAGACAAAAATATTACGCTGCTTCATTAAAGCGGCCATACGCAATGCGTTACGTGCATAGTCTGAAAACACTAAAAATGTGCCGCTATAAGGAATAAAGCCGCCATGCAGGGCAAGCCCATTGGCTATAGCCGACATGCCGAATTCACGCACGCCATAGTATATATAATTACCATTAGCATCTTTAGCGCTAATTGGTTTTGAACCCTTCCACATCGTTAAATTGGAGCCTGCCAAATCGGCCGAACCACCAAGTAACTCCGGCAATACTGGCCCTACTTTATTTAAGGCGTCCTGGGAGGCTTTTCTCGAGGCTATCGTTGCGGCTTGTGCATTGACTTCGGTCAACCAATTTTTGGCAAACTCAGGCCAACTCGCTGGCAAATCGCCCTTAATGCGGCGTTGTAATTCTTTGGCTAATTCAGGAACTTCTTTTTCATAACGCGCTAAATTATGCTGCCATTCCGCTTCATATTTTTGACCGCGCTCATTGGCAGACCAAGCTTGTTTTATATCCGAGGGGATTTCAAAGGCAGGATATTCCCAGCCCAAAGCCTTACGTGTTCCGGCTATTTCATCGGCACCCAAGGGAGCACCATGAGTAGATTCTGAACCGGCTTTAGTCGGCGCTCCAAATCCAATAGTGGTTTTGCAGCAAATTAAAGTAGGCTGACTGGTATTAGCACGGGCTTGAACAATAGCCTGCTTAATAGAATCGGGGTTATGCCCGTCTACGGCGCTAATGACCTGCCAGCCATACGATTCAAAACGCTTAGGCGTATTGTCGGTAAACCAGCCTTGTACATCGCCATCGATGGAAATGCCATTATCGTCCCAAAAGGCAATAAGCTTACCTAAGCCTAATGTACCGGCTAAGGAGCAGACTTCATGAGAAATGCCTTCCATTAAGCAACCATCGCCTAAAAATACATAGGTATGATGATCGATAATCTCGATAGTGGGTTGATTAAAATGTGAGGCTAATATCTTTTCGGCTAGAGCCATACCTACGGCATTCGCAAGACCTTGTCCAAGCGGGCCAGTGGTCGTTTCGACTCCCGCGGTATAGCCGTATTCTGGATGACCTGGGGTCTGGCTATGTAACTGGCGAAATTGTTTTAATTGTTCGATTGGAAGGTCATAGCCTGAAAGATGTAGCAGACTATAATGCAGCATCGAACCATGACCGTTCGATAACACAAATCGATCTCGGTTTAACCATTTAGGATTCAACGGGTTATGACGTAAAAAGTCATTCCATAACACTTCAGCAATATCCGCCATGCCCATCGGCATACCAGGATGACCTGAATTGGCTTGTTGAACGGCATCCATACTTAAGAAACGTATAGCATTTGCGAGCTGCTTGCGAGAAATCATAATTACTCCAATCCATACTAAGACTTGCAGCGATTTTAACATGATTCAAACTCATGACTAGCATTATTTATGTCGAATCAAAGCTACTACCTGCCCCTGCTGATGGAGCCATACCTCTTACTAGAGTAGCCGAGCTATATGCCCCAAAAGACTCCCTAACTTTAGCGGCATCTTCCGCCTTTTCTGATCGAGCCCGACTAACAATTAAACCTTCCATAACCGTTTCTGATTCTAAATAATTAGCTGGGGCTCCCCCTCTATAAAAAATATTACCCTTAGTTGATGTAAAAGGCTCTAAACGCCTACTAACTGAGAGTTCTGCTATATTAATGTATTCGATAGGAACGGTTTGGGAACCTCGATGCTCAAGCCTCTCTAACCATAGCAAATAATGAGGATCAAATAATAAATTTAAGGGATATATATAACTCGATTTCAAATCAGCACCATGGAATTCTTTCAGTGCAATGTGGGTCCTTTTTTTCAGCTGATCATAAATAATCGAAAAGACTGATCTAATAACCCTTCTTTTCCCACTCGTCCATGTTATGGCCTCCTCCGCTTCAAAAATAGTGCTTTCATACTCTTGTACGACAGCTTTAACTACGTCATGAAAGGCCGAATATTTGGGCCAGCTAACTAAATCTTCAACTTTAAATTGCCAAGCGGATAAAATTAGGCCAAATAAGAAACCCTTATTTTCAACAGCGATCAATTCGCTCGGAGAATCACGAAGCTTTAAAACGATACAATAAAATAAATCGAGGATGTCATGGGGTTTATCCCACAATATAGAGGTAGCTAAATGGAGAAAATAATACCATTGATAAAAATAAGAAAAAAACGGCTCATCAAGACTATCATATTTAAGCCACATCCTATGGCGACTAGCATTAACTATAGAATTAGCGAGCTCTGTTAAAGAGCAAGCTAATAAACCAAAGTTTAAAAACTCCATAATCGATCGATTACTGCTTGTACTCGATCGACAATTAATGGCACAAGCCTTAACAAATAATTGCGAGGTCTCCTCCCCTTCCGCCAAGTACTTAAGGTGTTTTAATAATAGCAAACGAGCTGTAAGCTCACGTTTAATAGAATGTGTTGGAGTCTGAGCGCACATGATCGCTAAACTGACAGGTAAGTGTTTACAATAGTGCGTCATAATTTCAGTATAAAGCCCTTGCCCTTCTGTTCTAGGGCTTGTGGCCCCAAATAAAGCTATCTTTGTACAACACTCAGCATAGGCCTCTACTAATGCCTCACCGGCAAGGTCTAATCTAAAATAATCCTGACTTAAAATGCTTAGCAGGCCTCTTAACACATGGCTGGAAAAATCGCCTTCCTTGCCTTCCGACCTACTGACATCGACAACGATAGCTTTTACCGCCTCCATTCGAGCCGCTTTATAATCCTGTAAAGGAAGCATTTTTCTATGCGCCTGCCATAGAGTGGCTAATCCTAGCCCAGCTTCATTCATAAGAATTTCTTTCAATTCCGCCCTATGCTGACCTTGAATGTGATAGCCACGAAATACGAAACCTTTCAATTCCGGCCTGTACTCCATCGTAGCGTTTACTTTGCCATATAAAGGAAAGTATTCTTGTAGCGTCGGGTCAAGATCCACCCTGCTATCCAGAAAACCCATCATATGGGATACGCTATGAGCTATCAATTTACCGTGATCTACAAATAAATTTACCGATACACATCTAGCTGGGTTGGGAAAAGGTGTGATAGGTGCTGGCATACCCATTATGGCATGCGTAAATAAAAATTGGCTTGAAACATTAATAAATATTTGATGCCAAGAATTAAGCACTATCGCGGCATTTTCTACTCCTAAACACTCAGCCAGGCTGGCATGAACGTGCGCCAGGCTTAATGTCAGCAGCTCTTCACTTTCAGGCGCCGTACCAAATTTTTCTCTACAATAAGCCCTTAGTAAATCGATAAAATAAACCCCATTAATCTTAACCATGGGACGAGCGATAGCATCATCTAAAAAACTTTTCAATTTTACTTCGTCTAAAGGCGTTTCAGACAAAGGGGCTATTAACCCTCTTTTACCGAGGTCGATTTCGGTTGGCTTAAAAATAAATTTTATATAGGGATTAGTCGAATGAGCCAGTTCTTCAGCAGGTATGCTAATAGCTTCAGGAACAACGGTCTCAATGAGAGGAAAAATCGAAAGCTCATTTAATAGCTGAAAATGATTATCAAACTTATGCTTTGGCACTCCATGAGACATGACATAATCCTTGTTATCACGTGGATTTCTTATGAGATAATATCATCAAATTCAATTAAAAATAAGTGACCCTCTTTTCACACCCATTGAGCAGATGCAGTTTCAATGAACTTCAGTTATAATGTTGCCAATTTTAACTCCATTACACAAGGGCATTAAATGACGAGCAGCTATTTATTTACCTCAGAATCCGTATCCGAAGGTCACCCCGATAAAGTAGCCGATCAAATCTCGGATGCCATTTTGGATGCCATTTTAAAACAAGATATTCATGCTCGAGTGGCCTGTGAAACCCTGGTTAAAACTGGTATGGCTTTGGTTGCCGGTGAGGTTACTACGACTGCCTGGGTGGATATCGAAGAGCTAGTCCGTAAGGTTATTCTCGACATCGGTTATAACAATGCAGAATTGGGTTTTGATGGCCATTCCTGTTCCGTTTTAAATGCGATCGGTAAACAATCCCCTGATATCGCCCGTGGTGTAGATAGAGTGAATGAAGACCAAGGCGCCGGTGACCAAGGCTTAATGTTTGGTTATGCCAGCAATGAAACCGATGTATTAATGCCAGCCCCAATTACTTACGCGCATCGCTTAATGAAACGTCAAGCTTTCTTACGTAAAGCAGGCGAACTTAGATGGCTAAGACCAGATGCAAAAAGCCAGGTTACCTTCCGCTATGTCGATAATAAACCGGTTGGCGTCGATGCAATCGTTATTTCTACCCAGCATTCGGAAGATATCGATTATGAAACCCTAAAAGAAGCGGTAATCGAAGAGATTATTAAACCGGTTATCCCAGCCGAATGGTTAAGTAAAGACACCCAATACTTTATTAACCCAACCGGACGCTTTGTTATTGGCGGACCTCAAGGTGACTGTGGATTAACCGGTCGTAAAATTATTGTGGATTCTTACGGTGGAGCCGCCCGCCATGGTGGAGGTGCATTCTCCGGTAAAGATCCTTCAAAAGTAGACCGCTCAGCCGCTTATATGGGCCGATATGTCGCGAAAAATATCGTAGCCGCAGGCTTAGCCGATCGCTGCGAAATCCAAATATCCTATGCGATCGGTGTGGCTAAACCTACCTCAATCCATATCGATACCTTTGGCACCGGCCATATTAGCGATGATAAAATTGTGCAATTAGTGACGGCGCATTTTGACCTACGTCCACATGGCATTACCCGTCAATTAAACCTATTGCGCCCTATCTACCAAGCTACAGCGGCCTATGGTCACTTTGGTCGTGAAGAAGAAAACTTCACCTGGGAACGTACCGATAAAGCCGAAGAATTACGTAACGCCGCAGGGATCTCCCGCTAAAAATAGCAGGAGCCTTTACCGTTGTCATTCCCGTGAAAACGAGAATCTAAGAATAGCTGGATTCCCGATCAAGTCGAGAATGACAAAACAAGTTGTCATAAGGAAATATGAAATGAATACAGATTATAAAGTTGCCGATATTAGCCTTGCTGCCTTAGGCCGCAAAGAAATCAATATTGCCGAAACTGAAATGCCAGGACTCATGAGCCTGCGTAAAGAATTTGGCCAATCTAAACCGCTTAAAGACGCAAGAATCGTCGGTTGCTTACATATGACCGTGCAAACCGCCGTTTTAATTGAAACCTTAATCGAGCTTGGCGCTACAGTTCGCTGGTCTTCCTGCAATATTTTCTCTACCCATGATCCGGCAGCCGCGGCAGTAGCCGTTAATGGCGTACCGGTATTTGCCTGGAAAGGCGAAACTGAAGTCGAATACGAATGGTGTATCGAACAAACCATTAAAGGCCCAAATGGCTGGCTGCCTAATATGATTTTGGATGATGGCGGCGATTTAACCCTAATCATTCATAATAAATATCCAGAACTCTTAAAAGATATTCGTGGCGTTACCGAAGAGACCACCACAGGTGTGCATCGTTTATATGAAATGGCTAAAAAAGGTGAGCTAAAAATCCCAGCCATTAACGTCAACGATTCCGTTACCAAATCAAAATTCGATAACTTATATGGTATGCGCGAATCCTTTATCGATGCCGTTAAACGTGCTACCGATGTAATGATTGCCGGAAAAGTATGCGTAGTATTAGGTTATGGCGATGTAGGTAAAGGCTGTGCTCAAGCATTAAGAGGCTTAGGCGCCAGCGTATTGATTACCGAGATCGATCCTATTAATGCCTTACAAGCCGCTATGGAAGGCTATAGAGTCGTAACCATGGATGATGCCTGTAGCATGGGCGATCTATTCGTTACCACCACCGGTAATAAGCGCGTCATTACTCATGATCATATGAAAAAAATGCGCAATCAAGCTATCGTATGTAACGTCGGACATTTTGATACCGAAATCGATATCGCTTCCTTACAGCAATATGAATGGGAAGAAATTAAACCTCAGGTCGATCACGTGATTTTCCCAGACGGTAAACGTCTAATTGTTTTGGCTAAAGGCCGCCTGGCGAATTTAGGATGTGCTAAAGGGCATCCAAGCTTTGTTATGTCAGCCTCCTTTACCAATCAAGTATTGGCGCAAATCGAGCTATGGGAACATTATAAAAACTATATTAACGAAGTGTATGTCCTGCCTAAACACTTGGATGAAAAAGTCGCCCGCCTGCATTTGGATAGAATTGGTGTGAAATTGACCAAACTCACCGCAGAACAAGCGGATTATTTAAATGTACCCGTCGATGGGCCTTATAAGCCAAATCATTATAGGTACTAATAAAAGACTGGATTCCCGCTTTCGCGGGAATGACAAATTGTCATCCTCGACTTGAGCGGGGATCCAGCTTTTTAATTGAGCGAAACGATAAATATGAAAGATAATTCATTACATTTAAGCTTTGAGTTTTTTCCTCCTAAAAGTGATGAGGCGACGACGCACTTAATCAACGTCGCCCAAACTTTGCAGAGCGAATATGAGCCCGAATTTTTCTCGGTGACTTTTGGCGCAGGTGGTTCTACTCGAGACAAAACCTTAGAGACGGTTCAGCTTATTAATAACCAGACCCAAGCCATCACCGCAGCACACTTGTCCTGTATTGGCTTTAACAAAACTGAAATGCGTGAACAACTTGCTATTTATCGCCAAGCAGGCCTCACGCATTTAGTGGCCTTGCGTGGTGATATCCCCTCTGGCATGATGGATATCGGCGATTTTCGCTATGCATCTGAATTGCTTGAATTTATTCGCGAAGAGACTCAAGACCATTTCACCTTAGCGGTTGGAGCCTATCCTGAATATCACCCCCAGGCGCTTAACCCCGAGCAAGATTTAGCCAACTTTATTACTAAAGTACAAAAAGGCGCCAATCTGGCTTTAACTCAATATTTCTTTAACCCCGATGCGTATTTTTATTTTGTGGAACAATGCCAAGCGAAGCAGATCGATATACCCATTATCCCTGGAATTATGCCCATTACCAATTACAAACAGCTAGCACGTTTCTCAGATAGCTGCGGGACTGAAATACCACGCTGGATTAGAAGCCGCCTAGCTCACTATGATGCTATGGATGATAAAGTCTCCATCGAGGCCTTTGGTAACGAGGTGATTACCTATTTAGCCGAAACCTTAATCGAGAACGGCGCCCCAGGCTTGCATTTTTATACCATGAATAAATTAGAGCCTACTCAAAAAATTCTCCAGAATCTTGGCGCGCTGGCTTAAACCATGCGCACTATTCGTATCTATCAAAATCAAACCCTTATCACTGGTCAAACCATACAACTCGACCCCGAAGCCAGTAACCATATTGCCAACGTCCTAAGAATGCGAATTGGCGAATATATAGTGCTGTTTGATGGCAAAGGTTCGGAATATACCGCATCGATTAACAGCCTGCTTAAAAAATCTGTGACGGTAACAATTGAGTCAGAAGCTTGGGTTAATCGCGAGTCACCATTGCATATCCATTTAGCTCAGGCCCTAGCCAAAGGCGATAAAATGGAATGGGTTATTCAAAAAGCGGTAGAACTGGGCGTCGCTGAAATTAGCTCGGTTTTTACCGAACGCTCTAATCTAAAAATGGGTGCTGAACGCTGGGATAAAAAGCTCGAACATTGGCAAAAAGTAGCTATTAGTGCTTGCGAGCAATGTGGTCGAAATACCCTGCCCATCATTCACGCCCCCATAACGTTAATAAAATTTCTAGACTCAAACAAATCTGAGCTTAGCCTTATATTGCATACTGAAATAAGCCAGAACCTAGCCAGCCTGCCCGATACTATCCAAACTTTAAGCCTATTAATTGGGCCAGAAGGCGGATTTAGTGAAACTGAAATTAAACTAGCACAAGCTAATAACTGTATTACACTTAATTTAGGCCCCAGAATTTTACGGACTGAAACGGCCCCACTCGCGGCGATTGCATTATTTCAAGCCAAATGGGGTGATATGTAACGCCTATAAGGATTGACTATGGCACCGCCAGATCAAATTGCACTAAGTTCATTTTTTCAAAGCTTAACGAATGTCATTAGCGCACTGGCAGATGCCATCGTCAGAAGCATTCATTAATATTGTGCTCTTAAGCTTTCCTTAAGGTTTGATCTGTAGACTACCATCATCAGGGAGAGATGCGTATGTTTAAAAAATATCAAGATTTAGTCTTGCTAAAGATAAGACAAATGGCCGCCTTTAGCCTTAATGAGCATACCAAAATTGAACCTTTACACTGGAGAAGCAGCTTTATTAGCGACCTCTCTACGAATTATCTTGATATTGATAAAGGCAAATCTACAAAAAAACCTCCATTCATAGGCTTAGTCAAACCCGACTGCAGTAATTTAATTAGTATATTAGCCGATCTTAAAGCCCACTTAATTGAGTTATGGAGAGCAAAGGAATTACACTCTTACTGCAACGGCCATGTCGATATCGATAGATTAATAGAAACCCTTAATGCGTCTCATAGCCCCTACCACCTAAGCGATATTAGCTTATGGTCTTGCACTTCATCCTCAACTTCCCCATTAAAAGCAACCGACAACCCACTATTCTATTTTACTTCTATGGACAGGGCCGTCGCCTATTACACGATAATGCTTTTAGCCGAATCCGCTACTAGTTTTAATGACTGTTTACTGGGGATAAAACAAGCTGGAACCTCTCGATATTTCACGCCTGGCTTAACCAGTAATAAGCTCAATATAAGAATGGGCCAAGCGGTTGAAAAAGCGCGAGAACCCCTCGCTACTTATTTTCAAACTTATAAAGCTATTTATTTTAAAAATAGAGCAAGCTTCTGCACCGAAGAGGAATTTTACAAGGCTTGCAAGATTATCATTGGGAACCATATAGAGGAAACACCCACTCTTAAGGCATGTTTTGATTTACATCGTTTTACACTATCTCGCTACCTTGATAAAAAATCGTACTATGATGAAATAATCGCCCTGCTAGGTGATTGTGAAGATGAATTAAATCGTTTAGAAATGGGAATTGATACACTTGAAGCAGAGCTGAATAATGAACCTAAACTTATAGCACAGGCTAAATTGATTCAAGTGAATTGGTTTAGCGAAGGCTCGGTTAATGAGATTAAAGAAGCCAATTCCATGCTCATGAGTGAAGAAATTGAAAAGTTAAAGAAAGTTCGAGATAGCGTGGCGGGTGTTCATATTGAATGTGGCCGTATACTTGAGCCTCTCATCCAGCCATTACTCGACTTAAAAGAAACTATGGATGAAAAAGAATACACCCTATGTAATCTTTATCACTCTGACGCCAACGTTAATGAGCTTATTGAAGTTTTACCTAAAGAAGTAGAAGATAAAATTATAAAAGACCTTATAGACAAATTAGAGGCTCAATACCTAATATTCAAGCAGGAAATAGCGGAGTTGCATGCGAAATTGCCTGCATCAACTGGCTCATATCGAACATCTAGCCCCATAACATCAACTTCGTCAGGATATGGCGTCACAGCTTTCAGCACTCATAGTTTATCTGGTTCGCATGAGTCCATATTTACGCAAACTACTGAGGAATCCATCGTTACTTCTCTTTAAGAACCTGGAATAGGAGTAGAACTTCCATCCTTGTTGGCTCGCCTTGTCACGCTCAGCCCTGAGCTTTCTATAGCCCTTGCCAATGGAGTAACAACATTATATTGATGGGTTGGGACATCTGGCATGCTCGCTACTAGAGCCGCGGCACTTATTGCAGCTGTAGGATCCGCATTGACAACTGGCCCATGACCAATAGCAATTGGGTCATCCCCGCCTTGTATAACTACTGAGCTATTAGTAGAGGATGCTACTCCCGATTCCGAATCCATTCTGTCTGGACCTTCATCTGTAATGACAGGATGATAAATTGTAGGGTCATCTGATTCTCCATCGTCTGTAACTGACGGAGCACTGGGAGCTGGCGCTGGAACTGGAACTGGAGCTGGAACCGAGCCTACTTTATTTTTAATCTCTATTTCATCTTCAGATAAGGGTATGCCAGCCCCCGCATTTGCTACTCCCTCACCTACACCAGCCATTGGAGCTGACGCTAGAACTGGAGCTGAGTCTACTTTATTTTTAATCTCTATTTCACTAGAAGCTACTTTCTCTGTGCTTAATCCTGTTAAAAGCCGCTCTCTTAGCAAGTCTGGGTTCAATGTAAATGACCTGTTTAGTTCTTTCTCAATCAGTCTGTAATTGCCATCCGGCATACCTTGCAATATTGCATCCGCCACATTCAAATTATAAATCGGCATGACTTTAAGTACATTCGCCACATTTTTCTCATCGGCGGATAAACCAGCATATTCGCGAGTTAAAGCTTCTTGGCTAATAACCAGGGCCTCACTAGCTGAAGCAATCATAGCCTCTGCTTTATCTGCTTTCTTAACAGCAGTCTCATATTCTTCTTTAGAGGGTTTATAAGAGTATGCGCTTGTATTTCTACCACCGTAACCATTATTCCTAGCATCCTCAGCATCAGCACTTGCCAGAGCGCTACGCTCGCTTTCAGGCATTACCCTGCTATAATCGCTGATCGTCTTTAGTGCACTTTTTCGATCGCCAAGAATGGTATTTCTATTGTGTTCTTTTGTTTTAAAATCCGTCATAGCTGCAAAATACCCATCAATCTTAAGTAAATGCGCTGCCTTATAAGCATTTACTAGCTTAGCAATTCTAGCTTCAATTGATGTCATAGATAATTTTTTTGCCACAGCTAATTTGATATCAGCTGCATTGGCCCAGATTATTGGAAAAGTAGCAATGACAGGAGTAATAGCATTACTCAACTGCTTGCTCATTTCTGGTTGAGAAAAAAACAAAGAGCCAGGAGTGAAGCTACGGTCTTTACATAAATCAATTAAATGCATATAACCTGTAGTGCGATCCGAATAAACTTGGGTAAGCCTCTTATCATTTGCAAGGATTTCTAATATGATCTCGGCGGCAACCCGATCAACATTGCTATGTTTTTTAATTAAATCTGCATACGTTCCGTCTTTCTTACTAATCTTATCTTTAATAGCGGTTAAAGTTTTGTCATCGATGCCTAAATTATGAAATATAGCCACTTTATTTAGCTTATCTACACTGGCCGACAATTGACTAAAAACTTTATCAAGGTTGGCATCTTTATAGCGTTGTGTCTCTGAAAGAGTTGATTTATATTCTTCCAAACCCTTTTGAATAGCCTGCCCTACCCTTTCTATTTGAAGATTACCTGCCTGAGTATCAATTGTACCATTTTGAGCAGTTATAATCTGGTCGGTTAATTTTGCTATTGTTCCACGCATAATATTACTCCTATCTCTAATAATATAATTATAGACGAGTAATATTAAGGTTTTATTAAATAGATTAGCTATATTTATATGGAACTAGCGAATTATTCCACTATCGGAGGCTTTATAATAAAATGCTCGCGATAATGCTTGAGCTCTTCGATAGAATCTTTAATGTCTTCTAAGGCTAAATGCTTATTCTGCTTCTTTAAACCCTTGCAAGCTTGTGGTAACCAGCGTTTCGCTAATTCTTTAACCGAGCTCACATCGATCATTCTATAATGAAAAAACTTCTCTAATTTAGGCATATAAGCGTTTAAAAATCGACGATCCTGCCAAACGCTATTGCCGCACATAGGCGAGCTATTTTCATCCAGATACTGAGCGAGGAATTCGATGGTTTTAGCTTCGGCCTCTTCCTCAGTTACGGTACTTTCCTTTATACGAGTTACTAAGCCTGAGCCATTGTGTTGCTTGGTATTCCAGTTATCCATGGCATCCAGCAGGCTATCTTCTTGATGAATGGCAAATACCGGTCCTTCTGCGACGATATTAAGCTCGCTATCGGTCACTATGGTAGCAATCTCAATAATGCGCTCTTTATTAGGATCAAGACCGGTCATTTCAAGATCGATCCAAATTAGATGTTTATCACTTTTCATTTTGAGTCTCAAGCTTAGGAAGTTGCCTTAGTATAAAGGAAATATGGGAAGTTTAAATAAAAAAAAGGATGACCAATGGTCATCCTTTCAATCTGGTGGGTGTTGTAGGGATCGAACCTACGACCCTCGCCTTGTAAGGGCGATGCTCTCCCAGCTGAGCTAAACACCCGAAGAAGCGTCATTATAAAGAAGCTAGGCTTGGTGTCAAGGCTTTACCCATAAAAAAGAGGGAAAGAATTGCATTTTGCTTCAGTTAGCTACGAGATTTTGTTACAATGCACTCGGTTCGCCCTGGTGGCACAGTGGATAGCGCGGTCCCCTCCTAAGGGACAGGTCACAGGTTCGACTCCTGTCTAGGGCACCAATAAAATAAACAGTTTCAGCACTTTTAACCTGGTCTAAGTTTTAAATATCATTATTTTGGGTACCATATGGGTACCAAAAATTTTAAATTCATGTATGCCATCATGTACCATAAAATTAATTAGTATCATTAATTTGATTCAACATATCGCTCAATCAACACTGTATAAACAAGGTAATGAATATGAGACTAAACCTAACAACTCAGTTAAAGGAAATGTATATCCCTTTTATAAGGGCAGCCAAACAATCAAACGTGATGCCATCTGAATATGCTAAGTTAAAAGAAAAAATTAAAATTCGACGCAACGATTGCATTCAAAATTTAAAATCAAACCCCGAGCTTCAAGAACTACTTGACCAATATAACCTAGAGGAAAAAGATATAAAACAAGGCTCGTATTTAGAATATATTTTTTTATGGAATATGTTTAACTATGCTAGCTTTAATCAATTTGAAATTCATAGAATATCTGAAAAGAAGAACCAAAGAAATCCTGACTTTTTAATTAAATCTAAATCGAGAAATATTGTTGTTGAGTTATCAGCATATGACTTGCCAAGCTTAATCGATGAACTCATCCATATTAACGAAGCCACTTTAGAGCTTATTGATAAAGTAACATCGATGTGTCCCGAACTAAATATAGGCTCAAGAATACTTACACAGATTATTGGCTATAAACAATTCAGTATTAAAGTAAAAAATAAAGTTGCTCAGCTAAATGAATACTGCTCAACCCTAACAATACCGCATGGAAAAGTCATCATACTCGACGCATACGATTTAGTTTCAGATGACAGACTTATGAATGCTGACTTTTTCGATGTATTGAATGGAATTGTGAGCTTTATTGATAATATTGACAATGAATGGTGCCACTTCTCAAATGAAATATTAGAACATAATTGTATTATTCTTAAAGCAATTCTAGACATTTCAGCCTTCTTAAAAGTAAACAATACTATGTTGCTGTTTTCACTTAAAGGAATAAAATTTACTTCAAAACATGACTGCTTAATTGCTTTTAATGGTGATGAAATATTTTCATATACTGAGGCAGAATTTTCCGACCTTAGTCAAAAGCGTAAAAGCATCTACCCCCTTACAACTATCAACATTAGAGATTTACATGCAAAAGCAATGCAAAAGAATTTATTAGCGTAAATCAAGTAACTAATTTAAATGCCTAGTTTTTTATCGATGCACTACTCTGGGCTAGCCCTCATTAAATTAAAACTAACTTTTGCTAAAATGGACAATCATCGTCTCTGAACGATTTCGCTATAGCTAAAGCTCCAATTGGCAGGGGTAAACTTGCAACTACAAACAGGTTAAGAATATCTTCTCTATCCATAAACATAATCTGGCTTCGCTTTGAGGCATCCAATTTATTTGCTAGCCAATTCCGCGCAGACTTTGTGATCTCGCCACCAGCGACAATAAAGGCATGGTCAACAAGAACGCGCTTGCTAATTTCGGGGTCAAAAATTTCATGCCCAAGCATCATAGTTACTTGATGATAAATTTCAGCAATATTTGCATTTACAGCGCTAGGGTAGCTTGCTGCATCTAACTTACCCTTCTTTACTTGAATGCCAAAATATAAGACATGCTGCGTTGGCAGGGTAAATTTCATCCACACGTCTTTACCATATTCTAATAACTTATCTTTATGTCCTGCGGCAGTCACACGATGGAAACCAAGTTGCCGAAAAAGCGGCAATAAAATCTCCTCAATTAGCGCATCCTCTGATACATTATTAAGATAGACAATTAATTGCTCACGCCTTTTAAGCTCTAGTGCTGAAAATGGACGGTGCGGGTTAGGCGAAGCTATTGCACTAGTATTGGTTGCGAGATGACGCAAATAACATTGCTTATCAGTAGCATAAAATGCCTCAAAGCCCTCGCGGGCAAGTGCATTATTTAGAAGAGCCATTGCGCCACTTCTTTCCTGCCCTTCATTCTTCGCATCACCTTGATCCATCAGCCTATGAATCACACGTGAAAATATTTCTGGCAGTGTATTTGCACTGAGCGGAGGCTCTAAGAGTATGTCTTTAAGAGTTTCAGCCACCCAAGATTTTCGCGTTGTGCCATCATGACAATAATCAGTATCGCAATCATGAAAAAACTCAGTTAGATAGCTACTACTCCTATAACAGAAAAAACTTTCATCTTCGTTGAAATCACCACAGATCATGACTGCAATCTGCATTAAAGTGCGCTGCTTAATCCCCATAATACCCACCCAACATAGCCAACAACATATATTAGCATAACAAGACATTAACCTTGTGGTAAAAATTAAAGAATAAAAACCTTAAAAATCCAGGAGATCCACTCCCCCAGACTGTCAAGACCAACCCTTCGGAATTTATAGCCACACCCCAATTTTCCGTGCTGCGCTTGTACAGACAGGGTGATTCCCCTTGGTAAAAACTTATTAATACAGACCACCTATCAACCTTTACATCGCATCAAAATATCGAGCCAAATTCGTTGATTCACAAATCTGATTTATTCTTGCGGCAACCTCACTCTCTGGCCAGTCTAGTTGAGAGCTTAATTCTGCAGCCTTTAGCTCCAAAAAACCTATCAACCCTGAAAGGATTAATAGCTTTTCAAAAGGTTCATAGCATTTTAAATTCCCCAATGCTTGGGAAGTTTCATGAAGAATACATCCACCTATATAACCTTGATATTCACGACTCATTTTCGCTGTTTTCTTATTTTCAAGATCACCTGTACATTGCAAACAACGACAATCTGTAGACTCAATATGAGGGCAATTAGAACATTTAATTACATTCTGCTGTGTCCTAGGTTTTCGACAAGCGTCTATACTTGCCCCACAATTCCGGCAAACTATTTTAGTCATAGGTAAAATTCGACCTAATTCATTAAAGCGCACACCTTCAATGTTATATTTCTCAAAAATTTTGCGCACATTTCTCCTTGCTTGATATTCCTCTATCATCACCTCTAACCGGCCATCATCAACTAGATGCTTTAATCTTTTATCAATTATCTGCTTCATATTCTGTCCTTCGATTGGCTCAACCAGTCATATTTTGGCAGAAAAGAAAAGCTATTAAAATGCCAGGGGGGTGTCAATTTACCACCCCCGCTGGGGAAAAATATTCATGATCAAACTTAGAGCAAACTGAAAAAATTTGAAACATAGCTTTTCCGTGATGGCTCTCTGTGTTGAATTCCGGCTCTTTTAATGATTTGAAACCAAGCTCGGAATGAAACTTCAAACTAAGTTCGAATATTTTTCTACATATAGCCATAAGCTCTTTTAGCGAAGTAGCAACATGCTTAATTGTTATTACAACTAGGATATCGCTAACTTGCATTGAACTTATAGCCAGATCAAGATTAGGCCTGCTATTTTGATCATCCAAGACTTTTTCAACAAATACCTTTTTACACCCAGCTTCTTCCAGAATCTTTATTTGCTTATTACTTTCTAACTCATTAACACAATAACCAACATATCCTATTAACATAAGCCCGCTCCTTCTAATACATTAACAAAAAAATTTAAAGTAAGAGCAATATTACTACTTTAGCCCCTTGGGGGCTATTTTTGGGAGTTGCACTCCCCAGGCTGTCAAGATTGAACCTCCGGCATTAAAAAGGGTTTCCCTTATCTTCCGCACTGCGTTTGTGCAGACAAGGCGATTACCCTCCCTTTCCAATGATCTTGACTGCCTTCCCCACGCTCATCGGCGCTCGCCTAGCTTCGGTTGCATGTGCGCAACCAAACATTACTAACCAAGGAGCAAAAACGATGAGTAACAATAACCTAGAACCTAAAATTTATGTGGCATGTTTAGCGGCTTATAACAGCGGGCACCTTCACGGGGCCTGGATTGATGCAAGCCAAGATATAGACTCTATTTATGGAGAGCTAAAGGCTGTGCTTGCTAGTAGCCCTATTCCTAATGCCGAAGAGTGGGCGATACATGATTATGAAGAATTCGGCGGAATTAGGATAGATGAATATGATTCAATTGAGACTGTAAAAGCTTTGGCTGATTTTATAGCTGAGCATGGCGAATTAGGCGCAGCAGCTTATGAGCATTACGGTACAATCGATGATGCAATAAAAGCTTTAGAAGAAAATTATAGA
>JAUSAW010000012.1 GCA_030652335.1 Gammaproteobacteria bacterium
TGCGACTTTCATATCGTCAGTCGAATGACAACATCGGATAACTGAAATAACCGGAGAATCACATGGCCCAAGCAACGCCCGCAGACAAGAAAGCAGCAACCGCCAAACCAGCCAAACCCAACGGCCAAGCCAAACCCGGTCTCGTCATCAGCGACCCCAAAGAAGTCGCCCAACTGGTGATGATGCGCATAGACCACGTCAACTCAAAGAAAGACGAACTTACCATTGCCGTCAAAGCGCTGGCCGATACCGCCAAGCAACTCGTTAGTGTCTATGCCAAGCAACAGGCACAGATCGAGAAGCTGGCGAAGAAGGTGGAAGAGCTGGAAAAGGCGAAGAGTTGATTTCGGATTTTGCACTGGAGAATTGAAATGCGAAAACATATTGCGATGCTGACCCCTTCTTTGCCTTCTTTGCTGTTGCTATTAGCCACCAGCCTATCCGGCTGCGCCACCACCGTGGGACAGGAATTCCGCGACATCATGGCGGACATCGATGCAGAGTGCAAAAGGGAAGGGCTCGGCCCTTATCTGGACACAACCAAATCGCAACCGCTGAGCAAGGTCACCAACACCCGTTGCGACATTCTCAAGATCAAACCCGCCGACCCGCTGGCGACGGAAGAAGGGCGGTTTGCCTATTCGATCAAACTGCCTGCGCCGCATGACAAGCTCAAGACGGAGTACAGCCGGATGATGACGGCGGAGAGCTACTTCAAGGAGTTGTGCGAGAAGGATGCGGGGGAATGGGTGTTCAGGACGGTGGAGGGGGTGGAGGGGGTGTTTCAGGGGCGGCGGATGGAGCCATTTAACGTTGGGTATTCCAATCTGGTCTTTTTCTCGCGTGAGTTAAGTGAGATTACAACAGATGAGCCAGAACTTGCGATGGTTCAACCTTTTGCCGGGCGATATAACTACTTTGAAATTCCCGCGCCCGACCACCAGAAACAAGCCAACAGATATATACGCTTCTACCGTGGAGTGGTTAATCCTTCCAAGTATCAAGGGAGGTATCAAACAAATACGAAAAATGGGCAAATGGTTACCGTTCCATACATTCTTCATGAAGAGCAAACCGATAGTTTACAGAGCAGGTTCGGATATACATGGCGGAGTGCAAGTACTAAAGAGACTATTGAAAATGGGATCGCTGGTTCAGAGCTAATTATTTTCGACCGAACAACTAGTGAGGTGCTGGCATACAGGAGACTTTTTATGCGTTATTGGCCCAGATCGGATTCCAAATCTAGGCGGCTAACCAATATTGCTGGTTGCAAAGGCAAAGTTTCGGCACCAGCACATCAGTTCATTCAGAAAGTTCTGATACCTATCAATCCGGCTGAATAAGGGAGAAACGACATGAGCACAACTATCAAAACATGGTATGACTTTGTTCTGCAACAGATGGCTGCTGAATCTTATCTGGATAAAAACGTTTTGTTTGGCGATCAGTACAAATCGGTTCTTATGCTTGGCAGCAATAACCCTGATTACCTGCAAGATGGAGAAATCCCAACACCAAACGCCCCCATCCTAGACGGCGCCACCCGCCTAACCGCCACCCAGGCGACGGATTTTCTGACCCGCTACGAAGTTATTGACAACTAAAGGGGTCAGCATCGCATTTAATTTCCCAAAACCATGCCACGTCGCCCACGCATTAAATTAGCCGAAGTCCCGCAGCACATCGTGCAGCGCGGAATCAATCGCGAGCCGTGTTTCTTTGCCGAAGAGGATTATCACTGCTACCTCCACTGGCTACAGAAATCGGCTGGCGATTGGCACTGTGCCATTCACGCCTATGTACTGATGACCAACCACGTGCATTTACTGGTGACCTCAACAAAACCGGAAGGCATCGCCAAGATGATGCAATCCATCGGACGGCGCTACGTGCAATACATCAACCGCAGCTATCGCCGTACGGGCAGCTTGTGGGAAGGGAGATTCAAATCCAGCCTGGTGCAGGCCGAAGAATACCTGCTCACCTGCATGCGCTACATCGAACTGAACCCGGTGCGCGCGAACATGGTGAACGACCCTGCGCAATACCGGTGGTCAAGCTATCGGCATAACGGATTGGGACAAACGAACGAGCGCATCACACCGCATTCGCTGTATCTGGCACTGGGCAAGGAAGAGGTAGAACGTCTGGCTGAGTATCGCGGGCTGTTCCGTAGTGAACTGGATGATGCGGCGATAGCGGATATTCGGCTTGCACTGACTCAGGGGCAACCGCTGGGAAGCGAGCGGTTCAGCGAAATGACCTGTGCAGCAGTCGGTGTGAGGCGTGCGCAGAGAAAGCCGGGCAGACCGATGGTAAAGCGCGACCAGAGTGGACGGGTTGAAGAGCAGAGTGATTTTGGGTTTTGAACAGGAGAATTGAGATGCGAAAACATAATGCGATGCTGACCCCTTTGATTGCTTTGATTGGAAGAGTTGGAAAAGGCGAACAATAAGTGAGGGCCGCAGTACAGGCAGCGGATGCGAAAAAGTGCGCGCAAAGAAAGTCGGGCAGGTTGATGGACAAGCGCGACCAGAGTGGGCGGATTGACAAGCAGAGTGATTTTGGGTTTTGAACAGGAGAATTGAGATGCGGAAACATATTGCGATGCAGACCCCTTTGATTGCTCAAAGAAGGGCTTGAGCGGATTGGATGCTGATCGCACGCAATATAACTGACCGTTACACAAGTCGCACCGAGCAGCACAGCGCTGGTCGGTGCGACTTTCATATCGTCAGTCGAATGACAACATCGGATAACTGAAATA